>NZ_JAOWES010000083.1:4009-386490 GCF_030334095.1 Citrobacter sp. Cf118 | reverse complement strand
AACCGTCATATTGCTTAAGTACAATCCGCCGTGACTGGCAATCATTCAATACTCGCACTATCGAACGTTCGCCAGTCGGCCGCAATCATGCTCTTGCATACGGTGTGGTTGCGGCAACTCTCGTTACGACTCACCATCAATTGGCCAGCCAGGTCATCTTTAATGATTTCCGTTATTACGCCAAATATCGGCAAAGGAACACTGCTTGATATGATTCAGTAACCTATGGTTATCATATATTAGAACAAAACGACAATTTCAAAAAAAATAATACCAATGAAAATCATTCACCGTTGAATAATCCTTTGCAACAACCAGTTATAGTAGATGGCTTCAGAAATACCGGCCTCCCGGCAGACATCTTGAACGGTTCGTCCGGATTCAACCGATTTAATTACGGCAATGATCTGATGCTCAGTAAAACGGGCTTTACGCATAGTGATCTCCTTTGTTGGCAGATTGATTATGCCGAAGGATCTCTAAATATGAATGGCACGATTATGTGGGATTCTTACATCTGTACAGGTTTTACTACTTACCCATGCACAAATTGGGGTAAAATTTATCCTCTCATCAGCGTGATGAATGTGGACGATTGATGCGCTGAAAACAATAATGATACTAATAAAAACTCAGGAGAATAGTATGCCTGAAGCAACGCCTTTTCGGGTGCTGATTGTTGACGACCACCCACTGATGCGGCGAGGAATTAGTCAATTATTGCAACTTGATCCCGCCTTTAACGTAGTCGCGGAAGCGGGTGATGGCGCCAGCGCTATCGACCTGGCAAACCGCCTGGACCTTGATGTGATCCTACTGGATCTCAATATGAAAGGGATGAGCGGACTGGATACCCTGAATGCGCTGCGTCGGGACGGCGTCACCGCGCAAATTATTATTCTTACCGTATCGGATGCCGCCAACGATGTGTACGCTCTAATTGATGCCGGCGCGGATGGTTATTTACTTAAAGACAGCGATCCTGAAGTCCTGCTGGAGGCTATTCGCAGTGGTGCCAAAGGTGGTAAAGCCTTTAGTACCCGCGTCAGCGAATATTTGCGCGAGCGCGACCTGTTTGGCGCTCAGGAAGACCCATTCAGCGTTCTCACCGAACGCGAACTGGATGTGTTACATGAACTTGCTCAGGGGCTGTCGAACAAACAGATTGCATCAGTGCTGAATATTTCTGAACAGACGGTGAAGGTGCATATTCGCAATCTGCTGCGCAAACTCAACGTGCGTTCTCGTGTAGCTGCCACCATTCTATTTTTACAAACACGCGGCATGCAGTAATCAGATATTGCCCGATAGCGCTACGCTTATCGGGCCTACAAGTCACGTGCATCAGTAGGCCGGATAAGACGTTTTGCGTCGCCATCCGGCATCTTCCACTCTTACTTCTCCTGCGGCGTTAGCTGCTCCATCGCCTGCTTAATGCTGCGTTCTATCACCGCCCGACGGGTATCATTGGCCGGTAATAATTTCAGCATCATCTCCCATGCCGCAACCGCCTCGCCAAAGCGCTGCTGTTCAAAAGCGTTAAACGCATACATGCTGAGAACCCGCACGTTGGCATGTTCGCCGCGTACCAACTGGCGTAGCAGCTCCCCTCCTCGACGGTTATCGTCAGGATCGGAAGAACGGGTCAGCGCTTCCGCATAGCCCAGCGCAGCATCGCTGTTTTTCGGATCCAGTCGATAAGCATTGGCATAGGCTTCAGTGGCCGTACTGGCGTTACCAAGTACCATGCCAATGCGCCCAAGCATGATCCAACCTTCAACGTTGGCAGGATCGGCTTGTAAGCGAGTGCGCAAACCCAACGCCAGACGCGTCATATCTTCTTCATTGAGCGGATCAGCTTTTGGATCCAACGCCCGCTCCAGCAGCGCCGGAGCCTGAGCGGTGGCCTGTTGCCAGACCTGAACCTGCTTATAGTTGCCGGTTTCATAATAGCTCACTGCGCCAACCCCCAGCGCCACCACGATGCCGGGCACAAACAACCCGAACCCACCGCGCTTGCCATCCGGGATAACGTCATCAGGAAACTCTTCCTGTTTTACCCGGACACGTCGGCGAGTACGGGCGAAAATAATCCAGCCACCCAGACCAATCGCGACCACCGGCATCACCCACAAAAGCACAGTAAGCGGCGTCAACGGCGGATCGTAAGTGACGAAGTTGCCGTAGCGCGCCACCATGTAGTCGACAATCTCTTTCTGACTTTTTCCTTCCTGCATCAGTTCGTACACTTTCTGACGCAGGTCGGTGGCAATCATCGAGTTAGAATCGGCAATACTGTTGTTCTGACATTTAGGACAGCGCAACTGTTCGGTAAGCTGACGGAACTGCTGCTCCTGCGCTTCATCCTTAAACTGCATCACATCGATGGTCGCAAGCGCGGATCCCGAGATAACCAGCATCAGCAGGCCCAGTAAAAATCTCATTGCGCAGCCTCCTTACTGTACTTATCCCACAACGGTTTGATCTCGCTCTCCCACACCCTGGCATTCAAATCACCGGCATGGCGATAGCGAATAATACCTTTACCGTCGATCAGGAACGTCTCCGGCGCGCCGTACACGCCAAGATCCAGACCAAGCATACCGTCGCCGTCAAACAGGCTTAATGAGTAAGGATTGCCCAGCTCTTTCAGCCAGACAATGGCTTTCTGACGATCGTCTTTATAGTTCAGACCCACTACCCGTACGCCCTGCGCAGACAGCTGATTCAGGTACTGATGTTCGGCGCGACAGGTCGGACACCAGGTCGCCCAGACGTTCAGCAGTACCGGTTTGCCCTGGGTCAGCACATCGGCCTGATAATGCTGACCCGGATTTTCCAGCGACTCCAGGCGGAATGTCGGAACGGGTTTGCCGATCAGCGCCGACTCCAGATTAGTGGGATCGTCCCCCTGAGCGTTACGCGCCAGCTGCCACAGCAGCGCCGCCGCAATGATCAGAAAAATAATAAACGGAATTAACAGTGCGTTGCGCTTCATACAGCCTCCGACGCATTTTTTTGCACCGCGGCGCGAGGACGCGTGCGCTGACGATAGCGTGGATCAAACAGGCAGAACAATCCGCCCAGCGCCATCAGCAATCCTCCGGCCCAAATCCAGCGAATAAACGGTTTGTAGTACAAACGCACAGCCCATGCGCCGTTATCCAGTTCTTCACCCAGCGCAGCGTACAGATCGCGTGTGAATCCGCCGTCAATTGCCGCTTCGGTCATCATCGAACTGGTGCTGTTATAGAAGCGTTTTTCCGCATGCAGCGTGGCTTCTGGTTTACCATCTCGGGTAACGCCAATAATGGCGACACCGCCCCGGTAGTTAGGTCCGGTAATATCTTTCACTTCGCGGAACGTGAACTGATAGTTATGGATACTGACGCTATCACCTGCCTTCATGCGCACATCGCGTTCAACACTGTAGTTCTGGCTAAAGGCAATACCGACAATAGTAATCGCCAGCCCAACGTGGCCCGACACCATGCCCCAATAGCTTGGTGTTAACTTCGTTCCGCGGGAAACACGCAGGAACGCTTCGGACACCGCCAGCACAAATATCCAGCATGCCATCGCCAGACCCACCACCGTCATAGCGGCAATGCGATCCTCAAACAGCCACGGCAGCAGCAGCGACATAACAAGCGTGGTGACAAACGCGACAAGCAATAGTGTTTTCAGCTTACGCGGTCGGTCACGGCCCCAACGCACTAATGGCCCTATTCCCAGCAACAGCGCGAACGGTGCCATCAGCCAGGTAAACATGGTGTTGAAGAACGGCTCGCCAATCGAAATGCTACCCAACCCCAGCTGTTTGTGCACCAGCGGCAGCAGCGTACCCAATAGCACCACCAGCATGGCGGCAATCAGCAGAACGTTGTTGCCCAACAGCAGAGATTCACGCGACCACAGCGCGTTGTTTACCCGTGAGCGGACCTTGTGACCGCGAACCGCAAACAGCAGCAGGGAGCCGCCAATCACTAATACCATAAAGGCCAGAATAAACATCCCGCGCGACGGATCGGAGGCAAAAGCATGCACCGACACCAGCACGCCGGAGCGCACCAGGAAAGTCCCCAACAGGCAAAGCGAGAAGGCGCAGATTGACAGCAGCAGCGTCCAGGCTTTAAAGCTGGCACGCTGTTCGGTGACCGACAACGAGTGCATCAGCGCCGTTCCCACCAGCCATGGCATAAACGAGGCGTTTTCAACTGGATCCCAGAACCACCAGCCGCCCCAGCCCAGCTCGTAATAGGCCCAGGCGGAACCGAGCACAATACCCAGCGTCAGGAACACCCACGCCGCCAGCGTCCACGGACGCGAAAAACGGGCGAAGGTACTGTCCAGTCGGCCACTCATCAACGCGGCAATCGCAAACGCAAAGGCCACGGAGAAACCGACATACCCCATGTACAGCAACGGCGGATGGAAAATCAGCCCCGGATCCTGCAACAGCGGGTTCAGGTCGCGCCCTTCAATAGGGAAGTTGGGCAACGTACGGGCAAATGGATTGGAGGTAAACAGAATAAACAGCAGAAAGCCAACGCTGACCATCCCCATCACCGCCAGCACGCGGGCGACGATGTCCAGCGGCATACGCTGGCTGAATGCCGCAACGGCGAACGTCCAGCCGCTCATCAGCAGTACCCACAGCAGCAGAGAGCCTTCATGCGCGCCCCAGGTTGCTGCCACCCGATACCAGACCGGAAGCTGGGTATTGGAATTGCTGGCGACGTAGGTGACGGTAAAGTCATTAACCACGAAGGCGTTGACCAAAATCAGGAACGCGCCCATCACACAGATAAATAACACCCAGGCAAAGGGCCGCGCGGAAGCCATCATCCGCACATCGCCGCGCGCTACGCCCCACAGCGGATAGACCGACAGCAGTAACGCCACGCCTAGCGCAAGGCACAACAGCGCATTGCCAATTTCAGGCATCATGACGTTTTATCCTTATACACGCTTTCCGGACGACGATGGTTTTCCTGCATCGCTTTTTCAACTTCCGGCGGGGTGTAATTTTCATCATGTTTGGCCAGAACCTCTTTGGCCTGTACATGATTTCCCCCGTCCAGTTCGCCCTGAACAACAACACCCTGCCCTTCGCGGAACAGATCCGGCAGAATACCTTCATAGGTTACATCCACCACACCTTCGGCGTCATAGATGCTGAAATTCACCTTCAACGACTGCGGATCGCGCTTTACGCTACCGGGCATCACCATACCGCCCACGCGTAGGCGCTGACCGACTTCAGGCATCTGCTGCGTTTCGCGCTTACCGTAGAGTATCTCTCCCGGCGTATAGAACAGGTCAATATTGGAACGCAGCGCATAAAGCACCAGCGTAATGGTCAAAGCCAGACCCGCCAGTACCGCACAGGCTATCCATAACCGATTTTTACGTCGAATATTCACGCCGCCTCCCGTTGCACTTGCGCCGCACGCATACGTGCTTCTCTCGCCCGCTGCTGCGCTACACCGCGTAAAATTGCGCGATGCTGTAACGTGGAATGCACTACCAGCACCACCAGCGGGATAACACTCATCGCTACGGCAAGCCAGACATACAAGGCGTAGCCGCCCATCGCGAAAAAATCACTCCATGATGCAAATGCAGGGGTCATTGGCGGCCTCTTTTTAAGATCAGTTCGCTCACCCACGGGCGGCGTTTTTCCATCATCAGAATCAGGTTACGCATGCGCATCAGCGCCAGCGTGACAAACAGTAACAGGTAGCCGACGATCGCCAGACGCAGCGGCGTACGCATCGCCGGATCGATGCTTTGCTGCATGCGGGTAGAACCCTGATGCAGCGTATTCCACCACTCAACCGAGTAGTGGATAATCGGTAAGTTGACCACGCCAATCAGCACCAGAATACCGGCGGCACGACCTGCCAGACGGCGGTCATCAAAGGCATGCCACAGCGCAATGGCGCCAACGTAGAGAAACAGCAGCACCAGTTCAGAGGTGAGTCGGGCATCCCAAACCCACCAGGTTCCCCACATCGGTTTGCCCCATGCGGAACCTGTCACCAGCGCAATAAAGGTAAACACTGCACCAATCGGCGCCATCGCAGCCAGCGCCAGATTGGCCATTTTCATCTGCCAGACCAGGCCGATAAACGCGGCAACGGCCATCGAGGCGTAAATGCCCATCGACCAGATTGCCGCCGGAACGTGCAGATAAATAATGCGATAGCTCTGCCCCTGCTGATAGTCTGCAGGCGCAAAACCAAAGCCCCAGATCCATCCCGTTATCAGTACCACCGCGCTGGCAATCGCCAGCCACGGGATAAACCAGCCACAGATCTGATAGAGCCGAGGGGGCATCGCCAATTGATGAAGTGTTTTCCACATAGTTCAGTCACCAGACTCCATAAATTAAAATCCGTTGTGCCGGAGCGCCTTGCCCGGCATGCACATCTAATTCTCGTTACTGCACGCTTATCCGTAACGCCGCGGCTGTGGCAAACGGGCTTAACGTGGCGCTGCCGACCAGCAACGCACCCAGAATCGCCATGTACCCTTCAACCGGTAAGTGCATAGAAGCCGCATCCATCGCGGCGGTCGCAAAAATCAGTAAGGGTATGGTGAGCGGGAGTACCAGCACGCTTAACAGCACGCCGCCGCGCTTTAAGCCCACCGTCAACCCTACGCCCGGCGCGCCGAGAAAACCCAGCGTCGGAGTGCCGAGTAACAAAGTCAGCGCCATAATTTTCCAGCCGTACATATCCATGCCCAGCAACAGCGCCACCAGTGGCGAGAGGATCAGCAGCGGCAGACCTGTCACGACCCAGTGCGCCATCACTTTCGCCAGCACCACGGCCGGTAGCGGTAACGGCAGCAGCATCAGTTGCTCAAGGCTGCCATCCTGTAAGTCATCACGAAATAGCCGTTCCAGCGCCAGCAATGACGCCAGTAGCGCTGCAACCCAGATGATGCCCGGCGCTATGCGCGCCAGCAGCTGTGGCTCCGGCCCAATACTCAGGGGGAACAGCGTAATAACAATCAGGAAGAACCATAAAGGATTAGCAATTTCCGCACTATGACGAAACGCAACTCGCAGTTCTAAACGAAAGATTCGCCACATCATTGCGTTGCCCTCTCACTGGTCAGCGCAATGCGTCGCACTTTATCGGTCTCGACATTGAGCGGTTGGTGGGTGGTGAGAATAACAATACCGCCCTGCTCCGTATGCTGCGCCATACGCTGAGTCAGTCGCTCAACGCCGTTCACATCAATGGCGGTAAAGGGTTCATCGAGGATCCACAGTCGGGCGCGGGTCAGCCACAAACGGGCCAGCGCCACGCGCCGCTGTTGTCCGGCGGAAAGTTGGTTCACTGGGATATCTTCATATCCGGCAAGTCCCGCCTGCGCCAGCGCAGCCAGACACTGCGCGATGTCGCCGTCATGATGGAAGAAACGCAGGTTCTCCAACGCCGAAAGCCGGGTTTTTATCCCCGGCTGATGTCCGATCCACAGTAGTTGCTGATGGTAGCTGTCCCGCACGTGATGCAGCGGTTGCTCTTGCCAGCAAACCTCCCCTGCGTCGGGACGCGCCAGCCCGGTAAGCAACCGCAGCAGAGTGGTTTTCCCTGCGCCGTTGCTGCCGGTAATTTGTACCCATTCCCCTGCGTTGACGCGAAATGACAACTCGCTGAACAGTATTCTGTCATCCCGCTCGCAAAGTAATTCTCTGGCTTCAAGCATACCTGGTTATCTACATCCTGTTAAAAGCCCGGTTTGACTTCGCGCATATCAGGCAGTTTGTGCGCTATCCCTTTATGGCAGTCAATACAGGTTTGCCCGTCTTTCACGGCCTGGTCGTGCATTTTGGCCGCTACGCCTTTCTGGGCGGTTAAATCCATAAACTCGAAGTTGTGACAGTTTCGACACTCTTGCGAATTGTTATCTTTCATACGCCGCCACTCATTTTGCGCCATCGTTAAACGATGGTCTTCAAATTTCTGCGGTGTATCTATTAACCCCAGTGCTTTCGCGTACAGCTCTTTACTGGCCTTGATCTTACGGATCATTTTCGGGCCCCACTCGTGTGGGACGTGACAATCAGGGCAAGTCGCTCGCACACCACTGCGGTTGTTGTAGTGTACGGTTTCCATGTATTCCTGGTACACCGTATTGCGCATTTCGTGACAGCTAATGCAGAACTCTTCTGTATTGGCCTTTTCCATACCGGTATTAAAGCCGCCCCAGAAAATAATGCCGCCCACAAAGCCGATTAACAACAGCGTGCCGAGCGCCAGACGGCTGGGGCGACGCCACCATTGCCAGACGCGCTTAATCCAGCCTGGTTTACGGTTAGAATTTTCCATAATGACCTCTTATTTCCCGTAACCTTTCGAGGGGGTGAAGGTATTTTCAACAATCGGCGCGGCGTCAGCCTGCGGAACGTGACATTGCAGGCAGAAATAACGACGCGGCGCAACCTCAGCCAATACCTTGCCGTCGCTGTCCATAAAGTGCGTCGGGCTGATGCGCGGCGCACCGGTGGTGCGATAGCTTTCCACACCGTGGCATTGCAGGCAGCGGTTAGTGTTCGTCGTCACCTGATACCCTTCAACGCTATGCGGAACCATCGGCGGCTGATTCACATAGTTCAGCGGCATGCGCTCTTGCTCTTTCGGCATGCGAATCGCCCCTTCCTGTGTTCCTGAGACTTCCGGTGACTGGCTCAGATCCACTCCGTTTGCAGCCCAAACTGCCCCACTGACTAGCAAGGCCAGCGCGGCCATCCATTGACTCAGCGCTTTAATCAGGTCATGGCTTTTCATGATTTCGCTCCCGAACTCCATCGTGTTGTTATTGTAAAAACATCCTCAGAACAGACATCCACACAGCGACCGCAGGCCATGCAATCGCGACTGGTTACCTGCACCGGACTTTGCTCATCCAGCACCGGCGCACGTAGCACATGCGGTTCCGGGCAAACATGAAAACAATCCATACAGCGGTTACATCTGTTACGTTCTTTTGCCGAGACGGTTAATGCACCTTTACTTCCCACCACGCTATACAGCGCACCCAGTGGGCAGAGATGCCCGCACCAGCCATGCTCAACGACCAGTAAATCAAATAAAAACAGCGCGAGGATCAGCAACGCTCCGCTACCGAATCCCATTACCAGGCTACGTCCCAGCAAAGAAACCGGGTTTATCCACTCCCACAGCAGCGTACCAGTCAGCGCTGAACCGACCAGAATGACTACCAGCAGGACGTACCGTATATGGCGCGGCAGGGTTGCGGACTGATTCAGGTCAAACCTTCTGCGCAGCCAGCTGGCTAAATCGGTGACCGGGTTCATGGGACAAACCCAACTGCAAAACAGTCGCTTACCGGCCAGGGCATACAGCACCGTAATGATGGCTGCCCCCGTTAATGCCACCGTCGCTGGCAGATGCCCACTGGCCAGGCTTTGCAGAGTAATCAGCGGATCGGTGAACGGGATAGCGTCCAGCAACAGGCTGCTACTGTAGTTGCCATGCAGGATCCAAACACCTAGCCACGGGCCGCTAAGGAACATCGCCAGTATCAGAAACTGACTCAGACGACGCAGCAGCAGCCAGCGATGACTCCTCCACCATCCTTTTTTTGCCTGCGCTTCACGCCCGGCATCACGTTTACGATTTGCCATTGTTCCCCTCCAGCCAACCGAAGCGGTAATGGTGTCCTAACTCCCCTTTCGCCAGCGACAACGGCAGCACTTTTATTGCTGGCTGCTCCAGTACGCAGACTTTTTCGCATTTCCCACAGCCGGTACAGGCATCGCTGTGCACGGTAGGAATAAACCGCGCATGCTTGCCGGTACGCATGTTACGGTCCAGCTCCAGGGTGATCGCCTCATCGATTTTCGGGCACTCGCGATAGCAAACGTCACAGCGTAATCCCTGATAGTTGAGGCAGTTTTCGTGATCCAGCAGTACCGCCAGCCCCATACGCGAATCGTCAATGGATTCAATTTCTCTGTCCAACGCGCCGCTGGGGCAGACTTTGGCGCACGGAATGTCCTCACACATTTCGCAGGGAATATCACGGGCGATGAAATATGGCGTACCAGCCGCCAGCCCGGAGGCCAGCGTCGCCAGCTTCAGCGTGTCATACGGACATGCCTGAACGCACTGACCGCAACGTACGCAAGCGCTGGCAAATGCCTCCTCGCTTAGTGCACCTGGCGGGCGCAACCGCACGCCAGTTGCGCGTGCGGTTTGTTGTTGCAACCCCAGCGCCACGCCAACGACGGCCAGCCCGCCTGCTGCGCGAACCATATCGCGCAGAAAGCGGCGGCGGCCATTTTGGGGTTTTGCTGACCGGGACATAACGCGTTACACCTTCGCCAGTTTCACGGCGCACTTCTTGAAATCCGTCTCTTTGGAGAGCGGATCCGTCGCATCCAGCGTCAGGTTGTTCACCAGCTGTGCGGCGTCGAAGAACGGCATGTACACCAGCCCCTGCGGCGGACGGTTACGACCGCGTGTTTCAACAATCGAAATCACTTCGCCACGACGGGAAATCACTTTGACCTTATCGCCACGACGCAGATCGCGTGCTTTTGCATCCAGCGGGTGGATAAACAGCACGGCTTCCGGGAAAGCGCGGTGCAGTTCAGGCACACGACGCGTCATACTGCCGGTATGCCAGTGTTCCAGAACACGTCCGGTGGATAGCCACAGGTCATATTCTTTATCCGGCGCTTCAGCAGCAGGCTCAAACGGCAGCGCGAAGATAACCGCTTTACCGTCCGGTTTACCGTAGAACTTGTAGCTTTCACCTGCTTTCACGTAAGGGTCGTTGCCTTCGCTGTAGCGCCACTGGGTCTCTTTGCCTTCAACGACCGGCCAGCGTAAACCGCGGGCTTTGTGGTAATCGTCAAATGGCGCAAGGTCATGCCCGTGACCGCGACCAAACCAGGCGTACTCTTCGAACAACCCTTTTTGCAGATAGAAGCCCAGCTCGCGGGATTCATCATTCAGTTGATCTTCAGCCAGTTCAGTCACCGGAAATTTTGTCACTACTGGCGTGGCAAACAGCACGTCATATAGCGTTTTGCCACGCAGCTCCGGTTTTTGTGCCAGCAGCTCTTCGGGCCACACTTCTTCTGTTTTGAAGCGACGAGAGAACTGCACCAGTTGCCACAGATCCGACTTCGATTCGCCCGGTGCTTTAATCTGCTGACGCCAGAACTGTGTACGGCGTTCAGCGTTACCGTAGGCACCTTCTTTCTCTACCCACATCGCCGTCGGCAGGATCAGGTCAGCAGACAAGGCGCTGACCGTCGGGTACGGATCGGAGACGATGATGAAGTTACGCGGATCGCGCCAGCCCGGCATACGCTCCTCATTGATGTTCGGACCAGCCTGCATGTTGTTGGTGCACATCGCCCAGTAGACATTGAGCTTGCCATCTTTCAGCGCGCGGTCTTGCGCCACGGCGTGCAGACCGATTTTTGCCGGAATGGTCCCTGACGGAATATTCCAGTGCTTCTCGCAGATATCGCGGTGTTTTTCGTTTGTCACCACCATGTCCGCAGGCAGACGATGGGAGAATGTACCGACTTCACGCGCGGTGCCGCATGCGGAAGGCTGGCCGGTCAGAGAGAACGGGCCGCAGCCTGGCTGGGAGATTTTGCCAGTCAGCAAGTGCAGGTTATAGACCAGGTTGTTAGCCCATACGCCGCGGGTGTGCTGGTTAAAGCCCATCGTCCAGTAGGAGATGACTTTTTTCTTCGGATCGGCATACAGCTGTGCCAGCTGTTCCAACTGATCTTTTGGTACGCCGGTCATTTCGGCGGTTTTATCCAGCGTGTACTCAGCAACGAAGGCTTTGTAATCCTCAAAGCTCATCGGTTCAGAGGCATCGGATCCCGGGTTTTTCGCCGCTTTTTCCAGCGGATGGGTCGGACGCAGACCGTAGCCGATGTCCGTCACGCCTTTACGCAGGTTGACGTGCTTGCTAAAGAAATCCTGGTTAATCGCATTGTTTTGAATGATGTAGTTCGCGATGTAGTTGAGGATTACCAGATCGGTTTGCGGCGTGAAGACCATACCGTTATCCGCCAGCTCAAAGCTGCGGTGCTGGAAGGTGGAGAGAACCGCGACGTTCACATTAGGATCGGACAGACGACGGTTGGTGATGCGCGACCACAGTATCGGGTGCATCTCTGCCATATTCGCGCCCCACAGGACGAAGGCGTCTGCATGTTCGATATCGTCATAGCAGCCCATCGGTTCATCCATACCGAAGGTACGCATAAAGCCGACTACCGCTGAGGCCATGCAGTGACGTGCGTTCGGGTCGATGTTATTGGAACGGAAACCCGCTTTAAACAATTTGGCAGCGGCATAACCTTCCCAAATCGTCCACTGGCCAGAGCCGAACATGCCGATAGATTCCGGGCCTTTCTCTTTCATCGACGTTTTGAATTTCTCTTCCATCACGTCAAAAGCCTGGTCCCAGCTAATCGGGGTGAACTCGCCTTCTTTGTGATATTTGCCGTCTTTCATGCGCAGCATCGGCTGCGTTAAACGGTCTTTCCCGTACATGATTTTCGGCAGGAAGTAACCTTTGATGCAGTTAAGCCCACGGTTAACCGGCGCATCCGGATCGCCCTGGCATGCCACAACACGCCCTTGCTGCGTTCCGACCAATACGCCGCAGCCCGTCCCGCAAAAACGGCACGGGGCTTTGTCCCATTTGATGGCTTCTTGCTGACCGACTACCGCGCGGGCAACGCCCGGCACGCTTAACCCGGCAGCCGCCGCAGCGGCCGCAACGGCGTTAGCTTTCATAAAGCTACGACGACTGAGTTTCATGGTGTTTCCTCACCTTGCTCATCCTGCTGGTGATAAACCAGCGACACCGCCAGCACGCCCGCAACGTTGCGCACTGACTCAATTGTTTTCATTAGCGTTTCACTTTGCTCAGCTTCCACCACCACAATCAACTGACCACTTTCCACATCGCTGAGGGCAACTTCGCAACCGGGAAAGGAACGCAACTGCGTGGCGATATCGTTGATATGCTGGCTTTTGGCCTGAACGACCAGGCTGCAGACCTGCCAGTTATTGTCCATGGTTGTACTCCGCGTTAATGGCTGATACCGGGCAGATAGCGACACAGGCGCCACATCCGTTACAGTCCTGATTGTCGAGCTGCGGCTGATAAATGCCGGACAGCGTGGGGCGAAAGGTTATTGCCATGGGCTCACAGCTATCCTGACAGCGGTGACATTCAACGGACTGATGTGCGAGACAGTTTTCCCCAATCGTAAAGTTCAGATCCCATGCCCTGATGTGGCGCGGAAGAAAAAGTGATTCGGGACAGGCTTCTGCGCAGGCATAGCAAAAGCTGCACTCGCCGTGTTTGAAATTTACGCTCGGGTAACCACCCTGGCCTCGCTGCAGGATGTCGGTTTCGCACGCCTGGATGCAGGCGTCACAACGGAGGCAATGGGCCAGAAAGTGAGAGTCTTCCTTGCTCCACGGCGGACGGATCCCTGCACTGGCGTTTCGCCAACTGCCTGTCAACATGCCTCGACGGGATAAATCAACCATGACATTGTCCTTCCATAATGACGCCCTCCCTCGGCGGGTTGAACGACATAAAAAACTGCACTATTTATGAGTAGTTATTTTTAGCCGTAAGATATTTCAGGATGTGTTAGAGGTGCATACCCCAATTGGGGTAAATGCTGTTGCCGGATCAAAGGAGTGTTGAGTTGGCGGGAAAAAATGCGCTTTTGCTCACATTTCAATGAGTTATATAGCCATGTATATAGCGCATCAATATTAAGAGAATAATCTTATATTTAAGATAATTCTTAGAATATATCACTACATTGAACGTAAACCATTGCTAGATACACTTAAAATATAAGTAAATACAGATTAATTGATGATGCGAATATGTTAACCTGCCCCAGACTCGTTCAAAAGACAGAAGAAAGGAAACGCTGTGAACAATAAGATGAAGACAATTGTCCCTGCCGTACTTTTCGCCGCCTTTGCCAGCACCTCTGCATGGGCTGCCAGTAACGAAGCCGGCGCTCAACCGCTGGAAAAAGTCGCCCCTTATCCTAAGGCGGAAAAGGGTATGAAGCGCCAGGTTATCCAGCTTACCCCTGAGAAAGATGAATCTACTCTGAAAGTAGAACTGCTGATCGGACAAACGCTGGAAGTTGACTGCAACCAACACCGCCTGGGTGGCGAACTGGACAGCAAAACGCTGGAAGGTTGGGGATATGACTACTACGTCTTCGACAAAGTCACATCTCCGGTTTCAACCATGATGGCCTGCCCGGACGGTAAGAAAGAGAAGAAATTCATTACTGCGTATCTGGGTGATGACGGCATGCTCCGTTACAACAGCAAGCTGCCGATTGTGGTCTACACCCCGGAAAACGTGGACGTTAAATACCGTATCTGGAAAGCAGAAGATAAAATTCAGGACGCAGTCGCGCGCTAAGTCAGGATGTGCCGGATGGCGGCGTACCGCCTTATCCGGCCTACAGACGCATAAAACAGGCCGGATAAGCGCAACGCCATCCGGCATTGTATTTACAGTGCGATATCCGCGACGGCTTTCTGTTCAGGCTGCGGTTGTGCCTGAGGTTTCAGCTGTGGTTTCGGCGCTTCATCAGCAACCTGCGGCTTGTCATATTTCAGACCCAGAACCTCACTGGTGTACTGCAACTCTTGTTCCGTAGCCTCAACGTTACCGTTCAGCTTAGTACCATAAGACGGAATGATGGTTTTCAGCTTCGCCTGCCACTCGGGGCTGGCCACTTTATCTTTAAACACTTTTTCCATCAGATGCAGCATGATCGGTGCCGCGGTTGATGCGCCCGGAGAAGCTCCCAGCAGCGCAGCAATCGTGCCTTCTTTATCGCTGACGACTTCAGTACCCAGACGCAACACGCCGCCCTTCTCCGCATCGCTTTTGATGATCTGCACACGCTGGCCCGCCTGCCATAAACGCCAGTCTTCTTTTTTCGCCTGCGGATAGTACTCTTGCAGCGCAGCAAAACGGTCGTCGTCGCTGAGCATCACCTGGCTCACCAGATATTTCACCAGATCGAAGTTATCCAGACCCACGTTGACCATCGGCATAAAGTTCGACGTGGTGGTCGAGCTAAGCAGATCCCACAATGAACCGTTTTTCAGGAACTTGGTGGAGAATGTCGCGAATGGCCCAAACAGCACAACGCGCTTGCCATCAAGGATACGCGTGTCGATGTGCGGTACGGACATCGGCGGCGCGCCAACGGAGGCCTGACCGTACACTTTCGCCAGGTGGCGGTTGACTACGTCCGGATTGTCCGCAACCAGGAACTGCCCGCCCACCGGGAATCCGGCATAGCCTTTCGCTTCCGGAATGTCGGTTTCCTGCAACAGCTTCAGCGCAGCGCCACCGGCACCGATAAAGACAAACTTCGCCTTGATATCATGTTCCGCTTCGTTATTTTTCAGATCGGCGACCGTGACCGTCCAGCTATTGTCGGCATTACGCTTAAAACCGCGCACTTCGGTGCTCAACTGCAGCGCAAAGTTGGGCTTTTTCTGCAATGAGGTAATCAACTGGCGCGTGATTTCGCCGTAGTTCACGTCAGTACCAATCTCGGTACGCGTTGCTGCGACTTTCTGTTTTGGATCACGACCTTCCATGACCAGCGGCGCCCACTCTTTAATCTGCGCGTGATCTTCAGAATAACGCATACCGCGGAATAACGTGCTCTGTTGCAATGCGGCGTAACGGGCACGCAGGAAGTTGACGTTCTCGTCACCCCAGACAAAACTCATGTGCGGAACGGTAGTGATAAACGAGCGTGGTTCATGCATCACGCCATTATTAACCTGATATGCCCAAAACTGGCGGGAAATCTGGAAGGCTTCGTTAATGTCGACTGCCTTTTCAATGCTGATGCTACCGTCTGCCTTTTTAGGCGTGTAGTTCAGCTCCATCAGTGCGGAGTGTCCCGTTCCGGCGTTATTCCAGCCATTTGAGCTTTCCTGCGCTACACCATCCAGTCGCTCAACCATGGTCATTGACCATTGCGGCTCCAGCTCCTGTAAATAGGTTCCCAGCGTGGCGCTCATGATGCCGCCGCCAATCAACAGTACATCCGTTTCCTGCTCTTCCGCCGCTTTCGCTTTTGCCGCCATCGAGACAACATTCAGCCCTACAGCCATGGTGAAGAGCATGGCAGTCACTTTTTTCATAATGTTAATGCCTTACTTTTAGTATCGCTTTTTTGCTTTTAATGCAGGTGAAAATCGAGCGGTATCAACGGTAACACTTAAGTAAAAATAATTAAATATTGTTTATAAATTATATTTAATTTTTAAAAATGTTATTAATACGTTGATAGTTTATATGGTTATTGACAATCATTTCTGGAAACCAGTCCGTCAGACGGGTACTATGCTGCGCTTTGCTATTCACCGCACGGATGCCTGTCGGTCTGCTGTATCAGGCCATTTTTGACCTGAGTGTAACTATGTCTGCAACTCAACATTCCTCTGTCGCAGTCGCGGAAAACGCGACCCGTGCCGTGCTCCGCCAACCCCGTCTGCTGGTTCGCGAAACACTGGCCGGTGTGGTAACCGCCCTGGCGCTGATCCCGGAAGTGATCTCGTTTTCCGTTATCGCAGGCGTTGATCCTAAAGTCAGTCTGATCGCCTCCGTCGTACTGTGCCTGGCGATGTCCTTTTTAGGTGGTCGTCCCGCAATGGTTACCGCCGCTGCAGGATCGGTTGCGCTGGTGATTGGTCCGATGGTGCATCAACACGGCGTGCAATACATCCTGCCTGCAGTGGTGCTGGCCGGGATGATTCAGATCCTGTTTGGTGTATTGGGAATGGCACGTCTGATGCGATTCATCCCTACGGCCGTGATGACCGGATTTGTCAACGCACTAGGTATTTTGATTTTCTTTGCCCAGGTCCCTCATTTCTGGGGGAAAAGCCCGCTCATCTGGGGGCTGTTTGTCCTGACGCTGCTGATTGTGCTGTGGGTTCCGCGGTTTATTAAAGCCATCCCCGCACCGCTTATCGCCATCGTGCTACTGACCTTATTCACTGTCACCAGCGGGCAACTGTTACCGACCGTCGGTGACGAAGGTTCGATGAGCGGCGGCCTGCCGGGTTTCACCCAGTTGTTGGTTCCGCTCAACCTGCAAACGCTGGCGATTATCTGGCCCTGCGCGCTGAGTATCGCTTTTGTTGGTTTGATGGAGTCGCTGTTGACCGCCCGTCTGGTGGATGACCTGACGGTGACGCCGTCGAATAAGAATCGCGAGAGTGCCGGGCTGGGGATAGCCAATATTCTGGCCGGATTTTATGGCGGCATCGCCGGGTGCGCGATGATTGGTCAAACCATCGTTAACGTCGAGATGGGCAAAGGACGCAGCCGCGTCTCGACGGTTGCCGCCGGACTGGTATTACTACTGTTAGTCACTGGATTAAGCGAAGTGATGGCAGAAATACCCATGTCGGTGCTGGCGGGAATTATGGTGATTGTGGCGGTAAAAACCTTCAGTTGGCACAGCATCCAGCCCGCCACGCTGAGGAAACTCCCCATCACTGAAACGCTGGTGATGCTGATGACCGTCGCTGCCACGGTGTCCACCGGCAACCTGGCGATTGGCGTGGTTGCCGGGGTGATTGCAATGCTCATTCTGCCGCGTATCGTCAGAGGCAAACGCGCGACTACATCAGAAACAGCGTTGCCAGACCGAGAAAAATAAAGAATCCCCCGGTATCGGTGATAGCCGTAATCATGACGCTCGAGCCGACCGCCGGGTCGCGCCCGAGCTTCACCATCGTCATCGGAATGATGACCCCCATTAATGCTGCCATCAACAAATTAAGCATCATCGCCAGGGTCATTACTCCGCCGAGCGCCATGTCATCGTACAGCCACCAGGTAATACCGCCCATAATTCCGCCCCATACGAGGCCATTAATCACTGCCACGCCCATTTCGCGCAGGATCAAAAACGTCAGGTTCCCCGGCTGAATATTTTGTAGCGCCAGCGCTCGAACGATCATGGTGATGGTTTGATTCCCGGTATTGCCGCCAATTCCCGCCACAATTGGCATCAGCGAGGCCAGCGCCACCAGTTGCGAAATCGTATGTTCAAAACCGTCGATCACCCGCGAGGCGATAAAGGCGGTACAGAGGTTAACGGCCAGCCACGCCCAACGGGTTTTTACCGCTTTGGTAACGGGCGCAAACACATCCTCTCCGGCGCTTAAGCCCCCCATTCGACGCAAATCGGTATCAGTTTCTTCATAAACCACATCGACGATCTCATCGATAGTTAAGCGGCCCATCAGCTTGCCTGAAGGGTCAACGACTGCAGCACTGACTAGGTCGTCACGTTCGAAGGTACGTGCAGCGTTTTCAGCGATATCGTCCGGAGAAAAGGTGAGCGGGTCATCTTCCATCACCTCGCTGACTTTGCGTTGCACATCATTGAGCAGAATACAGGTTAGCGTCAATTCGCCAACCAGCACTTTATTGCGATCGGTCACGAAGAGTTTATCGGTGTTCTCCGGCATTTTGCCCAACCGTCGCAGGTAGCGTTGCACCACTTCCAGCGTCACGTCCGGACGCACGGTGATGACTTCGAACTCCATAATCGCGCCGACGCGATTCTTCTCGTAATGCATTACCTGGCGGACACGCGCCCGCTCTTCGGCTGGTAACGTCGCCAGCAACCGTCCAGTGAGGTTACGCGGGAGATGCTGCACCAGATAAATCTGTTCATCGATATCGAGATATTGCAGCGCATCCAGTATTTCGCGGTCACTCATCTCATCGATCAGGTCGTCCCAGACGTTTTCAGACGCCTCAAGCAGGACGTTACCACGCTTTTCACTTTCGACCAGTAGCCACAGGGCGTGACGCTCTTCTGAAGGTAATGCTTCGAGGGTATCGGCTAAATCGGGAGGCGGCAGGTGGGCGACCAGCGCCCCTACCTCAGCAATATCGTCGGCTAACGTACCGACGTCATATTGCTCAGCCAGGGTAAACTTGCCCAACAGTGTTGAAATAATGGCTTTATCAGTGGTCAGCAGCCAGATAAGGCGCGCACGCTCTTCATCACGCAGCCTGGCGCTGTTTTTGTTTATTACGGACATTAATCATAAATCCATGATATGAAATATCATTAATCATGATGCCGATTTATGTAAATAACAATAAACAGTGCCGCCGGGTGGCTAAAAAACCGGCGGCACGTGGGATCAGGCTGTGCGAGCCACCGCGTCACGCGAGGCGGCTTCACGTTCATCGCCCAGCAGTTCACTCAACTGTCCGTTACGCATTTCCAGCAGACGATCGGCGTGAATAAAATAGTGATCGTCGTGGCTAATGGCGAAAATGGTTTTGCCCATTTCCTGCATCAAAGGCAATAGCACCTGATAGAACTCCCGGCGGAAATGGGGATCCTGATCGGCAGCCCATTCGTCCAGCAGAATGATGTCGCGCTCCTCCGCCAGAGCCAGCAGCAGCGCCACGCGTTTCTTCTGCCCTTTCGACAGTTTCAGATTGAGGATACGGCCATCGCTCAGCTCCAGCTTGTGCCCCATCTTCAGATGTTCCAGCCACTTCGCGACCAACTGCGGATTAGCCTCTTTACCTTCCGGCCCCAGCAGTTTGTCAAACAGCCAGACGTCAGTAAACACGGCGGAGAATAGCTTGCGGTAGTCTTCCGGTGTTTCAACGGCAACGGCCTTACCATCAAGCAATATTTCGCCTGACTGCGGCTGGTATAGACCGGTCAGTAACATCGCCAGCGTAGATTTCCCGCTACCGTTACCGCCAATCAGAAAGATCAGTTCACCGCGATGAATCGTCAGATTCACTGGTCCAACGGAGAAGGCGTTATCCTGATAGTGGAAAACCACGTTACGTAACTCCAGCGTCTGCCAGTTCGGAAACGCATTTGGACGCGGGAATTCGGCCTTAAAGGGCGCAAGGGCAAACCTGTTCAGCTTGTTGAACGCTACCTGCGCGGTGAGCAGCGTCGGTAGCGCGCCAACGGCAGAGAGCAGCGGCGTGCGCAGAAATAGCAGGGTCAGAGAATAGGTCGCCGCCACGGCGGTATCGGCCCATCCCAGACTGTTGGCCATCCAGAACACCAGGCCAATGGCACCCAGCATCATAATGTTCGACCAGTTGACCGCGCTCAGGTGGAAAGTATCGGCGCGAATAATATGGTGACGGTACTCTTTGGCATCCGGGACATACATCTGATTAAAGATATGCTCGGCACGCTCACGGTTGAGTGTCAGCTCTTTGCGCCCTTCCAGCACCGTTTGATAATCGTTGTACAACTTATCTTCAGTTTCGCGCAAGGTAGCCATGTGTTTATACACCCGCGCAACCAGCACAAATCCGCCCCAGATGGTGATTGCCATCCAGATTGCCGTCACCAGCAGCATTTTAGTCGACAGCATCGCCAGATACGCCGCCGATCCGACGGTCAGGATAATCCCCTGTACCAGCTCAGGCAGGCGGACAAAGGCGATGGTGATGTTGCGGATGTCGCTGGTTAAACCCGCCAGCAACGAGGCGCTGCCAAGCTGTTCGATACGCTCGACATGGGTGTCCAGAATCCGTTTGATAAATTCGCTACGCAGTCGGTAGACAAAGTGGTGTCCCAGCGTGGTGAGCGCCAGTTGTGAACCGAGGGTGACGGCCATCAATAACAGCAGCAGGCCAAGAAACTCCGGTAGCACCATCAGCGTGGTGTCGACCGTTTCAATCAAACGCTGGTTGATAAACGCAATCAGCCCAATCCCCAACGCGGCGCTGGCGAGGCTGAGCGCCATCACGCTGATAAATGGCCAGCGATACTGCCGCCAGACAAGAAGTAAAAGTTCCATGCGAACAACCCGGGCAAGTAATAACAGCCCGCAGTTTAAACATCTCTTCGCTGACAGCAATAATAATTCTTATTTTTATTCTTTTTTACCTGCCTGACGAAACGTCAGATTGTAACGACAGTCTCCGGTCAACGGATGATACCCCGTTTTAAGCGGCTGGATCCCATGATAAAACAGCCGCGAATTACCGCCCCACACCACGACATCGCCATGCTCCAGCAGCAAACGCTTTAAAGGGTCATTACGGCGCAATCCGCCAAATTGAAAGATGGCCGGTAGCCCCAGCGATACAGAGACAATCGGCGCCCGCAGGTCGGGCTCGTCTTTATCCTGATGTAAGGACAGTTTTGCCCCTGGCGTGTAGCGGTTAATCAGGCAGGCATCGGGTTGAAAATCAGCATAGCCCGCCGCCGTCGCCGCCTGTTGACACAGGTCAGCAAATGCATCCGGCAGCGGCGGCCAGTGCACGCCGGTGAGTGGATCAAACGGAGAATAAAGATAGCCATGCTGATCCGTCGTCCAGCCCAGATGGCCGCAGTTGGTCATTGCCACCGACATCATATAGCCGCCGGGCGTTACCATCTGACGAAACGGCGACTGTCTGGCGACAGCCGCTATCGCCTGCAGTAAAGTGGGTGCAGAGTCAAAAGCGAAACGTCGCAGAATAACCGCACCTGAAGCCAGCGGCTCCTGCCAGGGTTTAGCATCCGCAAAAAGATCGAGCATTATGTTTCCTCGCCAGTAGTTTCCCGTTGCAGTAACTGCGCCTTGCGCGCAATACCCCATCGGTAGCCCGAAAGTGCGCCATCACCACGGATCACCCGGTGACACGGTATAACAATCGCCAGTTTGTTGGCCCCACAGGCACTGGCCACCGCGCGTACCGCCTTCGGTTTGCCGATGGCGCTGGCCAGCTGTTGGTAGCTCATTGTTTCGCCGCACGGAATTGCGCGCAGCGCCTGCCACACCTGCTGCTGAAATGCGGTGCCCCGGATATCCAGGGGTAGCGATAGCGACGCGTCACGCGAGTTGATCGCGGCGATCACTTCGCGCACGCGCTGCTGAAAATCGGCATCTGCAGGAACATCCTGCGCGGCGGGAAACAGCTCATGCAGATCCGCAACTAACGTGGCGTCATCATCACCAAGTAAGATCGCACAGATACCCCGCTCGCTTTCTGCCACCATACAACGACCCAGAGCGCAATCTGCGAGGGTATAGCGTACAAAAACGTTGTCGCCACCTTTACGAAACTGCTTTGCGGTCATGCCTAATGTCTGATCCGCTTTGCGGTAATAGCTGCTGCTGTCGGGGAATCCGGCGTTGAGAATCGCCTGCGTAACCGGAACACCTTTCGCCAGAGCATCGCGCAGACGGCGGGCACGCCAGGACTGCTGCCACGCTTTCGGGGTCATGCCTGTCGTAGCTTTGAACAAGCGATGTAAGTGATACGGGCTCATTGCCACCTGTTGTGCCAACTCGTCCAGCGTAAGAGGTGACTCTTGCTCCAACAACTGGCAGGCGCGGGCAATTTTGTCCAGCCGATGCTGCTGTGCGCTGTCTTTATCCGGCTGGCAGCGCTTACAGGGGCGAAACCCGGCAGCCTGCGCCTGCTGAGCATCAGAGAAAAAGCGGACATTTTTGCGCAGCGCATGTTTTGCCCGACAGGACGGACGGCAGAAAATACCGGTGGTCTGGACGGCAAAAACAAACTGACCGTCGGCGTCACGAGCCAAAACGGACTGCCAACGGTCATCGTCAGTGATGCGTAAACGATTTTTCATTTCGGACTCCTTTGTTAAGCATAGCGCTTAGCGTCAGTGTGTCCCCATAGGCGGATACAAAAACCCGCAATCTTGCTTTTTAATTTTTTCCGCTGACCAGAAAGCTTTTGAACTGAGGCGACATCCAGGTGTTAAACCCCTCGCCCTCTTTCATAATCATATAGACCGCCAGCCCTTCACGACGCACAACTTCTTTGGCCTTTTCCGGGCCGAGCACCATCAATCCAGTATCCCAGCCGTCAGCTTCCAGCGCCGTTGGCGCAATCACCGTTACGGATACCAGGTTGTGTTCAATCGGACGACCGGTTTGTGGATCGATAACATGGGAAAGACGCTTGCCATCCAGCTCATAATAGTTACGGTAGCTGCCGGAGGTGCTAATGCCATGCCCGTTTATGTCTACAATCGCCTGCACCGCGTTTTCACGATCGGTCGGTTTCTGAATTGCGACACGCCACGGATGCCCTTCAGCATTCATACCGCGGCTGTTTAACGCGCCGCCAACTGAAACCAGATAACGGGCGATCCCTTCCTGCTCCATTAATCGAGCCAAATGATCGGCGGCGTACCCTTCGCCAACGGTAGAGAGATCCACATACAGATCCGGCAAGTCTTTTTGCAGGTAGTTCTGATGCGCTTCATTCACGACCTTCAGATGTGAAAGTCCGGTTTGCGCTTTTGCAGCGTCAATTTGCCCTTGGGTGGGAATATGCAACGGTTGCTGATCCGGGCCAAAGCCCCACAGGTTGACTAACGGCCCCACAGTGATATCCATAGCCCCATCGGTTTTTGCACCAATGCGTAGCGCCGAGGTCACGATATCCGCCATGGCGTCGCTAACCGGCCATGGTGACAAACTATTCGATAAGTTAAAGCGCATCAATGCAGAGTCATTTTTATAGGTGGAGAGCAGTTGATCATCGGCATCAAGCTGAGTCTGAATCTTCACCTGTAGTTCTGCGGCGCGTTTTGCATCGACGCCCACGACACTGACCCGCCAGAAAGTGCCCATGGTTTTACCTTCCAGAACGGTGGCTGGCGTTGTGGTCTGAGCAGGTTTCGGGGCTTCATCGCACCCGACAAAAAAAATCGTCACCGCCAGCAGCGCTGCGCGATAAAATTTCATTTCCATACGTAATTATCCTCATGCGAACGCGCGCAAGAGTACACCAAAAATCGTTGTTTGTACGGCGGAAAAACAGCATTAAAAAAGGCCCCGCAGGGCCTTTGATAACAATAAATGTAGATTAGAACTGGTAAACCAGACCCAGCGCTACGATATCATCGGTACCGATACCTGCGTCACGGGTGAACTGATTGTCATCCAGCAGGTTGATTTTGTAATCAACATAGGTGGACATGTTTTTGTTGAAGTAGTAAGTCGCGCCAACATCAACATATTTCACGATGTCTTCGTCGCCATAGCCACGGCCCAGGTCTTTACCTTTAGACTGCAGGTAAGCCACGGACGGACGCAGACCGAAGTCGAACTGGTACTGAGCAACCGCTTCGAAGTTCTGTGCTTTGTTAGCCCAACCCAGGGAGCCTGCACGCGTTGCGTTGTAGGTCTGAGTGTACTGAGTTGCAAAGTAGAAATTGTTCGCATCGTATTTAATACCACCGGTATAGGTTTCAGCACGGTCGCCGGTACCGAAGTTCAAACGGTTCTGTTCGTCGGTACGTTTGGAACTTGTGACTGCAGTACCCAGAGAGAAGCCTTCGCCGATATCATAAGTGATAGATCCGCCAACGCCGTCGCCATTCTGACGCAGTGCTTCACGACCGTTGTTTGTCACGCCAGTGAAAGTTCTGCCGGTATCGTCTTCGCCACTCACGCTACCGTTTTTCCCCTGGTACTGAATGGCAAAGTTCAGGCCATCAACCAAACCGAAGAAGTCGGTGTTACGGTAGGTCGCGAAGCCGTTACCACGCTGCTGCATGAAGTTGTCAGAACCGTAGGTGTCGCCGCCGAATTCCGGCAGAACGTCGGTCCAGGACGTTACATCGTAAACTACGCCGTAGTTACGACCGTAGTCGAATGAACCCACGTCTGCGAATTTCAGACCCGCAAACGCCACACGGGTCCAGGCGTTGTTTTCATTTTCTGCGGAGTTACCCTGAATCTGGTATTCCCACTGGCCGTAACCGGTCAGTTGGTCATTAACCTGAGTTTCGCCTTTGAAGCCGATACGCATATAGGTTTGGTCACCGTCAGCGCTTTTGTCATCGGAGAAATAGTGCAGACCGTCGACTTTGCCGTACAGGTCTAATTTGTTGCCGTCTTTGTTATAAATTTCAGCCGCATTCGCTGCGCCTGCTACCAGCAGTGCTGGTACCAGGAGGGACAGTACTTTAACTTTCATGTTATTAACCCTCTGTTATATGCCTTTATTGCTTTTTTATGCCACTGCATACTGATTAAGGTCATTAACCAGTCGGCAACTTCATTCTCCGCAAAAACACAGAATAATCCAACACGAATATGATACTAAAACTTTTAAGGTGTTTCATTTATCTGCATAGATGTTTCAAAATATTAATATAAGGGAACTTTTTTAAAATCAAAAAATAGGCAAAATAAGCACAAATAATCAAGAATCATATTAATGATCTTTAAAATCAACAAGTTACACGAAAAAATCTTATAGCACTGAATGACAAAAAAAAATCTTCACTCGCAACTAAAATAGACCCGCTATCATCATTAACTTTATTTATTACCGTCATTCATTTATGAATGTCTGTTTACCCCTATTTCAACCGAATGCTCAGCGTTCGGTTTTTTTTACCCTTCTTTACACAAAACTTACCTTTCTGTGCTACCGATGCAAAACTATAACGACTATTAACTATCTCATAGCACTGCGCTCAGATATAAGCCTGACAAATAATTGATTGTTATTTAATGCTAAATGTATACTTTCCGTACGAATATTTGTACCCACCGTTATCCACTGTACACCTTTGCACCGTCACGGGTGCAATCAAATGAGGCGTAAAAAATGCAACCTCTGCCGCGCGGTGTAAGTGTGGTAATTCATACATTACCCTTTATACTGCCCCTTCATCTTTCGCGTCGTTTAACAGGTCATAAACACGAATGAGTCAGTCTGACACAACGGTTTCCACCCGATTCTCCCTGTTGCCAGGAAGTATTACCCGTTTCTTCTTATTACTGATCGTTGTGCTGTTGGTGATGATGGGTGTTATGGTCCAGAGCGCCGTCAACACCTGGTTAAAAGATAAGAGCTATCAGATCGTCGATATTACCCATGCCATTCATAAAAGGGTCGATACCTGGCGATACGTGACCTGGCAAATCTATGACAATATTGCCGCCTCAACCAGTTCGCCGGGTGCAGAAGGGCTGCAGGAAACGCGTCTGAAACAAGATGTCTATTATCTTGAGAAGCCACGCAGAAAGACCGAGGCGCTGATTTTCGGCTCGCATGACAGTTCTACATTGGAAATGACCCAGCGCATTTCAACATATCTGGATACGTTGTGGGGCGCAGAGAATGTCCCATGGTCAATGTATTACCTGAATGGTCAGGACAACAGCCTGATCCTAATCTCGACGTTACCGCTGAAAGATCTTACCTCCGGTTTTAAAGAATCGACGATTGGGAATATTGTCGATTCCCGGCGCGCTGAGATGCTGCAACAGGCTAATGCGCTAGATGAACGTGAAAGCTTCTCTTCACTACGCCGTCTGGCCTGGCAGAACGGGCATTACTTCACGCTACGCACGACCTTTAATCAGCCAGGACATCTGGCAACGGTTGTCGCCTTTGACCTGCCGATTAATGATTTGATCCCGCCCGGTATGCCGCTGGACAGTTTCTATCTGGAACCTGATGCCACCTCAACGACCGAGCACCTGAATGAAAAAGAGTCGCCTGACAGCGTCAGCATTAATTTCAACAACAGTAAAATTGAGATCTCTTCAGCGCTAAACTCAACGGATATGCGGCTGGTATGGCAGGTTCCGTTTGGCTCATTGCTGCTCGACACATTGCAAAGCATTCTGCTACCTCTTTTGCTGAACATTGCGTTGCTGGCCCTGGCGCTGTTTGGCTATACCACATTTCGCCACCTCCCTGTCCGTTCCACCCAAGTGGCGCCAAACCTTGCGGCAAATAATGAACTGCGCGTTCTTCGCGCCATCAATGAAGAGATTGTATCCCTGCTCCCGCTGGGCTTACTGGTGCACGATCAAGAAGCAAATCGTACGGTTATCAGCAACAAAATTGCCGATCACCTGCTGCCGCATTTGAATCTGCAAAACATTACCAACATGGCAGAGCAGCATCAGGGAGTCATTCAGGCCACCATCAATAATGAACTGTATGAAATCAGACTGTTTCGCAGCCAGATCTCCCCGAGAACGCAGATCTTTATCATTCGTGACCAGGACCGCGAAGTGCTGGTCAATAAGAAGCTGAAACAAGCGCAGCGGCTGTATGAGAAAAATCAGCAGGCCCGCGCGGCCTTTATGCAGAATATTGGCAGCGCGCTGAAAGACCCCGCGAAAACGTTGGCTGCCAATGCCGCCGCGCTCAATACACCGGACAGCCAGAAACTGGCAAATCAGGCCGACGTTCTGGTGCGAATGGTGGACGAAATCCAGCTAGCCAACCTGCTGGAGAACGATGCCTGGAAAGGTGAATCCACACTGTTTTCCGTGCAGGCATTAATTGACGACGTAGTTCCGGAGGTTCTGCCGGCCATTAAGCGTAAAGGGCTGCAGCTACTGATTAAAAATCACCTTAGCGCCCATGATGAACGCCGTGGCGACCATGATGCCTTGCGCCGTATTTTGCTGTTGTTGATCCAATATGCGGTAACCACCACGCAGATTGGTAAAATCACGCTGGAAGTCGACCAGGATGAGTCAGAGGCTGAACGCCTGACCTTCCGCATTCTGGATACCGGGCAAGGCGTCACATTGAATGAAGTTGATAATCTCCATTTCCCGTTCATCAATGACACGCAGGGCGATCGGTATGGCAAAGCCAACCCTCTGACGTTCTGGTTGTGCGATCAGTTAGCCCGTAAGCTTGGCGGACACCTGAATATTAAAGCGCGGGAAGAACTTGGAACACGTTATATCGTCCATGTTAAAATGCCGCTGCACGATCAACATGCTGATAGTGAAGAGCGCCTGTTGGATGACGTCTGCGTAATGGTTGATGTCACCTCAAATGACGTACGTAGCATTGTATTACGTCAGCTGGAAAACTGGGGGGCAACCTGCATCACGCCCGATGAACGGTTGAATAGTCAAGAATATGATCTCTTTTTAACGGATAATCCGTCTAATCTTACTGCTTCAGGCCTACTTTTAAGCGATGATGAGTCTGGCGTGCGGAAAATTGGCCCTGGCCAACTGCGCGTTAACTTTAATATGAGCAATGCTATGCAGGAAGCTGTCCTTGAGCTGATTGAAGAGCAGCTGGCGCAGGAAGGGTTCCAGGAACTCCCCCTCGGCGGAGATGATAACGCCGAACTTCATGCCAGTGGTTACTACGCTCTCTTTGTAGACACAGTTCCGGATGATGTTAAGAGGTTGTATACTGAGGCGGCTATCAGCGATTTCGCTGCGTTAGCCCAAACGGCCCATCGCCTGAAAGGCGTGTTTGCCATGCTTAATCTGGTACCCGGCAAGCAGTTATGTGAAGCGCTGGAACATCTTATTCAAGAGAAAGATGCTCCAGGTATAGAAAAATACATCAGCGACATTGACGTTTACGTCAAGAGCTTGCTGTAGCAAGGTAGCCCAATACATGAACACTATGAACGTAATTATTGCCGATGACCACCCGATTGTACTGTTCGGTATTCGTAAATCACTTGAGCAAATCGAGTGGGTAAATGTTGTCGGCGAATTTGAAGACTCCACTGCACTGATCAACAATTTGCCTAAGTTGGATGCGCATGTGTTGATTACCGACCTCTCCATGCCGGGAGATAAATACGGTGATGGGATCACGTTAATTAAATATATCAAGCGTCATTTCCCGAGCCTGTCGATTATCGTTCTGACCATGAACAACAATCCGGCTATTCTGAGCGCGGTACTGGATCTCGATATTGAAGGGATCGTACTGAAGCAAGGTGCGCCAACCGATCTGCCGAAAGCGCTTGCCGCACTGCAGAAAGGTAAGAAATTCACCCCGGAAAGCGTGTCTCGTCTGCTGGAAAAAATCAGCGCCAGCGGCTATGGCGACAAACGTCTGTCACCGAAAGAGAGTGAAGTTCTGCGTCTGTTTGCCGAAGGTTTCCTGGTTACTGAAATCGCGAAAAAACTCAACCGTAGTATTAAAACCATCAGCAGCCAGAAAAAGTCGGCAATGATGAAACTCGGTGTGGAAAACGATATCGCCCTGTTGAATTACCTCTCTTCCGTAACGCTGAGTCCCTCAGACAAAGAGTAATTCTTTTAACACCAAAGTGCCTAATGGCACGCCGTTTATCAGGCCTACGAATGACACTGCGTGGTGCGTGTTCCGTAGGCCGGATAAGGCAAGCGCCGCCATCCGGCATCTGTTATTCCCGCGCCTTCCTCACCCTTTCCGCATAGACCGTCAGCGTTTGCTTCAATACATCCAATGTCACTGGCTTAGACAGACAGCTATCCATACCCGATTCCAGGCAACGCTGCTTCTCTTCGGCCAGCGCGTTGGCCGTCACGCCGACAACCGGTAGCGTTAACCCTAACTGGCGGATACGCTGGGTCAGGCGATAACCATCCATGTTTGGCATGTTGACGTCACTCAGCACAATGTCGATATGATTTTTGCTGAGCACATTGAGCGCATCCACACCGTCATTCGCGGTTTTACACTGATATCCCAACGATCCCAATTGATCGGCCAGTAAGCGCCGGTTTATAGGGTGATCGTCAACAACCAGGATCATCATGTCATCGTTCGTCGCACCGGCTTTATCCGGGGTTGGCAGCGCCGTGGAGAGCTCTTCACTCCCCAACTCTACACTGTAGATATGTGCCAACAGCGCAGGCAGTTCGTGCGGTGACGCCACGCTGTGTATCCATTCTCCAGGCTCTCTTTCCAGCGGAATGCCAATATGTCGGCGGCAGAAAATCACCGCTGCTCGCCCCTGCCAGGCCTGTTCCAGCACATCGTCGGCCACCAACAGGTCATCCGCATCGGGCTGTTGTCCCTCATATCGCAGCACCGTCATCCCATTACGCGTCAGGCTGGATTCGAGGAAATGGTACAGTGACGCATTACGTACTGCCAGCCAGCAGCGCGTGCCAGCCAATCCTTCAACACCCTTTTTCAGCGGATACTGTGCGCCATAAAGCGGAATACGCAGCGTAAACTGGCTCCCCATTCCCGGCTCGGAATCGACGGAAATATCCCCATCCATCATGCTGATCAGTTTTTCACAGATCGCCAAACCAAGTCCCGTTCCCTGGAAATTACGCTGTACGCCAGTCCCCACCTGGAAAAAAGGATCGAACAACCGAACCACCTCTTTGGCAGGGATCCCTACACCGGTATCACGCACTCGAATGCTCAGGTAGTCGCCGCTGCACTGCACGTGCAACACAATACAACCGGTATCGGTAAACTTGATTGCGTTACTCAGTAGATTAGAAATCACCTGTTGTAAACGCATCGGATCGCCATTCAGCGCCACAGGCACATCCGGATCGATAAAGCAGTACAACCCCAACTGCTTGCGGACCACCAGCGGCAAATAGTTAGCCGTAATATGGTTCATGACTTCACGCGGTGAAAACTCTCGCGGTTCAATCTTCAGCTGTTCAGATTCAATCTTTGAGAAGTCGAGAATATCGCTGATAATTTTCAGCAGCAGGCTGGAAGAGTTATTCATCGCCGTTACCAGACGATCCACCCCACTCGGTAACTCTTTGGTTTGCAACAAATCAAGGTTACCGATAATGCCATACAGCGGTGTACGTAGCTCATGGCTCACCGTCGCAAGGAACATCGATTTTGACTGGCTAGCCTGTTCCGCCGCCTGTGCCATCTCCTGCAACGACTCTTCCATTTTAACGCGCGCACTGACATCAACAAGGACACAAATTGCCACGTTTTCATTACGATAGCGCGAGTGCACAAAGCTGATTTGCAGATTGGTATTGTTGCTGGTCAGCACATCAACAAAATTGACCTGTTGGCCGCAAATAATTTGCGTTAACCGCTGACGGTCTTCATGCGTCAGCATGTTCAGATAGGTGTGCGCCAGTTCGTTACTCAGGATATTAATGCCATCCATCGTGCGCAGAATACAAATACCTACCGGCGCAGAAGCCACGATTTTACGGTTAAACTGCTCATGTTCTTCCAGCCGCTGAGCATCACTTTCCGCTGGAATAAAAATACGCCGTTCATACATGCGCGTGAGCATAAACAATGCCGCCCCGACCAGCACGTTCAGCAATATAGCGTTCAGGATCATCATGCGGATCCGCTCCAGCACCAGGTCGACAGGAACGGAGTACACGATGCTCAGGGAGGACGGAGGCAGATTTTTCTTCAATACCAGCTCGCGGAAACCCGGCGTGTAACCAAACCAGGAGCGCTCCTGCATCCAGTGGGGCTCAGCCTTAATATTCCCTTCAGGGCCGGTGAGAGAAATTAGCGCATGGCCATTTTCGTCGAGGATGGTCACGCCCATCGGTAAACTGCCCGGCGTGAAGAAATTCTCCATGCGAATAGGTTGCTCTACGCCCAACAGCGCCTGGAGACGATTGGCGAGGTAAACCGGCGTCAGTGCATAGAAATACCCTACTCCCGGACGCGGCCCCTGGCTAATCCAGAACAAGTTGTTGCCGTTTTCTTCTTGCGTAGCATTGCGATACTTAATAATGCGCTCATGCAGAGCCTTCAGGGCCTCGTCTCGTTCGACGGGCATATCACGCAAACCGAAATTGGCCATACAGAGGTTGTCGCTGCCGATCAGGAACACTCGATTTAAATCATAAGCGGCGGAAAAGTTGTCGCGCCAGTAGCGCATAAACCATGCCAGTGATTCCAGGGAACCTCGCCAGGCGTTGCCCATTACGGAACAGTCGGAGTCGGCAAACAGCGGCTCAAAATTAGGCACGACGGTTTTATCGTCTCGCGCCCGCAACGACATCACGCCGTTTTCCGCCGTTAAGCGATTTTCGGCAATATATTTCAGCTCTTTAATCACATCAGAGGTGCGCTGAATGTAACGTTGGGCCTGATCGGAACTGAGATTAAGCTCCTGATGGATTTCAGACTCTCGCTGGTGCAGCGCATTCACAATGTAGAACACGGAGGCAAACGCAATCAGACACCAGATAACGAGCGCCAGCGCTCTGAACAGGTAGCGTGAGACTTTTAGGGTTGAATGAACGGAAGCAAGGTATTTCAAAGGGGCGAAGCTCCGCCTCAGGGCATTAATAGAGTGTGGTTAAGGTAGCGGTAAATGTCCGGCGTCGCAATGCCCTCTCTTTACGGGAATATGATACACCGCTCTGAAACCATTGTCTTAACCCGTGATAATCGTCGTTTGCCTGAAAAACACTGCACGGATGTCAGAATGCGCGGCCTGAGATGGCTGGCTCGTCGGTTATACCCACGACGATTACGCAACCAAATGATCATGATGGCCATTCTGATGGTCATCATTCCGACGATATCTATAGGCTATATCGTAGAAACTGAAGGCCGTTCAGCAGTCTTATCTGAAAAAGAGAAAAAACTTTCATCGGTGATAACCCTGCTAAACGATGCGTTGGGCGACAGCTTCAGTCACTACCCGGATCTGCCGCGTGAAGCGCGTATTCGCGCGCTTAATCATGAGTTGGGCCCCGTCACCGAACGGATTACGCAGGCGTTTCCCGGCATTGGCGCAGGGTATTACCACAAAGCGCTGGATGCCATTATCACCTATGCCCCCTCTGCGCTCTACCAAAGCAACGTAGGTATTACCATCACCGAGGATCACCCCGGACGTGAAGTGATGAGTAGCAACTCGCCAGTGGTCTATTCAGGGCGACAAGTACGCGGCGATATACTCAACTCCATGATCCCAATAGAGCGCCAGGGTGAAGTTATTGGCTATATCTGGGCCAATGAACTGACGGAAGATATCCGCCAGCAGGCCTGGAAAATGGACGTCAGAATTATTGCTGTCCTGGTTGCCGGGCTCATCTGTAGCCTGCTGCTCATCGTGCATTTTTCACGCCGCCTCAGTGCGAATATCGACATTATCACCGATGGACTCTCAACGCTGGCACAAAAAACGCCTGCCCGATTGCCTGAACTCCCCGGCGAGTTGGGACAAATCAGCCGTAGCGTCAATGCGCTGGCGCAAACGCTACGAGAAACCAAAACCCTTAACGATCTGATTATTGAAAATGCTGCCGATGGCGTGATTGCCATCGACAGACAGGGTGACGTCACCACCATGAACCCTGCGGCAGAGCAGATAACCGGCTATACGCTGCATGAACTGGTTGGACAGTCCTACGCGACGCTCTTTGCCAACACGCAATTTTATAGTCCGGTACTGGACACCCTTGAGCACGGTACTGAACATGTGGCCCAGGAGATTAGCTTTCCTGGACGTGAACGCACCATTGAAATCAGCGTCACCACGAGCAGGATCCATAACGCCCACGGCGAGCTGATTGGCGCATTGGTTATTTTCTCCGATTTAACCGCGCGTAAAGAGACCCAGCGTCGGCTGGCGCAAACTGAAAGGCTTGCCACCTTAGGTGAGCTGATGGCCGGCGTCGCACATGAAGTGAGAAATCCGCTGACCGCAATCCGTGGCTACGTCCAGATCATCCGCCAGCAAACCTCTCTGCCAGAGCATCAGGAATATTTATCTGTTGTGCTTAATGAAATTGATTCCATCAATAAAGTTATTCAACAACTGTTAGATTTCTCGCGACCGCGACAAAGCCAGTGGCAACAGATCCAGCTCAATGCGCTAATTGAAGAAACGCTAATCCTGGTGCAAACCGCTGGCCTTCAGGCACGGATCGCCTTTATAACGGAATTAGATCCCAGCCTGCCGCCGATCGTCGCCGATCGCGAGCTTCTCAAACAGGTAGTCCTCAATATTTTAATCAATGCGGTACAGGCGATCGCTGCACGAGGAGAAATTCGCATTCGCACCTGGCAATACTCTGCCTCGCAACAGGCCGTGATGATTGAAGATAATGGCAACGGTATTGAACTCGCCATCCAGAAGAAAATATTCGATCCCTTTTTTACGACAAAAGCATCCGGCACCGGACTTGGACTGGCGCTGAGCCAGCGCATCATTAACGCGCATCAGGGGGATATCCACGTAACCAGCCAGCCTGGCTGCGGGGCGATATTCACCCTGATGTTACCTCTTAACCCGCAGGGAAATCCGTCAGAATGAAAACGACCTACCGTATTCTCATCGTTGATGATGAAGAAAATGTTCGCCGTATGCTTGCCACCGCATTTTCCCTGCAAGGGCATGAAACGCATTGTGCCAGCGACGGAAAAGCCGCGCTGAACCTGTTTAGAGAAACGCAGCCAGATGTGGTGCTGATGGATATTCGTATGCCGGAGATGGATGGCATCGACGCACTGAAAGTCATGCGTGCGCAGCAACCACGGATCCCCGTCATTCTGATGACCGCCTACGCCGAAGTGGAAACCGCAGTAGAAGCTCTGCGCAGCGGCGCATTCGACTACGTGATTAAGCCCTTTGATCTCGACGAGCTAAGCATGGTGATTCAACGCGCATTGCAACTGCAGGAGATGAAACAGGAAATCCGCAATCTGCATAAAGCGTTGAGCACCAGCTGGCAATGGGGACATATTCTGACCAACAGCCCACGAATGATGGATATCTGTAAAGACACGGCGAAAATCGCCCTCTCACAGGCAAATGTCCTGATAAGCGGTGAAAGTGGCACAGGAAAAGAGCTGATCGCCCGCGCCATTCATTACAACAGCAAACGTGCCAACGGCCCGTTTATTAAAGTTAACTGCGCGGCTCTGCCGGAGTCGCTGCTGGAAAGCGAGCTGTTTGGTCACGAAAAAGGTGCGTTTACCGGGGCACAGACGTTGCGCCAGGGGTTGTTCGAACGCGCTCATCAGGGAACGTTATTGCTTGATGAAATTGGTGAGATGCCGCTGGTGCTGCAGGCCAAACTACTGCGTATTTTGCAGGAGAGAGAGTTTGAACGCATCGGCGGGCACCAGACCATTCGCGTTGATATTCGCATCGTCGCCGCCACTAACCGCTGCCTGCAAACGATGGTGAAGGAAGGAACATTTCGCGAAGACCTGTTTTACCGGCTCAACGTTATCCATCTGACTTTGCCTCCCTTACGTGAGCGTCGGGAAGACATTGCCTTATTAGCAAACCATTTTTTACAAAAATTCAGCTCTGAAAATCAGCGAGATATTATTGAGATCGACCCGACAGCGATGTCGATTCTCACCGCCTGGCCCTGGCCGGGTAATATTCGCGAACTGTCAAACGTCATCGAACGTGCAGTCGTGATGAATACCGGCGCGGTGATCTTTGCCGACGATCTCCCCGACCCGTTTCGCAGCCCGGTTAGCGCAATGACAGAGACAAAACCAACTTACTCCGGGGAACGCAATCTGAAAGAAGAGATTAAGCGTGAAGAAAAACGCATTATCCTCGAAGTCCTCGATAATCAGGACGGCAATCGTACCCGCACGGCGTTGATGCTGGGGATTAGCCGTCGCGCTCTGATGTATAAATTACAAGAGTACGGCATCGACCCATCGGGTTCCTGATACGCTAATTTGCTATGCAGAATTTTGCACACTGCGCAAAACTCTGCATAGTCCCCTCATCTTCCCCTCAGCAAAAGAAGAAAAATTATCATTTAATTTCAATGCATTAAATAATCTCATTTCACCTTTATCATTCTGGCACCCTGCTTGCAATTCCCTAAGCATACCCAAAATGGAGTATGCAAAAAGGGAAACATAATGAAAACAAAACTGATTACCTTACAAGACGCTGCGGGCTTCTTTCGTGACGGCATGACCATCATGGTCGGTGGTTTTATGGGGGTTGGCACACCGCCTCGTCTGGTTGAAGCCCTGCTGGAATCCGGCGTCCGGGATCTGACGCTAATTGCTAACGATACTGCCTTTGTCGATACCGGTATCGGACCCCTGATCGTCAATGGGCGGGTAAGCAAAGTGATCGCTTCACACATAGGCACCAACCCGGAAACGGGTCGCCGCATGATCGCAGGCGAAATGGACGTTCAACTGGTTCCGCAAGGTACCCTGATCGAGCAAATCCGCTGCGGCGGCGCGGGTCTTGGCGGCTTTCTGACACCCACCGGCGTCGGCACCATCGTGGAAGATGGCAAACAGACCATGACGCTCGAGGGTAAAACCTGGCTGCTTGAACGTCCATTGCGCGCCGATTTAGCGCTTATTCGCGCCCATCGCGCTGACATGCTTGGCAACCTCACTTATCAGCTCAGCGCCCGGAACTTTAACCCGTTAATTGCCCTCGCCGCCGACATCACGCTGGTCGAACCGGATGAAATGGTTGAAACAGGTGAGCTGCAGCCTGACCAGATTGTTACCCCCGGCGCTGTTATCGACCATATCGTCATTCCACAGGAGAGCTAATCATGGATGCTAAACAACGTATTGCGCGCCGTGTGGCGCAAGAGCTTCGCGATGGCGATATCGTTAACTTAGGTATCGGCCTGCCGACGATGGTTGCCAACTATTTGCCCGCGGATATTCACATTACGCTGCAATCTGAGAACGGTTTTCTGGGACTGGGCCCTGTGATCACCGCGCATCCTGACCTGGTGAACGCGGGCGGTCAACCGTGCGGTATTTTGCCGGGCGCGGCGATGTTTGATAGCGCCATGTCATTTGCGCTTATTCGCGGCGGTCACGTTGATGCCTGTGTGCTTGGCGGGTTGCAGGTCGATGAGCAGGCAAACCTCGCCAACTGGGTGGTTCCCGGCAAGATGGTGCCCGGCATGGGTGGCGCAATGGATCTGGTGACCGGTGCGCGTAAAGTCATTATCGCCATGGAACATTGCGCGAAAGACGGCTCAGCGAAAATCCTGCGTCAATGCACCATGCCGCTTACTGCGCAACATGCTGTGCACATGCTGGTCACTGAGCTTGCCGTATTTCGCTTTATTGACGGCAAAATGTGGCTGACTGACGTCGTCGAAGGATGCGACATCGCCACGCTGCGTGAAAAAACCGACGCCCATTTTGATATTGCCGACGATCTGCGCATCCTGCGAAGTGACGCATGATTGGCCGCATCGCTCGCTTTATGACGCGGGTGGTCAGCCGCTGGCTGCCTGACCCGCTGATTTTCGCCATGTTGTTAACGTTGCTGACCTTTGGCATCGCACTGTGGTTAACACCACAGACGCCTATCAGCATGGTGAAATTCTGGGGTGACGGTTTCTGGAACCTGCTGGCGTTTGGTATGCAGATGGCGCTGATCATCGTAACCGGCCATGCGTTAGCCAGTTCCGGGCCGGTGAAAAGCCTGCTGCGTACGGCGGCATCCGCCGCCAAAACTCCCGCTCAGGGCGTAATGTTGGTCACTTTTTTTGGTTCGGTGGCCTGCGTTATTAACTGGGGATTTGGTCTGGTGGTTGGGGCGATGTTCGCCCGCGAAGTCGCCCGTCGGGTACCGGGTTCCGATTATCCGTTATTGATTGCCTGCGCTTATATCGGTTTTTTGACCTGGGGTGGCGGTTTCTCAGGCTCAATGCCTTTGCTGGCGGCAACGCCCGGTAACCCGGTCGAGCACGTAGCGGGCCTGATTCCTGTCGCGGATACTCTCTTCACCGGCTTCAATATCTTCATCACCGTGGCGCTAATTGTTGTGATGCCGTTCATTACACGCATGATGACGCCAAAACCTTCAGACGTGGTGAGCATCGATCCAAAACTGTTACTGGAAGAAGCTGATTTTCAGAAGAAACTGCCGCCAGATGCGCCGCCATCGGAAAAACTGGAAGAGAGCCGCATTCTGGCGCTGATCATCGGGGCATTAGGCATTGCCTATCTGGGCATCTACTTTGCCGAGAAAGGTTTCAACATCACCATCAATACCGTCAACCTGATGTTTATGATTGCCGGTCTGCTGCTGCACAAAACGCCGATGGCCTATATGCGCGCCGTCAGCGCTGCCGCACGGAGCACCGCCGGAATTCTGGTGCAATTCCCCTTCTACGCGGGCATTCAGTTGATGATGGAGCACTCCGGTCTCGGTGGACTCATTACCGAGTTTTTCATCAACGTTGCCAACAAAGATACCTTCCCGCTGATGACCTTCTTCAGTTCAGCACTGATTAACTTTGCCGTGCCATCCGGCGGTGGCCATTGGGTTATTCAGGGACCGTTCGTCATGCCTGCCGCTCAAGCTCTGGGTGCCGATCTTGGCAAATCTGTCATGGCCATCGCCTACGGAGAGCAATGGATGAATATGGCACAGCCGTTCTGGGCACTCCCTGCTCTGGCCATCGCCGGATTGGGGGTACGCGACATCATGGGGTACTGCATCACCGCCCTGCTCTTCTCCGGCGTCATTTTTGTTATTGGATTGACCTTGTTCTGACGGCAACCTCTTATTTAAAGGAACTGAAAAATGAAAAACTGTGTCATCGTCAGCGCGGCTCGTACCGCAATCGGCAGTTTTAACGGCGCACTGGCAACTACGGGAGCCGTCGAGCTTGGAGCAACCGTCATTAGAGCCGCTCTTGAACGCGCTCACCTTGACCCACAGCGCGTGGACGAGGTGATTATGGGCAACGTGTTGCAGTCAGGGCTCGGGCAAAACCCGGCGCGTCAGGCATTATTAAAAAGCGGTCTGTCCGACACCGTTTGTGGCTTTACCGTCAACAAAGTGTGCGGCTCCGGCCTGAAAAGCGTGGCGCTTGCCGCCCTGGCAATCAAAGCGGGACAAGCCCAGGCGATCGTCGCGGGGGGGATGGAAAACATGAGCCAGGCCCCCTACCTGTTAGACGCGAAAGCCCGTTGGGGATATCGCCTTGGCGACGGGCAATTGTCTGACGTCATTCTGCGCGATGGACTGATCTGCGCCGAGCATGGTTACCATATGGGGATCACCGCAGAAAATGTTGCCAAAGAGTATGGCATCAGCCGCGAAATGCAGGATGAACTGGCTCTGCAGTCACAGCGTAAAGCCGTTGCCGCAATCGAATCTGGCGCATTTCAGGCTGAAATCGTGCCCGTGAGCGTGTCATCACGGAAGAAAACCATCATTTTTGATCGTGACGAATTCCCCAAAGCTGACTCGACGGCAGAAGGTCTCGCCGCCTTACGTCCTGCCTTCGATAAAGCAGGAAGCGTCACCGCTGGCAACGCCTCGGGGATCAACGACGGCGCGGCGGCATTAGTGATAATGGAAGAGTCTGCGGCACTGGCGGCAGGGTTAAAACCGCTGGCGCGGATCAAAGCCTGGGCCAGCGGCGGCGTGGCACCTGCTATGATGGGAATGGGGCCGGTTCCAGCCACCCAAAAAGCGTTACAACTGAGCGGGCTGCAACTGTCCGATATCGATCTTATTGAAGCCAACGAAGCCTTTGCCGCGCAGTTCCTTGCCGTCGGCAAAACGCTGGGGTTCGATCCGCAAAAGGTGAACGTCAACGGCGGGGCAATTGCGCTGGGACATCCTATTGGTGCCAGCGGCGCGCGAATTCTGGTTACGCTGCTACATGCGTTACAGGCACGGGATCAAACGTTTGGACTTGCCACGCTGTGCATTGGCGGCGGTCAGGGAATCGCGATGATCGTGGAGCGCATGAACTAAAAAAAAGGGCCGGAGTTCTCCGGCCCTTCTTATTACGTTTTAATTACTCTTCAGCGTCATCCGCTGCATCATCATCGCTTTCCGCTTCAGGCGCGATATCCTCGTCACCTTCAGCTGCACTTCCGTCGATGGAGTCGAGCTCTTCATCATCAACCGGTTCAGCAACGCGTTGCAGACCCACAACGTTTTCGTCTTCCGCAGTACGGATAAGGATAACACCCTGGGTATTACGCCCTACCACGCTGATTTCCGACACGCGAGTACGTACCAGCGTACCTGCATCGGTGATCATCATGATCTGGTCGGTATCTTCAACCTGTACTGCGCCAACAACGGAGCCATTACGCTCGGTGACTTTGATGGAGATAACACCCTGCGTACCACGAGACTTGGTTGGGTATTCGCTTTCCGCTGTACGCTTACCGTAACCGTTCTGCGTGACGGTCAGGATTGCCCCTTCACCGCGTGGAACGATCAGGGAAACAACGGAGTCTTCACCTGCCAGTTTGATCCCGCGAACACCGGTCGCCGTACGACCCATCGCGCGAACTGCGTTCTCTTTAAAACGCACCACTTTACCGGCAGCAGAGAACAGCATAACTTCGTCATTACCGGACGTCAGATCAACGCCAATCAGTTCGTCGCCTTCGTTCAGGTTGACGGCGATAATACCGGCAGAACGCGGACGGCTGAATTCGGTCAATGCCGTTTTCTTCACGGTACCGCTGGCGGTTGCCATGAAGACGTTGACGCCCTCTTCGTACTCGCGTACCGGCAGAATTGCGGTGATACGTTCGTTAGCTTCCAGCGGCAGCAGGTTAACGATTGGACGTCCACGCGCACCACGGCTCGCTTCCGGCAGTTGATAAACCTTCATCCAGTACAGACGACCACGGCTGGAGAAGCAGAGGATCGTGTCATGGGTGTTGGCCACCAGCAGGCGGTCGATAAAGTCTTCTTCTTTAATGCGTGCTGCAGATTTGCCTTTACCGCCACGACGCTGCGCTTCGTAATCGGTTAACGGCTGATATTTCACGTAGCCCTGATGAGACAAGGTCACGACAACATCTTCCTGGTTAATCAGATCTTCGATGTTGATGTCAGCGCTGTTCGCGGTAATTTCGGTCCGACGCGCGTCGCCGAACTGTTCACGAATCAGCTCCATCTCTTCACGGATAACTTCCATCAGACGATCTGCGCTGCCCAGAATGTGCAGCAGTTCAGCGATCTGTTCCAGCAGCTCTTTGTATTCGTCGAGCAGTTTTTCGTGCTCAAGGCCGGTCAGTTTCTGCAAACGCAGATCCAGAATAGCCTGAGCCTGCTGTTCAGTCAGGTAGTACTGACCGTCACGCACGCCAAATTCCGGTTCCAGCCATTCAGGACGCGCGGCGTCATCACCAGCACGTTCCAGCATGGCGGAAACGTTGCCCAGTTCCCACGAACGCGCAACCAGCGCGGCTTTCGCTTCTGCCGGGGTCGGCGCACGGCGGATCAGTTCGATGATCGGATCGATGTTCGCCAGCGCAATCGCCAGCGCTTCAAGGATGTGCGCACGGTCGCGGGCTTTACGCAGTTCAAAGATAGTACGACGAGTTACGACTTCACGGCGGTGACGTACGAACGCGGCAATAATATCTTTCAGGTTCATGATCTTCGGCTGGCCATGGTGCAATGCAACCATGTTGATACCGAAGGAAACCTGCAATTGGGTCTGGGAGTAAAGGTTGTTCAGAACCACTTCCCCGACCGCATCGCGTTTCACTTCAATCACGATGCGCATACCGTCTTTGTCAGACTCGTCACGCAGTGCGCTGATGCCTTCTACGCGTTTGTCTTTTACCAGTTCGGCGATTTTCTCGATCAGGCGCGCTTTGTTTACCTGATACGGAATTTCGTGGACGATGATGGTTTCACGACCCGTTTTGGCATCCGCTTCGACTTCCGCACGTGCGCGAATGTACACTTTGCCACGGCCGGTACGGTAGGCTTCTTCGATACCACGACGACCGTTGATGATCGCTGCAGTCGGGAAGTCCGGACCCGGAATATGTTCCATCAGCCCTTCAATGCTGATGTCTTCATCGTCAATATATGCCAGACAGCCGTTGATCACTTCAGTCAGGTTGTGCGGCGGAATGTTGGTCGCCATACCTACCGCGATACCGGACGAACCGTTCACCAGCAGGTTAGGAATTTTGGTCGGCATGACATCAGGAATTTGTTCGGTGCCGTCGTAGTTATCGACGAAATCAACCGTTTCTTTTTCCAGGTCAGCCATCAGCTCATGGGCGATTTTCGACATACGGATTTCCGTATAACGCATCGCCGCTGCGGAGTCGCCATCGACAGAACCAAAGTTACCCTGACCATCTACCAGCATGTAACGCAAGGAGAATGGCTGCGCCATACGAACAATGGTGTCGTAAACGGCGATATCACCATGAGGGTGGTATTTACCGATTACGTCACCAACGACACGGGCAGATTTTTTATAGGCTTTATTCCAGTCGTTGCCCAATACGTTCATGGCGTAAAGTACGCGACGGTGAACCGGCTTCAGGCCATCTCGGACGTCTGGCAGCGCACGGCCAACAATGACCGACATCGCATAATCCAGATAGGAGCTCTTCAGCTCTTCCTCAATGTTGACCGGTGTAATTTCTCTCGCAAGGTCGCTCATCTAACCGCTATCCCTCTACTGTATCCCGGATTCAAAGGTCGCAAATTATAACACATACGTGAAGATTCAGGTAAATGGATTCCCCCTGACAGAGGCTTTATTCATCCCGTCAGGCTGATATACTCATTTGCATCGCAAATTTAGGAGTAGAAGCCCCAATGAATGCCGAAAAACCCCCGGTTACTCACAACGTTGACCATGAAGAAATTGCCAAGTTTGAAGCAGTCGCGTCACGCTGGTGGGATCTTGAGGGTGAATTTAAGCCACTGCACCGTATTAACCCGCTGCGTCTGGGCTACATTACTGAGCGCTCAGGTGGCCTGTTTGGTAAAAAGGTTCTCGACGTCGGCTGCGGCGGCGGCATTCTGGCGGAAAGCATGGCGCGCGAAGGCGCAACCGTCACCGGGCTGGACATGGGCTTTGAACCGTTACAGGTCGCAAAACTGCATGCGCTGGAGAGCGGCATCCAGGTGGAGTACGTACAAGAAACTGTCGAAGAACATGCGGATAAGCATGCGCATCAGTATGACGTGGTGACCTGCATGGAAATGCTGGAGCACGTACCAGATCCGCAGTCGGTGGTCAGGGCCTGCGCCAGACTGGTTAAACCGGGCGGCGAAGTCTTTTTTTCCACGCTTAACCGCAACGGCAAATCCTGGCTGATGGCGGTGGTCGGAGCGGAATATATTCTGCGGATGGTGCCGAAAGGCACGCATGATGTGAAAAAATTCATTAAGCCCGCTGAACTGTTAGAGTGGGTTGACCAGACCGTGCTGAAAGAGCGTCATATGACCGGCCTGCACTACAACCCCATCACTAACACCTTCAAACTCGGTCCGGGCGTTGATGTGAACTATATGGTGCATACCACCGCCAAAAGCGAATAAACCAGCGCTCATGGCCTTATGACGCTGGATTGTAGGCCGGATAAAGCGCGCCAGCGCCGCCATCCGGCACGACTCCGGGCTTTAACGCCTGATGGCGCTTCGCTTATCAGGCCTACGTTATTACGCATCGCCTACCAATCCTGAGTAGTACCGGTACAGCAATTTTTGCGCCAGATCATAAGAACTTTCCTTACCTTAGATGAAGAAATCAGCACTCGATCAAAATTTCTATTTTTTTTCTCAATTATTGACATCCCCGCCAGGCCTTATAAGACGCGCACTTAGCGATTCTCACCCTTTTGCAACCTCAATTTAACCTCAAAATCAACTCTTGTGCTGAAAAGAATCCCTACTAGAATACTCACCATATAGCGTCTATTTTATCAAACAACCCCTACATATAGTATTTATCCACAGACTTAGTCACAACATGACTCTGTGGATAATATGGGGGATATTTTTTCTTTCACGGACAGGTAAAAAACCACATGAATCAGAGTCTGCTGGTGACAAAGCGTGATGGTAGTACAGAGCGCATCAATCTCGACAAAATCCACCGAGTTCTGGATTGGGCGGCAGAAGGACTGAATAACGTATCGATCTCTCAGGTCGAGCTGCGCTCCCACATTCAGTTTTATGACGGTATCAAGACCTCCGATATCCATGAAACAATCATCAAAGCTGCCGCCGACCTGATCTCCCGCGAAGCGCCGGATTATCAGTATCTGGCCGCCCGTCTGGCGATTTTCCATCTGCGCAAAAAAGCCTACGGCGAGTTTGAACCGCCAAAACTGTTTGACCATGTCGTGAAAATGGTTGAAATGGGCAAATACGACAATCATCTGCTGGAAGACTACACGGAAGAAGAGTTCAAGCAGATGGACTCGTTCATCGTACACGATCGTGATATGACCTTCTCCTACGCTGCGGTGAAGCAGTTAGAAGGCAAATATCTGGTGCAAAACCGTGTTACCGGTGAAATCTATGAAAGCGCACAGTTCCTCTACATTCTGGTAGCAGCCTGCCTGTTTTCTAACTATCCGCGTGAAACACGTCTGCAATATGTGAAACGTTTCTACGACGCTGTTTCTACATTCAAAATCTCGCTGCCGACGCCGATTATGTCCGGCGTGCGTACCCCAACGCGTCAGTTCAGCTCCTGTGTTCTGATCGAGTGCGGCGACAGCCTTGACTCCATCAACGCAACCTCCAGCGCGATTGTGAAATACGTTTCTCAGCGTGCCGGTATCGGCATTAACGCCGGTCGCATCCGTGCGCTGGGTAGCCCGATTCGCGGCGGTGAAGCGTTCCACACTGGCTGTATTCCGTTCTACAAGCATTTCCAGACTGCGGTGAAATCCTGCTCTCAGGGTGGCGTACGCGGCGGTGCAGCCACGCTGTTCTACCCAATGTGGCACCTGGAAGTTGAAAGCCTGCTGGTCCTGAAAAACAACCGTGGCGTCGAAGGCAACCGCGTTCGTCACATGGACTACGGCGTACAGATCAACAAACTGATGTACACCCGTTTGCTGAAAGGCGGCGACATCACCCTGTTTAGCCCGTCCGACGTCCCGGGTCTGTATGACGCGTTCTTCGCCGATCAGGATGAGTTCGAACGTCTGTACACCCAATATGAAAACGACGACAGCATCCGCAAACAGCGCGTGAAAGCGGTTGAGCTGTTCTCACTGATGATGCAGGAACGTGCCTCTACTGGTCGTATCTATATTCAGAACGTTGACCACTGCAACACCCATAGCCCGTTTGATCCGGTTGTCGCGCCGGTACGCCAGTCCAACCTGTGCCTGGAAATCGCCCTGCCGACCAAACCGCTGACCGACGTTAACGATGAAAACGGCGAAATTGCGCTGTGTACGCTGTCCGCATTTAACCTGGGCGCTATCGAAAGTCTGGACGAACTGGAAGAACTGGCCGTACTGGCGGTACGTGCGTTGGATGCGCTGCTCGATTACCAGGATTATCCGATTCCGGCCGCCAAACGCGGTGCGATGGGGCGTCGTACGCTGGGTATTGGCGTTATCAACTATGCCTACTGGCTGGCGAAAAACGGTAAACGCTACTCTGACGGCAGCGCTAATAACCTGACTCACAAAACCTTTGAAGCGATTCAGTATTACCTGCTGAAAGCGTCTAACGAGCTGGCGAAAGAGCAAGGCGCATGCCCGTGGTTTAACGAAACCACCTATGCGAAAGGCATTCTGCCGATCGATACTTATAAGAAAGACCTCGATGCGATTGCCAACGAGCCGCTGCATCTGGACTGGGAACAGCTGCGTGAATCCATCAAGACGCACGGTCTGCGTAACTCCACGCTCTCCGCTCTGATGCCGTCCGAGACCTCTTCGCAGATCTCCAACGCCACCAACGGTATTGAACCACCACGCGGTTACGTGAGCATCAAAGCATCGAAAGATGGAATTCTGCGTCAGGTCGTGCCGGACTACGAACACCTGCACGACGCGTACGAACTGCTGTGGGAAATGCCGAACAACGACGGCTACCTGCAGCTGGTAGGTATCATGCAGAAATTTATCGATCAGTCGATTTCTGCCAACACCAACTACGATCCGTCGCGCTTCCCGTCCGGAAAAGTACCGATGCAGCAGTTGCTGAAAGACCTGCTCACCGCCTACAAATTTGGTGTCAAAACGCTGTATTATCAGAACACCCGTGACGGTGCGGAAGACTCTCAGGACGATCTGGTACCGTCCATTCAGGATGATGGCTGCGAAAGCGGCGCATGTAAGATTTAATCTTTTGCCGGGTGGCGTAGCGCTTACCCGGCCTACAAATTAATTCGCGGTATTGTAGGCCGGATAAGCAAAGCGCATCCGGCAGTACATTCCAGACAGGATTCACATCAATGGCATACACCACTTTTTCACAGACGAAAAATGATCAGCTTCTGGAACCGATGTTCTTCGGCCAGCCGGTGAACGTCGCCCGCTACGATCAGCAAAAATATGACATCTTTGAAAAACTGATCGAAAAGCAACTCTCTTTCTTCTGGCGTCCGGAAGAAGTCGATGTTTCTCGCGATCGTATCGATTACCAGGCACTGCCGGAACATGAAAAACATATCTTCATCAGTAACCTGAAGTATCAGACGCTGCTGGACTCCATTCAGGGACGTAGTCCAAACGTCGCGCTGCTGCCGTTAATCTCGATCCCTGAACTGGAAACCTGGGTGGAAACGTGGGCGTTTTCTGAAACAATCCATTCCCGCTCCTACACTCATATTATTCGCAATATCGTTAACGATCCGGCGGTAGTGTTTGACGATATCGTCACTAATGAGCAAATCCAGAAACGCGCAGAAGGTATTTCCAGCTACTACGACGAATTGATCGAGATGACCAGCTACTGGCATTTGCTCGGTGAAGGTACGCATACCGTTAATGGCAAAACGGTTGTCGTAAACCTGCGTGAGCTGAAGAAGAAGCTGTATCTGTGCCTGATGAGCGTTAACGCGCTGGAAGCGATCCGCTTTTATGTCAGCTTCGCCTGCTCCTTCGCATTCGCCGAACGTGAACTGATGGAAGGCAACGCGAAAATTATTCGTCTGATCGCCCGCGATGAAGCCCTGCATCTGACTGGTACTCAGCATATGCTGAACCTTCTGCGCAGCGGTGTAGACGATCCGGAGATGGCGGAAATTGCCGAAGAGTGCAAACAAGAATGTTACGACCTGTTCGTACAGGCCGCGCTGCAGGAAAAAGAGTGGGCGGACTATCTGTTCCGTGATGGCTCAATGATTGGCCTGAACAAAGACATTCTGTGCCAGTACGTTGAGTACATCACCAACATCCGTATGCAGGCTGTCGGACTCGATCTGCCATTCCAGACACGCTCTAACCCGATCCCGTGGATCAATACCTGGCTGGTGTCTGACAACGTCCAGGTCGCACCTCAGGAAGTGGAAGTCAGCTCTTATCTGGTCGGCCAGATCGATTCGGAAGTTGATACTGACGATCTGAGTAACTTCCAGCTCTGATGGGCCGCGTGACTTTGCGCATCTCTGGCACACAACTGCTGTGCCAGGATGAACATCCTTCCCTACTTGCCGCACTCGAGTCGCACGATGTTGAAGTAGAATATCAGTGTCGTGAAGGCTACTGCGGCTCCTGTCGTACCCGCCTGGTGGCGGGACAGGTTGACTGGATTGCCGAACCTCTGGCCTTCATTCAACCGGGTGAAATTTTGCCCTGTTGTTGCCGGGCGAAAGGCGATATTGAAATAGAGCTGTAACGCAAGGCGGGATAAAAATTGTTACTGGCAAAAGAGCCGCCGGTGGACGGCAGCCCTTTATTTCTCCTGCAGGCTTGTATGGAAACGTTGACAGCAGACGGCCTTATCTAGCGGTTAAAACGTTTCATCCATTAAGGCCTGTGACCGGAGGTGCATCACAGACCTTACGCCATCACTCTTTATTCAAGAATTTCACTGCTTTGTCGGGGAAGTCGGTGAACAGCCCGTCAACGCCCGCTTTGTTATAAAGAATGTCATACAGCTGGTTTACGTCAGTGGTGTAATCCGGCAACTGATCGGCGCGAACGGTATAAGGATGCACCACCATCTTATTCTGATGTGCGTCCTGCACCATGCCAGTTAACGAGATATTGCCCTTCTTCGACTTCTCATCAATCAGCATGTGGTAGTCCGGCCCAATGCCGTCCGCATACTGCGCAACCTGCTTCATGGCACCCGGTTTAAACATCCAGTCGTAGTTGTAATTAACCCAACTGCCGTCCGGCTTTTTCTCCTGAGTTTCATTCCAGTCAGTGTACGCAATCAACTGTACCAGATTGAGATCCATCCCCATCTTCGGTTCCAGTTCATTCTTAATGCGCTTTAACTCTGCGACATCAAAACACTGCAGATAGACCTTGTCGTTCTTGTCGGTGTACCCGTACTTTTTCAGTACTTCCAGCGTTTTAGCCGCAATGTCCTTCCCTTCCTGATGATGGAACCACGGCGCTTTCATTTCCGGGTAAATGCCGATGTTTTTACCGGTTGAATGATTTAATCCCTGAACGAACTCAATCTCTTCTTCGAAAGTGTGCACACGGAAATCAGATTTACCCATCGGGAAACGCCCCGGGTAGGTCTGGACCTTTTTGCCATTTTCGATATCAAAGCCTTCGGTAAATTTCAGCGACTTAATCTCATCCAGCGTAAAGTCGATAGCATAGTAACGCCCATCTTTACGCGCACGATCCGGGAAACGCTCGGCAACATCGGTGACGCGGTCAAGATAGTGGTCATGCAGGACGACCAGATGGTCGTCCTTAGTCATCACCAAATCCTGTTCCAGGTAATCCGCTCCCTGAGCATAGGCCATCGCTTTCGCAGGTAACGTATGCTCCGGTAGATAACCGCTGGCACCACGGTGCGCAATCACGACTTTATCTGCGGCAACCACCGCGCTGCTCACAACCATACCTGCCAGCATCAGCGCCACGCTGAGACTTTTCAATGTGGTTTTCATCTATTAGCCCCCGTTACGCTTGAGCTGCATCTCTTCGTGATGACGTTTTTCGCCAATCATGACGACTACCAGCAGAATAACCGCCAGCACGCTACCGCCAATCATCACCATAAAGCCGCCGTCCCAACCGAAGAAGTCAACGGTGTAGCCGACAATGGCGCTCGCAGCCACAGAACCGCCGAGATAACCGAACAGACCAGTAAAGCCAGCCGCCGTACCTGCCGCTTTTTTCGGTGCCAGTTCCAGCGCATGCAGACCAATCAACATGACCGGGCCGTAGATCAGGAAGCCGATGATAATCATGCAAGCCATATCTACGTTCGGGTTGCCTGCCGGGTTCATCCAGTAAACGATGGTCGCAATCGTCACCAGCGTCATAAAGAACACGCCGGTCGCGCCACGGTTTCCACGGAAGACTTTATCCGACATCCAGCCACACAGCAGCGTGCCCGGAATACCCGCATATTCATACAGGAAGTAGGCCCAGGATGATTTATCCAGTGCAAAATGCTTCACTTCTTTCAGATAAGTCGGCGACCAGTCCAGGATGCCGTAGCGCAGCAGATAAACAAACACGTTGGCGATAGCGATGTACCACAACAGTTTGTTCGGCAGTACGTACTGCATGAAGATCTGCTTCGCAGTCAGCTCTTCTTCCGCTTTCTCGTTGTAATCGTCCGGATAATCGTTCTTGTACTCTTCGATTGGCGGCAGACCACAGGACTGCGGAGTGTCACGCATCAGAGCAAAAGCAAACAGCGCGACGACGATCGCACCGAAAGCAGGCATGTACAGCGCCGCTTTCCAGTCATTGAACCAGGCCATACCCAGCAGGAATAACAGAGGAGGCAGACCGCCACCCACGTTATGCGCACAGTTCCAGACTGAAACGATGCCGCCACGCTCTTTCTGCGACCACCAGTGCACCATGGTACGACCACACGGCGGCCATCCCATCCCCTGGAACCATCCGCAGAGGAACAGCAGCACAAACATAATCGCAATGCTCGATGTTGCCCACGGTACAAAGCCCATAAACAACATCACTGCCGCAGCCAGTATCAGACCCGCAGGCAGGAAAACGCGCGGATTCGAGCGATCCGAAACGGACCCCATGATGAATTTCGAAAATCCGTAAGCAATGGAGATACCGGACAACGCAAAACCCAGATCGCCACGCGAGAACCCCTGCTCAACCAGATACGGCATCGCAAGGGCAAAGTTCTTACGTACCAGATAGTACGCGGCATAACCAAAGAAAATCCCCAGAAAAATCTGCCAACGTAATCGACGATATGTCGGGTCGATCTCCGCTGCAGGTAAACGCGCCGTGTGTGACGCTGGTTTAAAAATGCTCAACATAGTGTAGCCTCCGTGGCCGTCTTTCATTCGAAGTAAACACTGCAGTTCGTCATTACTACCCTACCGCTCCCAGTGTGGCCGCGATGTTAAGGAAAGATACATAACAAAAATGTGAAACGCAGCACATATTGTTACAGATTTATGACAAATGTTCATAAAGGCGCACGAAATCACGTTTCATTTTCGAATAATGAGCGATTATGCGCGAAATCAAACAATCCATGTTTTTTATGTGGCTAAATGATAAAAAACGAACTGTGAGGAAAAACAATGAAAACTCGCGACTCGCAAACAAGTGACGTGATTATCATTGGTGGAGGAGCAACAGGTGCAGGGATCGCACGCGATTGTGCGCTGCGCGGGTTGCGCGTCATCTTAGTGGAACGCCACGATATCGCCACAGGTGCGACCGGGCGCAACCACGGCCTGCTGCACAGCGGTGCACGCTACGCCGTAACCGACGCTGAATCTGCCCGTGAGTGCATCAGCGAAAACCAAATTCTGAAACGTATCGCCCGCCATTGCGTTGAGCCAACGGACGGTCTGTTTATTACCCTGCCGGAGGATGAGCTCTCCTTTCAGGCGACCTTTATTCGCGCCTGTGAAGAGGCTGGGATTCGCGCAGAAGCGATTGACCCTCAGCAGGCACGTATTATCGAACCTTCCGTGAATCCACAGCTGATTGGTGCGGTAAAAGTGCCGGACGGCACGGTTGATCCTTTCCGCTTAACCGCCGCCAACATGCTGGATGCGCGTGAGCATGGCGCGGTTATCTTAACGGCGCATGAAGTCACGGGACTTATCCGTGAAGGGGCAACGGTTTGCGGCGTTAACGTGCGCAATCATCTGACGGGCGAAATGCAGTCCCTGCATGCACCAGTTGTCGTCAACGCCGCCGGGATCTGGGGTCAACGCATTGCGGAATATGCCGATCTGAGCATCCGAATGTTCCCGGCCAAAGGTTCGTTGCTGATTATGGATCATCGCATTAACCAGCATGTCATCAACCGCTGCCGTAAACCGTCTGACGCCGATATTCTGGTGCCTGGCGATACCATCTCATTGATCGGTACCACCTCGCAGCACATTGATTACGATGATATCGACAGCAACCGCGTCACCGCAGAAGAAGTCGACATTCTGCTGCGTGAAGGCGAGAAACTGGCGCCGATTATGGCGAAAACGCGCATTTTACGCGCCTACTCCGGCGTGCGTCCGCTGGTGGCCAGCGACGACGATCCCACCGGTCGTAACGTCAGCCGTGGGATTGTACTGTTCGATCACGCCCAGCGTGACGGACTGGAAGGGTTTATCACCATTACCGGCGGCAAACTGATGACCTACCGCCTGATGGCGGAATGGGCTACCGATGCTGTTTGCCGTAAGCTGGGCAATACCCAGCCTTGCACAACCGCAGACACCGCGTTGCCTGGCTCACAGGAATCTACCGAGCATACGCTTAAACGCGTTATTTCGTTACCTGCGCCGCTACGCGGCTCGGCAGTCTACCGTCATGGCGATCGTACCCCAGCGTGGCTGAGCGAAGGCCGTCAACATCGCAGCCTGGTCTGTGAATGCGAAGCGGTCACCGCAGGCGAAGTGCAATACGCCGTCGAGAATTTAACCGTCAACAGTCTGCTCGATTTACGTCGCCGTACCCGCGTCGGAATGGGGACCTGCCAGGGCGAATTGTGTGCCTGTCGCGCCGCAGGTTTGCTGCAACGTTTTAATGTCACTACCGCAGCACAATCCATTACTCAGCTTTCCGACTTCCTCAACGAACGCTGGAAAGGTGTGCAGCCTATCGCCTGGGGAGATGCACTGCGCGAAAGCGAATTCACTCGCTGGGTTTATCAAGGGTTGTGTGGTCTGGAGAAGGAGCACCAGGATGAAATTTGATACCGTCATTATCGGCGGCGGCCTCGCTGGACTGCTATGTGGCCTGCAACTGCAAAAAAGCGGACTGCGCTGCACGATTGTTACCCGCGGCCAAAGCGCCCTGCATTTTTCCTCCGGCTCACTGGATTTGCTCAGCAGCTTACCCGATGGTCAACCGGTGACGGATATAGAAGCGGGTTTGAATGCACTGCACACTCAGGCACCCGCACATCCGTATAGCACCATCGGAACGCAGAACGTTCTGGAACTGGCCCAGCAGGCGCAAAATTTACTGGAAGAATGCGGAACGCATTTGCAAGGCAACGTGCATCAGGCACATCAACGTGTTACCCCGCTGGGCACCCTGCGCTCAACCTGGTTAAGTTCCCCGGAAGTGCCGGTCTGGCCGCTGTCCGCGCAGCGTATATGCGTTGTAGGGATTAGCGGGTTACTGGATTTTCAGGCGCATCTCGCCGCGGCGTCATTACGCCAACGTAATCTCAGCGTCGAGACGGCTGAAATCGAACTGCCGGAACTGGATGTTCTGCGTGATAACCCAACTGAGTTTCGCGCCGTTAATATTGCGCGCCTGCTGGATAACGAAGATAAATGGTCGCTGCTCTATGACGCATTACTGCCAATGGCAAAAACCTGCGACATGATAATCATGCCGGCCTGCTTTGGTCTGGCAGATGAGCGACTCTGGCAGTGGCTTAACGAGCGCCTCCCCTGCTCGCTGACACTGTTACCGACCCTACCTCCTTCGGTACTGGGCATGCGTTTACACAACAAATTGCAGCGCCAGTTTGTGCGCCAGGGCGGTGTGTGGATGCCGGGTGATGAAGTGAAGAAAATCACCTGTCAGGACGGCGTGGTCAGCGAAATCTGGACCCGAAATCATGCCGATATCCCGTTGCGGCCACGTTTCGCCGTGCTCGCCAGCGGCAGTTTTTTCAGCAGCGGGCTGGTCGCCACGCGTGAGGCAATCCACGAACCAATCCTGGGACTGGATGTACAGCAAACAGCTACCCGCGCCGAGTGGTATCAGCGTGATGTTTTCGATCCACAACCGTGGCAACTGTTTGGCGTCACAACCGATGCCACATTGCGCCCATCACTGGCGGGAAAAACGATAGAGAACATGTACGCCATCGGTTCCGTCCTCGGCGGATTCGACCCTATCGCCCAGGGTTGCGGAGGCGGCGTGTGCGCAGTCAGCGCCTTACATGCCGCACATCATATTGCGAAACGTGCAGGAGGACAGCAATGAGCGACACACGTTTTGAAAGTTGTATCAAATGTACGGTGTGCACCACCGCCTGCCCGGTAAGCCGCGTCAACCCGAGCTACCCGGGCCCTAAGCAGGCCGGCCCGGACGGTGAACGTCTGCGCCTGAAAGATGGCGCACTATATGACGATGCGCTGAAATACTGCATCAACTGTAAGCGCTGCGAAGTGGCCTGTCCGTCAGACGTGAAAATCGGCGATATCATCCAGCGCGCGCGCGCCAAATACGACACGACGCGCCCATCGCTGCGTAACTTCGTCTTAAGCCATACCGATTTAATGGGTAGCGTTTCCACCCCCTTCGCCCCAATAGTGAATACCGCCACCTCACTAAAACCGGTACGTCAGTTGCTGGATTACGCGCTAAAAATCGATCATCGCCGTACGCTGCCGAAGTACTCCTTTGGTACCTTCCGCCGCTGGTATCGCAGCATTGCCGCACAGCAGGCGCAGTATCAGGATCAGGTCGCCTTTTTCCACGGCTGTTTTGTGAATTACAACCATCCCCAGCTTGGCAAAGACCTGATCAAGGTGTTGAATGCGATGGGAACCGGCGTGCAACTGCTGAGTAAAGAGAAATGCTGTGGCGTGCCGCTGATTGCTAACGGATTTACAGATAAAGCGCGTAAGCAGGCGGTCAGCAACGTGGCCTCACTCCGGGAAGCGATTGATGGCAAAGGCATTCCGGTGATCGCCACCTCATCAACCTGTACCTTTGCGCTACGTGATGAATATCCAGAAGTGCTGGATGTCGACAACTCAGGCCTGCGAGAACACATTGAACTGGCAACCCGCTGGCTGTGGCGCAAGCTGGATGAAGGTAAAACGCTGCCGCTGAAAACGCTGCCGCTGAAGGTGGTCTATCACACTCCATGCCATATGGAGAAAATGGGCTGGACGCTCTACACGCTGGAGCTACTGCGACAAATTCCGGGGCTGGAGCTGACGGTGCTGGATTCTCAGTGTTGTGGGATTGCCGGGACTTACGGCTTTAAAAAGGAAAACTATCCGACTTCACAGTCTATTGGCGCACCGTTATTCCGCCAAATTGAAGAAAGCGGCGCAGATATCGTCGTCACCGACTGCGAAACCTGTAAATGGCAGATTGAGATGTCTACCAGTAAGCGTTGCGAACATCCCATCACCCTGCTTGCCAAAGCGTTGGGTTAAACCTGTTGCCCGGTGGTATTTGCTACCGGGCATTTTTTTGCGTAGCCCGTTCCGCTTAATTGAATACGTTGCAGTCGAACATATTTATCTCTGATTCATCCACGCAAAGACCCCATTTCCCGCATGCAGCGCATATTAAAAGTGGATATCGTCACGCCATCTTCTCTATTAGTTGCAAGCACCATTAGTTACAAGCACCGCTAATGACAGCCAGCTACAAACGCTATTTAATTACCTGCTACGGTACGGTGACGTTTCTCACGTCAGCGAATTTATCCATGAAGTTGCCGAACGTTCCCCCCATCATAAGTTGAGGTTGATGACAATCGCAGAGAGGCTAAAACAAGAAGGTCACCACAATAGGCTACAACAAGGGCTACAACAAGGGATACAGCAAGGATTAGCGCAAGGAGTACAGAAAGGTACGCAAGAAGAAGCCTTACGTATCGCGCGCATGATGCTGGAAAATGGAATTGATCGTGATTTGGTTCGGTTAATTACTGGGCTATTGCCTGACTATGTCACAGAATGAGCCAGATTGGGAAGGTTTGTAACCTTCCCTGTTAATAATTAAATCGTGAGCAACTCAACCACTTCGATCCAGCCGTGCTCACTGGCAATATCCTGTCCGTTAAGCCAACGGCGCAGCATATTTAGCGCCATCATTGCGCACACTTCCTGACGAATCGACAAGCTGTAGCGATTAGCGTTCAGCCGAACGCGCAAACCATATGTCCCATTGGGGGTGGCCAGTGCAAAGTTAATATGTTCGTTTTCGAAAGCTGATATCGCCAAAGCCAGCCCGGCATAATGTTTGCTACGTCGCTCGGTTACCCAATGCGCCGTTTGCGCCAGCGTTTCTTCCTGGGGCGGAACAACTTCGCTCGCCAACAACGGAGCATTAGCGCGAGAAAGCTGCAACGCGACCAGACCACCGGTAAATTGTTCGCTCAGCGTCAGGCTGTATTGTCGTTCCTGTAACGTGCGGGTGATTTGCGCAGGCAAACCTTCCGTACCTTCGAAAATCATATTCTGTCCGGCAACTCGCTTAACTTCTGGCCACAGCGCCAACATCGCTTCACGTTGGGAATCCGGCCCGGTCAGCTTCAGCTCAATAATCGGCATTGAGGAGCGATATCCCATTGTTACGCCCGGTGGCAAAGTCAGCGGATCCAGGCTTTGTGCCAGCTCACTTTCAGAACGGCCAAAGGTGGTTAATCGCAGGCATAACGGGGGCTGAGCCAAAGAGAAACGCTCACGCAAACGCGGCAGGATCTCATGCTCAACCATGACTTTAAATTCTGACGGTACACCCGGTGTAAAGAACATCAGGCAGCGGTTAAGCTTCAGGGCGAACCCGCACGCGGTACCCACCGGATTATTGATAAACTCAGCGCTGGCCGGAAGTTCAGCCTGTTTGCGGTTGCTCGGCGCCATCACGCGGCCACGATCGCGGAAATATCGCTCCATCTCGGTCAGCCATGCTTCATGCAGCACCAGCCCTTCGCCTTTTGCCGTTGCCGCTGCCAGCGCGCTCAAATCATCGCTGGTTGGCCCCAAACCGCCATTAACGATCAGTATATCGGCGTGTTCGCTACGCTCACGCAAAACGGCGACTAAATCGTTAAGATTGTCACCTACCGTGTTGCGGCGTGTTAGCGGTAAACCCTGATTAAAGAAAAAATCGGCCAGCCAGGCGGCATTGGTGTCGACGATTTGTCCGTGCAACACTTCATCCCCGGTGGATAGCATCTCCACGTTTAACATCGTGTTCTCCTGCTTTTATGATGAAAACACTATAACGCATGGAGGGGGGAAGGCGCGACTGAACGCCGCGCCAGAAATGTTAGAAGCTGGCGTTAACCCCAACGTACGGGCCATCAGCAATTGCGTTATCACGGTTACCATCTTTACCTGCCAGGTTCAGGTAACGATAACCGGCTTCGATGCTCAGCGGACGCATAATGGTCAAACGCGCACCGGCATTTGCTTCTTCATAGCTGTCGATACCGCTGGAAAGCGAATCAGGAGAGTAATAGTACTCACCAAACAGACGAATGCTGTCGCCGATCGGCCACTGTAAACCACCACCGACAGCCGCAGCATAACCTTCATCGCCATCGTTTGGATTGGTATAAACACCTTTACCACCAACGGTCGCCAACAGTGGACCCAGCGGGATATTCAGCCCCAGGCCCAGCCCAGCAACATCGCCGTCGTCATCATTATGCATCCAGTTGCCGCTGACGGCCAGACCAGTGGTCTCAGTACCCATACCGAATCCAAGGTTGGTGTAGTCTTCGCCAGCCTGACCATTGATGCTAATCGCGTTTGCCGAAGCGGAAACAAACAGCATTCCGGCAAAACCCAACAGTAAACTTTTTTTCATTTTCTATCCTTTCCTGCAAGAATCAAAACATAGCCCCAAAACCGGTGAATTGTACTGTCAGATGACGAGGAATCAATGAGCTAAAAAAGCGATGCAAGACCATATTGTAACTAAATACTACTTAATGAGATTAGATAAGGTTAAATTTTTGTATGTAATCTATCATTCGCATCCCTGAACGCCATTTTCAACAACAATCAATTTTTCCTCGCCCGTACGGACTTAATCGTTGATGAAGCGTTTTTTCTCCAGCCAGCAAAAGGTAAGATAGGTGGATGATGGAATTCTTAATACCCGCCCCTGCAAGGACTTGACCTATGCGCCAAAGAACAATTGTTTGCCCATTAATTCAAAACGATGGCTGCTATTTACTCTGCAAAATGGCTGACGACCGCGGTGTGTTTCCCGGTCAGTGGGCGCTGTCTGGCGGTGGCGTTGAGCCGGGTGAGCGCATCGAAGAAGCTTTGCGCCGGGAAGTGAGAGAGGAGCTGGGCGAGCAGCTGGTGTTATCAGAAATTACGCCATGGACTTTCAGTGACGATATTCGTACTAAAACGTACGCGGATGGCAGCCAGGAAGAGATTTATATGATTTATCTCATCTTCGATTGTGTGGCAGCTAATCGTGAAGTGAACATTAACGAAGAGTTCCAGGCGTTCGCCTGGGTTAAAGCGGAAGATCTTGGCACCTACGACTTAAATATCGCCACACGTAAAACGTTAACCTTGAAAGGGTTACTGTAAGTCCCCCGAGTTTAAACGTAATATAAACAATGATCACATTAGCGGTATTGCTCTCAGCATTCAGCAACAGAGAACAATACCGCCATAATGACTAAAAACTCTTTATATTCAAACAAATAAACCACTCCCCACTGTCTTTGTTATTATCTCCCAAACCTTAAACCCTTAAGGATAAATTAACCTTCGGCCATTAACCTTTGTAGCCTGATGAAATAATTAACGACGCCCCTGTTTAGTCCTAAAAATAAAACTTCGGTAGCGTTAAATGGCTTGAAGGAATAATGATGTCTGACTTTTTGCCTTTCTCTCGCCCGGCAATGGGTGCTGAAGAGCTTGCCGCTGTAAAAGCGGTGCTGGACTCTGGATGGATAACCACTGGCCCGAAGAACCAACAGCTGGAAGAAGCCTTCTGTCAGCTCACAGGAAATCAACACGCTGTCGCCGTCTGCTCTGCCACGGCAGGTATGCACATCACACTGATGGCGTTGGGCATAGGTGCAGGCGATGAGGTCATTACGCCGTCGATGACGTGGGTTTCCACCCTCAACATGATTGTCTTGCTGGGTGCGACGCCAGTCATGGTCGACGTCGACCGCGATACACTTATGGTCACACCTGAGCAAATTGAAGCCGCCATTACCCCACGAACCAAAGCCATTGTTCCAGTACATTACGCAGGCGCCCCCGCCGATCTTGACGCAATTTATGCCATTGGCGAGCGTTATGGCATCCCGGTAATAGAAGATGCGGCCCATGCCGTAGGGACATTGTATAAGGGCCGTCATGTCGGGGCGCGCGGTACGGCAATCTTCTCGTTTCACGCCATCAAAAATATCACCTGCGCAGAAGGTGGACTGATTGTTACCGACGACAGCCAGCTTGCCCAGCGGCTTCGCAGCCTGAAGTTTCACGGTCTGGGCGTTGATGCTTTTGATCGACAAACCTATGGCCGGGCACCGCAGGCCGAAGTGCTTGCGCCAGGATACAAATACAACCTGACGGATATCAATGCCGCTATTGCGTTGGTACAGCTGAATAAGCTGGAGCAACTGAATTCACGCCGGGCGCAAATTGCCCAACAATATCAGCAGGCGCTGGCTGATACGCCATTTCAACCGCTGGGCCTGCCCCGGTGGCCGCACGTTCATGCCTGGCACTTATTCATCATTCGCGTTGACGAAGCGCGCTGCGGGCTGAGCAGAGATGCCCTGATGGAAGCGCTGAAGACCAAAGATATCGGCACCGGTCTGCATTTTCGTGCAGCCCATACGCAAAAATATTATCGCGAACGCTTCACTACCCTTTCGCTCCCAAATACTGAATGGAACAGCGCGCGCATCTGCTCGCTGCCGTTATTCCCAGACATGACCGAAGCGGATACCCAGCGGGTCATTACGGCACTTCGCGAGATTGCAGGACAATAATCATGTTTGAAGCAGCACCAATCAAAAAAGTCTCGGTGGTCATTCCCGTTTTTAATGAACAGGAAAGCCTGCCAGAGTTAATCAGACGCACCAGCGCCGCCTGCGAGAAATTGGGTAAAGACTATGAAATTCTGCTAATCGACGACGGTAGCAGTGACAATTCCGCTCAGTTGATGATGAACGCCTCCCAGGCGCCAAACAGCCATATTGTTTCTATTTTGCTAAACCGCAATTACGGACAGCACTCGGCGATTATGGCCGGTTTCAGTCATGTCACTGGCGACTTGATCATCACACTGGATGCCGATTTGCAGAACCCGCCGGAGGAGATCCCTCGGTTGGTCGCCACAGCAGATGAGGGATTTGATGTGGTGGGCACGGTGCGCCAGAACCGGCAGGACAGCGTATTTCGTAAGACCGCCTCACGAATGATCAACCATCTGATCCAACGAACCACCGGTAAAGCAATGGGCGACTACGGCTGCATGCTACGCGCCTATCGCCGTCACATCGTCGATGCCATGCTGCATTGCCAGGAGCGCAGCACCTTTATCCCTATTCTGGCCAACATTTTTGCCCGTCGCGCTACGGAGATCCCGGTACATCATGCAGAGCGCGAATTTGGTGACTCCAAATACAGCTTCATGCGTCTGATCAACCTGATGTATGACCTGGTGACTTGCCTTACCACAACACCGCTTCGCATGCTGAGTCTGTTGGGCAGCGTGATCGCCGCCACGGGCTTTACCTTATCAGTCTTGCTTGTTGTTCTGCGCCTGACGCTCGGCCCACAGTGGGCAGCGGAAGGGGTATTCATGCTGTTTGCCGTCCTGTTTACCTTTATCGGCGCACAGTTTATTGGCATGGGTTTACTCGGCGAATATATCGGTCGCATCTATAACGATGTCCGCGCCCGCCCCCGCTATTTTGTTCAACACGTTATCCGCCCACAAACCACGCAGTCAACCGAGGAAAACCGCGCATGAAAGCCGTCGTATTTGCCTATCACGATATGGGATGTCAGGGTGTCCAGGCCTTGTTGGATGCAGGTTATGAAATCGCTGCCATTTTTACGCACACCGACAATCCGGGTGAAAAAGCGTTTTTTGGATCTGTTTCCCGCCTCGCGGCCAGCGCCGGTATTCCGGTTTACGCCCCGGACGAGGTTAATCATCCCCTGTGGATTGAGCGCATTAGCCAACTGGCACCTGATGTTATCTTCTCGTTCTACTATCGCCATTTACTGAGTGATGAGATCCTCAGCATTGCCCCTAAGGGTGCATTTAATCTGCACGGCTCGCTACTGCCCAAATACCGTGGCCGCGCACCGCTGAACTGGGTACTGGTCAATGGTGAAACCGAAACCGGCGTCACGCTTCACCGGATGGTCAAACGCGCGGATGCCGGTGCCATTGTTGCCCAGCAGCGGGTTGCTATTTCGCCCGATGATGTGGCGTTAACGCTGCACCATAAGTTGTGCCAGGCTGCGCGTCAGTTACTGGAAGAGGCGCTGCCCGCGATTAAAACGGGAGATTATGCAGAACACCCCCAACAGGAAGCAGAAGCGACCTGTTTTGGTCGCCGTACGCCGGAAGATAGCTTCCTCGACTGGAACAAACCAGCCGCAGAGTTGCATAACCAGGTACGCGCCGTCAGCGATCCATGGCCGGGCGCATTTAGCTATGTTGGTACGCAAAAATTCACCGTCTGGTCGTCACGTGTTTGCAAAAATGATCGCGCAGCCCAGCCAGGAACCGTCATCTCCGTTTCTCCTTTGCTGATCGCCTGCGCTGATGGCGCACTGGAGATTATTACCGGGCAAGCTGGCGATGGTATTGCCATGCAGGGGTCACAGCTGGCGCAGGTTCTGGGCCTGGTACCAGGTTCTCGCCTGAACAGCCAGTCAGTTACTACCGCTAAACGCCGTACTCGCGTGCTGATCCTTGGCGTCAATGGCTTCATTGGTAACCATCTGACCGAACGCCTGTTGCAAGAAGACAATTACGAAGTGTATGGACTCGATATTGGCAGCGACGCCATTAGTCGTTTTCTGCAGCATCCACGATTCCATTTCGTCGAAGGCGATATCAGCATTCACTCCGAATGGATTGAATATCATGTGAAAAAATGCGACGTCGTGCTGCCGCTGGTAGCGATCGCCACGCCAATCGAATATACCCGCAACCCGCTGCGCGTGTTTGAGCTCGATTTTGAAGAGAACCTGAAAATCATTCGCTACTGCGTGAAATACCGTAAGCGCATCATTTTCCCGTCAACCTCCGAAGTCTACGGCATGTGTACCGACAAAGTTTTTGATGAAGACAGCTCGAACCTGATCGTCGGCCCGGTGAATAAACCACGCTGGATCTACTCCGTTTCCAAGCAGTTGCTGGACCGCGTAATCTGGGCATACGGCGAAAAAGAGGGATTGCGCTTCACCCTGTTCCGTCCGTTTAACTGGATGGGACCGCGTCTGGACAGCCTTAACGCCGCGCGTATCGGCAGCTCACGCGCCATTACTCAATTGATCCTCAATCTGGTGGAAGGTTCACCTATTAAGCTGATTGAAGGCGGTAAGCAAAAACGCTGCTTTACCGACATTCGCGATGGTATCGAAGCCCTGTACCGCATCATTGAAAACGAAGGCGGACGCTGCGACGGTGAGATTATCAACATCGGTAACCCGGAGAATGAAGCCAGTATTCAGGAACTGGCAGAAATGCTGCTTACCTGTTTTGAAAAACATCCATTGCGTAACCACTTCCCGCCGTTTGCCGGTTTCCGTGACGTCGAAAGCAGTAGCTACTATGGTAAAGGTTATCAGGACGTTGAGCATCGTAAGCCCAACATTCGTAATGCAAAACGCTGCCTGAACTGGGAGCCCACTATTGAGATGCAGGAAACGGTAGAAGAGACGCTGGACTTCTTCTTACGCAGTGTGGATATCACGGAACACACATCATGACCAAAGTAGGCTTGCGCATTGATGTCGATACTTTCCGGGGGACGCGCGAAGGTGTGCCCCGACTGTTGGAGACATTGAACCGGCATAACGTTCGGGCAAGTTTTTTCTTTAGCGTTGGACCTAACAACATGGGGCGCCATCTCTGGCGTCTTGTGAAGCCACAATTTCTGTGGAAAATGCTGCGCTCAAACGCAGCATCGCTCTACGGATGGGATATATTGCTCGCGGGAACCGCGTGGCCGGGAAAAGAGATTGGCCAGGCCAATGCGGCGATCATTGCGCAAACCGCCCTGATTCATGAAACCGGTTTGCATGCCTGGGATCACCATGCCTGGCAAGCGCGAAGCGGAAACTGGAATGATAAACAGCTGATTGATGATATTTCACGAGGCATTACCGCCCTTGAAGCCATCATCGGACAACCGGTTACCTGTTCTGCGGTTGCCGGATGGCGTGCCGACAACCGCGTCGTCGAGGCAAAAGAAACGTTCCATTTACGCTATAACAGCGACTGTCGGGGAACGTCGCTATTTCGTCCTGTACTGGCGTCCGGGGAAACAGGTACGCCGCAAATTCCCGTCACGTTACCAACATGGGATGAAGTGGTTGGTCAGGAGGTCCAGGCGGTGGACTTCAACGCTTATATTCTCTCCCACATCCAGATGAGCAGAGGAACACCGGTGTACACCATTCATGCGGAAGTTGAAGGCATCGCCTTTCATCAGAATTTTGACGAGCTGCTTACTCGCGCCGCCGACATGGGGATGACATTTTGCCCGCTTGGCGAGCTGTTACCAGACGATATCAGCACGCTGCCAACAGGGCAGATCGTGCGGGGAAAAATACCGGGCAGAGAGGGATGGCTCGGCTGCCAACAACCGGTGAGTGTGACACAATGAAACCTGCTGCCCGCTATACTCTGGCCTGTATCGCGTTTATTGCACTGTATTTTATTCTCCCCATCAACAGTCGCCTGCTCTGGCAGCCTGATGAAACGCGCTATGCCGAAATCAGTCGGGAAATGCTGACGTCCGGCGACTGGATCGTGCCGCACTTTTTAGGACTCCGTTACTTCGAAAAACCCATTGCCGGATACTGGTTAAACAGCATCGGACAATGGCTATTTGGTGCTAATAATTTTGGCGTCAGAGCGGGGGCTATTTTTGCCACCTTGCTGACGGCGCTACTGGTAGCCTGGCTTGCCATGCGGTTATGGCAGGATAAGCGTACCGCCGTACTCTCTTCTGCTATCTTTTTAACGTTCTTTTCGGTTTACAGCATCGGTACCTACGCGGTACTTGATCCCATAATTGCGCTTTGGCTGATGGCGGGCATGTGCTGTTTTTGGGAAGGCATGCAGGCCACCACCAGAACGCGCAAAATCATCGCTTTTTTGCTGTTAGGGTTAACCTGCGGCATGGGCGTGATGACCAAGGGCTTCCTTGCGCTTGCCGTTCCTGTGCTCAGCGTACTGCCGTGGGTTTTCGCGCAAAAGCGCTGGAAAGATCTCATGCTCTACGGTCTGCTGGCGGTTATCGGCTGCGTCGTGATTGTGCTGCCGTGGGGAATAGCGATTGCCCGGCGTGAGCCGGATTTCTGGCATTACTTCTTCTGGGTTGAACATATTCAACGCTTCGCACAGGATGATGCCCAACACAAGGCTCCCATCTGGTACTACATTCCGGTATTCGTGGCTGGCGCATTACCATGGCTCGGGCTGCTCCCCGGCGCGCTGCGTACGGGCTGGCGTGAGCGGGATGTTCCGCGCAGCGCGCTGTACCTGTTAAGCTGGATTGTCATGCCAATCCTGTTTTTCAGCATCGCCAAAGGAAAACTGCCAACCTATATTCTTTCTTGCTTCGCCCCGCTGGCGATATTAACGGCGCGTTTCGGCCTGCAGGCCGCGGAAAAAGGCTCCGCCGCACTGCGTGTGAATGGCTGGATCAACGTGCTGTTCGGCGTGACCGGCATTGTCGCCACATTTATTGTTTCCACATTGGGTCCGTTAAAGACGCCAGTCTGGTCGCATATCGAAACGTATAAGGTGTTTTGCGCGTGGGGCATTTTTATCACCTGGGCACTGTTCGGTTGGTATACGCTAAATAACCGCGAGAAGAACTGGAAATTCGCCGCGCTGTGCCCGCTGGGACTCGCGCTGTTGTTTGGTTTCTCAGTCCCTGACCGGGTGATGGAGTCTAAACAGCCGCAGTTTTTTGTCGAGATGACTAAAGAGTCGCTGGAGTCGAGCCGTTACATTCTCACCGACAACGTTGGCGTTGCCGCAGGGCTGGCCTGGAGCCTGAAGCGTGACGACATCATAATGTATGGCCAAACGGGCGAGTTAAAATATGGCCTCAACTACCCGGATGCTCAGGGGCGCTTTGTCAGTCGGGAAGACTTTGCCGACTGGTTAGCGCAACATCGTCAGCAAGGAAATATTACGCTCGTGCTCACGATTGATAAGGATGAAGATATTAATCAACTCGCCATCCCTCCCGCTGATTACATTGATAATCAGGGGCGACTGGTTCTGATTCAGTATCGACCAAAATGATCTGGATAGCCTTAGTTCTCGCCAGCCTGCTCAGCGTCTGCGGCCAGCTATGCCAGAAGCAGGCGACCCGACCAGTGTCCGTTCGTGCGCGAAAACGCCACGTCACGCAATGGATTGGGCTTGCTCTGGCAAGCCTCGGTCTGGCCATGCTGCTATGGCTGGCGGTACTGCAGAACATTCCTGTCGGCATCGCCTACCCCATGCTGAGTCTTAACTTTGTATGGGTGACGCTGGCCGCGTGGAAAATCTGGCGCGAACCCGTCACTACACGCCACTGGCTGGGAGTTGGGCTGATCATTACCGGCATTTTTATTCTTGGGAGCGCAGTGTAATGGGCATCTTTTGGGGATTATGTAGCGTTATTATCACCTCCGCAGCCCAGTTGAGCCTCGGCTTCGCAATGGATAATCTGCCGCCAATGATGCAGCCGCTGGCGTTCATCTCCGCCGTATTCTCTCTCAGTATTGGAGCGTTTGCTTTATCTGCCGGGCTGGCAGGCTATTTGCTGTCGGTTATTTGCTGGCATAAAGCCCTGCACCAGCTCGCGCTGAGCAAAGCTTATGCCCTGCTCAGCCTGAGCTATGTGCTGGTTTGGGTTGCATCAATGATTCTGCCCGGCTGGCAGGGAACATTTTCAGTAAAAGCGCTGGTTGGGGTACTGTGCATCATGGCGGGTTTAATGACGATTTTTCTGCCTGCAGACAAGCACCGGCGCTGAGCTCATTTATCTGCCGACAGTCGTAACAGGCGCTCCCATTCGTCACATATGTACTGTCTGGCATCGATTATTTTAATCACGCGGGATGCATCGCGATTAACACAATACTGCGCATCTTTCAGCGGTGACAGAAGATCGCCAGGTTTAACCCGCTCGAAAGATTGCGCCTCAGCGAGCATCTTAAGCGAACCACCACTATCGCAAAGTACGATATAGAGCCTCCCTGCTTTCTTGTGACAGCAAGACTTCTTCACATGCCATTCCATAGCGCACCTTTTGTTAATAAATTTCACACCAGGTTACACTTTAGCAGATAAACAAAAGGACAATAGCTGCGGAATGACAAAAATGAGAAATGTAATTAATGCTTTCTTAATGTTAATGATGAAGCACTTACCCAATCCGACAACGCACGACGCGAGATTTTAATCCCTCCGGCTTTAAGCTCGGGTGGCAATGTCAACCAACATACCGGTTGCTGAAAGCGGGCCAGCTTATCTTTTACCCACTCTGCCAGATTAGTTTCTCCAGCATTAGCGTCATACTCAACGACCGCTACCGGGCGATGGCCAAATTCTTTGTCTTCTATCGGCACAATAAAGGCCTGCAGAACATGTGGATGTGCGGCAATCACGCGTTCCACCTCTTCCGGCTGTATGCCTTCCCCGCCGCTAAAGAACAGATTGTCCATACGACCGACAATGGTTAACTTGCCGTCCTTCAACACGCCGCGATCGCGGGTTGCAAACCAGCCTTCCGCGTTCGCTAAAGGCATAAGCTGTCCGTTACGCCAGTAACCTTGCGCCATGCTGGCGGCTCGTAGCCAAACTTCGTCATTAACGATCCTGACTTCCCGCCCTGGTAAAGCAGAGCCCACATCCGCCAGGCCATCTGCTTCTTTCGCACAAACCGTAGAAGCAAACTCCGTCAATCCGTAACCGCACCAGCAACGAATCCCCTGTTCACGCGCCTGTTCCGTCAACTCAACAGGAATTGCCGCACCGCCCAGCAGCACCGCTTTTAGCGTGACTGGTGTGTTATTAACAAGTAAGCGCCACAGTTGCGTGGGCACCAGTGAAGCGTGAGTGCATCCAGCCAGCATTTGATCCAGCGGCTGTTTGTCGCGCACGGTCATTCGCGCCCCGGCGAACAACCATCGCCACAAAATGCCCTGCCCGGAAACATGAAACAGCGGCAATGAGAGCAGCCAGTCATCCTCAGCACCAAACGGCATTAATGACAGTACGCCCTGCGCGCTTGCCAGATGCGCCTGACAGGTATGCACCGCCGCCTTTGGTAATCCGGTAGAACCAGAGGTTAACGTCATCGTGCTCAAACGCTCGGGCAACCATGCGGTGGCGTGATCGCCTGGCAACGACTGCATCTGTAACGGACTGAGTTCCGGGAGTGCGATAGCAGCCTCCAGGTCCAGCGCAAAACGTAGCGTTAAGTCCGGGACCAACGCATCAAGCAGCGACTGAGGCAACTGTGGGTTCACAGGTAAAACCCGCGCCCCACACTGCAGCAGCGCGAGCCAGGCCAGCAAAGCGCGCGGATGATTCCAGGCGCGAAGCAGGACGCCATCGCCTTCTTCCACGCCCTGAGCGGCAAAACCGCAGGCCAGATGGTCGATGCGCGCGCAGAGCTCGCTCCAGCTTAATGCCTCATCGTTGAGGCGTAAGGCTGGCGCCTTCGCTCGAACCTGTCGCCAGTGACGCCACGGCCAGTCACTGGGTTGTATCAGGCCCGATAAGCTCACGCTATCGGGCATTTCCTGCTGGGTCATAGCAGACGTTCCAGCGCATCAACGTCGACACACGGCAATGCGCTACCCGGCCAGGTGCGTACCTGCTGGCACTGCATCAGGCTCAGGGTATCCAGACCTGGGATGGTTTGCGGCGTCAACCAGGCGGCAATTCGCGCCAGCTGGGTTAAGCCCAGACTCGACTCGATTGACGAACTGATAACGGCAATAAGACCAAGCGCATGCGCCGCTGCCACCTGTTCACGGACTTTATCGAGACTGCCGGTCAGCGTAGGTTTGATAACCACAGCCTTGACGCCCTCTTCGGCTTCGAAGGTGAAATCCGCTTCACGCAGACTTTCATCCCAGGCGATGGCAATGCCGGTTTCACGCGCGAAGGCACGAGAATCATCACGGGTTTTGCACGGTTCTTCGAGGAAGGCAATGCGTCCGCGGTACTCCGGATTAACGTATTTCGCGAACTGCTGAGCTTTCAACGGCGTCCAGGCCCGGTTGGCGTCAAGTCGCAAATGCAGCTCCGGGATCGCCTCAAGTAACAGATTGGCTACCATGCCGTCGCGAACTGCTTCATACAGACCGACCTTAATCTTCGCCACTTTTTCGCCCGGCATGTCCGCCAGTTGCAGTACCAGATCGTCAGGATCGCCCGTACACAGCGGTGCAGCACGATAGTCTGCGTCCTGTGGCAATACGCCAGCCAGTTCGGCCAGCGCACAGCTTACGCCAAAGGCGACCGAAGGCAGTTGCGCTAAGGAGGCATCCCCTTGCAGCCAGCCTTTCACCCAGGCCAGCAACTCGGTTTGCGCTTCTTCCCAGCTTTCCTGACTGAAGCCCGGCAGCGGGGAGATTTCTCCCCACCCTTCACGCTCACCGTCACGAAGAAATACGTATAACCCGTCACGCGTTTTTAACCGCCTGTCGCGCAGAATCACCCCCGCGTCCATGGGGATCTGCCAGCGGTATACCTGCGCGCTACGCATTACGGATTCCGTTTGAATTTGCTGAAATCAGGCTGACGTTTCTGGTTAAAGGCGTTACGGCCTTCCTGACCTTCTTCCGTCATGTAGAACAGCATAGTGGCGTTACCTGCCAGCTCCTGCAGACCTGCCTGACCATCACAGTCGGCGTTCAGTGCAGCTTTCAGGCAGCGCAGCGCCATTGGGCTGTTTTGCAGCATTTCGCGACACCAGCGTACTGTCTCTTTTTCCAGATCCGCCAGCGGAACCACGGTGTTGACCAGCCCCATATCCAGCGCCTGTTTCGCATCGTACTGACGGCACAGGAACCAGATTTCACGCGCTTTTTTCTGACCGACGATACGCGCCATATAGGAAGCGCCCCAACCGCCGTCGAAGGAACCGACTTTCGGACCGGTCTGACCGAAGATGGCGTTTTCAGCCGCAATGGTCAGGTCACACATCATGTGCAGCACATGACCGCCGCCAATGGAGAAACCTGCAACCATCGCCACGACCGGTTTCGGACAGGTACGAATCTGACGCTGGAAGTCCAGCACGTTCAGGTGATGCACACCGGAGTCATCCTGGTATCCGCCGTAGTCGCCACGTACCTTCTGATCGCCGCCTGCGCAGAACGCTTTGTCGCCAGCACCGGTCAGAATAATTACGCCGATGTTGTCATCATAGCGAGCATCCGCCAGCGCCTGGATCATCTCTTTCACGGTGACCGGACGGAAGGCATTGCGTACCTGCGGACGATTAATGGTGATTTTTGCGATACCGTCGGTGGATTTCTCGTAAAGAATGTCGGTATAGCCTTCAGAGCAATCGTGCCATTCTACCGGTGCGTAAAGCATTGTTTCATCAGGATAGATCATAAAATGTCCTATAGTCAGCGACGCAGAATCTGAGCCAGACAGTCCACTACACCCGCGGGGTTGTCCCGATGCGCGTTGTGTCCGGCATTACGAATCACATGGTTTGGTACTGATATTTCCGCCGCCAGAGCGCGGAATTTATCGTCACGTTCACCACATAAATAATAAAACGGAAATGTGCACGTCGTGAGTTGCGCACGTAAATCAGGTTGTACGGCAAGCGAGGTGGCCTCCAGCATTGCCGCCAGCGTTTGCCCATTATTCTGGCTACGCAGAGCGACCAGCGCCTCTCTTTGTACCGTGTTCAGCGAGGAAAAAACGGGCTGTTGATACCAGTCATTAAACACCTCACGTAGCGACTCTGCGCGAAAACGCGCAGCCCAGCGGCCATCCGAGAGACGACGCTGAACGCGCGCTTCTTCGCCTTGCAAGCCTGGATGTCCACCTTCAACCACCAGACCACAAAGCCCAGGCATCTCCTGACAGGCCGCCATCATCGCGACTCTGCCACCAAGAGAGTATCCCACCAGCCAGTAGTTGTGTATGTTGTAACTAAGCAGAGTGTTACGCAGCAAAACGTTTACGTCATCGAATCCGCTCACGCTGATGTCAGCAGAGCCACCGTGTCCCGGCAGATCGATGTATAGCCGCGAATAATCCTGAAACGCTTCGCCGACCGTCTGCCATTCCCGACAATCGCCAGAGAAACCGTGCAGGAAAACCAGCCAGGGAAATCCCGTCTGGCCCTCTTTCGCCTGCGCATGCAGGATCATAGATGACTTACCTTCGCCAGCAGTTGCTGCAAGGTTTGCGCCCCGTCAGTTTCATTCACCACCAGCTCAATCACCGTGGCCGCAGGAGTACGCCAGGCGTTAGTCAACGCGCTCTCCAGCTGCTCCCAGTTTTCCGGGCGCTGGTATTTAAGGTTAAACATGGCGGCAGCATGCTCGAAATGTACGTTCTGCGGCATCAGATAGAACCGTTCGCGTTCGCTGGCTGGCGTCGGCAGCAGAGAAAAAATCTGTCCGCCGTTATTGTTGACCACTATCAGGACAAACGGTGCAGAAACCTGGCGCAATAACGCCAGCGCATTCAGGTCATACAATGCAGATAAATCGCCAACAATCGCCAGCGTCGATTTCGCGCTGGCACGCTGTACACCTGCTGCCGTTGACAGCAGGCCGTCAATACCGCTCGCGCCACGGTTGCTATAGACCGGGTAACCAGCCGGAAGCTGCGACAGCGCATCAATCAGGCGTACCACCAGACTGTTACCCACGAACAGCTGCCCCTGCTCCGGCAAGTATTCGCGAATACGGTGGGCTAATTGCGCTTCACCAAACGCCTCACGACGGGCTTCTACCGCCTGCCAGGCCAGTTGCGCCAGACGAGGGATTTCCACGTACCAGGGCTGACGTTTCTCCGCCGGATGCAGCTCCAGCCAGTCGCCAACTTTCGCCACCAGCCTGCGGCCACGATGGTGAGCCGGATCGAGGCGGCCTTCGATATTATCGACAATCCAGTATTCCTGCGGATCGCAACTGGCCTGCCATTGCAGGAGTCGTTTTCCGGTCAGGCTGCTGCCAAGCTGCACCACAATCTGCGCCTGCTGTAACTCAGCTACCGCTTTCGCATTTCCCAGCCACAGGTCGGCGCACGGCAGCGGTTGTCCGGTTTGCGACAGAACATCACCAATCAGCGGCCAGCCTAACGTCTGCGCCCACTGCGCAACTTTCTTACCTTCTTCAGCGCTCATGCGGCCCGCAATGACTACGCCGCGTTTTTGTCGCCAGAAAAACCAGTCGCGCTGTTTGTCGCTTTCCAGCCGACGCGCTTCTCGCAGCCAGGGTTTATCGTCCTGCCACCAGTCGCCGAGGCGCTGCTGCCAGGCAATCCCCGTTTCGTCCATATCGCCATACAGCGGTTCCGCAAACGGGCAATTGATATGAACCGCCCCGCTATGCAGGGTTGCTAACGCATTATCAATAGTGGACACCAGCCAGCTTGCCGGAATGTCCTGAGTCGGACGCGGTAAAGAGAGCGTTTGCGATGGATGCGAGGCAAACATTCCGGCCTGACGAATCGCCTGGTTCGCGCCACAGTCGATAAGCTCTGGCGGTCGGTCTGCCGTAAGTAAAATTAGTTTTTCACCGGTCAGGCCCGCTTCAATCAACGCGGGATATAAATTCGCCACCGCGGTACCGGACGTCACAATCACTGCGACAGGCTGACGGCTAACTTTTGCCAGACCTAAGGCCAGATGACCAAGACCACGCTCGTCAAAATGGGTGTGATGGATGAATGCGGGGTTTTCCGCTGCCGCCAGCGTCAACGGTGTAGAACGAGAGCCAGGGGCAATGCAGACATGCCTGACGCCGTGGCGAGTGAGTGCTTCCAGAATGACCGCCGCCCAGCGTCGGTTAAATGCGCTTACTGACATGAGATTGTCCGGTATCAATATTGCGACACAGTATAAAGAATCGAATAAATGGATTTTTGATATGAGTCGGTAATGTGTGACTCATTAGGCTTCCATCTGTAATAAAGTACGTAAACCCGCCGCTTTGTTGTCTATTTCTTGCCATTCCTGCTCAGGATCTGAACCACGTACGATCCCTGCCCCGGCATACAGGCGCACCACGTTTGCGCTAATTTTCGCCGAACGTAGTGACACGCAAAACTCACTTTGGCGCCGTGAAAGATAACCCGCAGAACCGGCATACCACTCACGTTCAAAGGGTTCATTTTGTTGGATGAATTCACGCGCCAGCTCTCGCGGAATACCGGCGACAGCCGCCGTGGGCTGGAGTTGCATCAGGCAAAGCGTATCGTCGGCCTGATTCAGTTCCGTCCAGATGCAACGGCGCAGGTGCTGCACTTTACGCAGCCTGAGCACCTGTGGCGGCAGCACGTCGAGAGTTTGCGTACAGCCTTGCAGGCGCTGGCAAATATCTTCAACCACCAGCATATTCTCACGCTGGTTTTTATCATCTTTCATTAGCCATTCACCCAACTGCCAGGCCCGATGATCCTCTGGATGATTGGCCACGGTTCCGGCCAGCGCCTCGGTGCGCAGCGCCGTGTCTCGCCGCCGATACAGACGCTCAGGGGAAGAGCCAAGAAAAGCGGAGTCGGCAGAGAATGCCATAAAGAAATGGTAGCAGTTCAGGTTTAAGCGACGGCTGGATGCCATCACGGCCGCGGCATTAACCGACTGAGAAAACTGTAAATCGGTCGCCCGTGCCAGCACAACCTTATCGAGGTCTTCTCCTGCGATTGTTTGGGTGGCGAGTTTTATCAGATTTGTCCAGCCCGCTTTATCTGGCCAGTTCTGTTCTCCCGTCAAACTGAGACGCAACGCGGGTAGCGGCTTAACATTGGCGAGCGATGAAATAAACGCCACCGCCTGCGCGGCGTCGTCACGTAACGATACGTCGCTGTAGAGATGTAAGCGTAAGCTCGCCACTCCGGCGCAACGTCGCCACTCCAGCCGCGGCAGCAGCAAATTGCCACGCTGTGGCTCAAAGGCATTCAGGCCCCAGATGCGCAGGTCGGGATGATTATCATGCTGGTGTAAAAATTGCTGGGCCGATTCCAGCGAGGAAAATGCGGCGACGGCCCCTAATACGGCGGCCTCTTCGTCGCCGTTACGCTGCTGCCAGTAAAACTGGGGCCAGACGGGTTGACTGGCCAGCCATCCTAAAGCGTCAAACGCATCATTCAGTGGGAAAGGTATATCGTAAATACGAATTCCAGGTGCTGCTGGCATCTCTTGCGATAAATGACGCATCAGACTTTCCAGCGCAGTAGTGATTGAATGCACGCGGACCTCTCCCTGTTAAAAACCTCACATTATACGGGGTACTGAGCAGAAAAAGCAGTACCCCCAGTTAGGGAGTACGTACAAATGCGATGACAGAACGGAATTTATCGCCGTGCTAACAATAATCCCATCACTAAACCGACTGTGGCGCCAACGCCAATCCCGCGCCAGGGTTTTTCGTGCACATAATCATCCGCCCGACAAACAGCTTTTTTCGCACGGTAATAGTAGCTGTCAGAAGCATGGCTGACGCGATTTCTCACCTCTTCTAACGCCCGTTCTGCCCGCGCTTTTAACTCAAGGTATTTTTGATCTGCTGGGTCGCCAGAAGAACGCAGCACCTCTTCCAGCGTTTCACTTAATAATTCCAGATCATCATCGACACGTGATTCATAAGAATGAAAAGACATTATATTCTCCCTTTCTATTGACGTACCCGCTAACTATAGACAACCAGGACTGTTTGCGCCTGTTTACGCCTGATGTGCTTCCCGCGCCATTCCGACGTGTGGAATACCGTCTTCGTCATAGATATCCGTTACCGGAACAAAGCCAAAGCGCGCATAGAACGATTGCAGATGCGCCTGCGCGCCCAGATATAACGCCTTGTGTGGCCAGTGTTGCGCGCAGGATGCCAGCGTCTGGGCCATCAGCTGTTGCCCCAGTTTTTCACCGCGCAGCGCTTCGCTTACAATCACCCGACCAATCACCACCGGCTCCAGCTCGTCATCGCTTTTCAGAATCCTCGCATACGCCACCAGCTCATCGTTATGCCAGCCCAGAATATGGCGATTCTCTCCAACCAGGTCATCGCCATCCACATCCTGGTACGGACACTGTTGCTCAACTACAAACACCGCGCATCGCAACTGAAGTAGTGCGTACAGTTGTTGGGTACTCAGCTTTGCATGGTGGAGATCTTGCCAGTGAATCATTGTCTGCCCCTATGTTGTGATAACCTGAACACCCTGCCTTATTGATGGCGAAAAGTGTAACGCGAAGATGGAATTACTATTTTTAGGCACGTCAGCGGGAGTCCCCACTCGCTCACGCAATGTAACGGCAATTTTACTGAATCTGCAACACCCGACTCAGGCGGGGCTGTGGCTTTTTGATTGCGGTGAAGGGACGCAGCATCAGATGCTCACCACTCCTTTCAATCCAGGAAAACTCGATCGTATTTTTATCAGCCATCTGCACGGCGATCACCTGTTTGGTTTACCGGGACTACTGTGCAGTCGCTCAATGGCCGGCAATGTCCAGCCTCTGACGCTTTACGGGCCAAAAGGGTTGCGAGAGTTTACCGAAACCGCATTACGTCTGAGCGGCTCCTGGACCGATTATCCGATGGAAATTGTGGAAATCACCGCAGGTGAGATTGTCGATGACGGCCTGCGTAAAGTCACGGCGTACCCGCTGGCGCATCCGCTGGAGTGCTACGGTTTTCGCATTCAAGAGCATGACAAACCCGGTGCGCTTGACGCTAGCGCCCTGAAGGCGGCAGGTGTTAAAGCGGGCCCGTGGTTTCAGGATTTGAAAGCCGGGAAAACTATCGTGCTGGAGGATGGACGTACGATCCACGGCGCCGACTTCCTCGCCCCGGCCACCAGGGGAAAATCAGTCGCTATTTTCGGTGACACAGGACCCTGTGCGTCCGCCATTGAACTGGCTCGAGGTGTAGATGTCATGGTACACGAAACCACGCTGGATGCCTCAATGGAGGAGAAAGCGAACAGTCGCGGGCACAGCTCAACCCGACAAGCCGCACAGCTGGCGCTGGATGCCGGAGTGGGACGCCTGATCATGACCCACGTTAGCTCACGCTATGATGAAAAAGGCTGTCAGCGTTTGCTTGAAGAGTGCAAAGCGATTTTTCCAGACACGGAACTGGCACACGATTTCGCCATTTTCAGCGTTTAACGCTTTATTTTTCCGCCTCAGTGCCGATAACAGTGGAAAGGCTGGCTTTCACACTGAGGACAGGATGAACAATTTCCAGAAAGATATTGATGACAGGACAAACCTAACCCTGTCTAACCGTTTTGAACTGCTGCTATTTCGCCTCGGCAAATCTGTTGAAGAGCAGAAATCAGAGCTATTTGGCATCAACGTATTCAAGCTGCGTGAAATCGTGCCGATGCCGACCTTTACACGTCCGGCTGGTATGAAAGCCCCACTGCTGGGTATGGTTAATATTCGCGATCAGGTGATCCCGGTGATTGACCTGCCCGCCGTCGCGGGCTGTAAACCAGAGACCGGACTCAACATCCTGTTGATCACAGAATATGCCCGCAGCGTCCAGGCGTTTGCGGTGGAGTCAGTGGAAAACATTATGCGCCTGGACTGGCAACAGGTGCATACCGCCGAGAAAGCCGTCAATGGTCGCTATATCACCAGTATCGCTTGCCTGGACGACAACAAAGAGACCAACAACCTGGCGCTGGTGCTCGACGTTGAGCAGATCTTGTACGACATCGTACCGGCGAACCACGACCTGCGCGCAACCGATCTGAAAACCAATAAATTCAACATCACGCCGGGTGCGGTGGCGATTGTGGCAGATGATTCAAAAGTGGCCCGCGCAATGCTGGAAAAAGGGCTTAACGCCATGGAAATCCCGCATCTGATGCATGTAACGGGCCAGGATGCGTGGGAAAAAATACAGCAGCTTTCCGCAGAAGCACTGGCGGAGGGCAAGCCTATTAGCGAGAAGATCGCCCTGGTACTCACCGATCTCGAAATGCCGGAGATGGACGGTTTTACGCTTACCCGCAAAATAAAAACCGACGAACGCCTGAAGAAGATCCCGGTCGTTATCCACTCTTCGCTTTCCGGTAGTGCGAACGAAGATCATGTTCGCCGAGTAAAAGCGGATGGCTACGTGGCCAAATTCGAAGTCAATGAGCTTTCTTCAGTGATCCAGGAAGTGATGGATCGCACAGCAAAAGGCATTAGCGGTCCGCTGGTGAGCCGTCAGCTATTGAACTGACCGTATTTCACGCATAAAAAAACCCGCCGAGGCGGGTTTTTTCGTTACTGCATGTAGCCTTACATCAGCGGAGTCGCTAACTGCACAATGCTGATCAGCGGTTGCGGGTAAATACCCAGCACCAGTACCAGCAGGGCAGAAATCAGCACCACGATACCGCCCGCGCTGTACTGCCAGTTGGATGGCGCATCGCGGTTCAGCTGTTGCGGTGCGCTCAGGTACAGGCTCACGGCAACACGCAGATAGTAGTACAAACCAATCGCCGAACCGACCACCACAGCGGCAACCAGCCACCACAGGTTAGCCTGCACACCGACTGCCAGTACGTAGAACTTACCGATAAAGCCCAGCGTCATCGGGATACCGGCCAGAGACAGCATCATTACCGTCATCACTGCCGCGAGGATCGGACGATGCCAGAACAGACCACGGTAGGAGAACAGAGAGTCCGCATCCGGGCCGCGGTTCGGGCTGGACATCAGGCTGACCACACCGAACGCGCCGAGGCTGCTGAACAGGTAACCGGCCAGGTAAACGCCAACCGCTTCCATCGACATCTCGCCGCTCTGCAGAGCAATCAGCGCCACCAGCAGGTAGCCGAGATGAGAGATAGAAGAGTAACCGAGCAGACGTTTAATATTGGTCTGGCTCAGCGCCATCAGGTTACCGAAGATGATGGAAGCAAAGGCAATCACGCCCAGTACGATACGTACCGCTTCGCTATCCCCTACCGGTGCGTACAGGAACAGACGCATCACCACGCCGAAGATAGCGATTTTGCTCGCCGTCGCCAGGAAGGTGGAAACCGGAGCCGGAGCGCCCTGGTAAACGTCTGGCGTCCACAGGTGGAACGGAACCAGCGAAAGTTTAAAGCCGAGGCCAACAATCATCAGACCGAAGCCCGCCAGCAGCAGCGGTTCGTGCAGCATGCCGTCGCCGAGGCTCTTACCGAGCGCAACAAACGACAGATTGCCAGACTGCGCGTACACCAGCGCCATACCGAACAGCAGGAAGGAAGACGCTGCGGCAGACAGAATGGTGTATTTGATACTGGCTTCCAGCGAACGTTTCTGACGGAACGCATAGCCAACCAGACCAAACAGCGGCAGAGAGATCAGCTCAATACCAAGGAACAGCGCCGCCAGATGGTTAGCATTAGCCAGCAGAATACCGCCGAGTGCGGCAATCAGCACCAACAGGTAGAACTCTTCCCGGTTGTCATCGTAGCCTTCCAGCCACGGGTAAGCAAAGGTACAGGTGGCAAGACTCGCCAGCAGCACCAGTCCGGTGTAGAGCATGGCGAAACCGTCAACCCGCATCAGCGGGGTGACGTCCATGGCGCCAGCCTGGCCAACAAACCAGAGCGAAACCAGCGCGGCGTTAAGCCCAATGACCGATAACGTGGCATTGAGGAAGTGATTGCGTCGCCACGCAATGGAGAGCATCACAACCACCACCGTCAAGCCGACGATCAGCAGCGGTAGCAGCGCAATCAGGTGTTGTGGAGTTATTGTCATGGCGATTTACGGCCTTGTAGTAGTAACGGAATTAACAAACCACTGCTGGATGTTGCTCATCGCAGAATGCGAGGTATCCAGAATCGGCTGCGGATAAAAGCCAAGCAGTACCAGAAGCACGACCAGCAACAGGATGATAAACAACTCACGCAGCGACATCCCTGGCAGTTCAACACTGGCAATCTGGCTCTTCGCTTTACCGAAGTAAGCGCGATGCAACATCGCCAGCGAGTAAACAGAGGCAAACACCAGACCAAAGGTCGAGATCACGGTAATGACCGGAACCACCTGGTAGCTGCCGAACAGAATCATAAATTCGCCAACGAAGTTACCTGTACCCGGCATACCCAGCGTACACACGGCGAAGAACATTGACAGCGCAGGCAACCATTTCATTTTGCCCCACAGGCCGCCCATCATACGCATATCACGCGTGTGCAGACGTTCGTACAGCTGACCACACAGAATGAACAGACCGGCTGCGGACAGACCGTGCGCGATCATCTGAATAACCGCACCCTGGTAAGCCAGCTGGCTGCCGGTGTAGATAGCAATCAGTACGAAGCCCATGTGCGATACGGAGGTGTAAGCAATCAGGCGTTTGATATCGTACTGATTAAAGGCCATCCACGCGCCGTAGAAGATACCGATAACACCCAGCCACATTGCGATAGGTGCAAACTCCGCCGACGCGTTCGGGAACAGCGGCAGAGAGAAGCGCAGTAGACCGTAAGCCGCGGTTTTCAGCAAGATCCCCGCCAGGTCAACGGAACCTGCGGTCGGCGCCTGGGAGTGCGCATCCGGCAACCAGCCGTGCAGCGGAACCACCGGCATTTTCACCGCGAAGGCGATGAAGAAGCCCAGCATCAGCAGATATTCCACACCGTGGGACATCGGGGTATTCAGCAACTCTTCATAGTTGAAGGTCCACACACCGGTCGCTTTATAGTGCACAAACACCAGCGCCAGGATGGCAATCAACATCACCAGACCACTCGCCTGGGTATAAATGAAGAACTTGGTCGCCGCCGTGATACGCGTTTTACCGTCAGAGGCTTTATGCCCCCACAACGCGATCAGGAAGTACATCGGCACCAGCATCATTTCCCAGAAGAAGAAGAACAGGAACATGTCGATGGCAAGGAACACACCAATCACGCCGCCTAAGATCCACATCAGGTTCAGATGGAAGAAGCCCTGGTATTTTTCGATTTCATTCCAGGAGCAAAGTACCGCCAGAACACCGAGCAGACCGGTCAGCACTACCATCAGCAGCGACAGACCGTCGATAGCCAGATGAATAGAGATGCCAAAACGTGGGATCCACGGCAGGACAAACTCAGACTGCCACTGCGGAATGCCAGCGGATTGCGTCAGTGAATAGCCGCCCTGCAACCACAGTTGCAGGCCAAGCGCCAGCGTCAATCCCATGGTAATCAGCGCGATCCAGCGCGGCACCTTCACGCCAAAGCGTTCGGTCTGCCAGCACAGGAAGCCACCGATAAAGGGAATTAATATTAGCCAGGGTAGTAACATGGCGATCTTTATTCCTTGTTAAAGTCCCATCAGGACCTGATTTTCAACGAATTCTCAAACAGAAAATTCACTTCGGATTGCGGCTTTTTTTGCCCGGTGGCGCGAACGCTTACCGGGCCTACAGATTCCCGTAGGTCGGATAAGCGCGAGCGCCATCCGACATCAACCCCACAATCCTCAAACTCAACGCAGTACCATCAACAGTGCCAGCACAACGACGGCGCCGATGCTCATTGATGCGACATACCAGCGCAGATAACCGTTCTCGCTCAACAACAGGCCTTTACCTGCAAAGCGGGAAAGGATCGCCGGAATGTTCATCATTGAGTTGAGCGGATCGCGTTTCAGCAACCAGGCAACACCCAGGAACGGCTTGACGAACACTTTGTCATACAGCCAGTCGAAGCCCCAGGCGTTATACCACCAGGTACCCAGCAGGCGGCCCGGCGCACTGTTGGCAATCGATGTCACAAGCTGGCGTTTACCCAGCCACAGCCATGCTGCGATCAGGATGCCCGCAATCGCTACGATACCGGAGGTAATTTCCAGCGTCATGACGCGACCATGCTCAAGCTCGGTCGTCGCAGGCAGTACACCCTGCAGCGGCGGCACAATCAGCGCGCCAACGAAGGTGGACAGGATCATCAGCACAATCAGCGGCAGATGATGGGTAATCCCCTTCCCTGCATGAGCGTGAATTTGTTCTTTACCGTGGAACACGATGAAAATCATACGGAAGGTATACAGAGAGGTCATGAACGCACCGACCAGACCTGCGACCATCAGATTAATATGACCATTCGCCATTGCACCAGCCAAAATCTCATCCTTACTGAAGAAGCCAGCGGTAATCAGCGGCAGAGCCGACAGCGCCGCGCCACCGATCAGGAAGCAGAGATACACCAGCGGAATTGACTTACGCAGTCCGCCCATCTTGAAGATGTTCTGTTCGTGGTGGCAAGCCAGGATAACCGAGCCGGATGCCAGGAACAGCAGCGCTTTAAAGAAGGCGTGCGTCATCAGGTGGAAAATCGCCGCATCCCACGCCTGTACACCGAGAGCCAGGAACATATAACCAATCTGGCTCATGGTGGAGTACGCAAGAACGCGTTTGATGTCGGTCTGTACCAGCGCAGCAAAACCCGCCAGCACCAGAGTGATGGCACCGATAATCCCCACCAGGTGCAGGATTTCTGGGGTCATCAGGAACAGGCCGTGCGTACGTGCAATCAGGTAGACACCGGCAGTAACCATCGTCGCAGCGTGGATAAGCGCAGAGACAGGCGTCGGGCCGGCCATCGCATCAGCAAGCCATGTTTGCAACGGCAACTGCGCAGATTTACCGACCGCACCGCCCAGCAGCATCAGGGTTGCCCACATCAGCATGTTGTTACCATCTGCAAAGTGCGCAGGCGCCAGTTCCACCATTTCGCGGAAGTTCAGCGTGCCCAGCTCGTTGTAGAGGATGAACAGCGCGAACGCCAGGAATACGTCACCAACACGGGTTACCACGAAGGCTTTCATTGCCGCAGCGCCATTCTTCGGATCGGTATAGTAGAAACCAATCAGCAGATAGGAGCACAGGCCCACGCCTTCCCAGCCGAGGTACATCAGCAGCAGGTTATCCGCCAGCACCAGAACCACCATGCTGGCGATAAACAGGTTGGTGTAGGCGAAGAAACGAGAATAGCCCTCTTCTCCGCGCATATACCAGGAGGCGAACATGTGGATCAGGAAACCGACACCGGTCACCACGGAGAGCATGGTCAGCGACAGGCCATCCAGCACCAGGTTAAAACCGATGTTGAAGTCGCCGACTGACATCCAGGTCCACAGCGGCTGGCTGTAAGCCTGCTGGCCATTGGCAAAGAAATCAACGCCAACAAACGCAGTCACCAGCGCGGCCAGACCGATCGACCCGACACCCACGGTAGCGGACAGATTTTCTGACCAACGACCACGGGAAAACGCCAGTAATACAAAGCCAATAAATGGCAGAATAATGGTTAAGGCAAGCATGTTCATCCACGCATCTCACTTACTGAATCGATGTTCAGGTTCTGGCGACGGCGATGAAGTTGCAGCAACAGCGCAAGTCCAATGCTCGCTTCCGCAGCCGCAAGGCTGATGGCGAGAATGTACATCACCTGACCATCGGTCTGGCCCCAGTAGCTTCCGGCGACCACAAAGGCCAGCGCGGAGGCGTTAATCATGATTTCCAGCCCGATCAGCATAAACAGCAGATTGCGGCGGATAACCAGACCAGTCAAACCCAGGACGAATAAAATCGCAGCGAGGATCAGTCCATGTTGTAAGGGGATCATGCGTGCTCCTCCGTTTTTCTTTTCGCGCGGTCATCAGTGCGATTGCTCAGCACTTCACCTGAACGCTCTTCGCGCCCCACGTGGAAGGCCACAACCAAGCCCGCCAGCAGCAGCATCGAAGCCAGTTCGACCGCCAGTACATACGGTCCGAACAGGGAAATACCGACTGCTTTCGCGCTAATTGGCGTCCCGTCGATGCCCTGATCGTTTACGCCCAGAATCGCGTAAACAATGACCACCAGCATGATGGCCGACAGAATCGCCGGACCAATCCACACCTGAGGTTTCAGCCACTGGCGTTCCTGTTCAATTTCAGAACCACCGAGGTTTAGCATCATTACCACGAATACGAACAGCACCATGATAGCGCCCGCGTAGACGATAATTTCCAGTGCACCGGCGAAGTAAGCGCCTAACGAGAAGAACACCCCGGAAATCGCCAGCAGCGAAATAATCAGATACAGCAGTGCGTGTACCGGATTGGTGTGGGTGATCACCCGCAAGGTTGCGAGAATGGCTATCAGGCCACAGATATAAAAAGCGAACTCCATTGCCCCTCTCCTTACGGTAACAGGCTCTTGACGTCGATAGGCTTAGCTTCGTTCTCTGCTTCGCCCTTATCTTTGCCGTCGATTGCCATACCTGCCATCCGGTAGAAGTTATATTCCGGGTATTTGCCCGGACCGGAGATCAGCAGATCCTCTTTCTCGTAAACCAGGTCCTGGCGCTTGTACTCACCCAGCTCGAAATCTGGAGTCAGCTGAATAGCCGTTGTCGGACAGGCTTCTTCGCACAGGCCGCAGAAAATGCAGCGTGAGAAGTTAATGCGGAAAAACTCCGGATACCAGCGGCCATCTTTGGTCTCTGCTTTTTGCAAAGAGATACAGCCTACCGGACACGCTACCGCGCACAGGTTACAGGCAACGCAGCGCTCTTCACCGTCTGGATCACGAGTCAGAACGATACGACCACGAAAACGGGGCGGTAGATAGACCGGCTCTTCCGGGTACATCTGCGTTTCGCGTTTCGCGAACGCATGCAGGCCGATCATCCAGATACTGCGTACCTGGGTGCCGAAACCTACGAACAATTCTTTTAAGGTCATGGTCTTTGTGTCCCTTATTGCGCCTGCCAGAGAATGACAGCCGCCGTTACCAGCAAGTTGACGAGCGTCAGCGGCAGACAGACTTTCCAGCCGAAGGACATTACCTGGTCATAACGAGGACGTGGTAACGACGCACGAATCAAAATGAACATCATCATGAAGAACGCGGTTTTCAGCGCGAACCAGACGAATGGCGGTAAGAACGGGCCATGCCAGCCACCGAAGAACAGGGTAACCATCAGTGCAGAAATGGTGACGATACCGATGTATTCACCCACGAAGAACAGACCGAATTTCATACCGGAATATTCAATGTGGTAACCGTCGGCCAGTTCCTGCTCGGCTTCTGGCTGGTCAAACGGGTGACGGTGACACACCGCCACGCCCGCGATGGCAAAGGTGACAAAACCAAAGAACTGCGGAATAACGTTCCAGATATCAGCCTGGTTGTTGACGATGTCGGTCATGTTAAATGAACCGGCCTGCGCCACCACGCCCATTAGGGAAAGTCCGAGGAACACTTCGTAGCTCAGGGTCTGCGCAGACGCACGCATCGCACCGAGCAGGGAGTATTTGTTGTTACTGGACCAGCCGGCGAACAGCACCGCGTATACCGCGAGGCCCGCCATCATCAGGAAGAACAGGATCCCGATGTTCAGGTCAGCAACCACCCAGTTCGGACTCACTGGCACGATGGCGAAAGCCAGCAGCAGCGAGGTGAAGGCGATCATCGGTGCCAGGGTAAAGATGACGCGATCCGAGAATTTCGGGATCCAGTCTTCTTTAAAGAACATCTTGATCATGTCCGCAACCAGCTGGAGCGAACCGCCCCAGCCAACACGGTTCGGTCCGTAACGGTTCTGGAACAGACCCAGCAGACGACGTTCGCCAAAGCTCATGAATGCCCCGCAGGTGACCACCACCAGCAGGATCACCACAGCTTTGAGAATGCTCAGCAGGATCTCAATCAGATCGGGTGTAATCCAACTCATTGTTGTGCCTCCTGCAGATCCTCAAGACGCGCACCTGCCAGAACCGGCGCGATGCCAGGCATGCCCATCGGTAAACCAACCTGCCCTGCCGTTAATCCTTCAGCGATTTCAACCGGCAGCGTAACCGTGTTGCCATCGTAGCTGAAAGAAACGCGCGTACCGGCATTAACACCCAACTTCGCGGCATCAGCCGGGTTGAGTTTGATGTACGGCTGCGGCATACGGGTCTGGAAGACCGGCGCACGCTGGGACATTTCGTCACTGCCAAACAGGTGATAGTAAGGCGCGATACGCCACTGACCATCCTGAGCCTGGAAGCTCGCCGGAACGGTAGTGAAGTAATCCATACCATCCGCAGAAGCTTCGATCAGGCGCACGCCCGGATCGCCATGACGCAGTTTACCGCCCACTTCATCCTGGAACTTGTTCCACGCCTGTGGGGAGTTCCAGCCCGGAGCCCAGGCAAACGGAATTTGTGAACGCGGTGCAGACGGCTGGTTGTTCCCTTCCATAGAGAAAGCGAACATAGTGTCTTTGTCCTGCGGTTGACGCGGTTCGTGTACGCTGATGTTGGCGCGCATTGCGGTACGCCCACTGTAGCGGTGCGGTTCACGCGCCAGCTTCTGTCCACGGATACGGAAGCTTGCGTCCGGCGCGGCATCTTTAATGCCCGCCAGCTGCGGCAACTTCTCAACAACCGCGTCGATAACGTGGTCGAGCTGCGTCCAGTCCACTTCACGGCTCTGCACGGTGCTGTGCAGCGAGTGCAGCCAGCGCCAGCTTTCCAGCATTACGGTGTTGCTGTCGTAGTAGGATGGGTCATAAACCTGGAAGAAACGCTGGGCGCGGCCTTCGTTGTTAATCACCGTACCATCGCTTTCGGCGAAGCTTGCAGCGGAAAGCACCAGATGGGCGTTTTCCATAATTGCCGTACGCTGATGGTCAACGACCAGTACCAGCGGCGCTTTCGCCAGCGCGGCATCAACGCGAGCGGCTGAAGCATGGCGATGCAGGTCATTTTCCAGCACCACAACAGCGTCAGCGCGGCCTGTTTCCAGCTCGGTCAGCGCATCGTCAAGGGAACCACCGCCAATCATGCCGAGGCCCATGCTGTTAACCGAGCGAGCAATCATAGTGATGCCGACGTCTGCGCCACGGCCTTTCAGCGCCTTCGCCACGTTGGCAGCCGCCTGAATCACTTCGGCGCTACCGGCGTTGGTGCCGGAAATAATCAGTGGTTTCTTCGCCCCGGCTAGTGCCTGAACGATAACGTCAATTTTGTTCTGCAGGTCACGGTCGATACCGTCAACCGCCGGCGCGTTGTTATCCAGCGCGTGGGCGATAGCGAAACCTAAACGCGCCTGATCTTCAACCGGTGCGCGATAGGTCCAAGCGGCGATATCGTCCAGACGGGTGTTATCGACGTTGGTAACGAATAGCGGATGCTTAGCACGCTGGCCGATATTAAGGATTGCTGCGATCTGCCAGTCAGCCACTTTCTGTGCCGCCGCCATTTCACGCGCTTTACCTTTCACCGCCTGACGCACCGCCAGCGCAACGCGTGCGCCGGTCTGGGTGACATCTTCGCCCAGCACCAGAACCGCATCATAAGATTCGATTTCGCGCAGAGCCGGAGTATGAATCCCGCCGTCACGAAGTACGCTCAGCGCCAGTTGCAGACGATCCAGTTCGCCCTGAGCGATACCGGTATAGAAGTTATCCGCACCGACCAGTTCACGCAGCGCGAAGTTACTTTCAACGCTGGCGCGCGGGGAGCCGATACCAATCACTTTCTTCGACTGACGCAGAATATCTGCCGCGCCCTGCATCGCCTGCTCGGCGTTCAGCGTGATCAGGTCATCGCCACGACGCTGTACCGGCTGACGCGGACGGTCTTTCAGGTTCACGTAACCATAGCCGAAACGACCACGGTCGCAGAGGAAGTAGTGGTTAACGGTACCGTTATAACGGTTTTCGATACGACGCAGTTCACCGTAGCGCTCGCCCGGGCTGGTGTTACAGCCGATGGAACACTGCTGGCAGATGCTCGGCGCAAACTGCATGTCCCATTTACGGTTATAACGCTCGGAGTGCGTTTTATCGGTGAAGACGCCGGTTGGACAAATTTCGACCAGGTTGCCAGAGAATTCGCTTTCGAGCGTACCGTCTTCCGGACGACCGAAGTAGACGTTGTCATGTGCGCCATACACGCCCAGATCCGCACCATCGGCGTAATCTTTGTAGTAACGTACACAGCGATAGCAGGCGATGCAGCGGTTCATTTCGTGAGAGATGAACGGCCCCAGGTCCTGGTTACGGTGAGTACGCTTCGTGAAGCGGTATCGACGGAAGCTGTGACCGGTCATGACGGTCATATCCTGCAGGTGGCAGTTGCCGCCCTCTTCACAGACCGGACAGTCGTGCGGGTGGTTAGTCATCAACCACTCCACGACGCTTTCGCGGAACTGCTTCGCTTCTTCGTCATCAATAGAAATAAAGGTGCCTTCGGTGGCCGGTGTCATACAAGACATCACCAGGCGACCACGCGTGTCTTCCGCGTTCTGATATTGCTTCACCGCACACTGGCGGCAAGCACCGACGCTTCCCAGCGCCGGGTGCCAGCAAAAGTACGGAATATCAAGGCCAAGAGACAGACAAGCTTCCAGCAGGTTGTCCGCTCCGTTGACCTCATATTCTTTGCCGTCTACATGAATCGTAGCCATAGTCAGCATGCTTCCAGTTGGCTCGGTCGTAACCGAGCGTTAATCGAATTTCTTATCGCGACACAGGGCTAACCCTGTGATCACCAGCGCTCTTTCAGCAGGTTCGGCTGAATACCACCAATAGCGTGGGTATTGCTGAAGGTCTGCTTGATGCCAGCTTCGAATTCTTCGCGGAAATATTTAATGGCGCTCTGCAGCGGTTCCACTGCACCCGGTGCGTGTGCACAGAAGGTTTTACCCGGGCCGAGGAAACGACACAGTTGCTCAAGTGTCTCGATATCCCCAGGCTGGCCTTCGCCACGCTCAAGCGCGCGCAGAATTTTCACACTCCACGGCAGACCATCACGGCACGGCGTACACCAGCCACAGGACTCGCGGGCAAAGAACTCTTCGAGGTTACGCACCAGAGGAACCATGCCAATCTCGTGATCGACAGCCATTGCCAGTGCGGTGCCCAGACGGCTACCTGCTTTACCAATGCTTTCGAATTCCATCGGCAGATCGAGGTGTGCTTCGGTCAGGAAGTCAGTCCCCGCGCCGCCAGGTTGCCAGGCTTTGAACTTCAGGCCATCGCGCATGCCGCCCGCGTAATCTTCGAGGATCTCACGCGCGGTAGTACCGAAAGGTAGTTCCCACAGGCCAGGGTTCTTCACACGACCGGAGAAGCCCATCAGCTTGGTGCCCGCGTCTTTGCTCTTCGAAATGTTCTGGTACCACTCCACGCCGTTCGCGAGGATAGCTGGTACGTTACACAGGGTTTCGACGTTGTTTACGCAGGTCGGCTTACCCCATGCGCCAGAGCTTGCCGGGAACGGCGGCTTGGAGCGTGGATTAGCACGGCGACCTTCGAGGGAGTTGATCAGCGCGGTTTCTTCACCGCAGATGTAACGCCCTGCCCCAGTGTGGACAAACAGTTCGAAGTCGAAACCGGTGCCCATAATGTTTTTGCCTAGCAGACCGGCTTCGGTCGCTTCGGCGATAGCGCGACGCAGATGCACGGCTGCTTCGATATATTCACCGCGCAGGAAGATGTAACCACGGTACGCTTTCAGCGCAAACGCGGAAATCAGCATGCCTTCCACCAGCAGGTGCGGCAGCTGTTCCATCAGCAGACGGTCTTTATAGGTGCCCGGCTCCATTTCATCGGCGTTACACAGCAGGTAACGGATGTTCATGGATTCGTCTTTCGGCATCAGACTCCACTTCAGACCGGTGGAAAAGCCCGCGCCGCCGCGCCCTTTCAGGCCAGCGTCTTTTACCTGATTAACGATTTCGTCCGGTGACAGCCCGGTCAGGGCCTTACGCGCACCTTCGTAGCCGTTCTTGCTACGGTATTCGTCCAGCCAGACCGGCTGTTTGTCATCACGCAGACGCCAGGTCAGCGGATGGGTTTCGGGAGTACGGATAATGTCTTTCATTTATACCGCTCCAGCAGTTCGGGAATGCCTTCCGGGGTCAGATGAGCGTGAGTATCCTCATCGATCATCATGTTTGGCCCTTTGTCGCAGTTCCCCAGGCAACAGGTCGGCAGCAGCGTAAAGCGACCATCAAAAGTCGTCTGCCCCGGCTTGATGTTGAGTTTTTTCTCAAGCGCGGCCTGGATCCCCTGGTAGCCGTTGATATGGCACACCACGCTGTCGCAATAGCGGATCACGTGGCGACCTACCGGCTGGCGGAAGATCTGGCTATAAAACGTAGCAACACCTTCTACGTCGCTTGCCGGAATACCCAGCACATCAGCGATCGCATAGATCGCCCCATCCGGCACCCAGCCACGCTGTTTCTGAACGATTTTCAGCGCTTCAATGGACGCCGCACGCGGGTCTTCGTAGTGGTGCTTCTCGTGCTCAATCGCTTCACGCTCAGCCGCACTCAGCTCAAAAGCCTCGGTTTGTGGTTGTTGATTCTCGTGCATAATTAGCGGTCCACATCTGACATAACAAAATCGATACTACCCAGATGGACGATCAGGTCGGACACCAGGCTGCCACGTACCGCTACCGGGATCTGCTGCAGGTGCGCATAGCTCGGGGTACGGATACGGGTACGGTAACTCATGGTGCTGCCATCGCTGGTCAGGTAGTAACTGTTGATACCCTTGGTCGCTTCCACCATCTGGAAGGACTCGTTTGCCGGCATAACCGGACCCCACGAAACCTGCAGGAAGTGGGTGATAAGGGTTTCGATATGTTGCAGCGTGCGCTCTTTCGGTGGCGGCGTCGTCAGCGGGTGATCCGCTTTGAACGGGCCTTCCGGCATGTTATTGAGGCACTGCTCAAGGATGCGCAGACTCTGGCGCAGCTCTTCAACTTTTAGCATCACGCGGGTATAGCAGTCGGACACACCGCCGCCAACCGGGACTTCAAAGTCAAAGTTTTCATAGCCAGAGTACGGACGCGCTTTACGCACGTCGAAATCAATACCGGTCGCACGCAGCGCAGCACCGGTACAACCCCAGTCCAGCGCTTCTTTCTTACCGTAAGCGGCAACACCCTGCGAACGGCCTTTCAGGATGGTGTTACGCAGCGCGGCTTTCTCGTAAGAATCCAGACGTTTTGGCATCCAGTCGAGGAAATCACGCAGCAGTTTGTCCCAACCGCGCGGCAGATCGTGTGCCACACCGCCGATACGGAACCAGGCCGGGTGCATACGGAAACCGGTGATCGCTTCCACGACGTCGTAGATTTTCTGACGGTCGGTAAAGGCGAAGAATACCGGGGTCATCGCGCCGACGTCCTGAATGAACGTGGAGATGTACAGCAGATGACTGTTGATACGGAACAGTTCAGATAGCATGACGCGAATCACGTTGACGCGATCCGGCGTGGTGATGCCTGCCAGTTTCTCAACCGCCAGTACGTAAGGCATTTCGTTAACGCAGCCGCCGAGGTACTCGATACGGTCGGTGTACGGAATGTAGCTGTGCCAGGACTGACGTTCGCCCATCTTTTCAGCGCCACGGTGGTGGTAGCCGATGTCAGGTACGCAGTCGACGATTTCTTCGCCATCAAGCTGCAGCACAATACGGAACGCACCGTGGGAAGACGGGTGGTTAGGACCGAGGTTGAGGAACATGAAGTCCTCATTTTCGGTGCTACGCTTCATGCCCCAATCTTCAGGTTTGAAGGTCAGCGCTTCCATTTCCAGATCCTGTTTGGCTTTAGTCAGCTCAAACGGGTCGAATTCAGTCGCACGCGCCGGGTAGTCTTTACGCAGCGGATGGCCTTCCCAGGTATGCGGCATCAGCAGACGCGTCAGGTGCGGGTGACCTTCGATGTCGATGCCAAACATTTCCCAGGTTTCACGCTCATACCAGTTGGCGTTCGGGAAAAGTTTGGTGAAAGTCGGTACGCGCAGATCGTTTTCAGACAAAGCCACCTTGAGCATGATATCGCGATTGCGTTCAATGGAGATCAGGTGATAGAAAACGGAAAAATCCGCGGCGGGTAACCCTTCGCGGTGCGTACGCAGACGTTCGTCCATGCCGTGTAAGTCAAACAGCATGACGTAAGGTTTCGGCAGTCTCTTTAAGAAATCGCCAACTTCCAGTAATTGTTCACGCTTGACCCAAACAACGGGTACCCCGGTGCGAGTCGCCTGAACGGTAAAGGCATCCGGCCCAAAACGGTTGCGCAGTTCGCCAATGACCGGGTCATCAAGGTGATCCCGTGTTTGCCATGCGGCGTCTTGCGCGGTTAAGTCGGTCATATTGTTCACCATTGCAAATGGTCCGTGGTGGTCGGCAGTGCTTCGCGCTATTTATGTAGTGATAAGCGAAGGAAGTGCTGCTGCCGACAGGCGCAAATTAAATCTCGTCTGGTGTACGAAGATTCGTTACAGCAATACGTTCGCCGCGTTTACGCTCGCGTTCTGACTGCATATTGGCGCGATAAACGCCCTGATCGCCAACCACCCAGGAGAGCGGACGGCGTTCTTTGCCAATGGAATCTTGCAGCAGCATCAGAGCCTGCATATACGCTTCTGGGCGCGGCGGACATCCCGGGATGTACACATCGACCGGAATAAATTTATCAACGCCCTGCACTACAGAATAGATGTCGTACATCCCGCCGGAGTTGGCGCATGCGCCCATGGAAATAACCCATTTCGGTTCCAGCATCTGATCGTAGAGGCGCTGAATAACTGGCGCCATTTTGGTAAAGCAGGTTCCGGCTACGACCATCAGGTCAGCCTGACGCGGCGATGCACGCAGTACTTCCGCACCAAAACGGGCCACATCGTGCACGGCGGTAAACGAGGTCACCATCTCAACGTAGCAGCAGGAAAGGCCAAAGTTATATGGCCAAATTGAGTTTTTACGGCCCCAGTTAACCATGTCATGCAGTTTGCCCATGAACACGTTTTTGTTAACTTCTTGTTCCAGGGGGTCGGTTACGATCTCCTGTTTTTGCAGGGGGTAACGGTCGTTCTCACCGTTAGGATCTATGCGGGTGAGCGTATAATCCATCTTAATGCCTCGCGGTTAGCGTTGACGATTAGCGATACTGTTCGTTTCCGGGTTCATACGCTCGCGGCGTGAACGCGCGGGCGTCCAGTCCAGCGCGCCAATACGCACCAGATAAACCAGACCTGCCAGTAACACAAAAATAAAAATTGCAGCTTCCACAAAGCCAATCCAACCGCTTTCACGGATAGAAGTTGACCATGCGAACAGATACAGCGCTTCAACGTCGAAGATAACGAAGAACATGGCTACCAGATAAAACTTGGCAGACAGGCGCAGGCGGGCGGTGCCGACCGAGTCGATACCTGATTCAAACGGCACGTTTTTAGATCTCGCGCGTGCGCGACCCCCTAAAAACCAGCCGCCGACGAGCATCAGGCAACACAGGCCAATGGCAACGATAAGAAAGATAGCGAATGCCCAGTGATGAGCGATGATTTCAGTGGATGTTGACATACTCATTGCTTACTCATCAAAAGTAGCGCCAAATTCTCTGCTCTTTTCGGCAGATGAACGCCACATCGATTCATGGGGAGGAATAAAAAAAACCTTACAATCACTGTGAAAAATCATTTTATACAGCTAATTGATGGGGTTTTTTACTCCTTTCTATAACCTTTTGTCAACTTTAACAAAAGTTTCCTCACATTATTTTACACTACTCCAACTTCATTAACATAAAGTGCTCTTTAGACCCATTTCGATTGCATCATCGGTCATTTTTAATGTTGTTGAATCGTGTCCGTAGTGAAGTAAAAAAGATAATACACGTCTATTTTGACAGGAATTCACCCAGATGCCTCCCCCTAAATGGGAGTATTTTCTTGATCTGTGACACGCTTTTGTTAATTCACCATAAAAAACAGCAACAATTTCTCTAGTTTTTTAACATGGAAACATTTAGCAACGCGGCTGATTATTTTTCACCCTATTGTCAGTCTGTTTTTTTACCTGCTGATTTTGTTAAGTTTTAGTATATGAATGAACAGAAAGCAGTAATATTTGCATAAAAAAAGAGCCGCTGGATGTTTTTTCATCATCAGTGGCCCTTTTTTACACTTACATTTTTAAACGTTTTTCTGTGACGCTTTACTCAAAGTCGCCTTCAACAATCAGCGAGTCATCTCCCCCTTCAGGGGTAAACTGATTGTATTGCCAAGGATTTTGATATGTCTGCATCGACTTAAAGATAGCCTGAGCTAATTCATTTTGCGTGGCCGGATCGCTGCACAACAGATACTCGGTATCAGGCAGAGGTGGCAATCCGTCCGACGCACCCAGTACGCGTAAATCCGGGCTCATCATTTCTACAGGACGCGCAGTAACGCCAAGCCCTGCTTTTACCGCCGCGCGGACCGCAGGCAATGTTGAAGCGACATAAGCCAGACGCCACGGGATCTGTGCGGCATTCAACGTCGCCAGCACGATATCGCGAAACGGGCTGGGATCGTCCAGCAGAACTAACGGCACCGGTTCGCCTTTTTGCAGGATATATTCGGCTGCGCAATACCAGTATGTCGGTGAAGTTCGCAAATTCAGGCATTCAAAATCGTCAGGGCGATTCGTGGTTACCACTAAATCCACTTCTTGCGACTTAAGCATCTCCACCATGTAAGCATTGCGTTTCACTCTTACATCAAGGGCAAGTTTCGGATAAACCGAACTAATGCGGTTAAGCAGAAATGGGAGTATGGTGTCGGCGGATTCATCAGAAGCACCGATAGTTAACACCCCCTGAAGATTGTTAAACATCAATGATGAGCATGCCTCATCATTAAATCGCAGTATTTTCCTGGCGTAACCCAACAGTTGGATACCATGTTCGGTCAGCAGTTTGTTGCGTCCATGACGCGCGAACAACTCTTTCCCCACAAGTTGCTCAAGGCGCTGCATTTGCTGACTTACCGCAGACTGAGTTCGACATACTGCAGCTGCCGCAGCCGCGAAGGTATTTAGGTCGGCAACAGCAACAAAGGTTCTCAGCAGATCGAGGTCGAGGTTAATTATCGGACGATTTGCATTTATCATAGTTTTTCACTTACTCGCGGGTCATACCGGGTTAATGCTGTGCATTCAGAATCAAACAACTCCATTTGTAATGTGCCTCCCTTCAGTTTCGCTTAGTGTAACCAAGTGAAAATAAGGATGTATTTGGTTTAACAAACGAAACAATGCTCTTTCTGAGCTATTTTAAAACCCGTGATATTCATCGGAATATAGCAACGAGAAAGAGCCGTATTTTTAGCTGCCGGATGATTCTGACTAATGGAAAACATGTAAATTTTGTAAATTTAAAAAATAGTTAACGAACAATAATTTACACATTAAAAACTAACTTTTCAGTATGTTATGAACAACCAACAAACATTTGAATTATCGTAAAACTCGTACTACACACCATTTCATAGGAGTTATCTTAACCTAAAACCACTATATTTATAAGTGTTATTGCGAATAATTCCGGGCGAATTGGTGTTATGTCAGTACAACGGTTTTCGTATTATTAGCCCAATCAATTTGATGTCGTTTAAATAATAAATAATAATTAATTAAGAATCTCTCAATTCATTAATTATGCTTAACAATGGATTCACACCGCATCACGTAGGGATCAGACCGATAACAGAATTCGTGGATGAAACCTCAGTATTTTCGAATCGCGCCGTATCGCACAGATATCGGCTGCATTTTGTTTTATAGGGCTAACTTTTTTCGACCAGACAAATCACCATACCAATACCAACAAAGCAAAACATAAATCATAAAAAACACAACAATCCAGATTATTACACTGTAATAATTGTATAATTTAGTTATTAAAAGTTAATTATCGCCCTCCTGCTTTCCAAAATCTTCTACTAAAGACCCTTCAAAACTCACCGTCGTGGGAGTACATTGTGCTGGGCTGACTTCCACGGCAGGGAGTGGCATTCACAGCTAAAAAGGTCAACGTTCATGTCCCCCATTGAAAAATCCAGCAAATTAGAAAACGTCTGTTATGACATTCGCGGCCCGGTTCTGAAGGAAGCAAAGCGCCTGGAAGAAGAAGGCAACAAAGTTCTGAAACTGAACATCGGCAACCCTGCGCCTTTCGGGTTTGAAGCACCAGATGAAATTTTAGTGGATGTGATCCGCAATTTGCCAACTGCGCAAGGATATTGCGATTCCAAAGGCCTTTATTCAGCCCGCAAAGCAATCATGCAGCATTACCAGGCCCGCGGGATGCGCGATGTAACCGTAGAAGATATCTATATCGGTAACGGCGTATCCGAATTGATTGTGCAGGCCATGCAGGCATTGCTGAACAGTGGGGACGAAATGCTGGTTCCTGCACCTGATTATCCACTGTGGACGGCGGCGGTTTCGCTCTCTGGTGGTAATGCCGTGCATTACCTGTGTGATGAATCATCAGACTGGTTCCCGGACCTGGATGATATCCGCGCCAAAATTACGCCGCGTACGCGTGGGATCGTCATCATCAACCCCAACAACCCAACCGGCGCTGTTTATTCTAAAGAGCTGCTGATGGAGATTGTTGAGATTGCTCGCCAGAACAACCTCATCATCTTTGCAGATGAGATTTACGACAAAATTCTCTACGATGACGCCGAGCACCACTCGATAGCGGCAATGGCCCCGGATCTGCTGACTATTACCTTTAACGGCCTGTCAAAAACCTATCGTGTTGCCGGTTTCCGTCAGGGCTGGATGGTACTGAACGGACCGAAGAAACATGCCAAAGGGTATATCGAAGGCCTTGAGATGCTGGCTTCTATGCGCCTGTGTGCGAACGTCCCTGCACAACATGCCATTCAGACCGCGCTGGGCGGATATCAGAGCATCAGCGAATTCATCATGCCTGGCGGACGTCTGTATGAGCAACGTAACCGCGCCTGGGAACTGCTCAATGATATTCCTGGCGTCTCTTGCGTAAAACCGCGCGGTGCACTGTATATGTTCCCGAAAATTGACGCCAAGCGCTTCAATATTCATGACGACCAGAAGATGGTGCTCGACTTCCTGTTGCAGGAAAAAGTACTGCTGGTTCAGGGGACGGCATTCAACTGGCCATGGCCGGATCATTTCCGCATCGTTACGCTGCCGCGAATTGATGATATCGAAATGTCGTTGAGTAAATTTGAGCGTTTCCTGTCAGGGTATCGCCAGCTGTAACCACGCAAAGTGCTACCGGGTTTGCATCCGGTAGCACTCTCTGCGCAAAATACCGTTACTGAAGTCACTGAGTAAGGGTCGTTATGAAGCAGAGCCACTTTTTTGCCCACCTCTCCCGTCTGAAACTCATTAACCGCTGGCCGCTGATGCGCAACGTGCGCACCGAAAACGTGTCCGAACACAGTCTGCAGGTTGCTATGGTTGCTCATGCGCTGGCCGCGATCAAAAACCGTAAATTTGGTGGTCAGGTAAATGCTGAGCGTATTGCCCTGCTGGCGATGTATCACGATGCGTCAGAGGTGTTAACCGGCGATCTTCCTACCCCAGTGAAATATTTCAACTCGCAGATTGCTCAGGAATATAAAGCGATAGAGAAAATTGCCCAGCAAAAACTGGTCGATATGGTTCCCGATGAGTTACGCGATATTTTTGCACCGCTCATTGATGAACATGCCTCAAGTGAAGAAGAAAGATCGATTGTTAAACAGGCCGATGCCCTGTGCGCGTATCTGAAGTGCCTGGAAGAACTCTCCGCCGGTAACAACGAATTTCTGCTGGCGAAAACACGTCTGGAAAAAACGCTGGAGTCACGACGCAGCGAAGAGATGGACTACTTTATGGACGTGTTTGTCCCAAGCTTTCACCTTTCATTAGATGAAATCAGCCAGGATTCACCGCTTTAAACGATTTTGCCGGATGGCGTCTAACGCCTTATCCGGCCTTCAGATAACGTGATATCCGTAGGCCTGATAAGCGCAGCGCCATCAGACGTTTACTGCGGCGGTCAAAACGGGAACAGCATCGGGATCATCACCACGCACACTGCCATGACAATCACCGTAAACGGTACGCCAATCTTCACGAAGTCGCTAAAGCTGTAGTTACCCGGCCCGAGCACCAGTGTGTTTACCGGTGAAGACACTGGCGTCATAAAGGCTGCGGAAGCCGCCATCGCAATCACCATCGCAAACGGATACGGCGAAACGCCCATCGACTTTGCCGCCGCCAGCGCAATCGGCGCCATCAGTACCGCCGTCGCGGTGTTAGAGATAAATAACCCAATGGTCGCGCACAGCACGAACAGGCAGCCCAGCATCATATACGGGCCGTACCCACCACCAACGTCCATTAGCCCTTTCACCACCAGATCGACGCCGCCCGTTTTCTGTAACGCCAGCGCAAAAGGCATCATCCCGACAATCAAAATAATGCTTGGCCAGTGAATGGCTTTGTAGGCGCTTTCGGCATCGATGCAGCGGAATTTTCCCATCAGCAAACAAGCGATAATCGCGGCAACCGTATTAGGGATTTCATCGGTAAGCATTAACGCGACCATCAGTACCAGACAGAAAATCGCATGCGGCGCCTGGCTGTGCGCCGGAGAAGCTTCACTGACTTCCACAGGCATATTTAGCACCACAAAATCGCGCCCTTTTTGTCCAAGCAGCGTGATCAGCTTCCAGTTGCCCACCACTAAAATGATATCGCCCATCAACAGCGGCTCATCAACCACCGCCCCGGCCAGCGCCGTACCATCGCGCTTCAGCCCAACGACATTCAGCCCGTAACGCGTACGAAAAGCGATTTCCCGTACCGTTTTGCCGATCAATTCCGACTCAGGGATCAGAGAGATTTCGGCCATGCCCACATCAAGCGCCTGCTCGGAGAAGTATTCTCCACGCAGCACCATCGGTTCCAACAGTTGCTCAGCGCAAAATTCACGCAGGTCGACATCGGCCGCAGACATATCAATCAGCAATACGTCACGAGCACGAAACTCAGAAACCCCGTTTACGTCAACGATCACGCGACGAAAGCGACGCCAGCGCTCCACGCCAATCACGTTTGCCCCGTAGCGCTCACGCAGTTTCAGGTCGTCCAGACGCTGGCCTATCATAGGAGAACCCGGGCGAATCGCCAGGCGACGCGCGCGCCCGGTCAGGCGATATTCTTTAATCAGATCGCGAAAGGTCCGGCGCTTCCAGCCGTCGCCCGGCTGCCCGGAGTCTTCACCCTTCAGCATAAAACGCATCACCAGCATATAAATTATGCCAAGTACCAACACCACCAATCCCAGTGGGGTTACGCTAAAAAAGCTAAAACCATTAAGTCCTTCACGTAACAGTTCACTGTTGACGACCAGGTTTGGCGGCGTTGCCACCAGCGTCATCATGCCGCTTATCAAGCCGGCAAAACTTAGCGGCATCATCAGGCGTGAAGGGGAAATTTCCATGCGCATGGAAACACTTAAGACAACCGGAATAAAGATGGCGACCACACCGGTCGAACTCATGAATGCACCGAGTCCAGCTACGGTTATCATCAGCAACACCAGCATTTTGACTTCACTGCTACCGGCGACCTTCACCAGCCAGGCGCCCATTACTGTCGCCACACCGGTACGCACGAGGCCGTCACCGATAATGAATAAAGCCGCTATCAAAATAACGTTAGGATCGCTGAATCCGGAAAAAGCTTCTGTGATGCTCAATGTTCCACTCAGAACAAAGGCAATAATGACCAGCAAAGCGATCGCGTCCATACGCACTCTGCCAGTTGCAAACAAGACGACGGCAATCGCCAGCAATGAGAGAACCCATATCAATTCACCGTTCACAACATATCCTTGTTAAATGAGAGGGATGGACTGATTCTGCCATAAAAAAGCCCCAACAATCTGGGGCTAAATCATGATCAGGTATTTCTTATAACGACCACATTTCCGTTGGGTTGTTTGGTCACAGAAATATGTTCCAGACTGGTCAGCGAAAAATCAACCTCGTTCAGACGCGGCGTATCCGCTGGCGCGTTGACCGCGATGACATGACACCCAGCTGCCAGTCCTGAAAGCACCCCGGCGGGGGCATCTTCCACCACGGCACATTCCTGCGGCGCCAGGCCCAGAAGCTGAGCGCCTAACAGATACGCGTCTGGCTCTGGTTTCCCTCTTTTTACCCGCTCGGCGGTGACAAACACTTCAGGAGCAGGAAGCCCAGCAACACGATGGCGCGCCCGTGCGACCGGCATAGAACCTGAGGTCACAATCGCCCATGGAATACCCGCTTTATTGAGATGGTTGAGTAAATCAACAGCCCCAGGCAATGCAGTGATCCCGGCGGTTTCCGTCGCTTCGATCTGCTCCAGACGGGTAAACTCCGCGGCGATCTCTGCCTCAGATTTGCCCACCATAAAGTGTCGCAGGGAGGTAATGGCCTGCTTGCCATGAATAAAGCCGAGCACCTCGGCGTGATCGAGGCCAAAACGATCGGCCCAGTTGCACCACGCACGCTCTACTGCGGGTAAGGAATCGACCAGCGTTCCATCCAGATCAAACAGAAAACCTTTGCACTGCACGCTCGCCCCCTCAGGCATTAATGATTTGGTTAATTTCATTCGCGCTCAGGTGATACTGGCGCGGGCAAGAGTGCCAGACGTTCAACATACGCTGATATTTTTCCCACATCGGGGTCTGGGCGTTGAAGCCATGCGTACCCGCATCAAAGTGGGTATAGCGACCTTCCACATTCACCATAAAGCGAACGTATCCGAGGAAACGGGCTTCCGTTGCGGCGTCAAAACCGAGGAAAGTCACGCGGCGCTCATCAATAGCCTGTGCATCCTTAAGATTAGTCCAGGACACATGTAATGCGTGATACATCTCCATAATATCGATAATCGTACGACAGGTTTCTTCCGTCAGTTCACCAAACTCACGATCCAGCTCACGCATCTGCAAGCCGTAACCGCGTTCAATAATCGTCTGCAAACGACGATAACGCTCGGCGTTAGTTGGGTCGAGCATAGTCATCATTTTGTACTGATTCGACAAAATCAGACGTTGAGCGTTGGTCATTTCCATTTGGGACTCCTGTATCACTACTACTGCGATGAAAAAAAAGAAGGCATCTTGTGCCTTCTTTTATATGCGTAATCAGGGGTCAATTACAAATCATCAAGGAAAGTTTTATCCAGTTGTTTGAAGGCGCGCTTAAGCGTGTCAGCCAGCGCCTGGTAATCCGGCTTTCCTTCTACCGGAGAGAGCGCCTGCCCGGCTTCTTGCAATTTACCCCGAACTTCGTAGAACCAGTTGAGTATTGAAGGCGGTAGCGGCGTTACGGAACGTTTACCCAGCCACCACATGCCCTGCATCGGCAGGCTGAGCGCAAACAGCGCAGTCGCCACGGCCGGTCCCAACTGTCCTCCTAGCGCAATTTGCCAGCATAAGGTGAAGACGGCGATAGGCGGCATAAAACGGATTGCGTAACGTGTCATACGGATCACACGGTTCTCTACAAACACGGGCGCGAGGCGCTTTTCCATTGGCCACGTCTTCGCGTAGTGCTGCCCCCGGCGAAACAAGCTAAAAAAATTGACGGAACGATTATCCGGTGTCGACATGGCGGTTACCTCAACTTCACATATAAAAATTAAAAAATTTGTGCAAAACAACAACTACAAGGGACATCGTTCAAAACATTTTGTCTTTGATACCCACATTCAGGTATCCTGTGCCGGCCTGTAAGGCCTTTAGTCCAAAATCATTGAGTCGTCAAATTGACACATAGTATGCCATTGGCTGAAAAATACGCAAAATGACATAGACTCAAAGGTATTTATTCCATCGTGCCCAAAAAGACCATGGCGCATGATGTTAATCATAAACGTCGGTGTCATCATGCGCTACGCTCTATGACTCCCTGACGTTTTTTTAGCCACGTATCATAAATAGGTACTTCCATGTCGAGTAAGTTAGTACTGGTTCTGAACTGCGGTAGCTCCTCACTGAAATTTGCCATCATCGATGCAGTAAACGGTGAAGAATACCTTTCTGGTTTAGCCGAATGTTTCCATCTCCCAGAAGCACGTATCAAATGGAAAATGGATGGCGGTAAACAAGAAGCGGCTTTAGGTGCAGGCGCCGCTCACAGTGAAGCGCTGAATTTTATCGTTAATACTATTCTGGCACAAAAACCAGAACTGTCTGCTCAGCTGACTGCGATTGGTCACCGTGTTGTTCACGGCGGCGAAAAATACACCGGCTCTGTAGTTATCGACGATTCCGTTATTCAGGGTATCAAAGATGCAGCCTCTTTTGCACCGCTGCACAACCCTGCACACCTGATCGGTATCGCTGAAGCGCTGAAATCCTTCCCGAATCTGAAAGACAAAAACGTGGCCGTATTCGACACCGCGTTCCATCAGACTATGCCGGAAGAATCTTACCTCTACGCCCTGCCGTACAGCCTGTACAAAGAACATGGCGTTCGTCGTTACGGCGCGCACGGTACCAGCCACTTCTTCGTTACTCAGGAAGCGGCTAAAGTGCTGAACAAACCTGTTGATGAGCTGAACATCATCACTTGCCACCTGGGCAACGGCGGTTCTGTATCTGCTATCCGTAACGGTAAATGTGTTGATACCTCCATGGGTCTGACCCCACTGGAAGGTCTGGTGATGGGTACGCGTTCCGGTGACATTGACCCGGCGATCATCTTCCACCTGCACGACACCCTGGGCATGAGCGTTGACCAGATCAACAAAATGCTGACCAAAGAGTCCGGCCTGCTGGGTCTGACCGAAGTCACCAGCGACTGCCGCTATGTTGAAGATAACTACGCGACTAAAGAAGACGCTAAACGTGCAATGGACGTTTACTGCCACCGTCTGGCGAAATACATCGGTTCTTACACTGCGCTGATGGATGGTCGTCTGGATGCCGTTGTCTTCACCGGTGGTATCGGTGAAAACGCCGCGATGGTTCGTGAACTGTCTCTGGGCAAACTGGGCGTTCTGGGCTTTGAAGTAGACCACGAACGTAACCTGGCCGCACGTTTCGGCAAATCTGGTTTCATCAACAAAGAAGGTACCCGTCCTGCGGTGGTTATCCCAACCAACGAAGAACTGGTTATCGCGCAAGACGCGAGCCGTCTGACCGCCTGATTTCACACCGCCAGCCTAGCTGGCGGTGCTGTTTTGTAACCCGCCTGAAACGGGCGGTAACGAAAGAGGATAAACCGTGTCCCGTATTATTATGCTGATCCCTACCGGAACCAGCGTCGGTCTGACCAGCGTCAGCCTTGGCGTGATCCGCGCAATGGAACGCAAAGGCGTTCGTCTGAGCGTCTTCAAGCCGATCGCTCAACCGCGTGCCGGTGGCGATGCGCCAGACCAGACTACCAGCATCGTCCGTGCTAACTCTTCTCTGCCAGCCGCTGAGCCGCTGAAGATGAGCCACGTTGAATCTCTGCTGTCCAGCAATCAGAAAGATGTGCTGATGGAAGAGATCATCGCGAACTACCACGCGAACACTAAAGACGCTGAAGTTGTCCTGGTTGAAGGCCTGGTCCCAACCCGTAAACATCAGTTCGCGCAGTCTCTGAACTACGAAATCGCGAAAACGCTGAATGCAGAAATCGTCTTCGTTATGTCTCAGGGCACCGATACCCCGGAACAACTGAACGAGCGTATTGAACTGACTCGCAGCAGCTTCGGTGGCGCGAAAAACACCAACATCACCGGCGTAATCGTTAACAAACTGAACGCACCGGTTGATGAGCAGGGCCGTACTCGCCCGGATCTGTCCGAGATTTTCGATGACTCTTCCAAAGCGAAAGTGATCAAAGTTGATCCGGCTAAACTGCAAGAATCCAGCCCGCTGCCGGTTCTGGGCGCGGTGCCATGGAGCTTCGATCTGATCGCTACCCGTGCAATCGATATGGCGCGTCACCTGAACGCCACCATCGTAAACGAAGGCGATATCAATACCCGTCGCGTGAAGTCTGTGACTTTCTGCGCACGCAGCATTCCGCACATGCTGGAACACTTCCGCGCAGGTTCCCTGCTGGTGACTTCCGCTGACCGTCCGGACGTGCTGGTTGCTGCATGCCTGGCAGCGATGAACGGCGTAGAAATTGGCGCCCTGCTGCTGACCGGTGGCTACGAAATGGACGCGCGCATTACCAAACTGTGCGAACGTGCATTCGAAACCGGCCTGCCGGTATTCATGGTAAACACCAACACCTGGCAGACCTCTCTGAGCCTGCAGAGCTTCAACCTGGAAGTTCCGGTTGACGATCACGAGCGTATCGAAAAAGTTCAGGAATACGTTGCTAACTTCATCAACGCTGACTGGATTGAATCTCTGACCGCAACGTCTGAGCGCAGCCGTCGTCTGTCTCCACCAGCGTTCCGTTATCAGTTGACCGAGCTGGCGCGTAAAGCGGGCAAACGCGTTGTTCTGCCGGAAGGCGACGAACCGCGTACCGTTAAAGCGGCAGCCATCTGTGCTGAACGTGGTATCGCAACCTGCGTACTGCTGGGTAACCCGGATGAGATCACCCGCGTTGCGGCCTCTCAGGGCGTTGAACTTGGCGCTGGCGTAGAAATCGTTGATCCAGATGTGGTTCGCGAAAGCTACGTTGCTCGTCTGGTCGAACTGCGTAAGAACAAAGGCATGACCGAAACCGTTGCCCGCGAACAGCTGGAAGACAACGTCGTTCTCGGTACCCTGATGCTGGAACAGGACGACGTTGACGGTCTGGTTTCCGGTGCCGTTCACACTACTGCGAACACCATTCGTCCACCGCTGCAGCTGATCAAAACTGCACCGGGTAGTTCCCTGGTGTCTTCTGTGTTCTTCATGCTGCTGCCGGATCAGGTTTACGTTTACGGCGACTGCGCGATCAACCCGGATCCAACCGCAGAACAGCTGGCAGAAATCGCTATTCAGTCCGCTGAATCCGCGATTGCCTTCGGTATCGAACCGCGCGTTGCGATGCTCTCCTACTCCACCGGTACCTCTGGTGCAGGTAGCGACGTAGAGAAAGTTCGTGAAGCGACTCGTCTGGCGCAGGAAAAACGTCCTGACCTGATGATCGACGGCCCGCTGCAGTACGACGCCGCCGTTATGGCTGACGTTGCGAAATCCAAAGCACCGAACTCTCCGGTTGCAGGTCGAGCTACCGTGTTCATCTTCCCGGATCTGAACACTGGTAACACCACCTACAAAGCGGTACAGCGTTCTGCCGACCTGATCTCCATCGGGCCGATGCTGCAGGGTATGCGCAAGCCGGTGAACGACCTGTCTCGTGGCGCGCTGGTAGACGATATCGTCTATACCATCGCACTAACCGCGATCCAGTCTTCCCAGCAGCAGCAGTAATCTGCCGAGTGTGCCGGATCTCTTATCCGGCAACTCATCTACTTATCAAACCGGAAATAGCTGATATTTCCGGTTTTTTTATGTCTGTTTCCCCTTTGGCATAATCTGAAATATTTGCCTGAATGCGCTGCATCAATGAATAACTATTCTTCTGTTCGCATACTTACCCTCTTTTGCGTTGCAACAGGGATAGTCTTTCATGTCAGCAGTAACAGAATCACAGCCAGCCAAAAAATGGGCGATGCCCGACACGCTGGTGATTATTTTTTTCGTCGCCATTTTAACCAGTCTGGCGACATGGGTTGTTCCCGTCGGGATGTTCGACAGCCAGGAAGTGCAATATCAGGTTGATGGACAAACCAAAACCCGTAAGGTGGTTGACCCCCATTCCTTTCGTATTCTGACCAATGAAGCTGGTGAAGAGCAGTATCACCCGGTTAAGTTCTTTACCACCGGAGATGAGCGCCCAGGCCTGATGAACTTTCCGTTCGAAGGCTTAACCTCCGGCTCGAAATTCGGCACTGCGGTCGGCATCATTATGTTTATGCTGGTCATTGGCGGCGCATTTGGCATCGTTATGCGTACCGGCACCATTGATAACGGCATCCTGGCGCTCATCCGCCATACGCGGGGCAACGAGGTCCTCTTTATCCCAGTGCTGTTTATTCTCTTCTCCTTAGGCGGCGCGGTGTTTGGCATGGGGGAAGAGGCGGTTGCCTTTGCCATTATCATCGCGCCGCTGATGGTGCGCTTGGGTTACGACAGTATCACCACCGTTCTGGTTACCTATATCGCGACTCAGATTGGTTTCGCCAGCTCATGGATGAACCCATTTTGCGTGGTGGTCGCGCAAGGTATTGCGGGGGTGCCAGTGCTCTCTGGTTCCGGTCTGCGCATCGTGGTCTGGGTGGTCGCTACGCTAATAGGACTAACCTTCACGCTGGCCTATGCGGCACGCATCAAAAAGAATCCGCTTTTGTCCCGGGTACATGAATCCGACCGCTTCTTTCGCGAGCAGCAGGACGAGGTCGTGGAACGACGCTTCACGCTCGGTGACTGGCTGGTACTGATGGTACTGACGGGCGTGATCGTGTGGGTCATTTGGGGCGTTATCGTCCACGCATGGTTCATTCCTGAAATCGCCAGCCAGTTCTTCACCATGGGCCTGGTGATTGGCATTATCGGCGTCGTGTTTCGGCTCAACGGCATGACGGTCAACATCATGGCCTCCTCATTCACTGAGGGAGCACGAATGATGATTGCCCCTGCCCTGCTGGTTGGTTTTGCCAAAGGCATTTTACTGCTGGTCGGTAATGGAGAGGCGGGTGAAGCCAGCGTGTTAAACACTCTGCTGCACAGTATTGCCAATGGCATCAGCGGACTGGATAACGCCATCGCGGCGTGGTTTATGCTGTTGTTCCAGGCGGTGTTTAATTTCTTCGTCACCTCCGGCTCTGGTCAGGCAGCGTTGACCATGCCGCTGTTAGCGCCGCTGGGCGATCTGGTTGGCGTCAACCGTCAGGTTACCGTGCTGGCCTTCCAGTTTGGCGACGGATTCAGCCATATTATCTATCCGACGTCGGCATCTCTGATGGCTACGTTAGGTGTTTGTCGGGTGGATTTTCGTAACTGGCTGAAGGTAGGTGCTACGCTGTTGGGGCTGCTGTTTATTATGTCCAGCGTGGTGGTGATTGGTGCGCAGATAATGGGTTACCATTAAAAAGCGCACGTCCGGCCTACTCGATTTCTCGACGCAGTAGGCCGGATGAACAGAGGTTACTCAGCTTCTTCCTGCTTTTCGGCTTTCGCCCCTTCATTCTTGGCGTTGCGGGTCATCCACAGCGACAGGGCTTTCAGCGAATCCGGTGTAAATTCGTCGCAGCGCGCGGTAATTTCTTCCGGCGTCAGCCAGCAAACTTCACTGACCTCTTCTTCCTGAAGCGCAAACGGTCCGTGGGAAACGCAGCTAAACAACCCGCCCCATACGCGACAGTTCTGGTCTTCAAAGTAAAACTGACCATGCTCGGCAAACGGCACGCCCGCAATCCCCAGTTCCTCTTCTGCTTCACGGCGCGCTGATTCCAGCATCTGCTCGTCAGCCTGAACAACACCGCCTGCGGTGGCATCCAGCATACCGGGCAAAAAATCTTTTGTCTCAGTGCGACGTTGAACCAGAATTTTGCCCATACCATCATGCACAACGATATACGTTGCACGATGGCGTAAGCGTTGCGCCCGCATTTGTTCCCGGCTGGACTGTGCAATGACCTCGTTGTCTTCATTCACAATATCCACCCATTCAGTACTTGCCAAACGACGCTGTTCCACCATCAGGAAACCTTCTTTTTTCTGGCGCTCTTACGGCGCGTTTATGTTTGTGGGGTAAATTACGGATTAATCTCGACCTGTGCAATAACACTTTGATCATTGAGTGCCATTACGCTGAGAACATTATCATCCAGAATCCCGTAACTTGCCGCAAAACCCCCTTTAGGGATGCTTACCGAGCCGGGATTGAAATAATAGATATCCTCGCGCAGCTCAGCAACCGGCAGATGAGTATGCCCATAAACCAGAACATCGCCCGCATTGAGCGCCGGCATATTTTGCGGGCCAAAAAGATGTCCGTGCGTCAAAAAGAGTCGCTGGTTTTCTGTCAGAATTTGCTGCCACGGCGCAGTCATCGGAAAATGCAGGAGCATCTGATCCACTTCGCTGTCGCAATTACCACGCACCGCAATAATTCGCGATGCCTGTTCATTCAGCCGTTCTGCAACCTGCGCAGGTGCATAGCCTTCTGGAAGCGCATTACGCGGCCCGTGGTTTAAAACATCACCCAATATCACCAGCCATTGCGCGCCGCTTGCAGCAAACCGTTCGAGTACGCGTTCCGTGGCTGGCAACGAACCATGAATGTCCGATGCGAACATCAGTTTCATCACTCACTCCTCGCTGAAAAGTACCTTGTAATGATACTGGATTACGGCCCGTTTTTCAGCAGGAACGCTTCGCTGAAAGCGCGATAAAACGCTGTACTGAAGCGCGCTGCCACTGGAAGGTGGCGTATTCCGCAAGCGCTTCCGGAACCTCATCGCCATTCAGGACCAGGCGATTAAGCATTAGCGCTAAATCACAGTCAGCGATACACCATTCGCCAAATAAATTCTGCTTACCGTGGCTCAGTAAACTGCCGGCAGTAGCGAACAATTTTTCCGCACTGGCTTTTCCTGCTTCGCTTAACGGTCCTTTCTTCACGCCAGCAAAAACGACATCCGTTGAGCGTTCTTCACGGATAGGCATTAAATCGCTGCGGATCCACGCCTGAACCTGGCGCGCCCGCGCCCGTTTTTGCACATCGTGCGGATAGATACGCTCCCACTGTGGCGGCGCGAAGCTCTCTTCCAGGAATTCCGTAATCGCTGATGATTCGCTCAGCTCAAAACCATCGATCTCAAGAACCGGTACGCGGCGCGTCAAGGCGTAACCTTGCCATGAAGGTTGCAAATGTTCTCCACTGTTGAGATCAACAGTTTTCAGCGTAAAAGGCAGCCCTTTCTCTTGCAGAGCGACATAAACAGACAGCACGTAAGGGGAGAAAAAATTGGCATCTGACCACAGCGTAATTGCAGGTTTGCTCATAATGTCCTCTGAAGTGTATTAGCTTGCCTTCAAAATATAGAGTCTTTCTCTCGCTGTCACTTGATGAAAACTCAAGCACGCCAACAGGCTCTATACTTGTTATGACCCGGTTCATGACAAAACGGATGCTGAAAATGATCGATCTCTATTACACGCCATCGCCAAACGGTCACAAAATCACGTTGTTTCTTGAAGAGGCGCAGCTGCAATACCGTCTGATTCATGTCGATATCAGCAAAGGTAGCCAGTTTCACCCCGATTTTCTGCAGATCTCGCCGAACAATAAAATCCCGGCCATTATCGATCATGCCCCGGTGGACGGCGGAAGGCCCATCAGCTTGTTTGAGTCCGGAGAAATTTTACTCTATCTGGCGGAAAAGAGCGGTAAGCTGCTCAGCGGTGAATTACGCGAACGCCACACCACGCTGCAGTGGCTGTTCTGGCAGGTCAGCGGTCTGGGTCCTATGCTGGGGCAGAATCATCATTTCAGTCATTACGCTCCGCAAACGATCCCTTACGCCATTGAAAGATACCAGGTTGAAACCCAGCGCCTGTACAACGTGATGAATAAACGTCTGGAATCGTCACCCTGGCTGGGAGGCGATCACTACAGCATTGCCGACATTGCCAGCTGGCCGTGGATCCACGCCCATCAGCGTCAGCGCATCGACCTAGACAACTACCCGGCGGTCAATAACTGGCATGAACGCATTCGTACACGTCCCGCGACTGAACGCGCCATGCAGCACGCACAAAGCGAGAAGCGATGACGCAATTCGGTTCTCGTGTATCATGCAAAGGTTCATACATGGAGGAAACCTGCAATGTCACAACCTGACGCTATTATTCGTATAAAAAACCTTCGTCTGCGCACTTTTATCGGCATCAAAGAAGAGGAGATCCTTAACCGCCAGGATATCGTCATCAACATTGCCATTCACTATCCGGCAGACAAAGCCCGTACCAGCGAAGATATCAACGACGCGCTGAATTATCGCACAATCACCAAGAGCATCATTGCCCACGTGGAGGGTAACCGCTTCTCATTGTTAGAAAAATTAACTCAAGATGTGCTCGATATCGCACGCGAACATCACTGGGTCACTTATGCTGAAGTGGAGATAGATAAACTTCACGCATTGCGTTACGCCGACTCAGTTTCTATGACGCTGAGCTGGCAGCGCTAAAACGTAACCCGGGAGGCGACATGCAGATTCTGATTACCGGCGGTACTGGCCTGATTGGACGTCATCTGATCCCCTGCCTGCTGGAACTGGGGCATCAGATAATTGTAGTGACACGTACCCCTGATAAGGCTCGTCAGATTCTCGACTCTCGGGTCACGTTATGGAAAGGACTGGAAGAGCGGCAACATCTCAATGACATTGATGCCGTGATTAACCTTGCAGGAGAACCTATTGCCGATAAGCGCTGGAGCGCACAACAAAAGGAACGCCTGTGCCAGAGCCGTTGGGGCACTACGCAGAAACTGGTCGATTTAATCAATGCCAGCGAGACGCCGCCCTCAGTGTTAATCTCCGGTTCCGCTACCGGTTACTACGGCGATTTGGGCGAAGTTGTGGTTACGGAAGAAGAGCCACCGCATAACGAATTTACCCATAAGCTATGTGCCCGCTGGGAGCAAATTGCCAGCACTGCGCAAAGCGACAAAACCCGCGTGTGTATGCTGCGTACCGGCGTGGTACTAGCCTCTGCTGGCGGTATTCTGGCGAAAATGGTCCCGCCGTTTCGTCTTGGCTTAGGCGGCCCAATCGGTAACGGACGACAGTATATGGCCTGGATCCATGTTGATGATATGGTCAACGGAATTATCTGGCTGCTGAATAATGATCTACGCGGTCCCTTCAATATGGTTTCGCCATACCCGGTGCACAATGAGCAGTTTGCCCACGCGCTGGGACACGCTCTAAACCGCCCTGCCATTCTGCGCATTCCCGCCACCGCTATGCGGCTGCTGATGGGCGAGTCTTCGGTGCTGGTCCTCGGCGGGCAGCGAGCATTGCCCAAACGCCTGGAAGCGTCCGGTTTTGCATTTCGCTGGTACGATTTAGAAGAAGCGTTGGCGGATGTGATCCGATAATCCCGTAGCTCTATTCACGGTCGCTGTTGTGGTGGTAAGGTTATAGGCCAGATTTCCGCAATGGCGACGTTATGGCGATAATTTCGACTCCCCGACTTACCCTCTCCTTATTTAAATTTTCTGACTGGTCATTTTTCCAGAGATTACGTGAATGCCCGGAAGTCATGCGCTATATGGGTGATATTGCCCCAGCGAAAGACACGCGTCTGTTATTCGCCAGACGTCTGGCTGCACAGCATACTTTTGTCATCCGCGAGCATAACAAATCAACACCTCTCGGTGATATTGGTCTGCAAATCAGCCATTTATATCCACACGAGGCCGACCTCGGCTACGCCATTTTGCCAGAAGCTCAGGGGAAAGGGATTGCCAGCGAAGCCGTGACGGCAGTGTGCCAGTACGCTTTCGAGCGCACGGACGTCACGGCGATAAACGCTTACGCACTCGCGGAGAATAAGGGTTCTGTTCGTATTCTGGAAAAAACGGGGTTTGTGCGTACGCAGGTACTGGAAAAGGCGTATGAGATTGATGGCATCGCCTACGACGACTGGGTGTTTCGGCTGGAGCGCGACGCGCTAAAATTGTAAGCCCGGAAAACGTAACACCTCCGGGCAGGTGATTTACTTCAACGAACCTTTGAGGAACTGCTGCAAACGTGGACTTTGCGGATTACCGAATACCTGCTCCGGGTCGCCCTCTTCCTCAATTTTCCCCTGATGCAGGAAAATCACGTGCGTGGAAACATGACGGGCAAACCCCATTTCGTGAGTCACCACCACCATGGTTTTCCCCTCTTCGGCCAGCTGTTGCATAATGCGCAGCACTTCACCCACCAGCTCAGGATCTAGTGCCGATGTGGGTTCATCAAACAGCAACACTTCCGGCTCCATCGCCAGCGCACGGGCAATGGAAACACGCTGCTGCTGACCACCGGACAGATGCACCGGATATTTGCCCTGCGCGCGCTCATCAATGCCCACTTTAGCCAGATACTTCACCGCACGGTCGCGGGCTTCCTGTTTGCTCAGCCCCAACACCTGGATCGGCGCTTCCATGACGTTTTCCAGCACCGTCATGTGGCTCCACAGATTAAAGTGCTGAAAGACCATCGTCAGACGCGTGCGCAGCAGGCGCAGCTGATTTTTGTCCGCAACCTTGAGCTGACCGTCTTTGTCGCGCACCAGACCAATGTTCTGACCACTGACTACAATCGACCCAGCGCTTGGTTTCTCAAGAAAGTTAATGCAGCGCAGGAAGGTACTTTTACCGGAACCTGACGAGCCAATAATACTGATAACATCACCCGCGTTGGCCTGCAGCGACACCCCTTTCAGCACTTCATGTTCGCCGTAGTGCTTATGTAAATCGATAACGTTTAATTTATTTTCAGACATCGTGTTACTCGAATCATTTAGAGGATACATGCTGCAACCAGCGTTTTTCCGCTTTACGGAACAGACTGATCAGGACATACGAAATAATCAAATACAGTACAGCGGCAATACCGAAGGCGGTAAACGGCTGATACGTTGCCGAGTTGATATCGCGGGCGATTTTCAACAGGTCAGGTACCGTTGCGGTAAACGCCAGCGCCGTGGAGTGCAGCATTAAAATGACTTCATTGCTGTAAGCCGGCAACGCAATACGCAGCGCGGAAGGTAAAATAATGCATCGATACAGTTTGAATGACGAGAAACCGTATGCGCGAGCAGCCTCAATCTCACCGTGAGGCACGGAACGGATAGCCCCGGCAAAAATCTCAGTGGTATAGGCGCAGGTATTCAGCGTCAACGCCAGCACGGTGCAATTCAGCCCGCTGCGGAAAAACGCGTTGAGGAAGTCCGTGCCTTTGACGATCTCCAGCGTATACATCCCGGAATAAAACACCAGTAGCTGAACGTACAGCGGCGTGCCACGAAAAATATAGGTGAACAGCCAGATAGGAAACTGGATAAATTTATTACTGGAAACGCGGCCAATAGCCAAAAAGAGCGCAAGTATTCCGCCCATCACTACTGACGAAATCAAAAGCCACAGGGTGATAGCGACGCCAGTGTAGCGATATCCGTCGGTCCACAGCAGGGACTTCCAGTATTCCTGAATAATCTCGATCACAGGTCAGCCCTCTTTACACCCACGGAATAGCGGCGCTCAAGGTACAGCAGCACACCATTAGAAACAGTGGTAAACACCAGATAGATGACCCCGCACACGACGGCAAAATAGAACGGCTCCCAGGTACTCTTCCCGGCAAGCTGGGTCGCTTTCACCACGTCTTCCAGGCCGAGCAGCGACACCAGTGCCGTAGCCTTAAGAATAACCTGCCAGTTATTACCTATTCCCGGTAAGGCATAACGCATCATCGCCGGGAACATAATGCGACGAAATATTTGTGAGCTGGTAAAGCCAAACGCCGTCGCGGCTTCAATATGGCCTTTTGGTACAGCCATAAACGCACCGCGAAAAGTTTCGGTAAAGTAGGCACCGTAGATAAATCCAAGGGTGATAATGCCCGCAACCATCGGATCGATATCAATCTGGCCGATACCGATGGCATCGGTAATGGTATTCAGCGCGATTTGTAATCCGTAGAAGATGAGCAGCATTAAGACCAGATCGGGCACGCCGCGGATTAGCGTTGTGTACCCTTCGAAAATAAGCCCCATTGCCCGGCTTTGCGACAGCTTTGCTGCTGCGCCGACAAGACCTATCAGAACCGCCAGTACCACCGAGCTGAGTGCCAGCTCCAGCGTAACAATTGCGCCCTGTAAAATAACACCTGAAAAGCCATACAACATGCTGCCTGTCCTGTCGTGTGTGGTGGAGTAGTAAGCCTCTTTTGATATTTTGTCTCGTCACTTTATGCCTGATGGCGCTTCGCTTATCAGGCCTACAAGCTTTCGTCGTAGGCCTGATAAGGCGCAGCCGCCATCAGGCAATAAGTCGATCAAAAATCTACGGGCTTTATCAGCACCTGCGGTAATTAACCGCCGTAAACATCAAAATCGAAGTACTTTTTCGCCAGCTTCTCGTAAGTACCGTCAGCTCGCATTTCGGCAAAGGCTTTGTTCAGCGCTTCGCGCAGCTCGTTATCGTCTTTGCGCAGCCCCATACCGGTACCCACGCCGAACAACTTCTCGTCTTTCACAGACGGACCGCCGAATTTGTAATCTTTACCGACTGGCTGTTTCAGGAAGCCTTCGCTGGCCGCGACTTCATCCTGGAACGCGGCGTCAATACGCCCGGCAGTCAGGTCAGAATAGATATTGTCCTGCCCCTGATAAGAGACAATCTCAATACCTTTTGGCGCCCAGTGTTCGTTGCCGAACGTTTCCTGGGTGGTGCCCTGGAGCACACCAACACGTTTACCTTTCAGCGACTCAATGGTCGGCTGAATAGCTGAATCTTTAGCGACAACCAGACGCGAGTCGGCTGCATAAAGCTTGTCAGTAAAAGCGATTTCCTGCTGACGTTTTTCAGTAATGGAAAGCGAGGACATGATGGCATCGATTTTCTTCGCTTTTAGCGAAGGGATCAGCGCGTCCAGCGGGTTTTCCACGAAAGTACATTGCGTATTGATACGTTTGCACAGCTCTTTAGCCAGATCGATATCAAAACCGACTAATTCACCCTGGGCATTTTTCGATTCGAACGGCGCATAAGTAGGATCGGTACCGATACGAATTTTTTGCGGAATGGCTGCAAATGCTGCGGTAGCACTGGAGAAAGCCAGAACCAGAGAAAGAGACAACACCAGTTTTTTCATAACTATCCTCAACAGACTGTCTTTTATAGGGGATCTTTACAGGACCAGGTGCAGTTATCGTGCCATTAATCAGGCCGACAAGGCAAAGCATTCTACCCTGCCGGCGGTATTTATTTGCATGAAAAGCGCTTAAGTATGCACTCATGCTTATTAAGTCAGCGATAAAAGCACCAAAACAGTGCACTGAATGTATTATGCACCGTAATGGTTACCCGCAATGGTGCAGTCAATTCTCCACGCCGCTGTATTAATCGCCGTAGACATTAAAATTAAAATATTTGCTCGCCATTTTGTCGTAGGTACCGTCTTTACGCAGTTCACCCAGCGCTTTATCAAAAGCGGCTTTCAGCTCGGTGTCATCTTTGCGCAAACCAATCCCGGTTCCGTCGCCAAAGTATTTTTTATCTTTCACCGAAGGACCTGCAAAGTCGTAGTCCTTACCGGCAGGTTGCTTCAGGAAGCCTTCGCTGGCCGCGACTTCATCCTGCAACGCTGCGTCGAGACGACCCGCCGTCAGGTCAGAATAAATAAGATCCTGGTTCGCATAGGCCACCACATCCACGCCTTTGCTACGCCAGTTGTCATTGGCATAGGCTTCCTGAGTAGAGCCTTGCAGCACGCCAACGTGTTTACCCTTGAGGGAGTCCAGAGTCGGTTTAATTGGGGAACCTTTCGCGGCGATCAGCCGTGAGTCTGCTGCGTAAAGTTTGTCTGAGAATGCAATCTCTTGCTGACGCTTCTCGGTGATAGAAAGCGAGGAGATAATGGCATCAATTTTTTTCGCTTTCAGCGACGGGATCAGCGCATCAAAGTCGCTGGCAACCCAGGTACATTTGATCTGCATGCGCTTACACATCTCATTTCCCAGATCGATATCAAAGCCGACAAAGTCGCCTTTGGCATCTTTAGAGGAAAAAGGTGCATACGTTGTATCTGTACCAATACGAACCGTCTGCGGAAGTGCTGCGTAGCTGGCCGCGGTGGCGGAGAGTCCTACCAGCAAAGACAAAGCAAGAAACGTCTTCTTCATACATAACCCTCAAGTGGCGTAATTTTATTATGTTTTACGTTGTGTTGTGTGTTTGCAGACTTTTTCATGCAGGTCTTATGCCATTTTCGCGTCGATGAGGATATTCGACGTTAAATATGTTAATAAAACGTTGCAATAATGTCCTGATTTTGAAGATAGCAGGTCTGACGGTCGAACCGCAGCGTTTCGTTGAGTTTTAACGAATTAAATGTTGAGGATATGATCGCGGTTACAAAATTGCCCTGAAACAGGGCAACGGATGATTCTTTGCACGCTGATGGAACGGCTTAGGCCCCTTGCCAGCGGGTGAACAGGTCCTGCGGAAGGGTAATATCAAACTGGTCAAGCACGCGATTAACCGTTTGATTAATCACATCATCGAGCGTTTGTGGACGATGATAGAACGCCGGGACAGGTGGCATAATCACCGCCCCAATTTCTGCCGCCTGGGTCATGAGGCGCAGATGCCCCAGATGCAGCGGCGTTTCGCGTACACACAGCACCAGCGGACGACGTTCTTTCAACACCACATCTGCCGCACGGGTAAGCAACCCATCGGTGTAACTGTGGACAATGCCGGAAAGGGTTTTGATTGAACACGGCAGGATAACCATGCCGGCGGTCTGAAAAGAACCAGAGGAGATACTGGCGGCGATATCGCGCGTATCATGATTCACATTTGCCAGCGCCTGCACGTCGCGCACAGAGAGGTCCGTTTCCAGTGCCAGCGTCTGCCGGGCAGCGGCACTCATCACCAGATGGGTTTCCACATCGGTAACGTCACGCAAAACCTGCAGCAGGCGCACGCCGTAAATTGCCCCGCTTGCGCCAGAAATACCAATGATGAGTCGTTTCATGTGTAATCGCCCTTACTTGCTCAGGGCCGACTTTGCAGGAAATTACGGTGAGTTGCAAGCAAGGGTGCAGGTTGCGCCCTTGCTTGCGAGCAAACATTAACCTTCGTTGTGCATTTCAAGGTTTTCCGCTTCGTTCTGACGCAATACCGCTTTAGCATCATCATTACGCAGGGAGTCGAGGAAATCGAGATATTGCTGGTCGACGTCTTTGGTGACGTACACACCGTTAAACACTGAACATTCAAACTGCTGAATATCCGGATTCTCAGCACGGACAGCTTCAATCAGATCGTTCAGATCCTGGAAGATCAGACCATCTGCGCCGATTATCTGGCGAATCTCGTCCACTTCACGACCATGCGCAATCAGCTCCGTTGCCGTAGGCATATCGATGCCATAAACGTTCGGGAAGCGAATTTCCGGGGCGGCAGAGGCCAGATACACCTTCTTCGCTCCGGCTTCACGCGCCATCTCGATAATTTGTTCTGAAGTGGTGCCGCGCACGATGGAATCATCCACCAGCAGCACGTTTTTATCACGGAATTCCGCACGGTTAGCGTTCAGCTTACGGCGTACTGATTTACGGCGCAGCTGCTGGCCCGGCATGATAAAGGTACGTCCCACATAGCGGTTTTTCACAAACCCCTGACGGTACGGCTTACCGAGAATACGGGCAATTTCCAGCGCGATATCGCAGGAGGTTTCCGGGATTGGGATGACTACGTCGATGTCCAGATCTTCCCACTCACGGGCAATTTTTTCGCCAAGCTTAGTCCCCATATTCACACGGGCGCTGTAGACAGAAATCTTGTCGATAAAGGAGTCAGGACGAGCGAAGTAAACGTATTCAAACAGACACGGATTGCTCACCGGGTTATCAGCACACTGACGGGTAAACAGCTGGCCTTTTTCGGTGATATACACCGCTTCGCCAGGGGCTACGTCGCGCAGGAATTCAAAGCCCAACGTGTCCAGCGCTACGCTCTCAGACGCCACCATGTACTCGGTACGGCCATCGCCAATATCGCGTTTGCCCATTACCAGCGGACGGATACCGTTAGGGTCGCGGAAGGCAACCATACCGTGACCGATAATCATCGCCACGCAGGCATAGGCGCCGCGAATCTGGCGGTTGGTTGCCGCAATGGCAGCAAAAATATTGTCGGCCTCCAGCGGGTAATGGCGGAAGTTATCCAGCTCGCTGGCGAAAATATTCAGCAGAATTTCAGAATCTGAAGTGGTATTGATGTGGCGGCGCTTTTCTTCAAACAGCTTTTTACGCAACTCATGCGCGTTGGTCAGGTTGCCATTGTGGGCAAGAGTGATGCCATACGGTGAGTTGACGTAAAAAGGTTGAGCTTCGGAGGCGCTGGAGCTGCCAGCCGTTGGGTAACGCACATGACCGATGCCCATATTGCCCTGCAAACGCTGCATATGGCGCGCTTCAAAAATATCGCTCACCATTCCGTTTGCTTTACGCAAGCGGAAGCAGTTGTTGGCATCAATGGTGATGATGCCCGCAGCATCCTGACCACGATGCTGGAGCACCGTTAACGCGTCATAAATCGACTGGTTTACCGGCATAACACCGGCGATACCGACAATACCGCACATACGTCTTTTCCTCGTTCAGCAACGACCCAAAGTTTATACTTTGGGCAAGAAACTTGACGAGCTTTGCAGATAGTCAAAGAACCATCTGATGATGAAACTGAACTGCGGAATCAGCTGCGACTTACCCCAGTCTTCACTTTTCGACAGACCGGTAAAGGTATCGAGAAAGAACAGTATGGCGGCAACGATCAACGCTCCACGCAAAGCACCGAAGCAGATCCCCAACACCCTGTCGGTACCCGACAGTCCTGTTTTCTCTACCAGTTGGCCTATCACAAAGTTAACGATAGCGCCGACGATAAGTGTCGCGATGAACAGTATCGCGATAGCAATCCCATTTCGAACCAGTTCGTCTTCAAAGCCCGTAAACCAGACAGACAGGTAAGTGTAGTAATGGCTGGCGACAAAGAAAGCACAACCCCAAGTCACCAACGATAATGCTTCACGAACAAAGCCACGGATCAGGCTAACCAGACAGGAAAAACCAATCACCGCGATAATGGCGTAATCAATCCAGACCATATGTGTCCCACGATTTTACGCCCTGTCGTCCTGTTCGGGGCGCATTCTAACAGAAAAAGAAAACGTTTGCGTAGGGATTTCCTTTCCACGCGTAAATAAAAATGGCGCTGAAAAAATCTTCAACGCCATACCGTTTTATGCCTCTTCGGGCACTGCCGGATAGCGGTGAAAACACCGTATCCGGCCTGAATAAGAGCTGCGCCGTAAACAGCGCAATCCCTTAATTAGGGGTGTACCCCATCACGACGCCACTCAGACCAGAGATCTTCTGCAGCTCGCCCAGCGAGTTCTTTAGCTTATCTTTGGAGGCGTCCGGCCCTACGAGAATGCGGGTTATTTTACCCTGCACCGGCGTTGACGGGGAAGTATATACCCGGAAGCCCGCGCCACGAAGTTTACCCACGATCTCATTGACCTTATCCGCATTTTTCAGCGCACCAAGCTGTACAACGTACCCTTTACCAGTCGGCGCTGGCGGTTCCTCAACAGCCGGTTTCGGCGCTGGGGCCGGCGCAGTCGTCGGAGCGACGGCAACAGGCTGCGGTTTCGGTTTAGGTTTCGGTGGTTCCACAGGCACGGGGACAGGATCTAATTCCGCGCTGTTTGCCGTCGTCAAACGTGATGGATCCAACGATGGCGCGGCAGCATCACCCGCACGCACCTCTTCTGCCGCCCCTTCCGGCGGCTGAGTCGGCAGCGCCTGCGTTGCTGCAGGCATCATGTCTGGTTCATCGCGATCACCGGGTTTAGGCACCAGTGGGATCGCTGCAAATTCATCCTGATAATGCTTTTTCTGCCCGTCAAGCAGCCCGGGAAGCACAATTACCCCGAGCGCGACTAGCACAATTGTGCCGACTAATCGATTCTGAAACTTACTCGCCACCGCTTCTCCCCACGTCTATTACTTCCATGACATGTGCGACAGTGTGAAAGGATCCACACACCAACACGGTATCTTCTGGCTTCGCCTCAGCAAGTGCTGCAGACCATGCCTGCGCCACGCTGTCATAAGCGTTGCCTTTGCCCAGGTGCTCCAGCAGTTGTTCTGCCGTTGCGCCACGCGGCCCTTCCAGGGGCGCACAGTACCAGACGTCAACCACGCTTTTTAACCAGGCTAACGTACCGGCAATATCTTTATCATGTAGCATACCGATAACCGCAAGTACACGCCCGCTTTTCACTAACTTTTTCAGACGTCCGGTCAGATACTCTGCCGCATGCGGATTATGGGCAACATCGAAAATCACTCGCGGCGACTCGCTCACAATCTGGAAGCGCCCCGGTAAAATCGCGCGTTCGATGCCGTCACGAATCGCCTGCTCGCTAACGTTCAGCCCGCTTGCGCGCAGCGCGGCCAGTGCGGTAGCAGCATTAGGTTGTGGCACCTGCGGCAACGGCAAATGCGCCAACGTTCCATGAGCATCCGTAAACGACCAGTCGTTCTCAGTGACCGCATAGCGCCAGTCCACGCCGCAGCGTTGCAAAATCGCCCTGCACTCTTGCGCGACATCCGCGATGGTGTAAGGCATTTCAGGTTCGCCGACGATAGCCGGTTTCTCTGCACGGAAAATGCCCGCCTTCTCACGACCAATACTTTCGCGATCCGGGCCCAGCCAGTCAGTATGGTCAAGCGCAATACTGGTGACTACAGCGACATCGGCATCGACGATATTGGTGGCGTCAAGGCGGCCGCCTAATCCCACTTCCAGAATAACGACATCCAGTTGGGCCTGTTTAAACAGCCAGAGTGCCGATAACGTACCGTATTCAAAGTAAGTCAGGGAAATATCACCACGAGCGTCTTCAATCTCAGCAAACGAGGCGGTATGGGCTGATTCCGGCAGTTCACTCCCCTGCACGCGTACGCGTTCCGTGTAACGCACCAGATGAGGCGAACTGTACACCCCAACTTTATAGCCTGCCGCAGTCAGCACAGATTCCAGCGTACGACAGGTCGTGCCTTTTCCGTTGGTTCCTGCCACCGTAAACACAAATGGCGCGGGTTTCAATACACCCAGTTTGCGCGCTACCTGGCTTACGCGTTCAAGGCCAAGATCGATGGTTTTACTGTGCAGGTTTTCCAGATAAGAAAGCCACGACGCCAGGGGCGACGCGGCTTGAGGAATACGTTTATTGTCCATGATGCCTGTAATTTTATTACGTAGATTAAAGCAAAAGGCAGCGCCAGTTGACCCTGCCCTTTTTTACTCGTCGTCTTTCAAGCTGCAGGTGTGTTGGCTGCTCTCGCTCACCCGAATCACTTGCCCGTGCAAGCTCATCAGGGTTCACTCTCTTGCCGTCTTCCTGCAACTCGAAATCCATAGAGTAAGTTATCAGGCTTCTGATTCCTGATCGGGTACCGGAGATACCACCTCGCCTTCACGCGGCTCATCCGGATTCGGCGCAGGAAGATTCATCAGCTTCGCCAGGATGCTTGCCAGTTTCAGGCGCATTTCCGGACGGCGGACGATCATATCGATAGCGCCTTTTTCAATCAGGAACTCGCTGCGCTGGAATCCCGGCGGCAGTTTCTCACGTACGGTTTGCTCGATAACACGCGGACCCGCGAAGCCAATCAGTGCTTTCGGCTCTGCAATGTTGAGATCGCCCAGCATCGCGAAGCTTGCGGAAACACCACCCATTGTTGGGTCGGTCAGCACAGAAATATACGGTAAACCGCGTTCCTGCATTTTCGCCAGCGCAGCAGAGGTTTTTGCCATCTGCATCAGAGACATCAGCGCTTCCTGCATACGCGCCCCGCCAGAAGCGGAGAAGCAGATCAGCGGACAGTTGTCTTCCAGTGCCTGCTCAACGGCACGGACAAAACGCGCACCGACCACAGAGCCCATGGAGCCGCCCATAAACGCGAACTCGAATGCCGCAGCAACGACCGGCATACCATGCAGCGTGCCTTTCATCACCACCAGCGCATCTTTCTCGCCGGTTTCTTTCTGCGCAGAAGCCAGTCTGTCTTTGTATTTTTTAGAGTCACGAAACTTCAGCACGTCTTTCGGCTCAAGCTCGCTACCCAGTTCCACAAGAGAACCTTCATCTAACAGGCTATGCAGGCGATTGCGCGCCGACATGCGCATATGATGGTCACACTTCGGACAGACCTCAAGATTACGTTCCAGCTCAGCACGGTATAAAACCTGACCGCAGCTATCACACTTGGTCCACACCCCTTCAGGAATGCTTGCCTTGCGGGTGGGAGTAATGTTGCTTTTAATTCGTTCAATCCAGCTCATTGGTGACCTTTCTGCCTGAACCCTAGTCAGCTTTGTTATAAGGGGCGCATAATGCCATTTTTGCCCCTAACAGACCATGAATGTTGCACATTAAAACATAACAGCCCGAAACTTTGGATAAAAAAGTGGTCGAACCGCTGAGTTACTTTCTATTTTGCAGCCCGTGACGCAGCACGCTTATGGCGAATTACTTCAATCACCCCCGGCAATACGGAAAGGACGATAATCGCCACAATCAGTAATTTCAGGTTTTCCTGGACGATCGGCAAATCGCCGAACAGGTAGCCTGCGTAGGTGAACAACAATACCCACAGCAATGCACCTACGACGTTATACATCGCAAAGTGACGGTAGGACATATGTCCCATACCGGCAACAAACGGCGCAAATGTGCGCACAATAGGCACGAAACGCGCCAGGATAATCGTCTTACCGCCATGACGCTCGTAGAACGCATGGGTTTTATCCAGGTAGCTGCGGCGGAAAATTTTGGAGTTCGGGTTACTGAAAAGTTTTTCCCCGAACAATCGGCCAATCGTGTAGTTCACTGCATCGCCCACAATCGCCGCCACAATCATCAGTGCCACCATCAGATGAACATTGAGATCATTGGTCGGCAGCGCAGAAAGCGCACCAGCAACAAACAGCAGCGAGTCCCCTGGCAGGAATGGTGTCACCACCAGCCCGGTTTCGCAGAACAGGATCAGAAACAGAATCGCGTATACCCAGATACCGTATTCCGCGACCAGCTCCGCCAGGTGCACATCAATGTGCAGGATAAAATCAATAAGAAAGTAAATCAGGTCCATAGTTATGCCTTTATACGACTCAAATTAGTCCGCCAGAAATAGCGGGCCCATAGGCGGTTTTGGCAGGTCGAACCGGTCCGGGTAATCTACTGCAACCAGATACAGTCCTTCCGCTTTCGCCGTTGCCGCTGCCAGCGTTCTGTCCTTTGCCGCTAACAGTTCTGCTATCCAGCTCTCCGGCTGGTTGTTGGCGCCAACTTCCATCAGGCTGCCGACAATATTCCTGACCATATGATGTACAAAGGCATTCGCTTTAATATCCACCACCACATATGCACCGAAACGTTCGACGTTAATGTGCATCACGTTACGCCACGGTGTGCGCGACTGACACTGCACCGCCCGGAACGAGGTAAAATCATTTTCGCCAATCAGACACTGGGCTGCACGATGCATACGCTCAGCGTCCAGCGGCTCATAGTAATGGGTTACCCCTTTACCTAAAATTGCAGGACGCAACCGATGATTGTAGATGATGTAGCGATAACGGCGAGCCGTAGCGCTAAATCGGGCATGAAAATCATCAGGTACAGCTTTCACCCAGCGCACGGCGATGTCACCAGGTAAATTCGCATTTACCCCCAGTGTCCAGGCCGCATCTTTACGCTGGGCAGTGGTTTCAAAATGCACGACCTGCCCAGTGCCATGAACGCCCGCATCCGTGCGACCTGCACAAAAAACATTAATGCGTTCATTCGCCACCTGAGAAAGCGCTTTTTCCAGTTTTTCCTGAACGCTACGCACTTCGTTCTGGCGCTGCCAGCCATAATATTTGCTGCCGTCATACTCAATGCCCAGCGCAATTTTATGGGTTGACGGCTGTTGCTGGTCAGACATTAGTACAGGTACTCCTGCACCAGTTTTTCCGCAATTTTCACCGCCATTAACGCGCCGCCAAAGCGTACGTTGTCTGCCACAGACCAGAACTGAACTTGCTCCGGCATACCGTAATCGTTATGCACGCAGCCAATAGAAAGGTGCGGAGTACCTGACGCGTCGCCAACCTGGGTCGGGAAGTCGGTCTCTTCCGACAACACCACGTCTTCACCGCGCGAAAACGCGTCGCGTGCTTCTTCCGCCGCCAACGGGCGCAGAGCCTCAAAATTCACCATCTGCGCGTGGCCATAAAATACCGGGGACTGCACGATGCTGGCTGAAATAAGCAGACCGTCATCCTGCATAATTTTGCGCACTTCATCAACAATACGACGCTCTTCACGCACGCTGCCTTCGCGATCGGGCAGCAGCGGCAGCATATTGAACGCCAGCTGACGACCAAAGAAATCATCTTCGTCAATCGGGATGCCGTTAAGCAATTTCGCGCTTTGTCCGGCCAGTGCGTCTACGGCTTTTTTGCCGTGAGCGGAAGCCGAAATAATATTGGTCACCGTAATCCGTGACAGCCCGCCGTCATCAATCAATGGTTTCAGCGCAGACAGCAACTGGCTTGTCAGGCTGTTTGGTACCGCAATCACATTGCGGTTACGGTAATCCGCCAGCACGAACGGGTTAACGTCCGGAACCACCAGCGGAACGTCTGGTTCAAGCGCGAACAGACCGCTGCTGTCAATCACCAGGCAACCCGCATTCGTTGCTTCTTCTACCCATGCGGCGGTGGCTTCAGTGCCCGCAACAAAAAATGCCAACTGTGCCTGCGTCCAGTCAAAGTCTGCAACGTCCTGCACTATGACCGATTTACCGTTAAAACGCAGATGCTCACCGGCGCTTTCATTACGCGCCAGCGCATAAATTTCACCGACCGGGAACTGGCGTTCAGCCAGCGTATCGAGCAGGGCTTCGCCTACGGCGCCCGTTGCGCCCAGAATGGCAATATTCCAGCCTTCAGACATGGTGATTTACTCCAAGAAATACGTAAGCGTCCCTGTCGCATTATTCGACAGGGAGCATTAAGAAGACATTAATGTGCCGGATGATGAACAGCGTTAAAACCCAGCTTACACAATAAGGCAGCAGCCGTTGCGTCGTCACACATCACATATAGAGACGACCACTCACGACGCTCAAGGTAATTTTTACGCAGTTTATCAAACTCACCCGGAATTCCAGCGACTTTACGCAGCGGCGCATCATCGCGGCGCACATCATACACTAAATGCGCCAGCCTTTTCAGCGTTGGCTGATCTAACGAGCCATGCAGGGTGATACGACCAAATTCCGGCGCGGGTAACAGGGTACTGAGCGCAACGTGCTGCTCGTGACCAATAAACTTACTATAGGCCTCAAAGACCTGCGTGGTGCCACGCGCTTTTCCTTCGAGGGTATACCCGGCAATGTGCGGCGTGCCGATATCGGCTTTCTCCAGCAACGCCACATTGAGATCCGGCTCTCCTTCCCAGACATCCAGCACAACGCTCAGCGACTGACCGGCATTCAACCGGTTCAGCAATGCTGTATTGTCGATGACCGACCCACGGCAGGCGTTGATCAGAATAGTGCCCGGCTTCAGTCGGCTAATCAGCGCATCATCCGCCATGTGCAGCGTTTTGTAGGGTCCGTCTTTAAACAGTGGCGTATGGAAAGTCAGCACATCGGCTTGCTCTACCAGTTCGTCCAGCGAGCGGAAATCGCCCTCGTCACCGCGATCGGCTCGCGGTGGATCGCACAGCAGCGTGCGGATCCCCAGCGCTTCCAGACGCGCCTGCAAACGCCCACCCACGTTGCCCACACCCACAATGCCTACGGTGCGATCGCGTAACGCAAACCCATCACGCTCCGCCAGCATCAGCAACGCTGAAAAAACATATTCTACGACCGCTATCGCGTTACAACCGGGCGCGGCGGAAAAACCGATCCCAGCCTGCGCAAGCCAGGCGTCATCCACATGGTCTGTACCAGCGGTTGCCGTACCGACAAATTTAACCGGTTTTCCGCCAAGCAGTGATTCATTTACTTTCGTCACCGAGCGCACCATTAAAGCATCCGCATCATCCAGTTCAGCAACGGGAATCGGACGACCGGGAACCGCTTTGACCTCCCCCAAACGACTGAACAGTTCGCGGGCATAGGGCATATTTTCATCAACGAGGATTTTCACGTCTTTCGCACCTGTTTGAGAACGAGAGTTAACCGGGCAAGTGTGCCATAATCTCGCCGCCAGGCATACTGCGAGACCTGGTCAGCACAGATTTAAGGAACAGAGATGATGCAGCCCATTTCAGGTACGCCCGCACGCCCTCCCGGCGAAGGCCAAAATGCCCCTTCCGCTGCGGGTGAACAACCGTTATCCACGCAACAACGTACTGTGTTGGAACGACTAATTACCCGTTTGATTTCACTCACCCAGCAGCAAAGTGCTGAGGTGTGGGCCGGAATGAAGCACGATCTGGGCGTCAAAAGTGATACGCCGCTGCAGTCACGTCACTTTCCAGCCGCTGAGCAAAACCTGAACCAACGGCTGGGGGTTGCTCAGCAAAATCATGTTAATCGTCAGGTGCTTTCGCAGCTCACTGAATTACTGAGCCAGGGAAATAATCGCCAGGCGGTGAGTGATTTTATCCGTCAGCAGTATGGGCAAACGGCACTCAGTCAGCTCACGCCTGAGCAGTTGAAGAACGTACTCACACTGCTGCAGCAAGGGCAGCTGTCGATACCACAGCCGCAGCAGCGCCCGGCAACCGATCGCCCGTTGCTCCCCGCAGAGCACAATACGCTGAACCAGTTAGTTACCAAACTGGCGGCGGCCACGGGAGAATCCGGGAAGATGATCTGGCAGTCGATGCTGGAGTTGTCTGGCGTAAAAAGCGGTGAGCTGATCCCTGCCAAACAGTTTACGCACCTGGTCACCTGGCTGCAGGCGCGCCAGACGCTCAGCCTGCAAAGCGCCCCGACGCTACAAACGCTCCAGGCTGCGCTGAAGCTGCCATTAGAGCCGAATGAGCTGACAGCAATAAAAGAGTACGCGCAGCAGACGTATCAGATCCAACCACAATCGATTCTGACCACGGTGCAGGTGCAGGACTTGCTCAATCAAATTTTCCTGCGTCGCGTGGAACGAGAACGCGAGCTCAGCGATCCGCGTCATCTGCAGCCCATTTACAGCCCGTTCGCGCCGATGATTGAAACGGTTAAATCTCTGTCGGCACGACCGGGACTGTTGTTTGTTGCATTGATGATTACGTTAGCCACTTTCTGGCTGGTCGCTTAACCTTTACGCAGCGTAAGCAACGTTATAATAATCCCCACCACGGCGGATATCGCCCCGGCAAGGAACACTGAGGGATAACCGTACGCGGTGGCCAGCACCCCGGCGACCGGCCCGCTTATGCCGTAGGAGATATCCTGAAATGCGGCGTACCCACCCAGCGCCGTACCGCGAACCTGCGCGGGTACTCGCTTCACCACCTCGACGCCCAAGGCCGGGAAGATAAGCGAACACCCGGCCCCGGTTAATGCCGCTCCAAGCAGTGCAACCCAGGCTATTGGGGCCTGCCACAGCAGAATCAGTCCTGCGGTTTCCACCAGCAAAGAGACAACGGCAACCTTCACGCCACCGAACCGGTCCGGCATCCAGCCAAACAGAATACGCATCAGCACAAACGCCCCGCCAAACGCGGTCAGGGTGAACCCCGCCATCGTCCAGCCGTTGCTGACAAAATAGAGTGAAATAAATGTACCGATCACCGCAAAGCCAACGCCCTGCAGCGCCAGGCCCAGGCCCGGTTTCCAGATAAGCCCTACCACGCTCCATAACGAAGGACGTTCTCCTGCATGTGCAGGCACTTTACGCACGGTGCCGTTGAATACCCATGCCAGCAGCGGTAATACCATCGTGGTTCCCGCCAGCACCGCGAAGCCAAAGTGGCTGTGGATCAGAAGTCCCAACGGTGCACCGGCGGCCAGCGCGCCGTAAATCGCCATTCCGTTCCATGACATCACCTTACCGGAGCGTGTTGGGCCGACCAGCCCCAGCCCCCAGGTCAACGTTCCGGTGAGCAGTTGGCTTTCGCCAAAACCGAGGATCAAACGACCGACGATTAGCAACGCAAATTTTACGGGAACAGAAACGGGCAATAGCGCGGCTAACAGCCACGCCGCACCCGCCAGCCCACAGGCAAACATCCCCTGTAACGCCGAGCGTTTGGCACCATATTGATCGGCTAACCGCCCGGCGTAGCCGCGTGTTAATACCGTCGCCAGAAACTGTACGCCGACGGCGATGCCGACCATGGTATTGCCATAGCCCAGTTCCTGGTGCACAAACAGAGGAATGACGGGCAAAGGTAAACCGACCGTCATATAGGTCAGGAAAACCGCAAAAGCGATGCGAAACAGCGAAAAGTTCGCCGAAGGTGTTTTTTCTTGTTGGGTTACAGCTGTCATGCGTTACTCCAAAATGCAGAGTAAGGCGAGGAATGCCCACGCCCCCTCTACCTGACTATCAGGATTAAGGTGCGTTGGATAACGTTAAACGCTTACGCATTATCAAGAGGATAATGTTGAAGCTGGAGTCTGCCTGCGAGAGCCCCTGGCTGTCAACTGTGAAAGCACAGGTGCGCGCATCAAAACGGTGACTTCTCTGCGAACAAAAAGGGAAATACCGCATCAATGCCTTTCGCTCTGAACTTCCCGGTTACCTGCTCACGTTGATGCGGCGTCAGGAGTCGGAACATCATATCCCAAATCTCTTTAGGTTCGGCTTCCTGCGCGATATTGTGGTCTGGTGCTACTGTGTTCTCATTTTCATTCAGATACGAGCGTACATACAGCGGAAACACTGAAATATGAAATTCCTCGGCCTTAGACTTCGCGCGCTTACGTTTGACACCCGCTTTTCCTTCACTGTAGGTATTTAAGCGCAAGCGTACAGCGGGTGCGCTTCTCGGAAACCCTGGCAATTCAAGACACTCCTTCACCGTGAACCACTCTTTTACCATCAGTTTCTTTCCTTTCTGCTGATGAAATAAAAATATTTTTTCTTTTCCGCGAAATTTCAAATTAATTCTGGCAATATTCCTACGATAAAAAGAAAGTAACGTTCTTTTGTCTTTCTAATTTATAACCTGAAAAATATCGGTGCCGATAACACATCTTCTTAGGATTACAGAATGGAACACAAAAGCCAAGACTGGCATCGTGCAGATATTAAAAGTGCACTGGAAAAAAGAGGTATTACGCTCAGAGAGCTTTCGCGTTCAGCGGGGTTATCTCCCGACTCTTTGCGCAATGTATTTACCCGCAGTTGGCCTCGGGCAGAGCTGATCATCGCGCAGGCACTTGAAACTACGCCGGACGTAATTTGGCCATCACGCTACCTCTCTAAATCAGAGAAAAAAACCAAAAAAATAACCATCAATTATAAATAAATTAATAAAAATTCATTCAACCAATTAATTTATATTAAAGGCTAACGCATTAAAGCTATTAATAACATTATCGGTCATTTTTATCAGTTCGAATCCTGTTAAAGAAATACACGTTGTTATTACATAACCTATTAACAGGAGCATCGATGAGTTGGAATAAAGCAACAGCAGTTAATCACGCTAAATCACACGCGGGGTCACATTCTCAAGGACGCTGTGCGGAATATACCCGCAAAGCTATTCAGGCAGGAGGCATCACTCTTGGGCATACTTATCATGCCAAAGATTATGGCCCCATGCTAAGAAGTGCCGGTTTCAGCCCCATCGGCACATTTGAACAGCCCCGGGCAGGAGATGTCATCATCATTCAGCCTTATGAGGGAGGAAACCCAAGCGGGCATATGGCGATATTTGACGGTCAGGCGTGGTACTCCGATTTTAGACAACGTGATATGTGGGCCGGACCTGGCTATCGGGCGGCAAAACCGTCATTTACTATTTACAGGAAACCATAATGAAATCGCTCTCGCTGGTTGCTCTGGTTTTGTTACTTTGCGGCTGCTCTGCGGCGCGCCACGACAGCTCCCGGGATGTAAAACTATTCTATCTCGCATGGATGTCCTCTTACACACAAGAGCGGGATACATCCGCACTCATGCAACGCTATGTGGCGAAAGACGTTATCAATCGTCTGGCTCTGATTGACAGCCTTTACGAGCAGGAAATACTGAATTCGGACTACTTTATGTACGTACAGGATTACGACCCAAAATGGATCCCACTGTTACGGGTCAAATCAGCGCTATCCTTTCTCGGTGGCGAAAAGATGGAAGTACAATTAGGTGGGCCGACAGGAGAGGCGCCTATGCAGTTGGAAGTGTATACGCGTTGGGAGGACGGTCACTGGAAAATTTACCGAGTGCGGGATCTGGGTAATCAATTTGAACAGCCAATTTACAGCGCCGGCGATATCGCACACGCCAAAGAATGGTCTCTGGAAATCGCACCGGAGTACGAAAAGTTGAATAAATAAAAAAGGGAGCCATCAGGCTCCCCTCTTGCATAATCTTTCAGTCTTACGCTTACAACTTACGCATAACCAGCGTAGCGTTGGTGCCGCCAAAACCGAAGCTGTTAGACATAACAGTCGTCAGCGCCTGCTCGGTCGGTTTGGTCACGATGTTCAGACCTGCCGCCTGCTCGTCCAGCTCTTCAATGTTGATGCTTGGCGCGATAAAGCCGTGTTCCAGCATCAGCAGAGAGTAGATAGCTTCCTGTACACCAGCCGCGCCCAGTGAGTGACCGGTCATGGCTTTGGTTGCGGAGATTGCCGGGCTGTTGTCGCCAAACACTTCACGAATCGCACCCAGCTCTTTCACGTCGCCTACCGGAGTAGAAGTACCGTGGGAGTTCAGGTAGTCGATCGGCGTGTCTACGCCGTGCATCGCCATCTGCATGCAACGTACTGCGCCTTCGCCAGACGGAGCAACCATGTCTGCGCCATCGGACGTTGCGCCGTAACCGACGATTTCCGCATAGATGTGCGCGCCACGTGCCAGAGCGTGTTCCAGCTCTTCGACCACGACCATACCACCGCCGCCAGCAATAACGAAACCGTCACGGTGTGCGTCATAGGTACGGGAAGCTTTGGATGGATCGTCGTTATATTTGGTAGACAGCGCGCCCATGGCGTCGAATTCACACGCCATTTCCCAGCACAGCTCTTCGCCGCCGCCAGCGAAAACGATGTCTTGTTTGCCCAGCTGAATTTGTTCTACTGCGTTGCCGATACAGTGCGCAGATGTCGCACAGGCAGAGCTGATAGAGTAGTTTACGCCGTGGATTTTGAACGGCGTTGCGAGGCAGGCAGAAACGCCGGACGCCATCGCTTTGGTGACCACATACGGGCCAACCGCTTTCAGGCCACGCGGGCTACGCATTGCGTCAGCACCAAACACCTGAAAACGCGGGGAGCCGCCGCCGGAACCTGCAATCAGGCCAACGCGCGGGTTGTTCTGGTAATCTTCTGCTGCAAGGCCGGCATCAGCCACAGCCTGTTCCATAGAAAGGAATGCATAGATGGATGCGTCGCTCATGAAGCGCACTACTTTGCGGTCAATGAGGCCAGTGGTATCCAGTTTTACGTTGCCCCATACGTGGCTACGCATGCCGGAGTCCTTCAGCTCCTGAGAGAAAGTGATCCCTGAACGTCCTTCACGCAGAGATGCCAGGACTTCCTGCTGGTTATTACCGATGCTGGAAACGATGCCCAAGCCAGTAATCACTGCACGTTTCATTCAATACCTCTGTAAGTCGCACTATTTTAAAGTTTCGAGTGGCACAATAGCGTACACTTGTACGCCGAACAAGTCCGATCAGCCATTTAATGTGGAAATTTGCGCAGCCAGGCACTCATCGCTAAGATCGGGGCACAGCCTGCCAGACGAGTAACTTACGTGAAACAATACGCTATACAACCTGCCAACCTTGAATTCAACGCTGAGGGTACACCTGTTTCCCGAGATTTTGACGATGTCTATTTTTCTAATGATAACGGGCTGGAAGAGACACGTTACGTCTTTCTCGGCGGGAATCATCTCGCCCAGCGATTCCCTGCGCATTCACGTCCCCTCTTCGTGGTGGCAGAAAGCGGGTTTGGCACCGGACTTAACTTCCTGACACTCTGGCAGGCATTTGCCGAATTCCGCGATACCTACCCTGACGCTACCCTGGAAAGATTACATTTCATCAGTTTTGAAAAATTTCCGCTGACGCGTGAAGATCTGACCTTAGCCCATCAGCACTGGCCAGAACTTGCTCCGTGGGCCACGGCGCTACAAGAGCAATGGCCGCTGCCGTTAGCGGGATGCCATCGCCTGCTCCTTGATGAAGGACGCGTCACTCTGGATCTGTGGTTTGGTGATATTAATGAACTGACCAGCAAGCTCGATGACTCCCTGAATCAAAAAGTGGATGCCTGGTTTCTGGACGGTTTCGCGCCGGCAAAAAATCCGGATATGTGGACGCCAACGCTGTTTAACGCAATGGCCCGTCTGGCTCGCCCCGGCGGCACGCTGGCGACCTTCACCTCAGCAGGCTTTGTGCGTCGGGGATTGCAGGAAGCCGGATTTACGATGCAAAAATGCAAAGGCTTTGGTCGCAAACGAGAAATGCTTTGTGGCGTAATGGATAAGACGCTGGCGCTCCCCTCCTCGGCACCCTGGTTTGCACGTACCGGAACAGATAAACGCGAAGCCGCCATTATTGGCGGGGGGATTGCCAGCGCATTGCTGTCGTTGGCGTTACTGCGCCGCGGCTGGCAGGTCACGCTCTATTGCGCCGACGACAACCCAGCCGGGGGTGCATCCGGCAATCGCCAGGGCGCTCTTTATCCGCTACTGAGCAAGCATGACGCGGCCATTAATCTCTTTTTCCCCTCCGCGTTTACCTTCGCCCGCCGGCTGTATGACGCCCTCCCCGTTGAGTTCGCGCATGACTGGTGCGGCGTGACGCAACTGGCGTGGGATGAGAAAAGCCAGCAAAAAATCGACCAAATGTTGTCCCTTGAGTTGCCCAATGCGCTCGCCGTCGGGGTTGACGCAGAGCAGGTTTTACAAACGACAGGCGTAAAAACCGGATGCGGCGGGATTCAGTACCCCGCCGGAGGATGGCTATGTCCGGCACAGCTAACCGCCGCCGTATTCGACTATGCCGCAACGCTGGGATTACGCACCCGGTATCAACATACGCTGGCCTCACTGTCTCGACAGACAGAAAACTGGAAATTGGCATTTGTCAGTGGAGCAACCGCCACTCACGCTGCGGTAGTTCTGGCTAACGGGCATCGCATTAACAGCGTTGAACAGACGCAGTCGCTACCGGTGTACTCCGTAGGCGGTCAGGTGAGTCACATTCCTACTACGCCTTCGCTTTCAGCGCTGCGTCAGGTGCTGTGCTATGACGGCTACCTCACGCCGCACAACCCGCAAAATCAGCAGCACTGCATTGGCGCCAGTTATCATCGCGGAAGTGAAGAAACGGTGTATCGTGCTGACGATCAGCAGCAAAACCGTCAGCGCTTAATAGATTGTTTCCCGAATGCCGCGTGGGCAAAAGAAGTAGACGTTAGTGGCAATGCCGCACGTTGTGGAGTGCGCTGCGCCACGCGCGATCACATGCCGATGGTCGGCAACGTCGCGGATTATGACGCCACGCTCAGCCAGTATGCCACTCTTGCCGAAGACAGAGAGCACGCCGTAAACGCCCCGGTTTATTCCAATTTATTTATGTTGGGAGCGCTGGGCTCGCGCGGGCTGTGTACTGCCCCGCTGTGTGCAGAAATTCTGGCATCGCAAATGAGCGATGAACCTATCCCTATGGATGCCAGCACGCTGGCTGCGCTGAATCCGAATCGTCTGTGGGTAAGGAAGTTATTGAAGGGTAAAGCGGTGAAATAAGATACCATCTCATCATTGCCTGATGGCGCTACGCTTATCAGGCCAACAATCCCCGTCCACGTAGGCCGGATAAGACGCCTTCGCGTCGCCATCCGGCACAATCCACTGCAATTATTATTGCGTTGCCTTTTGAAATAAAGTGTCCCACATCTCTTTCACTAACGCCTGGTCACGCGGCGAGAGTTCGCCTGCGCTGATGGCTTTTTCCAGGCTGCTGGTCACATTGGCGTACAATGCCTCAGCGGAATGGTCCTCGCCAGCATCCAACTCAGCCACAGCCAGCGTCAGGTGTCCACGCAAATAGCCACTGGCAAACAACTCATCATCGCTGGCGTGCTCTACCATATCGTCGATTAATGCCAGAATGCGTGATTCAAACTCCGCGATCATCTTCTTTCCTCATTGTAAACGTGGCAGCAGCTTCAGTTGAGCGCTTCGGGCCACGGGAATTGTTCCGCCGTAAGTTCAGGCGTGTGATAATAATTCTGTAACGCGTTAATAAAACGCGCCGGACGTTCAGGGATCCCCTTTTCCAGGTACTCCATTACCTGAGCATGAACACGGCGCTGGAATACCACGCGGTCTGGTTCAAAGTCCCCTTCGAGGTTGTCGCAACTGACGTTAAACGGGTACCCCGCCGCCATGCAAAACAACCAGTCAAACGCCTGCGGCTTCACTTCCACATCTTCAAACTGGCATTGTGTCTTCGCGTCGCGTCCGTCCGGGCAGTACCAGTAACCAAAATCGACCAGCTCACGACGGGCTTTACCGGCGATGCACCAGTGTGAAATTTCGTGTAACGCACTGGCGTAATAACCATGCGCAAAAACGATACGGTGATACGGTAATTCCGCATCCGCAGGAAGATAGATCGGTTCGTCGTCGCCTTTAATCAGACGGGTATTAAATTCATCGGCAAAGCAGCCGTTAAAAATCTCAATTAACTGTTCGTAGTGATGCGTATTATTCATTAGTTCATCCCCAGCCAGTGGAGAATCTCCTGTCCATGATTATCATAAAGTAGCTTGGCGCTCATCACGGCGGAGACAATAACGATCATTGGCCGAATGAGTTTTTGTCCTTTGCTGAGCACCAGTCGAGAGCCCATCCGTGCGCCAATAAACTGGCCAATGAGCATCACAAAACCTGTCGCCCAAATCACTTTGCCGCCGAGGGCAAACAACAACAACCCACCGATATTCGATGTGGCATTTAATACTTTGGCGTGGGCCGTCGATTTCGCCAGGTTGTATCCGCACAGCATGACAAAGGCCAGCGCGTAGAACGACCCTGCCGCCGGACCAAAAAAGCCATCGTAAAAACCGACGCAGCCTCCCGCCACCAGCGCGAAAGGTAAACCGTGCAATCGACGCTGTCGGTCCTCTTCCCCCACTTTCGGCATCAACAGAAAGTAAAGGCCAATACATATAACCAGAACCGGCAGGATCTGGCGCAGAACATCTGACTGCACGTGCTGAACCAATAGCGCCCCGCTCATTGATCCGACAAACGTCATGAAGATATTGAGCTTCTGATCCGCCAGATTAACCACGCCACGACGAATAAAATAGAGGGAGGAAGAGATAGATCCCCCGCAGGCCTGCAACTTATTGGTCGCCAGCGCTTGCGCAGGTGGCATCCCGGCCGCCATCAATGCCGGGATGGTGAGTAGACCACCGCCTCCGGCCAGAGAATCAATAAAACCTGCCAGCATCGCCACAAAAAACAGCACACCTAGCAGCAGTGGCGACACCATAAACAGAGAGGCAAAATGATCCATTAGAGTACATGCTCGTCCAGTAGCGCCTGGCAGGAAGGCGGCAACGGCGGCGGTGTCTTCTTCTCAGGCTTGGTGGTTCCAGGTTTTGGAGGTTCGAACCAGCTTTGCAGCTCTGCGCCACAGCCGTCACCCGGTGGCGGTAACGGTTGATCTTCGCACTCAAGGCTGTCGGCAGGGCAACGTAACCGCACGTGCATATGCGCACGATGCTGGAACCATGGCCGCACTTTACGCAACCAGTCCCTGTCGGTCCCTGCATCCAGACAAAGTTGTTGCTTAATCGCCGGATTCACGAAAATACGCGTTACTTCATTATCTTTTGCAGCCAGCCTTACCAGGCTAAAAATCTCCGGTTTCCACAGTGATGGCACAACACGTTTGCCGTCCTGTGAGACCAGATCTAACGCCTGCGGCCGCAGCAGTTGCGACTGGGTCCAGCGCGTTTTCGGCAGTTGCAGGAAAATATCCACATCCAGTCCCGTCTGGTGGCTGGCGTGACCGCCATTGAATCGCCCACCGGCCGGCATACCCATATCACCGATTAACACCGTGCCCAGCCCCTGACTATTAGCTTGATTACTCAGACGCTGGATAAACCTCACCAGATCCGGATGGCCAAAGTAACGACGCTGATCGGTGCGCATCACCTGATAATGTTCTGACTGTACAGGCAGCGTATCTGCGCCAACAATACAGCCATTGGAAAACGCGCCGATAGACTGCGCGCTGCCCGCAACCGGATGGGTAATTTTCTGCCAGGGCGTCGCCGCCAGACAGGCGGTACTGGCAAACAGAGCCAGCGCCGCAAGTGCCGTTTTTTTCATCTCTTACCAGCGTGGAATATCGGTCTTCACGTCCGCATTTTGCGCCCGCTGACGCAGCAGGTGATCCATCAATACGATCGCCAGCATCGCCTCGGCGATCGGTACGGCGCGGATCCCAACGCACGGATCGTGACGACCTTTAGTGATCATTTCGACTTCGTCACCAAAGCGGTTAATGGTGCGCCCTGGAACGGTAATACTGGACGTCGGTTTCAGTGCCATATGAGCAATGATTTGTTGCCCGCTGCTGATCCCACCCAGAATGCCGCCCGCATGGTTACTCTGGAAACCTTCTTTGGTGATTTCATCTCGGTTCTGGCTGCCACGCAGCGCAACAACGTCAAATCCGTCGCCAATCTCAACGCCCTTAACGGCGTTAATGCTCATCAGCGCATGGGCGATGTCGGCATCCAGGCGGTCGAATACAGGTTCGCCAAGACCCGCAGGCACACCGCTTGCAACAACGGTCACCTTCGCCCCGATGGAGTCGCCCTCTTTCTTCAGCCCGCGCATCAGTTCGTCCAGCGCTTCGAGTTTATCCGGGTCCGGACAAAAGAACGGGTTAAGTTCCACCTGGGACCAGTCTTTTATCTCCAGCGGAATATCACCCATCTGCGTCAGGCAACCGCGAATCTCAACGCCGAACTTTTCCGCCAGATATTTTTTGGCAATAGCTCCGGCCGCCACGCGCATCGCTGTTTCACGTGCGGACGAACGTCCGCCACCACGGTAGTCGCGCAGGCCATATTTCTGCTCATAGGTATAGTCGGCGTGTCCTGGACGAAAAACGTCCTTAATCGCGCCGTAATCCTGTGAACGCTGATCGGTATTTTCGATCAGCAGGCCAATGCTGGTGCCAGTGGTAACGCCCTCGAACACCCCGGAGAGGATTTTCACCTGATCCGGCTCACGACGCTGCGTAGTGTAGCGCGATGTGCCTGGACGCCGTCTGTCGAGATCGTGCTGCAGGTCAGCTTCTGTCAGAGAAATGCCCGGCGGAACACCATCGACAATACAACCGAGCGCCAGCCCGTGTGATTCGCCGAAAGTGGTTACGCGAAAGAGTTGCCCAATTGTGTTTCCTGCCATCACGGCTCCGTTATGAGTGTTGTGTATTTGCGCGTGTAATTAGTCTTTATAAATGCTGAAGTGCTCACGAGCAGCAACTAACTGCTCTTTGGTCAGCATGAATACGCCGTCACCGCCGTTGTCGAACTCCAGCCAAGTGAACGGTACATCCGGATATTGCTCTATCAGATGTACCATGCTGTTTCCGACTTCACAAATCAGAATACCGTTATCTGACAGGTAGTCTGGGGCGTTCCCCAGAATGCGGCGGGTAAGTTTCAGCCCATCACTGCCGGACGCCAGACCCAGCTCAGGTTCGTGACGATATTCGTTTGGCAGATCGGACATATCTTCCGCATCGACATACGGCGGGTTGGTCACAATCAGGTCATACTGGACTTTCAGCAGATCGCGGAACAGATCGGAACGGATCGGCGTGACGTGATGGATCAGGCCGTGTTCTTCAATATTGTGTTCGGTCACCGCCAGCGCGTCAGTGGAGATATCCACCGCATCAACTTCGGCTTCCGGGAAGGCATACGCGCAGGCAATGGCAATACAACCGCTGCCGGTACACATATCGAGGATATGCTGCGGCTGCTCATTAATAAGGCCCGCAAAGCGGTTATTAATAAGCTCGCCAATCGGTGAACGCGGAACCAGCACGCGTTCATCAACATAAAACTCATGCCCGCAGAACCAGGCTTTGTTGGTCAGATAAGCAACCGGAATGCGCTCGTTGACGCGGCGAATCACGCGTTCAACAATACGATGACGCTCGCTGGAGGTCAGACGCGCTGTACGCATGTCTTCCGGAATATCCAACGGCAAATAAAGTGACGGCAGCACTAGTTGTACGGCCTCGTCCCATGGGTTATCCGTGCCATGGCCATACCAGATGTTCGCCGCGCTAAAACGGCTGACCGCCCAACGCAACATGTCCTGAATGGTATGCAGTTCACTCACTGCTTCATCGACGAAAATTTTATCCACGTATTCCTCCAGGGCATGCTCGTATTAATTTCGGCGGCTAGTTTGCCACGAAGACGGCGATAAATCAGCATTCACACAGGCCCTGAGCGCGAAAATTGCGTTTTAAGCGATCGGATGCCCGCCGAGTCGGGTTAAACTAATGGAAAATAAAAGTTGAGACTCTCGAATGAAAAAGAAAACATCGCTCAGCGAGGAGGATCAGACGCTGTTTCGCCAGCTGATGACCGGCACGCGTAAAATTAAACAGGACACCATTGTTCACCGACCTCCACGTAAAAAAATTGCCGAGGTTCCGGTTAAAAGACTGCTACAGGAGCAAGCTGATGCCAGCCACTATTTCTCGGATGAGTTTCAGCCGCTGCTGAATACGGACGGTCCGGTAAGATACCTGCGTGCCGACGTCAGCCATTTCGAACTGAAGAAAATGCGCCGTGGCGATTACTCTCCGGAGCTGTTTCTCGATCTGCATGGGCTGACCCAGCAGCAGGCCAAACAAGAGTTAGGCGCGCTGATTGCCGCCTGTCGTCGTGAGCATGTATTTTGCGCCTGCGTGATGCATGGCCACGGAAAACATATTCTGAAACAGCAAACGCCGCTTTGGCTGGCCCAGCATCCGCACGTGATGGCTTTTCATCAGGCACCGAAAGAGTACGGTGGCGACGCCGCGCTGCTGGTGCTAATTGAAGTAGAAGAGTGGCTACCGCCCGAACTTCCGTGATGCAGAAAAACAGAAAGAGCCGCGTTTGCGGCTCTTTGCATTTTCGGATGACGGCTGCGCCTTATCCGATACCAACCTTTTTAAATCGCTTTTGCCATTTTCAGGTTACACGGGCTCATCTGCCAGTTAAAAGTACCCTTCCCGCTCTCATCAAGCGTTACGCTGGCAATCGCTGATGTGGTAAACATCGGCGGTGTTTCACCTGGGCAAAGCTCAGACACCAGATACCCCACTAAAGGCAAGTGAGAGATAACCAGTGCCGTGGCGATACCTTCATTGGCCAGAGCCTGTAAATAGGCACTGACCAGACCGACATCGCCGCAAGGAGTCAACTCCGGCAAAACATCCACACCGGTTGGCAGGTTCATACATTCCCCCACCACATCCAGCGTTTGTTCGGCTCGTAGGAACGGGCTCACCAGAACACGTTCGATATCCACTTTTTGACCTTTCAGCCAGTTCGCCATCAGGCGAGATTCGTCACAACCACAGGAGGTTAAGGGACGAACCGAATCACTGGCGGCATCGAGGGCCGCGTCGCCGTGACGCATGATAAAAACTTGCATATTGCACCGCTTTTGTTAACCAGAATCACCAATACCTTTATTCACAGCCCCTATTGGCTGTGATAACGATATGGTGGCCGGCATTGTGCCTTATCCATTCACCGAATGAAACGCTGTTTTTTACCTCAACGGCGTAAGTATAGTCAATCTCTGTTTACATTTTGAGCGCGAGCCATACATTCAGTGCGGATTCATCCTACCTTTGACCTCATGAATTCAGGTCAGTTTCCCCAATATTCCAGAATCTTTCACTGTGTGCCGCCATCTGCAATAACTGTTCACACGGCGCAAACCGCGAGCCGTATTGCGTGGTCAGCCGTTGCAGAGTCGCAACCACTTCTCCCGCGCCGAGTGAATCTATATACCGGAACGGGCCGCCGAGGAATGGCGGAAAACCAATACCAAATACAGCGCCGATGTCGCCATCACGTGCGCTACGGACTATCTTCTCGTCGAAACAACGAGCTGCTTCATTGAGCATTAACATGACGCACCGCTCTGCTACCTGCGCAGCGGTAAGTCGGCCCTGACCCTGAACGCCAATAAGCGTATAAATTGCAGGGTCGACCTGTTTTTTGCTTTTACGCCCTTTCACACCATAAAGATAGAAACCCCGACCATTTTTTCTACCTTTGCGATCGTCATTCAAAATTGAAGCAACAACATTTGCAGGCGCGCTAAAACGTTCTCCATATGCAGCCTCAAGCACTGGTATAATTTTAGTGCCCGTATCAATTCCGACCTCATCCAAAAGTTGGATTGGCCCAACAGGAAAACCAAACTTAACCAGCGCGGCGTCTATGGTTTCGACCCGCTCGCCCTCAGTCAACATACGAATCGCTTCGTTAATGTAAGGCGCTAAAATGCGGTTAACGTAAAAGCCAGCCTTATCTCTGACCACTATCGGCGTTTTGCCCTGTTTTTTCGCTAACTTAACGGTAGTTGCAATCGTCTGCTCGGAGGTCGTGGCATGTGGGATCACTTCGACCAACGGCATTTTTTCCACCGGACTAAAAAAGTGTAAACCAATCACTTGTTCAGGCCTGGTAGCATTCGCAGCAATATCGCTAATGGGCAAAGATGAGGTGTTAGAAGCAAAAACGGTATGAGGTGCGCAATTTTGCTCAACTTCTGCCACCATCCGTTGTTTTAGCGACAGATCTTCAAACACGGCTTCAATAATCAAATCGCGATGCGCAAAGCCACGGTAGTCGATCGATCCCGAAATCAGCGCCAGTTGTTTATCGCGTTCGCTGGCTTTGATATGACGGCGGCGAACCTTCGTTTCAAGCTGATCCCAGCTATACTTCAGCGCATGGTTGATTCCCTTAGCGTTTATATCTTTGATTCGCACAGGCAAGCCGCCTTTACAGGCCGTCACATAAGCAATACCGCCCCCCATCAGACCGCCGCCCAAAATGCCAACGCTGTCCAGCGGACCGGGCTTCGCATCGCTTCCCGGATCCTTTTTCACGTCGGTGTTGGCAAAAAAGATGTGCCGTAGCGCCTGAGACTGGGATGTCATCGCCAGCTCACCAAACGCGCGGGCCTCTGCGTCGTAACCACTACTGCTGCCTTGCGCTAGCCCGGTTTCGATGACCTCAAGGATACGTTCTGTTGCAGGGTAGTTACCTTGCGTTTTTTGCGCCGTCTTTTTACTGGCCATGCGGAACAACAGCGCCCGCCCCAGCGGCCCCGCCAATACTCGCTCTCTCACGGGCAGTGTTCGTTGCGCAGAACTGTCCTTTTTAGCCAGTTCAACGGCCGCTTCCAGCAAAATGGAATGCGGTACAACTTCATCCACTAAACCAACTTTCAGCGCCTGTTTTGCGCGTAATTGTTTTCCGGTGAGGATCATATCCAGTGCGGCACTGACGCCAATCAGGCGCGGCAGCCGCTGCGTACCACCGGAGCCGGGCAACAAGCCAAGTTGTACTTCAGGTAAACCCAGTACGGTTTTAGCATCATCGGTACAAATACGGTTGTGGCACGCCAGCGCCATCTCCAGGCCACCGCCGAGGCATGCACCATGAATCGCGGCGATAACCGGGATCGGTAAAGCATTAATTTCAGCCATCATCTGCTGCCCCTGACGGGCCAGCGTTTCGGCTTCCTGCGCGCTGCGACAGCTACCAATCATGTTGATATCCGCCCCGGCAATGAAGTTATCGGGTTTAGCCGAAATAAACACCACACCACGCAATGCTTTGTTATCGCGGATTTGTTTCAGAATGGCCCGCACCTGAGAAGCAAACTCTGCTTTCAGGGTGTTCATTTTCTCTCCGGGCACATCAATGGTGACAACAGCAACGTTATCCAGACGTACGTTTAGTGTAAAAGCCGATGTCATTTCCATTATTCCGCCTCCAGAACCATTGCCGCACCCAGACCACCAGCTGCACAGGCTGTCACTAAACCAAAACCGCCGCCACGACGACGCAGCTCATGGAGGGTTTGAGTGATCATGCGCGCACCGGTGGCAGCAAAGGGGTGTCCATAGGCAATCGATCCGCCCAGCACGTTAAATTTACTGTCATCAACCTCGCCAGTGGCATGCCCCCTGCCCAGCACGTCGCGGGCAAAACGTTCGCTACCCAACAGCTGAAGATTCGCCAGCGTTTGCGCGGCAAAGGCTTCATGCATATCGATCAGGGTTAAATCTGCCATCGTCAGACCGGCTCTCTCCAGGGCAAGCGGTGTTGACCACGCCGGTCCCAGCAGCATGTCCTGCCAGACATCGATGGCGGTAAAAGCAAAACTACGCAAGTACCCCAGCGGCACCAGCCCCAACTCTTTCGCACGCGACTCTGTCATCATGATCACGGCGGCTGCGCCGTCCGTTAGCGGGGTACTGTTTGCCGCGGTGACGGTGCCGTGCTTGCGGTCAAACGCCGGACGTAGTTTGGCGTAATCGGCCAGCGTAGAGTTACCGCGAATGTTGTTATCTTCTGAAAAAGGATCTTTAAACGGTGGCGCGTAGGTAGTCATTACCTCATCTGCCAGCTTTCCTTCAGCCCATGCCTGAGCGGCACGCTGATGAGAGCGGTGCGCCAGAGCATCCTGCTGCTCTCGGGTAATACCATAGGTTTTGGCCATTTGCTCAGCCGTATCCCCCATACGCAAACCGGTAGAATACTCGGCGACGGCTGGCGGCACAGGCATCAGGTCACGTAAGCGCAATCGGGAAAAGAGTTTAAGACGTTGACCGGTTGTCCGGGCCTTATTGACATCCACCAGCACCCGCGCCAGCTTTTTACTAACGCCAATAGGCAAGACTGACGAGGAGTCCGCACCACCCGCAATTCCAGCACGAATAGACCCCGCCATCAGGCTTTCCGCGACATTCGCCACCGCCTGGAAACTGGTCGCGCAGGCCCTGCTCACGCTGTATGCATCGGTATGTACATTCATGCCGGTTCCCAGCACAATTTCACGAGCAATATTTGGTGCTTCAGGCATTTGCACCACCTGACCAAAAACCAGTTGCTCGATCACATCGGCAGGAATTTCGCTGCGCGCCAGCAGCTCACCGACGACCATTTTACCTAAATCAACGGCGGGAATGCCATGAAACGCGGTAGCCTGACGAGCAAATGGCGTACGCAATCCACTTACAATGGCAATACGGTCGCCCTGGCGGGTAACCAGCGGTAAAGCCTGACTCATAACACTCCCCTGTAAAAAATAAAATAAGTGGTCTGACCTGATCATAGTCTTAACCAATTTTTTACATTTAGCCAAGCGGGGAGAAAAGAAAGTGGGAGCTAAGACACAGTGAATAATCACTGACAGTTACGAAAAAGCCCTTGCTATCAGATAGCAAGGGCTTTTGCAGAGGGGATTAACGCAGGCCCAGCTGGAAAATCAGCGTTTCAGCTTCACAGGCAAAAACAAAGTCGATATCCAGACGCACACCTTCTGACACTTCAGTAAAGGTCGAAGTGATTTGGCAAGGCTCAGATTCCACGCCACGTGCCTTTTCAGTCAGAGCGGCCAGTGTTTCTTCTGCCTCTGCGCGATTCGCGAACACACGGCTGTAGGACGCGGTGCAATCGGAGTTGTCCATGATGGTGCCAACATCCATACAGCAGCAAACCGGGGTTTCATCAGCACTGCATTTACTCATTGTAGATTTCCTCTGTATTCGCACCTGAGGTGCCAGATAAACGATAGGGATATTTTACGCTCCCATTATTCGCCTCTCCAGTCGTTAATTGTACGAAATGCGATAAGTGACCGAAATCACACTTAAAAATGATCTAAAACAAAAATCGCCCAAACAGGTGAGTGCGCACCTCCGCAATTTTGCCAGCTGGATCGCGTTTCTCTGATCAAATTTGAAAATATTTATAAACATACTTGCAACATTCCAGCTGGTCCGACCTATACTCACGCCACTGGTCTGATTTCTAAGTCGTACCTCAGACCCTACACTTCGCGCTCCTGTTACGGTATGTAACATTGTTTGTATAAAAATAAATCTATGAGGTTATGGTCATGAGCCAGAAAACCCTGTTTACAAAGTCTGCTCTCGCAGTCGCAGTGGCAATTATCTCCACACAGGCCTGGTCTGCAGGCTTTCAGTTAAACGAATTTTCTTCCTCTGGCCTTGGCCGGGCATATTCGGGTGAAGGCGCAATTGCAGATGATGCAGGAAACGCCAGTCGTAACCCGGCACTGATTATGATGTTCGATCGCCCTACTTTTTCTGCGGGTGCAATTTTCGTTGACCCGGATGTAGATATTTCCGGTCGCTCGCGTATTGGCAATGACGCCAGCCAGGATAATATCGCCCCAACAGCCTGGATACCGAACGTGCATTTTGTTGCTCCGATTAACGATCAGTTTGGTTGGGGGGCCTCAGTCACCTCTAACTACGGCCTGGCTACGGAGTTTAACAATAATTACACAGCAGGCTCGATGGGCGGAAAAACCGATTTGGAAACGCTCAATCTAAACCTGAGCGGTGCTTATCGCCTGAACAATCATTTTAGCTTCGGTCTCGGTTTAAACGCCATCTATGCCAAAGCGAAGCTTGAACGCTATGCAGGCGATTTACCACAGCAGATCGTTGCAGGCTCCGGGGGTAGAATTCCTCCATCACTGGCTGCGCAATATCCGGCAGATACACAGATTGCGCGCTTGAAAGGTGACGAATGGGGCTTCGGTTGGAATGCTGGTCTTCTTTATGAAGTAGACAAAGATAACCGCTACGGTTTCACCTACCGTTCTGAAGTAAAAATTGACTTCAACGGTGATTACCGCAGCAATCTGCCATCAATGGATCGTATTCCTGCGCAGTTGCGTCCAGTGTTCGCCAGCCTGCCAGCAGGAACCAACGGCAGTACGATCGATGGTTCACTTGATCTGAACCTGCCGGAAATGTGGGAGTTTTCAGGTTATAACCGCGTTGCACCACAGTGGGCGGTTCACTACAGCATGGCTTATACCAGCTGGAGTCAGTTCCAGGAGCTGAAAGCAAAAGGCAACAACGGCCAAACCTTGTTCTATAAAGAAGAAGGCTTCAAAGACTCCTATCGCATCGCGCTCGGTACTACTTATTACTATGATGATACCTGGACGTTCCGTACCGGTATCGCCTTTGATGATAGCCCGGTTCCGGCAAACCGTCGTTCCATCTCTATTCCGGATCAGGACCGCTTCTGGCTGAGCGCGGGCACAACCTACGCCTTTAATAAGGATGCCTCGTTGGATGTTGGCATCTCTTATATGCACGGTCAGAAAGTGAAGTTCGAAGAAGGCCCATACTCCTTTGAATCTGAAGGGAAAGCTTGGTTGTACGGTATGAACTTGAACTACGCATTCTGATTTTCTTCATACGTAAAAAAGGTGAGCTTTTTAGCTCACCTTTTTATTTGCCCAATTCCTTACTCAGAATCGATCTCTTTTAAATCGTCCTGAATGTCTTTCGCGTTCGGGTTTTCTTCTGGTTTGAGTTTCCCACCGTTCGCAATAAAGTCATGACGCTGGAAGTAAGCTTCACGCACCATAATGTAAGGATCGGAAGACTGACGCAGCAGACCGTCAGAATCGAGCAATTGCGCGCGAGTTTCAATCCCTTCAACCGTCCATTTGCCTATCGACAACGGCCAGGTCAGCCAGGACAGTACCGGATACAGGGTATCGACCATATCGCCGCCGTCATCACGCAGTGTGAAACTACCGTAGAACGGAAGCTGCATATACGGCCCGTAACCCACGTCATAGTGGCCTAACGTACTGCCAAAGCGGTGTGGTTCAACGCGCTGCAACTTCGGATTAGCCATACCTGCCACATCGATAAAGCCGCCCATACCTAACAGGGTATTCAGGAAAAAACGGGTAAAGTGCACCATCCCCTGATAAGGATCGCCTTGCAGGAAATAGTTGACCATGACGGCCGGTTCTTCAAGGTTCCCCGTAAAGTTGCTTAAACCATTACGCGCCGGCTGCGGAACATAATCACGCCAGGCCACTGCTACCGGTCGAACAACATAGGGATCCAACACGTTAAAGTTGAAGTTGTACATGGTACGGTTGAACCCTTCAAATGGGTCCGAACGCCCCTGCTGCTCAGTACCGGAGCTCGCACACCCCACCAAAAGTGTGGTTCCCAGCGCAAGCGCCGACAGGCGAAGCTTCATAAGTATCTCCCTGTGTTTTATGGCTATCGCTGATTGCCATCCATGACGGAACGATGACGTATCCGCCTGTTTAGATGTGAGCGATTGTAACAGCACGTCAAATGATGTCTATATACCCTGTCTTACTGATTTGATCATAGCCTGGTAATACGCACTCCGCGGCGGTTCTATTCTAACTAACCCGATAAAAACAAACGTTACCATTTTTGCTATCTCAGACTTTCTCCCGCTGATTTTCAGACAAAAGCCGCTACGCTTTAGCAATACGTGCTTATTCAGGATTCGACCATGAATGACATCAAGAAAGATAAGATTGATCGACACAGCGACGAACTCGAAGTGGAAAGCGATGAAAAACTAACAGGGAAAAAGATAGAGCTTGATGAGGACAGACTCCCCTCCCGCGCCATGGCGATCCATGAACATATTCGCCAGGATGGGGAGAAAGAGATGGAGCGCGACGCAATGGCCCTGCTGTGGTCAGCCATCGCAGCCGGACTGTCGATGGGCGCCTCGCTACTGGCTAAAGGGATTTTTCACGTACAGCTGGAAGGTGTGCCAGGGGGGTTTTTACTCGAGAACCTCGGTTATACCTTCGGCTTTATTATTGTCATTATGGCCCGCCAACAACTCTTTACCGAAAATACCGTCACCGCCGTACTGCCGGTGATGCAAAACCCTACCCTCGGCAATTTTAGCCTGTTGATGCGCCTGTGGAGCGTGGTACTGCTGGGTAATATTATTGGCACCGGGGTTGCAGCATGGGCGTTTGAACATATGCCGATTTTTGATGAAGAGACCCGCGATGCTTTCGTCAAAATTGGCATGGATGTGATGAAAAACACTCCTGTGGAGATGTTTTCCAACGCCATCATTTCTGGCTGGTTAATTGCCACGATGGTGTGGATGTTCCCCGCTGCCGGGGCGGCAAAAATTGTGGTCATTATTCTGATGACCTGGCTGATTGCGTTAGGCGATACCACGCATATCGTCGTTGGCTCCGTGGAAATTCTCTATCTGGTCTTTAATGGCACGCTGCACTGGAGTGATTTTTTCTGGCCCTTTGCGCTACCAACGCTCGCCGGGAATATCTGTGGCGGAACGTTTATTTTCGCGCTGATGAGCCATGCGCAGATCCGCAATGATATGAGCAACAAACGCAAGGAAGAAGCCCGGTTACAAGCAAAGCGTGATGAGCAAACGCAGAAAAACCAGAAAAAACAGGCCTGAATGGTGACTGTTTGAGCAGTCGGGCGGCCTGAGACTTACCGTTGTGAGTAAAAAACGCTATACTCGTGCCGCTTCGTCCCCTTAGTTAAATGGATATAACGAGCCCCTCCTAAGGGCTAGTTGCAGGTTCGATTCCTGCAGGGGACACTCTGATATTAATGCATCCTTTTTAAATCCAATCAATTACCAGCCAGTTCATCACTGGGCCAGGCGGTAGAACGGCACATTCCTCACTGTTGCAGTAAGATTGTCGGACACCATTGTCTGCTCTGTAGCTATCCGCATCCCTGCTTTTCTCAGCCTCAACACATCAGCGGCAATACGCTGGCTGCCAAACCAGAAAAGCCCGTCCAGCGCAGTGACATCAAGGCCCGATTCAAGTGCCAGCTTCAGACGTTCGCGTGGTGCTTTTACTGTTTTAGCAATCTGCTGATATGGCGCTTCGCTTGAACCTGCAGGGCTAATGCGCCGGATTCGATGCGACAGGCGGTACTGAAATTCATCCGGTATCCCACCGAGACTCGCTTTCAGGCTGTAAACACAACCAAAGCGTTTGCCGTTAAAGATGACGTTTTTCTGACTAAGCTGCAGCTCTTCACGCACGCTGGCAATCAGTTGCGGGGTACGGAGTAATAACAGGCGGAAAGGCAACTCAAAACTGGTCACGTAATCCACATTCAATAAAGCAATACGCAGACGCTCTTGCGGTCCCGCCTTCAATTCGCGACATTCAGTAATAACATCAGCCCACTGGCCGGTAAGGCGGGAACTCTCAGTCGCCTCAGTAAAGCTGTATTTTTCAGTCTCATAATCAATACGTTCAGTCACACGGAATTCCCTTCTGGCCACATCTCGGTATCGGTTGTTCACTTTACCAGCGACAAGATTGCTATGTCAGGAATCTTTTCTTAACCCGCCCAATATTTGCTTCATACCATCACACTAAGATGACGACAACTGACCGATCCGGCGCGTTTACCGGATCGGTACAGCGGCGTCATGTCAGACAACAAAACGATTGACCAGCCCCTTCATGGTGACCGACAGATTGTCCAGCCGCTGGCTGTCGCTCGCGGCCTGAGAAACCAGCGCCGCATTTTGCTGCGTAACCTGCTCCATCGGTCGCAGAGCTTGGTTTATCTGGGTTACCCCTTGCGACTGTTCCGTCGCCACACGCGCGATATCCGCAATATATTGCTTCATACTGGTGGTATTGTCCGCTGCCGCTTCCAGCGCGGTAGCAGACGCCGTGACCCGCTCAACGCCCTCACTAATTTTAACCATATTCTGCGCAACCAGCTCGCGGATCTGGTTAGCTTCTTTGGCGCAACGCTGTGAAAGATTCCGCACTTCACTGGCCACAACCGCAAACCCCCTGCCCATCTCTCCTGCCCGCGCAGCTTCCACTGCCGCATTCAGCGCCAGTAAGTTAGTCTGAAACGAGATATCATCAATTGAGGTCACAATATTCGATATTTTCTCACTGGAAGCGCGAATATCCCCCATACTCTGGTTCGCCGCAGAGGCAACGTTACTGGCCTGTCGGACCTCTTTTTCCAGCCTGATTGTCAGATGCTCCGCTTCGCGGGCATTATCCGCTGTTTGCGTAATCGCAGTTGATAGCTGCTCCATACTGGCCACGGCTTGTACTATTGATGCAGCCTGTTCATCTGTACGTTGAGCCAAATCCTGATTTCCCACCGTAATACTGCTGCTGGCATCGGACAAAACCACGGCACCTTGTTTAATCTCCTGTACGATATGCTGAATACTTTCCAGCATCGTGTTATAGGCACGATTAAGTGAGGAAAGCTCATCTTTACCCGGCGTCGCCAGACGTTGAGTCAGATCGCCATTCATCCCTGCAATCTTGCGCAGCGTGTCGCTGAATTGGCGATGCATATTGATTGCGATGGCTCCAGCGAAGGTCAATGATGCCAGTAGCGCTAACAAGCTGACGACCATATATATTTGCCAGTTTTTTCGTGCATCCTGCGCGAGTTTTTCTGCATTCGCCAACAGAAGATTCGCCGTCACATTTTCTATCTGCCGCATCACTTCAATACGCTGGGTTTGTACTTTGAACCAGGTCGTAGGATCGACACCAAATTCACCGTTCTCGACATGATTAAACGCGGTTTCACGAAATGAGAGGGCTTTTGACGCTTCTGCAGATTGTAAGCGATTTTTCAACATGGCCGCCTGTTCCGGCGAGCTCAGGCGCAACGATTGTGCCAGCCAGACGTTCTGTTTACTGACGACATCACTGAGCTGATGTAACTGTCCGTCGGCGAAATGACCGGAGGAAAAGATATTTGATAACAGTGCCCGTTCAATACCCGCTTGTTCTTTCAAATTCAGCAGATTGTAGTAGGCGGCGAATGCGTTTGCCATTTCGCCAGAATCCGTCAACTGCCCCAACTTGCCGACAAAACTCAGCACATCAGCAATGACGTTGGTGTAAAACTTAACCACATCTGCGGCCGGAAGCCCCAACTGCGTGACATTTTCCCGGATGGTGGCGAGCGAAAGAATGTTTTTCTTAAACGCAGCGACAGAGGTAGCAACATCCCCTTCCGGCAATGCAGTATCGGACAACGAGCGCACGAATACCTCGATCTCGCGATCGGTCAAAGCCCGCTGTGCGTTTAACTCATCTTTAAACGTAGTCCCTGCAGCCCCCAGAAATCCGACACTCATTCCCCGTTCTTTTTGCAGTTCATGCACCACATTTCCGGCACTGCGTGCGAGCGCTGTCAGTTGGGCAATATTCTCCATCTGCCGTTCTGTCTCAATGCGCGTCAATATTCCTGAACCTGCAAACCAACACAACGCCAGTAATAGTGGTTGTAGCGCGATTATTAACTTCATTTTCATCGGCATTCGATAAACCCACCACATGCCACTTCCCTCCATTGTCCATATTTTCATTATGGTTATCGGCGTAAAGAAGCGGCTCTTTAAATTTGAGCAATGGGCAACTGTTTGTTTTTTAGATTAAATATTTACCAGAATAACTCTATTTAATTACTTCAATCAGAATAAAACGCTGTCTAATGTGAATCTGCAAACCTATGTTCCATCTTATTAACTTATTCGGCATATTATTTTTTATTAAAAAAATCAGGTAATCATCAACTGATTCAGCAAGGGAGAAAGACTCAGGACAGTGATAACAACCGTGACTGCGGCCATCATTCTGGCGTCCCGCCGAACGTTAAGGTTATAATCCTTACAACGATTTTTTGGATTAGAAGCGACAATGACAAAACTTACCCTACAAGAACAGATGCTTAAAGCGGGTCTGGTCAGCAGCAAAAAAATGGCGAAAGTGCAGAGAACGGCGAAAAAATCGCGCGTTCAGGCTCGTGAAGCCAGAGAAGCGGTTGAAGAGAATAAAAAAGCGCAGATCGAGCGTGATAAGCAACTCAGCGAACAACAGAAGCAGGCCACGTTGTCTAAAGAGTATAAAGCGCAGATCAAGCAACTAATTGAAATGAATAAAATCACCATTACCCGTGGCGATATTGGTTACAACTTTACTGACAATAATCTGATCAAAAAAGTCTATGTTGATAAGGTGACTCAGTCTCAGTTGATCAAGGGCCGTCTGGCTATTGCCCGTCTGACGGCTGAAAGTGGTAGCGAGAGCGAATACGCCATCATTCCGGCAGTCGTCGCCGACAAGATTGCCCAGCGCGATGCAAGCTATATCGTGCTTAATTGCGAACTGAGCCAGGAAGCTAAGGATGAAGACGATCCGTATGCTGATTTTGTCATTCCTGATGATCTGATGTGGTAAGCAAAACCCCTCAATAATCACCCGGAATTTCGTCACATATTTCGGTGAACGCTCACGCCGCCACCGAAATACTGTCAACGTCTCTTCATCCCCACATTCCGCCTGCTAAAACTTATAGTGTTCTTTGCTCAGCCCGTATTTTCTCATGCGTAAATAGAGTTTTTTACGCGGGATTTGTAAATACTCCGCGACTTCATTAATACGCCCCTGATGGATATTTAGCGCTTCAGTAATGATCTGCCGCTCGTACTCGTCGACCCGACGATCGAGCGGTGTCGGTTGAGGCAAATGCAGTTGCGGATTCGCGGTTTCAGCCAGTGGCAATAGCCCAACGGCAAAAAGCTCGGCGGCATTGGCCAGTTCCCGAACATTGCTTAACCACACGCGACGCCGCATACCTTTTAGTAATTCCCCGTCAACCTCAGGCACAGGATGGTTCAGACGCAGACAGGCTTTCTGCAGATAATGGCGAAACAGCGGTTCAATATCATCCGGGCGCTGAGACAACGGCTGGCAACCAATTTGCGTCATCGCAAAACAGTAATAGAGTTCGGCCACAATCTGGTTGGTTGCCGCCAGTTCCACCAACGAAGTGGCGCCAATGCCAATTAAGCGAAACGGACGTCGCTCCTGGCTTTGCAAATGCACCAGCTGGTGTTGCTGTTCACGCGTCAGGCACTCAATATGGCTCAGAACCAGCGTTCCCCCTTGCGCCTGGGCAATAAGGTCATTGAGTTGTTCCGAGTTCCCGGGCGTCAGTTCACCGCGAATAAACGCGCCTTCAGCGCTGCGCCCAAGTTGATGTAAATAACGGGCCCCGGTCATACGCCCGGTTCCCGGCTCGCCATAAAACCAGACGGCAATATCCGTTTCCGCCAGTTGCCGTAAACGCTGGCGATACTGATTAACCCAGTCACTGTAGCCGACCAGTTCAACTTGTAGCTTTTGCTGGCAATAGTGACGACGTGCAATAACAGATTTTCTCTGACGCAACGCATCCTCTACCAACACCAGCAGTTTGCCAGGATCAACCGGTTTTTGCAGAAAGTTCCACGCCCCTTTCTTCACCGCGTCCACCGCCATCGGAACATCTCCATGCCCGGTGATCAACAGGATCGGAAGCTGATTGTCATCCTGATGAAACAACGTCATCAGGTCGATTCCATTACAGCCAGGCATACACACATCGCTCAGGACAATCCCTGGCCAGTCGGCCTGCAACCAATTTCGGGCATCAAAAGGGTTACTGCATGCGAATACATGATATCCCTCCTGTTCAAGCAACAGAGTGTAAGCGTCGAGAACATCGGCATCATCATCAATAAGCAGAACAGAATATTCATCACTCAACATCGTTTACATCCGTCAGATTAAATTGCAGAACGACGCAGGCATTGCGCCCCGGGGTTGACGCCAGGCGCAGTTCGCCGTTCATTTGCATCATTAACGATACACAAATCGATAAGCCAATACCGAGGCCAACATCCTTACTGGTGGTAAACGGTTTTAACAGTGATGGTAATAATGCCCCAGGCCAACCGGGGCCGTTATCGCTGATAAATACGCACAACCGGCTGCCTTCGGCCTGCCAGTGAACATCTATTTTCGCCGCTACCGGACAGGCATCCAGCGCATTTGCCAGGACGTTTACCAGCACCTGCTGAATACGCACTTCATCACCAGCCACCCACACGCTCCGGTCTGGGAGCGTCAGCGTACCCTGCTGTGGCATATGCCGCATGGACAACAGTTCCCAGGCAGCATTGAACGTTTGTCGGAGATCGACCGGATGCAGAGGCGTACCTGGCTCGGCCCGGCGCGCAAACTGACGCAGCAAACGGATAATGGCATCAATGCGAGTAATCAGTCCCTCCGCTTTGGTTAATGTGCTTCTGGCCTGAGCGGATTGCCCCTGTTCAATTGCCCTGCCCGCCGTAAACAGATACATCGACAGCGCATTCAGCGGTTGATTAATCTCGTGCGCCAGCGTGGTCATAGTCTGGCCGACCACCGCCAGTTTTGCGGTTTGGATCAGCTCATCCTGCGTTGCGCGAAGATCGGATTCAATCTCTTTGCGCTCAGTCACTTCCTGCTCCAGCTGATTTTTTTGCGCGCTCAACTGGCCCAGAGTATGGCGCAGCAAGCCTGCGATACGCCCCAGTTCATCGCGTCCATATACCGGGATAGTGGCATCCGTTCTGCCAAGACCAATTTGCACCACGGCCTGGTTGAGCGCAGTAAAACGTTTCACCAGACGCGAACGAATGAAGTAGTGATTAAGCCCCCAGGCGAGAAGTAGCGCCAGCAGCGTCGCCAGCAGGATAAGTCCACCGCTGACACGAACAATTTGTTCCAGCCGTTGGTTAAACGTCTGCATTTGCTGATGGCTACTCCCCAGTTGCGCTTCAAGCAGTGTTCGAAAGCGCCCAAGTGTGGCCTCTCTGGCATGGCTGGCATCAACGAGCGCTTTTTGCGCGGCGACATAATCGCGCATGGTATCGGGCATTTTATTTTTCATCATCCCGATTTCCAGCAGCTCATCGATAGTTTGTCGCAGGGTGATAGTGCTGGGCCAGTCATCAAGGGTACGGATATTTTCATCCGCCGTTTTCTTCAAATTTTCCAGGTAGCGGATGTGATTCTCCACCAGCATTCCGTCGTCGCTACCCGATTTCAGTTCATTAAGCCTGTCGCGTAAATCATCAACGATCTGGTCTTCAATTCTTGCCAGGGTGTAAACCTGCTGCTGCTCGTTTTGCACCTCTCGGGCACGTTTGAGATACAGCGCCGCATCACCATTTTTGGCCTCGATTTGATCCAGCAACGTCCCCTGCTGCCAGGTAAAATCCTGCACCAGTGAATTCAGCTCAGTAGTAAAATCATCATGTAGCCAATCAATGCGCGCGGAAAGTTCGCTCACTTTTTCACGTACAAGGAACATGTTGTAGAGCACCCGGTCCAGTTCTGCCATCAGCGCCCGGCTGTCTTGCAAAATCACCGCCAGCTGCTGCTGTTCTGCTGGTTGCAACCCCCTGCTCAGCACTTCGATTTTATCCAGATGCGAGATTATCTGATTGCGCAGTTGCAGCCTTACCGTCGTATTGGGAGCCAGCAGGAATTCATTAAGCTGGTCCACAACCAGGTTGAGATTCCCTTCAATCAAAAAAGCGGAATGCACGCGCGGGAAGTAATCATCAAGCGAATAGCGTATCTGCGAGCTCTGCTCATGCCAGGAGTACAAACTGACGCAGCTTACGCTCAACGTCAGTAATGCGCCCGTCAGAAAGGCTCCTCGCAGACTGCTGCTGATGCTGAGCTGACGCAGACGGTGCAGTATCGATCCACCTTTCATTTTAATTCTTCCAGTTTTGATATCGCCTGACGCTGATTTTTAAGAAACCAGAGCTGCCACTCCATCATCTGCTGTTCGGCAACGCTTTTATTATCAAACTGCGCAAGCCAGGCTTCATCTTCACTACTTTTGGCATCTATCGGAACGCTGGTCAGTAAGGCTCTGATTTCGGGTAGCGGGCGTTTCAGGCGAGCTTCCGCACTGTATAGCGCCCGCCATGCATCCTTTAGTTGCGCAAGACGAAAACTGATTGCGGTATCAAACATCCGCTGCACCAACTGTTGCCGCTTAAGGATCAGCCGATAATTAAGCGCAGGCTGGTTCATTAAAATGGCCTGCTGAGCAGCGCGGGGATTATCAGATGCGAGCTGCGTTACCGGGTATTTCCCCGTATTCGCATCCGCAAGGATCCGCTGTCCCTCCGGGCTTAACAAATAGCGGATAAAACGACGCGCTTCATTGGGATGCTGGCTGTTATTGAGAACAGCAACATAGGTTGGCGATACCGCCGAGCGTGGAAAATAGGTAAACGCCAGGTGAGGATCGTTAAGCAACAAGTTGGCATAATTATCAATGACCGGCCCCGCAACGCCAAGGCCGCTCTTAATTTTGTCGGCTACGCCAAAACTGCGTGATGAAATCGTCACCAGATTTCCAGCACTCGCCAGTAATGTCGCCCAGCCCTCTTCCCACCCTTTTTGCTGTAGCAACGACTCAACCATCAGATGGTTGGTATCGGAACGCGACGGGCTACTCATTAACAAAGCGTTCTGATATTTAGGATGCGTTAAATCCCCCCAGTCAGCAGGAGGTGACAAATGACGCGCCGCCAGCGCAGAACGGTTAATCAACAGGCCAAAACCAGATATCGCAACAGCCACGGAGGTAGAACGAATCGAGTCCGGCACCAGCCGCTGGCTTTCCGGCAGCACATTATCGAAGGGCGCCAGCTTCTGATGCTCCTGAAGATGCTGCAACAGCATGGGCGACGAGGTCAAAATCAAATCGACGTTCTCCGCATTGGCAGTATCAAGCAGTTGTTCCAGTGAACTGCTGGTCCGGTTTAATGTGCGAATCATCACCGACCCCGGTTCCGTCTGCCAACGCTGAATAATCCAGGCCGTTGCCCCCGGTGAAAAGGTTGTCGCCATTACCAGCTCTTTACCCTGCGCCAGATAACTCACCGACAGCGACATAAAACAGAGCAAGATCGCCCAACAACGCCCCCGGCCCAAAAGTCTGTTTGTGATCCCGTTCATAAATACCAACATGTGCAAAAAATAATATTGAGACAAAACTTACCCGTTTATCACTGCCAGAGGGAAGAATAAGGTTATTCGTAGAATAACCAAACGGAAAGTGACGGCATCGGTAAAGAATACCCGAAAACGCAGCCTGAATTTGTTAATATCCGCACACACCGATGATAAAAACGTCCGTAAAAGAATAGAATTGAAAATCCATTATTTAAAAAGAGTCAAAATCAGCCACGCAATCCACAAGTTGTGTCAATAGTGACTCATTTCATCAACTTGAGTTTCTCTGCCGTCTATTTCACTCTTCACTGCGAAAAATCCTGATATTCACATCAATATAAATTTAGGTGATGATATGTTATCAATATTTAAAGCAGGGCCAGCGGCAAATAAAGTCCCGGCGGAGAAAGTCCAGGAAACTTATGGCCGATACCGTATTCAGGCATTACTCAGCGTATTTCTTGGCTATCTTGCGTACTATATTGTGCGCAATAACTTCACGCTCTCAACACCGTACCTGAAGGAACATCTGGATCTCAGTGCCACACAAATTGGTCTACTCAGCAGCTGCATGCTTATTGCTTATGGGATCAGTAAAGGCATTATGAGCAGCCTGGCAGACAAGGCCAGCCCTAAGGTCTTTATGGCATGCGGCCTGATTCTGTGCGCCATTGTAAACGTCGGTTTAGGATTCAGTACCGGATTCTGGATTTTTGCCGCTCTGGTCGTTTTCAACGGTTTGTTCCAGGGTATGGGCGTTGGCCCTTCATTTATTACCATTGCCAACTGGTTTCCGCGTAAAGAACGTGGACGCGTTGGCGCATTCTGGAATATCTCTCACAATGTTGGCGGTGGTATTGTTGCCCCGATCGTGGGTGCCGCCTTTGCCATTTTGGGGAGCGAGCACTGGCAAAGTGCCAGCTATATTGTTCCGGCCGGTGTGGCCGTCCTGTTCGCTTTTATTGTGCTAATGCTGGGGAAAGGTTCACCGCGCCAGGAAGGCTTACCGGCTCTGGAACAAATGATGCCGGAAGAAAAAGTCGTATTAAATTCCCGACACGCTGTCCAGGCGCCAGAAAATATGAGTGCCTTCCAGATCTTCTGCACTTATGTGCTGCGTAATAAGAATGCCTGGTATGTTTCACTGGTAGATGTCTTCGTCTATATGGTACGTTTTGGCATGATTAGCTGGTTGCCTATTTATCTGTTAACCGAAAAACATTTTTCGAAAGAGCAAATGAGCATCGCTTTTCTGTTTTTTGAATGGGCAGCAATCCCTTCCACATTACTGGCGGGTTGGCTTACCGATAAACTGTTTAAAGGCCGTCGCATGCCGCTGGCCATGATTTGTATGGCGCTGATTTTCGTCTGTTTGATCGGCTACTGGAAAAGTGAATCCCTGCTGATGGTCACTATTTTTGCCGCCATTGTGGGTTGCCTGATCTATGTTCCACAGTTCCTCGCTTCTGTTCAGACGATGGAAATCGTCCCCAGCTTCGCAGTGGGGTCAGCGGTAGGTTTACGCGGATTTATGAGCTACATTTTTGGCGCGTCGCTGGGAACCAGCCTGTTTGGCGTAATGGTCGACAAAATGGGATGGCATGGCGGATTCTATCTGTTGATGGGTGGAATTGTCTGCTGCATCCTGTTTTGCTACCTCTCTCATCGTGGCGCGCTGGAGCTCGAACAACAGCGAAAAAATGCTCAGCAAGAGGAAGCCTCACTCCAGTTGGCGGATGCCCGGTAATTCATTTCGCTCTCACAAAAAAGTGCCAGCGATGCTGGCACTTCAATAACTCAGATAAATAACAAAAAGCTCAACGTGATAATTTATTGCTAAACGTAACATTCCAAATTATTGCTTACCGTAACCCACCATAAAGCGAATAATCAAACCGCAAGCAGGAGCAAGAAACAGGAATAACCCGGTTACCATTTCGTTACCATTGGTCAATCGCATAGTAAAAAAGTAAATTAATGCCGTAAGGATGGCCATGCCGAGAAAAGCGCTGATTGACGCCGCAGCGCCCATAACCTGCCAGATATAGCAACTGACGCACAAAATGCTCAGAGCGAGAAAGATCCAGAAATAGAGCATAGCGATACCTCCTGTTTGCCGTAAACTTAACGTAAGTCCTTACACTCCCTTAACTTTATATTCTAAGACAATTCCTATCCTCGTGCAATTTCAGCAACATCTTAGTTACAAAAATCCTTCACCTGCATACTATTACTCTCTCGGGCAGACATTTATTTAATCTGCATAAAAACAACGGATTATATATAGGTTAATTTTTGTTCTTAATCGCCTTAAAAACATTTACGAATCTTGAGTAATTATTTCTGGCTGACATTAATTTTCGGGTGTACATTGTGCGTCCGATCATTCATGCCCCCTCGTGGTTTTGTCCTGACTCAGTTTTACACTCTTTACAGGAACCAATGTCGTTCATGGCGGCCTAACGATCAGTACAGAGTGTAAAGCGAAAGACAAAGAATCTTCGCGATACATCTATTTCGTATCAACAACAGGTGCTTATGTTCCCCCAATGTAAATTTTCACGCGCGTTTTTGCATCCGCGCTACTGGCTCACGTGGTTTGGTGTTGGAGTGCTCTGGTTACTGGTACAGCTTCCCTATCCCGTATTGTGTTTTCTTGGTACCCGTACAGGAACGCTGGCTCGTCCATTTTTAAAACGCCGTGAATCTATTGCACGTAAAAATCTCGAACTCTGTTTCCCAAATTTGTCGCAGGAAGAAAGAGAGAAACTGGTCGATGAGAATTTCCGTTCACTCGGCATGGGGCTACTTGAAACAGGTATGGCCTGGTTCTGGCCGGACCGTCGAGTGCGTAAATGGTTTGATGTAGAAGGACTGGACAACCTGAAGCGCGCCCAGTTGCAAAATCGTGGCGTGATGGTTGTCGGCGTACACTTTATGTCGCTTGAGTTGGGTGGCCGCGTAATGGGGCTTTGTCAGCCAATGATGGCGACCTATCGCCCGCACAACAATAAGTTGATGGAGTGGATCCAAACCCGTGGTCGTATGCGCTCCAACAAGGCGATGATCGGCAGAAATAATCTGCGTGGTATTGTCGGTGCTCTGAAAAAAGGAGAAGCCGTATGGTTTGCCCCCGATCAGGACTACGGTCGTAAAGGAAGCTCGTTTGCCCCCTTCTTTGCCGTCAAAGATGTGGCAACCACCAACGGTACCTACGTGCTGTCGCGTTTGTCTGGTGCAGCGATGCTGACCGTAACCATGGTGAGAAAAGCAGATAACTCTGGTTATCGCCTGTTCATCACGCCTGAAATGGAAGGTTACCCGTCTGATGAGTGCCAGGCAGCGGCCTATATGAATAAAATTATCGAAAAAGAGATCATGCGCGCCCCCGAGCAGTATCTCTGGATCCACCGTCGCTTCAAAACGCGCCCGATGGGTGAAGCCTCGTTGTATATCTGAAAAGAAAGGCCGCAAGGCCTTTCTTTTTTTCTACGGCTGAATTACTTCACGCCCCATTTATTGTGGAGTTCAGTCATTCGTTCGCTATAGCTTCGGGCAATGCAGGCTGGCTCATCATCCTTCTCCTTCCAGCACTCGTTGCGTCCTTTGATCCAACCGCGCTGCTCTGCTTTTAACATCGGATCATTCTTCGATTTAGCCAGTGCCTGTTTAAAAATTTCGTTCAATTTCAGATCCATTGCAGAGAGCGATGGGCTCTGGCAAATAATATCTTCCGCACTTCCCTTTTGAACAGCAGAGCAGGAGTAAGACGGACCTGCGTTGGTCGATTTTTTCGCTGGAGAATAATCAATATTATCCTCCGGCAGGCAAACCCCGTGCTTACGATTAGGTCCAGTCCAGGATACGTCCGGATTTCCGTCATCTTTGCGGGAGATAGAAACGGTATTTTTACCACTTGTCGCCTCCCAATAGTTTTCATTGAAAGCCTTCACCGTCGCCTTCGCGCCATCGATCCAGACATTGCCTTTACCATCACTATTCACACCACCAATACTTGCGCAGCTGAAATTGAACGCCAGCGGCGAGGCCGCCATCGACGTCAACGGCGTAAGAGCGAGTGCTAACATCATTAACCTGGTCATTTTTAACCTTTTCATTATTAAATTCCGCGAAAAATTAACCGCATTAACATCATGGCGATATGAGAACTATCCGAGTAAGCATTCCGTCGCTCAATAGCAATTTATTACCGAAAGAAATTAAACTGTCGCCGAATCACGACACTTGTAAGTTATTAAAATTAAATAAAAAAATGCCTCTTGTCTCGCCTCATTTTTAGGCGTACATTAGCGCCGTCTGGAGCATTAAAGCTCAGAATTCTGAGGTGATGCAGCCAAGTAAACGAGGGGAATTCTCCATTTCGTTTATGCGTGCATCAGCTCTCTGTCAGGTAAGCATATGTTCATTTAGACATACCCAAGGTATGCGGAGAGATGAAAAGTGAAATATTTCTTTATGGGCATTTCTTTTATGGTCATCGTTTGGGCCGGTACTTTCGCCCTGATGATCTAAATTAAAAGACGCAGCAAAAAACAGGAGCCATAAGGCTCCTGTTTGCATTTTGGGGGAACATTCGGTCAGTCGGTACTTTCAGAAGTCGATTTTGCACTGGTCGGTAACAGGCCATCTGCACGGAACATTGCTTTGATACCGCGAATAGCCTGGCGGGTACGGTCACGGTTTTCAATCAACGCAAAACGCACATGCGTATCACCATAATCACCAAACCCAATCCCCGGCGAAACGCATACCTTCGCTTCATTCAGCAGTTTCTTGGCAAACTCAAGTGACCCCATCCCGGCGTATTGCTCTGGAATTTTCGCCCAAACGTACATCGAGGCTTTTGGCACCTCGACCATCCAGCCAGCTTCATGCAGCCCTTTGACCAGCACATCACGACGACGTTTATATTGCTCTGCAATATCTCGCACGCACTGCTGATCGCCTTCCAGCGCGGCGATGGCCGCAACCTGTAACGGTGTAAAGGTTCCGTAATCGTGATAGCTCTTAATTCGCGCCAGCGCGTTTACCAACGTTTTATTGCCCACCATAAAACCGATACGCCAGCCCGCCATGTTGTAGCTTTTCGACAGGGTGAAAAATTCAACTGCGACATCGCGAGCGCCCGGTACCTGCATAATCGACGGCGCTTTCCAGCCGTCGTAGACAATATCAGCGTAGGCCAGGTCGTGAACCACCAGCACGTCATAGCGTTTAGCCAGAGCCACAACTTTTTCGAAGAACTCCAGCTCGACGCATTGCGCCGTCGGGTTCGACGGGAAACCTAAGATCATCATCTTCGGTTTCGGATAGCTTTCGCGAATCGCGCGCTCCAGCTCATTAAAGAAATCGACGCCTTCGACCAGCGGCACAGATCGTACCTGCGCGCCGGCAATCACCGCGCCATAAATATGGATGGGATAACTTGGGTTGGGTACGAGGACCGTATCACCGTGATCGAGCGTTGCCAGCATCAGGTGCGCAAGTCCCTCTTTGGAACCGATGGTCACAATGGCTTCGGATTCAGGATCGATCTCAACGTCATAGCGTTCCTGGTACCAGCGGGAAATCGCCCGACGCAGACGCGGAATACCGCGAGAGGTGGAATAACCGTGCGTATCCGGGCGCTGCGCTACGGTACACAGTTTTTCAACAATGTGAGGAGGCGTGGCCCCATCCGGGTTCCCCATGCTGAAGTCGATAATATCTTCGCCGCGCCGACGCGCAGCCATCTTCAGTTCAGCCGTGATGTTAAAAACGTACGGGGGAAGGCGATCAATACGCGTAAAGCGACGTTCAGGGCGGGAGTCAGCCATAATATCCTCAGATTAACGTTAGCGCCCGGACCGTCCGAGCGACGCTGCCACGATGGTGGCACGTTTAGAAAATAGCCTGAATAATTTCCTTCTGTCGAGAGGCAAAACAAAATATTTTTTCCTGACAAAAAAGAGGAACAACATAGTAAAATGAGGAAATATTCATTTTCACAACCCGCTTAAAATTACCATCATTTAACATTTTGTTGTTAAATACATTACCTTGAACGCAGCGCCGACAGGACAGGTATTGTAAATACAACAATCATGCAACAATCCCCTTTTAATATTATGGTTTTTCCTCATTAGGCACAGGCTACGTGGGCGCTGGTCATCCTGGCCCAGGTTACCTATCATAGAGGTTTAACCCTTGCGCAAGAGTCACCCGTGCACGAAATATTCAATATGCTGCTGGCGGTATTTGACCGGGCAGCACTGATGCTGTTCTGTCTGTTTTTCCTGATTCGTATCCGCCTGTTCCGCGAACTGTTGCACAAATCAGCCCACTCCCCAAAAGAGCTGCTCGCCGTTACCGCGATTTTCTCAATGTTTGCCCTGTTCAGTACCTGGTCCGGCGTACCGGTTGAAGGCTCACTGGTTAACGTGCGTATTATCGCGGTCATGTCAGGGGGGATTCTGTTTGGTCCGTGGGTCGGTATCATTACGGGCCTCATCGCGGGTACCCACCGCTATCTGATCGACATCGGCGGCGTCACCGCCCTGCCCTGTTTTATCACCAGTATTCTGGCAGGCTGTATTGCCGGGTGGATCAACCGTAAGATTCCTAAAGCACAGCACTGGCGAGCTGGCATTTTAGGCGGAATGCTTTGCGAATCCCTGACGATGATCCTCGTCGTCGTCTGGGCCCCCTCTATCGCACTGGGACTGGATATTGTCTCAAAAATCGGTATCCCAATGATCCTGGGCAGCGTCTGCATTGGCTTTATCGTCATGCTAGTGCAAAGCGTGGAGGGCGAGAAAGAGGCCAGCGCCGCGAAGCAGGCCAAGCTGGCGCTGGATATTGCCAACAAAACCTTGCCGCTTTTTCGGCAGGTTAACAGCGAGTCGCTCCGCCAGGTATGCGAAATTATTCGCCATGACATCCATGCGGACGCCGTCGCAATTACCAATACCAAGCACGTTCTGGCCTACGTTGGCGTGGGGGAACTTAACTACCGTGATAACGATGATTTCGTCAGTCCTACCACGCAGCAGGCGATCAATTACGGAAAAATCATCATTAAAAACAATGATGAAGCGCATCGCACACCGGAAATACACTCCATGCTGGTGATCCCGCTGTGGGAGAAAGGTGTTGTCACCGGTACGCTAAAAATCTACTACTGTCACGCCCACCAGATAACCTCCTCGCTGCAGGAAATGGCTATTGGTCTGTCGCAAATTATCTCGACTCAGCTTGAAGTTTCCCGGGCGGAACAGCTACGCGAAATGGCAAATAAGGCAGAGCTACGCGCACTACAAAGTAAAATAAATCCTCATTTCCTGTTTAACGCCCTGAACGCGATTTCATCCTCGGTACGACTTAACCCAGACACCGCACGCCAGCTCATTTTTAATTTGTCGCGTTATCTTCGCTACAATATCGAATTAAAAGACGATGAGCAGATCGATATCAAAAAAGAGCTGTATCAAATCAAGGATTACATCGCCATCGAACAAGCGCGTTTTGGCGACAAACTAACGGTTATTTATGATATCGATGAAGAGGTAAGCTGTTATATTCCCAGCCTGCTGATTCAGCCGCTGGTAGAAAACGCTATCGTCCATGGGATTCAGCCCTGCAAAGGGAAAGGTGTGGTCACCATCAGCGTGGCGGAGTGTGGTAACCGGGTACGGATAGCCGTGCGGGATACGGGCCACGGTATCGATCCAAAAGTGATTGAACGGGTCGAATCCAATGAAATGCCGGGCAATAAAATTGGTCTATTGAATGTGCACCATCGCGTTAAGCTGCTCTACGGTGAGGGATTACATATCCGCCGTCTGGAGCCCGGCACTGAGATTGCCTTTTATGTACCGAATCAGCATTCGCCCGCAGCCGCACCGGCCACATTGTTGCTTTAACCAGGAGTGAAGTCGTGAAAGTCATCATTGTTGAAGATGAATTCCTGGCCCAACAGGAACTGAGCTGGCTGATAAAAGAGCACAGCCAGATGGAGATTGTCGGCACGTTTGACGATGGTCTGGACGTGCTGAAATATCTCCAGCACAACCGCGTTGACGCCATTTTTCTGGATATTAATATTCCCTCGCTGGACGGCGTATTGCTGGCACAAAATATCAGCCAGTTCGCGCATAAACCCTTTATTGTGTTTATTACCGCGTGGAAAGAACACGCCGTTGAAGCCTTCGAACTGGAAGCTTTTGACTACATTCTGAAGCCGTACCAGGAATCACGCATTGTCAGCATGCTGCAAAAGCTGGAAGCCGCCTGGCAACAGCAGCAAACTGGAACTTCGCCCGCCAGTCCGGTGGCCCGCGAAAACGATACGATCAACCTGATCAAAGATGAGCGGATCATCGTGACCCCGATCAACGACATCTACTACGCAGAAGCCCATGAAAAGATGACGTTTGTCTACACCCGGCGCGAATCGTACGTGATGCCGATGAACATCACCGAATTTTGCAGCAAACTGCCGGCTTCGCATTTCTTCCGCTGCCACCGCTCGTTCTGCGTGAATCTGAATAAAATCCGCGAGATCGAACCCTGGTTTAACAATACCTATATTTTGCGCTTAAAAGATCTGGAATTTGAAATCCCGGTTAGTCGGAGTAAAGTGAAAGAGTTCAGACAGTTAATGCACTTATAGCGCAGAGAAAGAGCGATGAAAGAGCCAGGCCTTCCCGCAGACCAACAGTTTTTCGCCGATCTGTTCAGTGGCCTGGTGTTAAACCCACAGCGTCTGGGGCACGTGTGGTTCGCAACCCAGCCCACCACGTTACCGACCGGCAGTTTATGTATTGATCTTCCGCGCCTTGATATCGTGCTACGTGGGGAATACAGCAACCAACTGCAAAAACAGCAGCATAACCTGGCAGAAGGCGACATGCTGTTTATCCCGGCGAAAGCGGCCAATCTGCCCGGCGGCGACAAACCCGTGATGCTGCTGAGCCTGGTTTTTTCTCCGGCATGGCTGGGACTCTCTTTTTACGATAATCGAACCGCATCGCTGCTTCGTCCGGTACGCCGTATTGAGTTACCCCATCCACAGCGCGGCGAAGGCGAGGCGATGCTCACCGCATTAACGCATTTAAGCCGCTCTCCTCAGGCCCAGGATATCATTCAGCCGTTGGTGCTTAGTCTGCTGCATCTGTGTCGTAGCGTGGTGAATACCCGCCCAGACACTGAGCGCCCACGCGCTGAATTTCTCTATCATAGTATGTGTAATTGGATACAAGATAACTATGCCCAGCCGCTGACTCGCGAAAGCGTGGCGCAGTTTTTTAATATCACACCCAATCACCTGTCAAAAGTTTTTGCCCAGCACGGCACTATGGGGTTCGTCGAGTATCTGCGGTGGGTAAGAATGGCGAAGGCGCGCATTATCTTGCAGAAATACCATCTGTCGATTAGCGAAGTCGCACAGCGGTGTGGATACCATGACAGTGATTATTTCTGCCGCCTGTTCCGGCGTCAGTTTGGCCTGACGCCGGGAGAGTACGGCGCGCGTTTTCAGTCAGCGCGTTGATTATGTCAACACCTGCCAAGGCCGCCGCATCTTTGCTTTATGGTGAGTCGTTACAGCCGATGTCTGTGTGTTTAGCCCAATTGACCATTCCCTGGAAATCAACAATCACCACGGATTCATCGCCAACCACCCAGGCATCATGGCCTGGAGGAATGCGCGACAGCTCACCGGGCTTACAATCAAATTCGCTGCCATCATCCATTTTTATCCGCAGCACACCGGAAACGTGGTACTGAAAATGAGGGGCTTCGCAACTCTTCGTTCCAGCGATAGGTTGAACTGACGTAGACCACCGCCAGCCTGGTTCCAGGACCGCACGGCCGACAATTGCACCTCCCACATCGAGAAGCTCCAGTCGCCCGTGAGGGAACTCACGAACTTCGTCTGGAAGACCAAATGACTTCACTTCTGCTTTGTCCATTGCGCACCTCCTTAGGTTGATTACGCGCATGGCCGCTCTTAAATTATATCAGCAGCGGTCATTTATTGTACGATTCGTAATCTCAGCCAGGATCGTTGTAAAATAACGGCCTTTAGCTAAACCCTGCAGGCTTACTCAATAAAGTGAATATACGATGAAGAACAGACGTGCACTCTCCCTGATGTGTTTTCAGATGCTGGAATCAGGTGCGGATCGTCGGACCGTGAAAAGAGCCCTGACCTCCCGCCGTGTTAAAGGTCGCCAGGCGGTAGTTCTGCTCTGCAAACAAGAGATGACGTTGTTGAGGGCCGGGAAACTACCGTTCTCTGATTGATAATTTCCCTTTCTGACCCTCTTATCCACTCTTGCTGTCAAACTTAAAGCGTCAGTTCTGCCTCCAGCAGCGCAAGAATGCTCTCAGCATTTTCAGCGGCAAACAACGACTGGCGGAACTGCTTGTTCACCAGCTTGCGCGCCAGCTGCGAAAAGACCTTCACGTGGTTTATGCCTTCATCGGCACCCAGCGTCAGCATGATCACCAGTTCCACATCACCCATCTCAGACTGCCAGTCAACGGGCTGCTGAAGCCGGGCAATGCTGATGCTGGAATGGCGGATCCACTGGGATTTCGTGTGCGGAATAGCCACGCCGAAGCCGACGGCGGTGGTGACGATCTCTTCACGCTGCCAGACATCCTCTTCCAGTTCAAACGGATGTTCAGTCCGTCCATTAACGCTAAGATTGCCGCACAGGAACTGGATCACCTGCTCTTTGTTACTCAGAGATTCGCCGACAAAGATGTTCTCCAGCGCCAGCAGCGGACGCACATCTTTCTGCGGTGCAAACTGGTTTAGCAGATCTTCTATCTCCTGAGCGCTACGGCATTCGCAGGCCTGCATGGCGAGCTCACGACATGCCCGGCCGTCCAGTTGACGAAGCTGGCTTTTTACCGCCGGAATACGTGGGCTGCTCATGCTCAGCTCATCCAGCCCGAGGCCCAGAAGCAGCGGTAAATAACGTCCTTCACCGCCCAGTTCGCCGCAAATACCCACCCATTTACCGCGTTCGTGCGCCACGCGAACAATCTGCTGTAACATGCGCAGGAACGACGGCGTAATCGGGTTGTACAGCGGCGAAACGCGCGGGTTATTGCGATCAACGGCGTACAAGTACTGGGTCATGTCATTTGAGCCAATACTGAAGAAATCCACCTCATCACAGAAATGGTCGATGATGTAACACACCGAAGGGACTTCAACCATAATCCCCAATGAGATTGTCGGAGCATGACGCAAGCCGTCCGCTTTCAGCGCCACCAACGCGTTTTGCAGTTCGCTTTTTACCCATAAAATCTGGTCGAGGCTGTGCACCATCGGGATCATCAGTTGCGCATTGCCGAAGGTCGCCGCCCGTAAAATCGCGCGCAATTGAGTGCGAAAAAGCCCGGCAAACTCCGGATAAATCCGCACCGCGCGATAGCCCAGGAACGGATTCTCTTCCTGCGGAATATTAAGATAGCGGATGTTCTTATCGCCGCCGATATCCATGGTGCGAAAGATAACCGGCTTGTCGCCCGCGGCCAGTAAGACCTGCTGGTAGGCTTCAAACTGTTCCTGCTCATCAGGTGCGCTGTCGCGGTCCATAAACAGCATTTCAGTACGAAACAGCCCAATCCCTTCCGCACCATTGGCAAACGCTCCCGGCGCTTCCAGCGCGGTACCGATATTCGCTGCAACGTCAATACGCTGATGATCTTTGGTCAACGCAGGCTGGGCGGCATCAAGCGCCTGCCGCCGCTGGCATTCATCGGCCAGCTTCTGCGCAATCGCGTAATAGCCGCGAACGGCATCGTCTGGATTGATGGCTAATACCCCACATCGGGCATCCAGTACCGCATGCTGCCCGGAATACCGGTTAATGGCCGCCAGCGGCAAGCCGCTAAGTACCGGAATAGCTGACGCACGGGCAAGGATCAAGGTATGCGAAGTGCGCCCCGTTTTCTCCAGGATCATGCCAGACAGATGCTGCAAATCGAGGCTTAAAAACTGGCTGGGCGTCAAATCCTCAGCAACCAGAATCGTCGGTTTATTCAGCACCAGCGCATTACGCGGTCGTCTTTCAGGCCAGGTGATGTGCAGCAACTGTTCGCTGATATCACGGATATCACTGACGCGTTCGCGCAGGTAATCACTACCGGAGGCCGACAGCTTGTCGCACACCAGCTCCATATTGGCAACAATTGCCGCCCCTAGCCCCAGATGTTGCTCCAGCATTAAGCGGCGAATATTCCCGGCAAACTCGTCATCCTGAATCAGAGACAGATGCGCGCTAAGGATGGTTTTACTCTCGCCGTCGCGCTCGCGCAGCTGCTGATTGAGCTGTTCGGCAAGCGTCGCCAGACTATGCTCCAGCCGGGTATTGTCTTCCGCACTCGCCGCAATCGCACGATAACTTTCCAGGTTATCACTCTGCCAAAGCGTGAGCGTACCTGCTCCCACGCCACCTGCCAGTACGCTGCCGTACAGCAGGTCCGGGTTGAGGCGAATCAGCGAACGCGGCAACGGGTGCGCCGCCAGTTCCGCCGGGGTCGGCTGAACGCTATCGCTGTCAATAAACCGGTGCTGCAGGTACTCCTCCAGCGCTCGCCGGGCCTGTTCTTCATCGCGACCAGTAATGGTCAGGCTGCAATTGTCGTTAAACAGCGTTCCGGTACCTATCAGCGCCAGCGAGCTTTTCGCATCCGCCCTCGCATTCTGGCGATGATTAATAAATATCACCTCACTTTGCCACTGGCAGCACTGTTCTTTCAGCTCCCACGCCGGACGCGCATGCAGACCATTGGGTAACGGGCAAAGAAATTGAATCGTTAGCATAACAACTCCTGATTAGCGCGAAATCAGCACCTGAAATCCGTCAGATGAGCCACGGTTTCGCACGTAAGATGTGAAATAAGAGCCGACAACAGCTGCTGCGTCTGGATGATGTCCCGGCAGTCGGCAATCGACGCCGCGCAATGTCCATACCGTGTGGCGGGTCCCATGACAACCGTCGGGATCCCTGTGCCGCTTACGTGCACCGCCCCGCCGTCGGTGCCGCCGTTACTGAACATATCGAGCTGCAGGGAAATACCCGCGTCAGCGGCCACGCTTTCAACCCACGCCGTCAGCTTTGGCGGTGCAATCAGCGATTTATCGCTTAACACCAGCATCGGGCCTTTACCGAGCTGCCGATGGTTGGCCACACTGTAATCAAAGTTTTTGGCCCAGCAGGCGGTATCCAGCACAAATGCCACATCCGGTGCGACAACGCGTGCAGCCGTTTGTCCTCCGCGCAGTCCCACTTCTTCACTGGAACTGGCCACCAGCCAGACCTCGCAAGGAAGTATGGCGTTATGCCATTCACGCAGTAGCGCCACCAGCAAATAACATCCAAGACGGTCATCAAAGGCTTTGCCCATGATTCGCTGGTGCGGCAAGACCTGAAAGGTTGTGTCGAATGTGACGCGATCGCCGGGGCGTACGCCGGCCTGGAGTACCTCATCATAAGATCGCGCGCCAATATCTACTCGCAGCGTATTGACCTCATTACCGCAGCGCTCTCCGTCGAGCAGACCGGGAATTTTACTCTCTTCACGGGTGGTGATCCGCACCGGCTGCAGTTGTCTGGCCGCCATACGCACATTTCCCACCGGCAATACATCGATCGCCCCTTCGCTGGAAATACTACGCACGATAAATCCCACTTCATCCATATGCGCGCAGATCATCACCTTCGGACCGGTTGATTCATTGAGACGGATCAGCACCGATCCCAGACCATCGAAGCGCACCTCTTTATTAAGACGATCCGCCTCCTCAAGCAGGATCTGCCGCACTTCCTGTTCTGATGAGGCGATCGCGTCCGCCTCGCTCAGCGCCTTTAGTAACGATAAATCCATTACGCCTCCCCCGTGTGTAGCAATGTTTTCGCCATGGTATAGAGCACCTCGCCGCCGTCAGGCGTAACCAGCACAACATCTTCAATACGCACACCCCCCTGCCCCGGCAAATAAATACCCGGCTCAACGGTAAGCAGCATGCCAGCGACCAGAGGTGTTGTGTCATCGGGGGAAAAACGTGGGTTTTCATGCACTTCAATGCCGATAGCATGTCCGGTGTTGTGACCAAACGCATCACCATAGCCCGCCAGGGTAATGACTCGCCTGGCTGCGGCGTCTACCTCATTGCATCGCGCACCTGGTCGAATTGCCGCCACCGCGGCACGCTGCGCCGCAAGGACAATCTGGTACACGACAAACAGCGTGCTTTCTTCCGCTGGCTGGTTCGCATCGGGGATGCGAAAGGTTCGCATCGGGGATGCGAAAGGTTCGCGTCATATCCGAACAATAACCCTGATACAGAGCGCCAAAATCCACCGTGATGAACTCACCCGCCTCAACACGTTTGTCGCTGGCTTTGCCGTGTGGCAGCGCGCCGCGCCAGCCGCTGGCGACAATGGTGTCAAAAGAAGCTTTATCTGCGCCGAGCGTGCGCATAAACCACTCCAGTTCAGCGGCAATTTCGCCCTCACTGAGACCGGGTTGAATAAAGCGTCGTATATGTTCCGCGCTGAGGTCAGCTATCCGGCAGGCTTCGCGGATGCAGGCTATTTCCTGCGCCGTTTTCACCTGCCGGAGCACATCCGGTACGGCGCTCACCAGTCGGGCGCGCAGTTTGTCCGACCACGCGTTCGCCGTTTCCCAGCTTACTTGCTCACCTTCGAATCCCACCGTCTGCAGCTTTTCGTGCGCAATAATGTGATTCACCTGCGAAAACAGCGTCTGCGTTCCATCGAGCCGATGGATCTGATAGCCCTGAGTACGCGTGGCAATATCGGTGTAGTAACGGGCATCAACCAGGATATGCGCACTTTCATGGCTGATAAACACAAACCCTGAACTGCTGGAGATCCCCATATGCGGCTGTTTGTTCTGCCGTGATGACAACAGCATCGCGTCGAGTTGTTGCGCAGTTAACCAGTCGCGCAGTGAAGCAAGTAAGCTCATAGTTACAATCCTTTTAATCAGAGGCTTTCAATCAGCAACTTGCCTTTGCGATACATCAGATGGCGAAGGAACACCACCATCAGCGCCGTAATCACCGCACCTAACAGGATCCCCGCCATATAGACGCCGAGGTTAGTCACCAGCGGCCACGCCCAGATAGCGGATTCCGGGAACCACTGCACGGCCCCCAGCCAGACGGCAGCCGTCGACCCAACAATGGCGCCAACCATATAAGAAGGAATTGCGGTGATGGGACTTTCCAGAGCAAACGGGATCGCCCCTTCGCTGATGCCCATAAATGCGAGGAACATTGCCGTTTTCCCCTGCGGGTAAAGCTGTGCGCTGAACAGGCGCTTGCCGGTTAAGCGACGGTCAATAAGCGTGGCCAGCCCGAGGCCAATCGGCGGAATGACAATCGCAATAGAGCGCGCGGTGACCGGCAGAACGTGATCGGTGGTAAAGCTGAAGGCGACAAAACCTGCGGCTTTATTAATCGGGCCGCCGAGGTCAATCGCCGTTGCCGCGGAAATCCCCATCGCGTACATCAGCGTGCCTTTCTCGCCAGCCGCCGTCAGCAAAGTACGGATCCCGCCGTTAATCCAGCCGCCAAACGGCGTTATCACGTAATACATCGCCAGCATGACGAAAATGGCGGAGAGAATGGGCAGTAAAAAGGTGGTTTTGAATGCCAGCAGGAAATCAGGCAGCTGGATTTTTTGGTTCATCCACTTCACCAGATACCCGGCGACAATCGAGATAATCAGCGCACCAATAAAGGTTGACGGAACCGGAGCACTGGTTACCCATTGCAGCGTTGATGGGTCAAAATTCAGTATTTGTGTCGGCTGAGTAGACATCAGCCCGCCAATGAACCCCGCCGGAAACGCCAGCTTGCCGCCGATGGAGTTGGCGACAAACGCGGCAAACATCGGAATAGCAAAACCAAACAGCACGCCGCCAAAAGATTGCGACAGCCAGGCAAACTTCAGTAATGAAAGATTAAAACCGGTAAATTTTCCGCTGTTCAGCGCATCCATGATGCCAGTGTCAGCAGGTATATCGAGCCAGCTATAGGCGATCAGTTGCGAGAAGGCGAGAATCACCCCGCCCATAATTAACGTCGGCACCATGCGTGAAATACCCGACATCACATGTTGCGGAAGTTCGCCCCAGAAGCTATTGCGGGAGGCCGGTGGATTTTTTATTGCCGCTGCCGCACCAGATGCGCCAGGCACAACGGTTGCACTGCGTTTTTTAATGGCCATACGTAATTCCCTGTCGATGATTATTGTTGTTCAGCGGCAACCATCTCTTCGATCTCTTTAATGATGCCGGCAGCATTTTTTATCGCGTCCTGTAGCGTAATTTCGTAGACATCACGCGACTCAAAACGCTCGTTATCTTCTGGAGTTACGGCAACTGAATGGATGATTAACGTCGCCTCAGCAATATCCTGCGCCGTCAGGCGATTTTGTATTCCGTCAGCACCCTGGGTTTCGATTTTCACTTCATAACCGGCTTCAACCGCGGCTTCTTCCAGCGCCTGAGCTGCCATAAAGGTGTGGGCCAGCCCCATTGGGCACGCGCAGACGGCAATTAATTTTTTACTCATAATCATTTCCTCGTAATAGTTAACGAGTGAAATTATGGTCCGAGAAAAGTAACAACCGTTATCAGACAAATAATGCTTTTACTGGACAAATAATCCAGCAATCAGGAAGTGTGACGAAGGTCGGAAAGGTGGGCGGCAGGCATAAAAAAACCGCGTGATTTACGCGGTTTTGCAGATTTCTGATTGAAGAATTAAAGAATATGGCCCAGCGTCTGACGCAAATGCGCACCTGCGCCAAGTAGTCCAGGATTATCGTGCACAATCAGGTACACCGGAATATCCTGCACGTAGGCTTTAAAACGGCCTTTATCTTCAAAACCACCGCGAAAGCCTGAAGCCTTAAAGAAGTCGAGGAAGCGCGGTACGATACCACCGGCGATGTACACACCGCCAAACGTCCCAAGGGTTAACGCCAGATCGCCACCAAAACGCCCCATAATGACGCAGAACAGCGACAGCGCCCGACGACAGTCAATGCAGGAATCTTCCAGCGCCCGTGCGGTGATATCCTTCGGCTGCAGATTTTCCGGCAACCGCCCGTCTGATTTGACGATGGCGCGATACAGATTCACCAGCCCCGGACCGGACAGCACGCGTTCTGCGGAAACATGGCCAATTTCGGCGCGCAGGACTTCAAGGATAATTCCTTCTTCTTCGCTGTTAGGCGCAAAATCTACATGACCGCCTTCACCGGGCAGGCTCACCCAGCGTTTGTCCACGTGCACCAGATGCGCCACGCCGAGCCCGGTTCCTGCGCCATAGACGGCTATCGGTTTACCTTCAACAGGTTCCGCGCCACCAAACTGGATCAAATGCTCTTTTTTCAGCATCGGGATCGCCATCGACACGGCGGTGAAATCATTGATGATTTCCAGATGGCTAAAGCCCAGATTTTTTTTCATCTCAGCAATAGAGAATGCCCAGGTATGGTTGGTCATTGCCACCCAGTCGCCAGTAATCGGACAGGCAATGGCAATGCAGCCATCTTCGACGCTGACGCTATGCTCATCCAGGTACACGCGCACCACGGCTTCCAGACTGGGGTAATCAAGCCCGGAATAGGTTTTTGCCTGCGAAATCTCGCCGCTGGCAATATCGCACAGAGCAAGACGCGCGTTGGTGCCGCCAACATCCCCTACTAAAGCATATTTTGTCATTCTTCCACTGCTCCGCTAAAGTCAGATTAAATCTTTGCCACACTGTAAATTCATGGGGACATAACAACAACGGTCTGAAGGCTGATGCCCGTGGAAAATCGATCCAGATCACACAATTACTTTATCGTTTCAGCACCATTTGCAGCGATGCCGTCAGGCATGCTGTGCAAACTATGTCTATGACTCTGTTTTAAGGAATACAAAATGCTCCATCCGCGAGCCAGAACGATGCTCTTGCTATCAACCCCAGCGCTAATCATTGGCATAGCGTCCAGCCTGGTGTTGATCGTTGTGATGAAAGTGGCTTCCGTTTTACAGCAGTTTTTATGGGAACGTCTGCCTGTTAGCATCGGTATAGCCCAAGACTCTCCGGTCTGGATTATCGGTATGCTGACGCTCACGGGGATCATGGTCGGGTTAGTTATCCGTTACAGCCATGGTCACGCAGGTCCGGATCCGGCCTGTGAACCGTTAATTGGTATGCCGGTGCCAACGTCAGCACTACCGGGCCTGCTGGCAGCGCTAATCCTTGGCCTCGCGGGTGGCGTCAGTCTGGGTCCGGAACACCCCATCATGACCGTAAATATCGCTCTGGCAGTGGCACTTGGTAGCCGCATGTTTCCCCGCATTGCGAAACTGGACTGGACCATTCTCGCCTCTGCCGGCACCATCGGCGCGCTATTTGGCACCCCCGTTGCCGCTGCGCTGATATTTTCGCAAACGCTGAATAGCTCAAACGATGTGCCCTTGTGGGATCGCCTGTTCGCGCCGTTAATGGCCGCGGCCGCGGGTTCGCTAACCACCAGCCTGTTTTTTCACCCCCATTTTTCACTGCCCATCGCGCACTACACGCAGATGCACTTGATCGATATCCTCAGCGGCGCGGTTGTTGCCGCAATCGCTATTGCAGCCGGAATGGTAGCCGTCTGGTGTCTGCCACGTTTGCACCATTTAATGCATCGATTAAAACACCCGGTACTGATCCTCGGGGCAGGCGGTTTTATCCTTGGAATTTTGGGTGTTATCGGCGGGCCGCTTACCTTGTTTAAGGGACTGGACGAAATGCAGCAGATGGCGTTTAGCCAAACGCTGGGGACATCGGATTATTTCATGCTCGCCGTAATTAAGCTGGCGGCGTTAGTAGTTGCGGCAGCGAGTGGTTTTCGCGGAGGGCGAATCTTCCCGGCGGTATTCGTTGGTGTCGCCTTGGGTCTGATGCTGCACGCCCATGTTGAAGCGGTGCCGGCTGCCATCACGGTTTCTTGCTCTATCCTCGGGCTGGTGCTGGTCGTCACCCGCGACGCCTGGCTGAGCCTGTTTATGGCAGCAGTGGTGGTACCAGATACCACCCTGCTGCCGCTGCTGTGCATCGTCATGCTGCCCGCCTGGCTGCTGCTGGCAGGCAAGCCGTTGATGGTCGCTGAGCGCCCTGATAAATAGCTATCCGCTGTTGCGAGATTCCAGCGCACGGGTCACCGTGCGCAATAATTCAGGAAGATCGGCTTTCGGTAGCACCACCTCAATTAACGATAATCGTTGCGGATGGGACAGCCTGGCCAAAACTTCCTCCAGCTGTACCGCCTGCGTCACCCGCCAGCATTCCGCCTGACATTCACGACTAAACGCCTGCGGCACCAACGTCCAACTCCAGGCGGCGATATCGTTATAGCGCTGATTTGCCCCGTGTATGGCCCGCTCCACGGTATAGCCGTCATTGTTGAGGAGTAAAATAACGGGTGATTGCCCGTCTCTGAGCATGGAGCCCAGCTCCTGAATGGTGAGCTGCGCCGCGCCATCGCCAATAATCAGGATCACCCGACGGTCCGGACAGGCCGTTTGCGCGCCGAATGCCGCCGGTAGCGCGTAGCCAATAGATCCCCACAACGGTTGAACCAGTACTTCCGCCCCGCAAGGTAATGAGAGCGCAGCCGCGCCAAAGGCGGCGGTTCCCTGATCGACGAGGATAATATCATTAGGCGCCAGATACTGCTGCACCGTATGCCAGAAGTTTTCCTGCGTCAGAGGCCCCTTCTCAACCTGAATGCGCGCAACTGGCGGACGTTCTGGCGGCAGTGAAAACGACATTTCCAGACACAGCTCCCGCAATGTGGTGACCGCCTGCTCCATCGGGATGTTAAACCAGCTGGTTCCAATCCGTGAGGCATGTGGCTGAACATCAATGGTGCGCTCCTGCGGTAGCTGTTGCGTAAACCCGGCGGTCAGGGTGTCGACAAATTGTGTGCCGACACAAAATATCGTGTCAGCATCTTCGATAGCCAGACGAACATAATCGCTACTGGCTCCGGCACTGTACGTGCCAACAAACGCCGGATGACGTTCATCGAACAGCCCTTTGCCCATCAACAACGTAGCGTGGGCCATCGGCGTTTCCGCCATCCAGCGCTGTAAAACCGGCTGCAGACCAAAACGTAGCGCGAGAAAGTCCGCGAGCAGCGCGACGCGCGGGCTGTCCAGCAATCGTTCACGGGCATGGTAGCGAAACGCTTCTGCCACACTGCTCTCCGGCTCGCTCAGAGGAACAATCAGGATGTCATTCGGTGGTGTGGCGGGCTGTTTTGCCACATCAGCAGGTAACATCAGATAGCCCGGTCTGCGTTCGATGAGCATTGCTCGCAACACGCGGTCAATTTCATAACAGGCGTTTTGTTCATCCAGTACCGCGCTCGCCGTCGTCACCGCCTGCTGCATACGGTAAAAATGTTGAAAGTCACCATCACCCAGCGTGTGATGCATCAACTCCCCACGACGCTGTGCACCGCGACAGGGCGCGCCAACAATATGCAAAACAGGAACATATTCCGCATAACTTCCTGCAATACCGTTAATCGCACTTAACTCGCCCACGCCAAACGTGGTGAGCAGCGCCCCTACCCCGGAGACCCGTGCATAGCCATCTGCCGCATAAGCCGCATTCAACTCGTTCGCACACCCGACCCAACATACGTTGGGATGTTCAATCACGTGGTCAAGAAACTGCAAATTATAATCGCCTGGCACACCAAAGAGATGGCCGACGCCACAGCCTGCCAGCCTGTCCAGCAGATAATCAGCAACGGAATACGGGGTTTGCATGACAGCTATCCTTCTGACGGTAACCTCATGTTGAGTATCGAAGAACTGTGATGACTGTCCAGGAAAGTCGCTGTGAAGGGGTGGAAAGCAGGATTTACAGTTTTGGCGGTAAAAATTCATTGAAGAATAGACGGTGTAACCGTATACACTGAAAGACACACGCATTGTGGAAGGGGGTGACATGGTTTATCACGCAGATGAAAATCGTTATCAGACAATGGAGTACCGCCGCTGCGGTCAGAGCGGCCTTAAACTGCCGATTGTCTCGCTGGGTTTGTGGCACAATTTTGGCGATACCACACAGGTCGAAAACAGTCGGGCATTGTTACAGCGCGCATTCGATCTGGGGATCAACCATTTTGATCTGGCAAATAACTATGGTCCACCGCCGGGTTCGGCAGAACGGAATTTTGGTCGGATCCTGCAGGAAGATTTTTTACCGTGGCGAGATGAGCTTATTATCTCCACTAAAGCGGGCTACACCATGTGGGAAGGTCCCTACGGTGACTGGGGTTCACGCAAATATCTGATTGCCAGTCTCGATCAAAGCCTGAAGCGCCTGGGACTGGAGTATGTCGATATTTTCTACCACCATCGCCCCGACCCTGAAACACCGCTCAAAGAAACCATGCGCACACTGGATCACATAGTCCGTCAGGGCAAAGCCCTGTACGTCGGGTTGTCTAACTATCCGGCAGATCTTGCCAGGCAGGCGATTGAAATACTCGACGATTTAGGTACGCCATGCCTTATTCACCAGCCCAAATATTCCATGTTTGAACGTTGGGTCGAAGGCGGTCTGCTGTCGTTGCTACAGGAAAAAGGCGTCGGCAGTATCGCCTTTTCACCGCTGGCAGGCGGGCAGTTAACCGACCGCTACCTGAACGGCATTCCTGCGGATTCTCGTGCGGCAAGCGGCAGCCGTTTCCTGAACCCGGATCAAATTACGCCAGAGAAACTGGAGAAGGTGCGGGCGCTGAATGCGCTGGCAGAACGACGCGGGCAAAAGCTTTCCCAGATGGCGCTGGCATGGGTGTTACGGGATGACAAAGTCACGTCAGTGCTGATTGGCGCGAGTAAAACGGCGCAGATTGAAGACGCTGTCGGCATGCTGGCAAACCGTCACTTTACGTCTGAAGAGTGCGCGGAGATTGATGCTATCCTGAGTTGATTGAAATAAAGACACATTTATTAACAAAAAGTGCTCTCACTTGCGATTTAAGAGTTAAGGCGATGAAACGGGGCTTTACTGCCCCGTAATATTACGTTAACAGGCCGGCTACGGCTCGATCGTGAAGGAGAGAAAACATGTTCAGGTCACTGATTCTGGCGGCAGTCTTATTGGCTTTTACACCGCTGGCCGCGAACGCTGGCGAAATCACCCTGCTGCCATCAATAAAATTGCAAATTGGCGATCGCGATAACTACGGTAACTACTGGGATGGCGGCCGCTGGCGCGACCGGGATTACTGGCACAATAACTATGAGTGGCGTAAAAATCGCTGGTGGCGTCATGACAATGGCTATCATCGGGGCTGGGATAAACGCAAAGCTTATGAGCGCGGCTACCGTGAAGGCTGGAATGACCGTGACGACCACCGCGGTCGCGGGCGTGGTCACGGACACCACCATTAATGTAACAAAAGGGCCTGTGGGCCCTTTTGTTTTTACAAACCGAGTGCAGTTCCTACCAACAGCCAGATATTGAGCGTCACCACCAGCACAACAATCACCCAGCCTACCTGTTTTACCCATCGGGTATTCACCAAATCGCCCATCAGCTGACTGTTGCTGGTGAAAATCAACAGCGGCACCAGCGCCAGTGCAATACCAAAACTGAGCAACACCTGGCTCATCACCAGAATACGCGTTGGATCTAATCCCATCAGAATCACAATAAAGGATGGCATCATGGTGACCGTACGGCGAACCCAAAGCGGAATGTGAAAACGGATAAACCCTTGCATCACCACCTGCCCCGCCAGCGTACCGACCACGGTAGAGGAAAGTCCCGCAGCCACCAGGCTTAAACCGAACACTGTCGCCGCAGCGTGACTCAACAGCGGTTCAAGGGTCAGATACGCTTGATCGAGATCGGCAATACCGGTATGCCCGCTAAAATGAAATGCAGCGGCAGCCGTCGCCATCATCGCCAGATTGACAAATCCGGCAATCGTCATGGCGATAGCCACATCCCATTTCGTGGCCGCATAGCGCTGTTGACGTGTTCCGCCGTGCAGATGCTGGGTTAAGGAAGAGTGCAGATAAATGACATGCGGCATGATAGTCGCACCGAGCACGCCAGCGGCGAGGAACACCGCTTCGGAATTAGGTAGGCTCGGGATAACCATCCCCTTGCTAAGTTGCGCGAAGTTCGGCTGGGAAAAGATCAATTCCACAATGTAAGCCGCAGCCACAAACAGCAGCAAGCCGCCAATCACTTTTTCCAGCGGTTTTTGCCCGCGGCGCTGCAACATCAGAATCAAAAAAGTCGCGATACCGGTGAGCACGGCACCCTGCAATAACGACACGCCGAGGATCAACTTAAAGCCAATCGCGGCACCAATGAATTCAGCAAGGTCTGTCGCCATGGCGATAATTTCGGCCTGCACCCAGTAGAACCACACCACCGGACGAGGATAGTGATCGCGAATTTGCTCCGCCAGATTTTTACCCGTGGCAATGCCAAGCTTTGCCGATAGCACCTGGATCAGCATCGCCATCAGGTTTGCCCAGACCACCACCCACAACAGTTTATAGCCAAAGCTGGCCCCTGCCTGGATGTTGGTGGCGAAGTTGCCCGGATCGATATAGCCGATCGCCGCGATGAACGCAGGTCCCATTAATGCGAGCTTCAACTTGCGCGCTGCCCGTCCACTGCTACTCTCAACGCGATCGTTAGTCATTTTAGTGCCTCAGAAACATAGCCTTTGCTATGTTTCAAGCTACGCCTATTGAGAATGATTATCAAATTCATTTTGATGGGTGAAGTTGATTTCTCTGATAGTGTTTGTCTATGGATCGATAAGGATTCTGGGAAAAACGGTAAGATGTTTAATTATTGTTATAGATTAGCACAATGACATAACTTTTCACTTCGATACTAAGCATAACGGAAGTGTATCACCGATCACTAATTTTGAATCTCGTCACAGGTCCTTATTATAGTGTGTGTTTGATCTCGTTTTCTTTATGGTTGTTACATAGAATGTGCACGAAAACTAAACCTGCCTCATATTTGGAGCAAATATGGACCGCGTCCTTCATTTTGTATTGGCATTGGCCGTTGTTGCGATCCTTGCGCTGCTGGTAAGCAGTGACCGTAAAAAGATTCGCATTCGTTATGTTATTCAACTGCTTGTTATTGAAGTGTTACTGGCGTGGTTCTTCCTGAACTCCAACGTCGGCCTGGGCTTCGTAAAAGGCTTCTCCGAAATGTTCGAAAAACTGCTCGGTTTTGCCAACGAGGGGACGAACTTCGTCTTCGGCAGCATGAATGATCAAGGCCTGGCATTTTTCTTCCTGAAAGTGCTGTGCCCTATCGTCTTTATCTCCGCCCTGATCGGTATCCTTCAGCATATCCGTGTGCTGCCAGTTATCATCCGCGCAATTGGTTACCTGCTTTCCAAAGTGAACGGTATGGGCAAGCTGGAATCCTTCAACGCCGTCAGCTCTCTGATCCTGGGTCAGTCCGAGAACTTTATCGCCTATAAAGATATTCTCGGCAAAATGTCCCGCAACCGTATGTACACCATGGCTGCAACGGCGATGTCTACCGTTTCCATGTCTATCGTCGGCGCGTACATGACCATGCTGGAGCCGAAGTACGTTGTTGCGGCGTTGGTACTGAACATGTTCAGCACCTTTATCGTGCTGTCGCTGATCAACCCTTATCGCGTTGATGCCAGCGAAGAAAATATCCAGATGTCTAACCTGCATGAAGGTCAGAGCTTCTTCGAAATGCTGGGTGAATACATCCTGGCGGGTTTCAAAGTGGCAATTATCGTTGCGGCGATGCTGATTGGTTTCATCGCGTTAATCGCTGCCCTGAACGCCCTGTTTGCCACCGTGACCGGCTGGTTTGGTTACAGCATCTCCTTCCAGGGCATCCTGGGTTACATCTTCTACCCGGTTGCATGGGTAATGGGTGTACCGTCCAGCGAAGCGCTGCAGGTGGGCAGTATCATGGCGACAAAACTTGTTTCCAACGAATTCGTTGCGATGATGGACCTGCAGAAAATCGCCTCTACGCTCTCTCCGCGCGCTGAAGGCATCATCTCTGTGTTCCTGGTCTCCTTCGCTAACTTCTCTTCTATCGGTATTATCGCCGGTGCGATTAAAGGTCTGAACGAAGAGCAAGGTAACGTAGTTTCCCGCTTTGGTCTGAAGCTGGTGTACGGCTCTACGCTGGTGAGCGTACTGTCTGCATCTATCGCGGCACTGGTGCTGTAAGCGTAAGACAACATCGTAGTGATGAGGCCGGGGAATTTCCCCGGCTTTTTTATGCCTGCTATTCAGCAGAGCAGAGAGATATCGGTAAGAATCGACAGGATGCAGAAACAAAAAACCCCCGCTTTTCAGCGAGGGTTTAAATTTTGGTGGAGCTAAGCGGGATCGAACCGCTGACCTCTTGCATGCCATGCAAGCGCTCTCCCAGCTGAGCTATAGCCCCACGATGCTTTTACGTATATACCAAATTCGTTGGGATAAAATTTGGTGGAGCTAAGCGGGATCGAACCGCTGACCTCTTGCATGCCATGCAAGCGCTCTCCCAGCTGAGCTATAGCCCCATTACGTAAAGCTTGTCGAGTTGACGGGCGGCATCATATGAATTCCCTTCGCGTGTGTCAACGGCAAAATTAACTCATAGAATTCAATCGCTGAAAAAGCAATCAAATGAAGAACATTGCGTAACAACTCGCATTCAGTAGTTAAACGCGTCACGGTTTCTACTAAAATGGTGCTATAAAATGAGCCACTAATTAACCCAACGACTATTCAGGGAATCGTTATGTTCAAGGAACGGATGACGCCAGAAGAACTTGCTAATCTGACCGGATACAGCCGACAGACCATCAATAAATGGGTGCGCAAGGAGGGTTGGGCTACATCACCAAAACCAGGCGTACAGGGCGGTAAAGCGCGTCTGGTTCACGTCAACGAACAAGTTCGTGAATACATTCGCAGTGCTGAACGTTCAGCCGAAGGTTTATCAGATAATTTATCGTTATCAGGCGACACCTCTATCGAAGCTCTACTGATTAGGCTCGCCAAAGAGATGACTCCGTCAGAACAAAAAATGTTTACGTCACTGATCCTGCGTGAAGGCATTACGGGTTTATTACAACGCTTAGGGATCCGCGACAACAAATAATATGAAAAAATTACGCAGCAAAATGACGACCGAAGAACTGGCGGACTGTCTCGGAGTTGCCAAACAAACCGTCAATCGTTGGATCAGAGAACAAAACTGGACCACCGAAAAGTTTCCCGGCGTTAAAGGGGGTCGTGCAAGGCTGATTCATATCGACTCCAGCGTCCGCACGTTTCTGCTCAATATTCCGGCTTTTCGTAAAGTCCCTGAAATTTATCAGGCAGAGGAACCGTTGGCAGAATACAACCACGTGGTGCGTAGCCACGCCTGTCGCCAAATAATTAGCGCACTGGACAACATGTCCCCAACGGAACAAGAAAAGCTGGCAATGTATATTTCTCGCGAAGGTATTCGCACTTTCCTTACCCGTCTGGGAATTGATGAGTCTGAATAACAGGCAAAAAAAACGGCAGGATGCGCTCCTGCCGTTGTTTCATCGCTCAACCGATCTTACTGCTGGCTTTCACGCTCAGCAATAAACGCCAGCGCTTTATTAATACGCTCAATGCTGCGGGATTTACCAATCGCATGCACTGTGACGTCTAACGCCGGAGACTGACCCGCACCGGTTACGGCTACGCGCAGCGGCATCCCAACTTTACCCATACCCACTTCCAGCTCATCAGCGGTCGCCTGAATCGCGTGGTGCACGTTTTCTGCCGTCCACTCGCTGATAGCAGCCAGTTTATCGCGAACCACTTCCAGCGGCTGACGTGCTACCGGACGCAGGTGTTTCTTTGCGGCGTCCGCGTCGAACTCAGCAAAATCTTCGTAGAAGTAACGGCAGCTCTGCGCCATCTCTTTCAGCGTTTTGCAGCGCTCACCCAGCAGTTTAACCAGCTCAGACAGCTGCGGGCCGACGCGAGTATCGATATTTTCCTGCTCAATGTGCCATTGCAGATGCGTTGCCACATATTCCGGTGCCAGCGCATTAATGTAGTGATGGTTCAGCCACTGCAGTTTTTCGGTGTTGAACGCACTGGCAGACTTGCTCACCGCACCAAGGGAGAACAGTTTGATCATCTCTTCACGGGTGAAGATTTCCTGATCGCCGCTGGACCAGCCCAGACGCACCAGATAGTTCAGCAGCGCTTCCGGAAGGTAACCGTCGTCGCGATACTGCATAACGCTGACCGCACCGTGACGTTTAGAAAGTTTTTTACCATCGTCGCCGTTGATCATCGACACGTGTGCATAAACCGGTACCGGCGCATTCAGCGCTTTCAGGATGTTTATCTGACGCGGAGTGTTGTTGATATGGTCTTCACCACGAATAACGTGAGTGATTTCCATATCCCAGTCGTCGACCACCACACAGAAGTTGTAGGTCGGGGAACCGTCGGTACGGCGGATGATCAGATCGTCCAACTCCTGGTTGCTGAATTCGATCGGCCCACGGATCTGGTCATCAAAAATAACGGATCCATCCTGCGGGTTGGCAAAACGCACCACACATGGTTCATCAGCAGCATGATGTTCATGACCGTGGCGGCAGCGACCGTCGTAACGAGGTTTCTCACCGTTTGCCATCTGCTCTTCACGCAGCGCGTCCAGACGCTCTTTGGAGCAGTAGCATTTATACGCGGTACCGGCTTCGAGCATCTCATCAATCACGGCGTTGTAGCGATCAAAACGTTTGGTCTGGAAGTACGGGCCTTCATCCCATTCCAGATTCAGCCAGTTCATGCCATCCATAATGGCTTCAATAGCTTCCGGAGTGGAGCGTTCGAGATCGGTGTCTTCAATACGCAGCACAAACTCACCGTCATGGTTACGTGCAAAAAGCCAGGAATATAGAGCAGTACGCGCACCACCGACGTGCAGGTAACCTGTCGGGCTTGGCGCGAAGCGAGTTTTGATTTTCATGAAATGGCCTTACGTTTATAAAGATGCCGACAACCGGCAAATCCTGGGAAGATTATCAGGCTCGTATTCTATCACTGTGGTCTGATTCCTCAATGTTGTTCAGGTTGGAACATCACGCTTTGCCATTTTCGTATACAAATCATGCTGCATGGATTGATTTGCGATCGTTTTGTTTAAATTTACGACGAACGAACAAATTCTTTAGAAAATGCGTTGACTCATTTTCAACTCTCCCTATAATGCGACTCCACACAGCGGGGGTGATTAGCTCAGCTGGGAGAGCACCTCCCTTACAAGGAGGGGGTCGGCGGTTCGAACCCGTCATCACCCACCAACTACTTTATGTAGTCTCCGCCGTGTAGAGTAAGAAATTGAGAAGTGGGTGATTAGCTCAGCTGGGAGAGCACCTCCCTTACAAGGAGGGGGTCGGCGGTTCGATCCCGTCATCACCCACCACTTTCTCGCCAGCTGGATTTCTTACAATAAAATTGAAGTACCGAAGTGGGTGATTAGCTCAGCTGGGAGAGCACCTCCCTTACAAGGAGGGGGTCGGCGGTTCGATCCCGTCATCACCCACCACTTCGGGTCGTTAGCTCAGTTGGTAGAGCAGTTGACTTTTAATCAATTGGTCGCAGGTTCGAATCCTGCACGACCCACCAATGTAAAAAGGCGCCCTAAAGGCGCCTTTTTGCTATCTGCGATTTGTAAGATTCGAACCTGCGGCAGGTTCGGTGTTGAGCGCAGCGAAACAACGGAGCCGGTTACGGCGACGGCCCGAAGGGCGAGCGAAGCGAGTCATCCTGCACGACCCACCAATGTAAAAAGGGCGCTGGCGGCGCCTTTTTGCTATCTGCGATTTATACAACTGCCTGATGCGCTACGCTTATCAGGCCTACCGACAATACTCCCCTCGTAGGCCGGATAAGACGTTAGTCGCCATCCGGCACAGATATCACATCGTCAATGCCGCTACCAGTTTCTCCAGCGCGGGTGTCGCCTGCTGCTGGTCATACACAATATATAAATCCGCCGGAATACGTTCCTCTAACGGTCGGAATACCACGCCTGGCCAACTCATCTGCGCATAACTGTCAGCAATTAACGTAATACCAATCCCCATGCTGATCATCGCCAGCACCGTTTGCGGCTCCCTCACCTCACGGATAATCATCGGGGAAAATCCAGCGCTCAGGCAAACTCGCTGCAAAAATGCCCAGTCGGTATGAATGGAGGGCATCGTGACAAAATATTCATTTCTCAACGCTTCCAGCGGTACGGATTCACAGGCGGTAAGAGCATGTTCTTCTGGTATGGCCACTAAAAATGAGGACTCATGTAAGCGCAGGCTGGTAAATCCGGGAGAGGGTTCAGTAGCCATGCGCCAAATCCCCGCATCCAGTTCACGTCTTTCCAGCATCGTCATCTGCATTGCGGGCATGTTCTCGCGAAACTGCACCTCGACGTTGGGATTTTCCTTCAGAAAACGCCGCATCACCGGACGCATTTTTCCCCACATTGCGGTACCAATGACGCCTAGCTCAATTCGCCCTGCCTCACCGCGACCAATCTGTTCCACTCGTGCCAGCGCCTGATTAGCACTGGATAACAGTCTGCGCGATTCTTCCATCAAAATTTTTCCGGCGTGGGTTAACGCCACGCTGCGGGAATGACGGATAAATAGCAACGTGCCGAGCTGTTGTTCCAGCTCTTTAATATGCGTACTGAGGGGCGGTTGCGACATATTCAGGCGAGCAGCAGCGCGTCCAAAATGCAGTTCTTCTGCGACGGCAAGAAAATAACGCAGTAACTTCAGATCGATGCGGTGCGTGCGTTCCATGGATAATGCGCTCCTGAGTGAAGATTAATGCGCAAAGTTACCACATTGCATCGCAGAAAATGAAACGGCGGGTATCAGAACCCGCCGCTAAAGGAGCATTAATGTGCCAGTGATTTCTGCGCCAGTCGTTCAGGCTCATGCTTATATTTAAAGAACAATGCAAAGATAACCGCCAGGACCAGCGCGTAAGCGGCAAACACCAGCCAGATAGTTTGCCAATCCTTGACGCCATCGACAGAAAAATAGTCCACCGCCATCCCGCTCAGGATTGAACCCACCCACGCGCCAATGCCATTTACCATCGTCATAAACAACCCTTGGGCGCTGGCGCGAATGCTTGAGTCAACTTCCTGCTCGACAAATACCGATCCGGAGATGTTGAAGAAATCAAACGCGCAGCCGTAAACGATCATCGACATCAGCAGTAGCACAAAGCCAAACGGAGACGGATCGCCAAAGGCAAAGAAGCCAAAGCGCAGCGTCCACGCCAGCATACTCATCAGCATCACTGTTTTAATGCCAAAGCGTTTAAGGAAGAATGGAATAGTGAGGATAAAACCCACTTCCGCCATCTGCGAAACTGACAGCAAAATGGAGGGATATTTCACCACAAAGCTGTTGGCAAACTCAGGGTTACGGGCAAAATCATGCAGGAACGGATTGCCAAAGACGTTGGTGATTTGCAGCACCGCCCCCAGCATCATGGCAAACAAAAAGAAAATTGCCATACGCGGATTTTTAAACAAAACAAACGCATCCAGCCCCAGTTTACTGGCCAGCGTGGCGGACTCTTTTTTCTCCGCAACCGGTATTTTTGGTAACGTCAGCGCATACAGAGCCAGCAGCAGCGATGCGCCTGAAGCGATATAAAGCTGTGCGCTGCTCAGTTCCAGTCCCATTAAGCTGACCGTCCACATCGCCACAATAAAACCTATCGTGCCAAATACACGAATTGGCGGGAACGCGGTGGCCGGATCCTGACCCGATTGTGCAAGGCATGAATATGAGACGCTGTTCGATAACGCAATCGTCGGCATATACGCCATCGCGTTAACCAACATTACCCAGAACATAGTCTGTGGATCGGTAACGGTTGTGGCGTACAGCAACACGCCAGCACACACCAGATGGCACAGCATATAAGCGCGCTCGGCACGCAGCCACTTATCGGCGATGATCCCCATAATGCCCGGCATAATAATCGCTGCCAGCCCTTTCGAGCTGTAGACCATACCCACATTCGCGCCGGTAAAATCCAGGGTATTAATCATGTAAGAACCCAGGGTTACCAGCCAGCTTCCCCAGATGAAATATTGCAAAAACGACATGAGCTTTAAGCGAGATGCGATACCCATTTTTCCGTTCCTTGCCATAAAGTAAGACCCCGCAAGCGGGGTCATGTTTTAATTATTCAGGCCAGTTTGCGCAAGAAGCCACAGATCAGATTGATGAAGTTCTGCCGGGAGAGTTCCGCTGCAGCCAACGTCTGTGCGTGAGATAACTTCACATCCCCCAAACCTTCCGCCAGGTTGGTGATGGCAGCCACCGCAACCACTTTCAGACCGCAGTGGCGCGCAGAGATAACTTCAGGCACCACCGACATCCCCACCACGTCGCCGCCAATAATTTGCATCATGCGGATTTCTGCCGCCGTTTCAAAGTTCGGTCCCGGATAAGAAACAAACACCCCTTCGCTCAGCGGAAACCCTTCTTCTGCGGCGACGGTTTGCAGGATCGCACGATAGTCAGCATCATAGGCATTCGCCAGCGAAAAGAATCGCTCACCAAAACGCTCATCGTTTAGTCCGACCATTGGTGTACCTGGCATCGTATTAATGTGATCGCTAAGCGCAACGAGACTACCTGGTCCGACTTCGGGGCGTAAAGAACCTGCGGCATTAGTACAAAATAACAGTTCGCAGCCCAGCAGCTTCAGGGCGCGAATGGCGTCAATCATCACCGTCATGCCGCGACCTTCATAAAAATGCCCACGTCCTTTCATACAAGCCACCGGAATACCCGCCAGATTTCCCAGCACCAGCTCACCGGCATGACCATGTACAGTACTGACAGGGAATCCCGGCAATTTTTCGTAAGAGATGGCCACTGCATCCTCGATTTGATCCGCCAGAGCACCGAGGCCAGAGCCAAGAATAAAGGCTACGCGCGGGGTGAAATCGGGTTTGTAACTACGAATGATGTCGGCGCTATACCAGGGATTTTGCGAGAAAAGAGAGTGACTCATGAGATATCCTTAATACTGAGTAGTCGAAAATAATGTCGCGTACCGCACTGTTATAGCGAGACTACGCAATCGATTACCAATACCGTTTATCCCGACAACCGATAGTAAATCGGTATCGATGAGTCGCCCTAAACCAGCCTGAAATCACATTTTTTTCGGGCCAGAAATGGCACAGGAATAGAGATACATGAAGATTTGGAACTTTTATTATTAAACTCCGCTCCGCCATATTGTAACTGAAGTTCTGTTCACTAATGCCGATACTCATGTTTTATGGCGTGAGGAATCCGTATGACAACGATTAACGTTTCCACCCCAACTGTTCAAAGCAGTAGTGGTGGTGGAAAAGCCCCAGCCGGGAATGACATCTCCGCTCAGATTGCACAAGTCACCCAAAAGATAACCAAGCTAACTCAGCAGCTCAAAGATATTCCCAATAGTAGTGGCAGTGTTGAGCAGAAGCGCGAACAGCAGGAACTTATTCAGATACAAATCAAGATGTTACAAGCACAGCTGGCTCAACTGTTGCGACGGCAGGCCGAGGAGTCACAGCAAAAGCAAAGCGCCGATCAGAGAAAAGCTGAGGGCATCAACACGGTTTCCGACCAACATCAGGTCGATATTTATATCTGATACAACGGATCACGGGCACGACCGGCGGTTAATTCACTGGCCTGCATACGCACCACGTCCCACAGCGCCTGAGCCGCGGTTGATAAAGAGCGGTTTTTACGTCGAGCCAGCATCAGTTGCCGTTCAACTACCGGCGTCAGGCGCTTAACCTGCAAGTGACTGCCCTGCGGTAAGGGAAGCGCCAGTGCGGGCAGCACGCTGATGCCAATCCCCGCCTCCACCATCGGGAACAGCGTGGCGGGATGACCAATCTCCTGAACGATGTTGGCATCAATGGAAAAATGGGCCAACGCCGCATCGATCAGCGGTCGACTACCGGAAGCGTAATCCTGTAACACCAAACGTTCGTGATACAAATCCTGCCAGTTCACCCACTCACGTTGGGCTAACGGATGATCCTGGCGACACAGCAGCAGGAACGGTTCGGACAGTACGGCTTCACACTGCAGATCGGTCACGGCACCAGGATCTATCACAATGCCAAAATCGACTTCTCCCTGGCGAATACTTTCCAGCACCCACTGCTGGGGCCTGTCGTGCAGCACAAAATCGATCGCAGGATAAAGCTCATTACTCTGGGCAATACACTGTGGAATAAGGTGAGCAGAGATTGTCTGGCTGGCGGCAACACGCACCGTTCCGGTTAACTGTGTCCCCACCTGGCCTGCTTCACGCAGCGTGCTGTGCAGTTCATCCAGAATACGTTCCAGGCGCGCCGCCAACTGGTGCCCCGCTTCCGTCAGCACCACTTCCCGCGTTGTTCTATCTAACAACCGCACACCCGTCTGCCCTTCAAGCTCTTTAACGCTGTGGCTGACCGCAGACTGACTTAAGCCAATGATATCCCCCGCCCGGCTAAAACTTTTGGCCTGGGCGACGGTAACAAAGATACGCAACTGACGCAGAGAGTAATTCATCTATTCGATTCATATATGGATGCAATAAATCAATTTTATTTCTCAAATGGAAAAACGCAAAATGTTGCTACTGAATTTCAGGAGCTTTTATGAAACTTTTTCGTATCCTTGATCCGTTCACGATTACGTTGATTACGGTCGTATTACTGGCGTCCTTTTTCCCAGCCGAAGGTGGCTTTGTGCCTTTCTTTGAAGGCTTAACCACCGCCGCCATTGCCCTGCTGTTTTTTATGCACGGGGCCAGGCTCTCTCGTGAGGCAATTATTGCCGGCGGTAGTCACTGGCGTTTGCATCTGTGGGTGATGTGCAGCACGTTTGTTGTTTTCCCGGTGCTGGGCGTTCTGTTCGCCTGGTGGGCGCCGGTTAATGTTGATCCGATGCTGTACACCGGTTTTCTGTACCTGTGTATTTTGCCAGCCACGGTGCAGTCGGCAATCGCCTTTACGTCGCTGGCGGGGGGTAACGTTGCCGCCGCCGTGTGTTCCGCTTCAGCCTCCAGCCTGCTGGGTATTTTTCTCTCACCGTTGCTGGTTGGCCTGGTCATGAATATGCATGGCGCAGAAGGCAGCCTGGAGCAGGTGGGGAAAATAATGCTGCAGCTGCTGCTGCCGTTCGTACTGGGACATCTTTCGCGTCCGTGGATTGGTAACTGGGTGTCCCGACATAAAAAATGGATTGCAAAAACGGATCAATCATCCATTTTATTGGTGGTTTACTCCGCCTTCAGTGAAGCCGTGGTTAACGGGATCTGGCACAAAGTGGGGATTGGCTCACTGCTGTTTATCGTGGTGGTCAGCATCGTATTGCTGGCAATCGTGATTGGCATCAACGTCTTTGTTGCGCGTAAATGCGGCTTCAACAAAGCCGATGAGATCACCATTGTCTTTTGCGGATCGAAAAAGAGCCTGGCGAATGGGATCCCAATGGCAAATATTCTGTTCCCGACGTCAGTGATAGGAATGATGGTGCTGCCGCTGATGATCTTCCATCAAATTCAGTTGATGGTTTGTGCGGTGCTGGCACGTCGCTACAAGCAACAGACGGACGCATTGCAGGCGCAGCAGAAAAGCCGCGCCGCAAAGGCTTAAAGCGGGCGTTTCAGGGGCTGCACCAGTTGCGTCAGCCCTTCAGTTTTAATCAGCAGCGTGATTTGCATCAGTTCGCCGAGCTTGCCCGGCGGGAATTCATCCTTACGGGCAAACCACAGCAGATACTCTTCCGGTACATCAATCAGCCGACGCCCTTTATATTTGCCAAAGGGCATCACGGTATTGGCGATTTCAACCAGCTGCTCTTTTTCCATCTCAGGCACCCAGTAAGCGGATCATTTCAGCTTCGTCGATCACTTCAATGCCCAACTCCTGCGCTTTTGCCAGTTTAGAGCCCGCCGCTTCCCCCGCAATCACTAGATCGGTTTTCTTCGACACGCTACCGGCCACTTTTGCCCCCAGCTCGGTCAGTCGTGCTTTGGCATCATCGCGTGACATCAGGCTCAGGCTCCCGGTCAGCACCACCGTCTTACCCGCGAAGGGGCTGTCGATTTCTTCAGCGTTGATAACCACCGGCGCTGGCCAGTGAATCCCCTGCTCCAAAAGCTGGACGATCACCTCGCGGTTACTCTCTTCGGCAAAGAAATTAAACACGTGGGTCGCCACCACGATGCCGACATCCGGCACTTTTTGCAGCTCTTCAACAGAGGCGGCTTCCAGCGCCTCGAGCGTGCCGAAATATGCCGCCAGACCTGCAGCCGTCGCTTCGCCGACTTCACGAATACCCAGCGCATAGAGGAAACGGGCAAACGTGGTCTCTTTCGCTTTTTCCAGCGCATTCACTACGTTTTGCGCCGACTTCGGCCCCATGCGATCAAGACCGGTCAGCTTACCTGCGGTCAGCGTGAAGAGATCCGCTGGCGTATGGACATACTCTTTCTCGACCAGTTGATCGATAATTTTGTCGCCCATGCCGTCGACATCCAGCGCACGGCGGGAAACGAAGTGTTTCAATGATTCCTTCCGCTGTGCCCCGCAGATTAAACCTCCGGTACAACGAGTAACCGCTTCGCCTTCCACACGCTCAACGTCAGAGTTGCATACCGGACAGTGGGTGGGAAACTCGATTTCGCGGGTATTGTCCGGGCGCTCGGAAAGCACGACGTTCACTACCTGCGGGATGACATCGCCCGCACGGCGAATGACGACTTTATCGCCAATACGCAAACCAAGACGCTCAATTTCATCCGCATTGTGCAAGGTGGCGTTACTGACCAACACCCCTGCAACCTGAACTGGCTCAAGGCGGGCGACAGGCGTAATCGCCCCTGTACGTCCAACCTGAAACTCAACATCGCGGACAAAGGTCATCTGCTCCTGCGCCGGGAACTTAAAGGCCACCGCCCAACGCGGCGCGCGGGCAACAAAACCCAGTTGTTCCTGCAAGGCCATAGAGTTGACTTTGATCACCACACCATCGATATCGAATCCCAGCGTCGGTCGGTCTTCTTCAACCTTATGATAGTAAGCAAGTACTTCCTCCGGAGAGTCGCAAAGCGCCACTCTGTCGCTCACCGGCAATCCCCACTCTTTAAATTGCAGCAGACGGCCCAGATGGGTATCGGGCAGCACACCACCTTCCAGCACACCAACGCCATAGCAGAAGAAAGTAAGCGGTCGCTTCGCAGTGATACGCGGATCGAGCTGGCGTAATGACCCAGCCGCCGCATTACGCGGGTTAGCAAACACTTTGTTGCCAGTACGGCGGGCCTCTTCGTTGATTTTTTCAAACCCGGCCTGCGGCAGGAACACCTCGCCGCGCACTTCCAGACGCGTCGGAATGTTATCGCCGCGCAGTTTTAACGGGATCGCACGAATGGTGCGCACGTTCGAGGTAATGTCTTCCCCGGTGGTGCCATCGCCGCGCGTTGCGGCGCTAACCAGCACGCCGTTTTCATAGAGAATACTCACCGCCAGCCCGTCAAGCTTCAGCTCACAGCACCAGGTTAGTTTGTCCGTACTCTTCAGCCGGTCCTGTACGCGCTTGTTAAAGGCGAGAAAACTCTCTTCATCAAACACGTTATCCAGCGACAGCATCGGCACTTCATGGCGAATCTGACTGAACGCCGTTAACGGGGCGGCGCCAACGCGTTGGGTTGGCGAGTCAGGGGTAATAAGGTCCGGATGCTGCGCTTCCAGCTCGCGGAGTTCGCGCAGCAGACGATCGTATTCCGCATCGGGAATTTCCGGCGCGTCCATCACATGGTAGAGATACTCATGATGGCGAAGCGTGGTTCGCAGTTCTGTCAGTTGTTGTTCGATTGATTCCATATCGCACCATCAATGATAAAAAACCCCCGACAGGCGGGGGTTTAGCAAGGAGATGTCACGCCAAAGGAGAATCAGGCGCGAGATTCTTTAACTTCGCGGATGCGGTCCTGATACTCGCGCAGTTTCTGCGGCGTCATCATGCGACGTTGATCGTCAAGCACCACACCACCCACTTCATCGGCGATGTGCTGTGCGGACTGCAGCATCAGCTTAAAGTTTTGCAGCTCGTCCCCATAGGACGGAACCTGCATAAAAATAGTTACGCCAGGGGTGCTGAAATCACCCGTCATTTCGGGGTCAAACGTTCCTGGGTTAACCATATTGGCAAGGCTGAACAGCGACGGACCGCTGCCATCCGGGCTCAAATGACGATGGAAAATATTCATATCGCCAAATTTAAAGCCGGCTTGCTGAATGCTATTGAGCAGCACTTCACCGTTGAGCTCGCTACCGTGATGCGCCGCAACGTTCATAATAATGACCGCTTCTTTACGCTGCGGTTTTTCAGCAGCTGGCGCTTCTTCAACTACCGGCTCAGGCTGCGGTTGATGTTCAACGGCAGGCTCTGCGGGCTGGAAAGTCTGCGGCGCAGGTTGCGGTGCTTGCTGCACGGGCTGCTGAACCTGCGGAGCAACGGGCTGATGCTGCATCGGCTGCTGTACAGGTTGTTGCTGAACAGGCTGATGTTGCACCGGCTGCTGCGGTTGTACAGGCTGCGGCTGAGCATGCGGCGGCGGTACCGGCGCTTGTGCAGGCTGCTGCGCGGGTTGACGCGGCTGAGCCGACGCATAAGGCGGCTGGTACTGGTGTTGCGGCGACTGAGGAGGAACACCATGTTCCTGCGCGTTACCGGGAGCATGATTCACACGATGAACGCGAACTTCGCCCACGCCTTCGTCTTCCTCGACGTTGTCGTCGAACGAATCCTCGTCTTCACGTTTAGACTTCATGCGTTTCAGTGGGCGATCGCGGAATATAGAAGACCGCTCTTTACGGCTAGTCCAAAAACCATGTACCAGTAAAGCGATTATGGCGATCGCGCCAACAATGATTAATATCAGACGCAAATCCTGCATCATTATATTCTCTGTTGTTCTAACACCTTGCCACCACGGCAAACATTTACTCACTAAGAGTATTTGTCGATTACGCCAAGTGCAAGTGCACTCTTGGCTTTCACGGCATAAAGATGAACAAAATTGTGCTTTTTGCTGTTTTTTCGAACATTTCTGAACAGCTTAACGCTCAACAACCCGGTAAGATACGCAAAGTTTACCAGAGCTTATATAACAAGGAGTATGTCCTGACCATGGTTTCATCATCTGCAGTCGTACCTCGCAGCGGCCTTTATTACTTTTCACAGGGATGGAAGCTCATCACCCAACCGGGCATTCGTCGTTTTGTCATCCTGCCTTTGCTGGTGAATATCCTGCTGATGGGCGGCGCATTCTGGTGGCTATTCACACAACTCGATAGCTGGATCCCCTCGCTGATGAGTCACGTCCCTGACTGGCTTCAGTGGCTCAGCTACTTGCTGTGGCCGATTGTCACTATCTCCGTACTACTGGTGTTCGGCTACCTGTTTTCCACCATAGCCAACTGGATTGCCGCGCCGTTTAACGGTCTGCTGGCTGAACAACTGGAAGCGCGCTTAACGGGCGCAACACCGCCTGACACCGGCGTTCTCGGCATCATGAAAGATGTTCCCCGTATTATGAAACGTGAATGGCAAAAGCTGGCGTGGTATCTCCCGCGCGCCATCGTGTTGCTGATCCTCTATTTCATTCCGGGTATTGGGCAGACCGTCGCCCCGGTGCTGTGGTTCCTGTTCAGCGCATGGATGCTGGCCATTCAGTACTGCGATTATCCGTTTGATAACCATAAGGTGCCTTTTAAGGAGATGCGCGTCGCGCTGCGTACACGCAAGGTCACCAATATGCAATTTGGCGCATTAACCAGTTTGTTCACCATGATTCCGGTGCTCAATCTGTTCATCATGCCGGTCGCGGTTTGTGGTGCCACGGCGATGTGGGTAGACTGCTATCGTGCTAAGCACGCGTTATGGAAGTAATGCAAAAATGTGTAAAAGCGGGCTGGCTTATGCCCGCTCTTATTCCATACTGCAAGGCATTATTTCCCATCAGCATATAGATATGCGATTTCCTTACTTCCCCATACTTTCTCAACAGGTATGCTGAAGCGGTATCCCAATTTCATACAGTTAAGGACAGGCCATGAGTAAGATTTTTGAAGACAACTCGCTGACTATCGGTCATACGCCGCTGGTTCGACTGAACCGTATCGGTAACGGACGCATTCTGGCGAAGGTGGAATCTCGTAACCCGAGCTTTAGCGTCAAATGCCGTATCGGTGCCAATATGATTTGGGATGCCGAAAAACGTGGTGTACTGAAACCGGGTGTTGAGCTGGTAGAACCGACCAGCGGCAACACGGGGATTGCGCTAGCCTACGTTGCCGCAGCCCGCGGTTACAAACTGACTCTGACCATGCCGGAAACGATGAGCATTGAGCGCCGCAAGCTGTTGAAAGCTCTGGGTGCGAACCTGGTGCTGACCGAAGGCGCAAAAGGGATGAAGGGTGCAATCCAGAAAGCGGAAGAAATTGTCGCCAGCGATCCGGAGAAGTTCCTGCTGCTGCAGCAGTTCAGCAACCCGGCGAACCCGGAAATTCACGAAAAAACCACCGGCCCGGAAATCTGGGAAGATACCGATGGCCAGGTTGATGTCTTTATTTCCGGCGTAGGTACCGGCGGTACATTGACTGGTGTGACCCGTTATATCAAAGGCACTAAAGGCAAAACCGATCTGATCACCGTCGCGGTTGAACCTACCGACTCCCCGGTTATCGCCCAGGCGCTGGCGGGTGAAGAACTTAAACCGGGCCCACATAAAATTCAGGGGATTGGCGCGGGTTTCATTCCAGGCAACCTTGATCTGAAACTTATCGATAAAGTCGTCGCCATCACCAATGATGAAGCAATCTCTACTGCGCGTCGCCTGATGGAAGAAGAAGGTATTCTGGCGGGCATTTCTTCCGGCGCTGCTGTTGCTGCCGCGCTTAAGCTGCAGGAAGATGAAACCTTTACCAATAAGAATATAGTGGTTATTCTACCGTCATCGGGTGAGCGTTATCTGAGCACTGCACTGTTTGCCGATCTCTTCACAGAGAAAGAACTGCAACAGTAATGCCAGCATGTTAAAAACGCGTAAAAAAGCACCCATTTGGGTGCTTTTTTGTGGCCTGCTTCAAAGTTTCAACTCGCCTGGCATTGATTCAACCCACCAGAACTGGTATTTAACCAAGCTAATTATTTTGATGCGCGAAATTAATCGTTACAGGAAAAGCGCTAGCTGAATCGATTTTATGATTTGGTTCAACTCTTCTTTTCGCGGCATAATGTTTAATGACGAACGAAACGTCAGCGGCAAGAAGTTGCCAGCAACGGATTGCACCGAACTCCTTTTGTGTCGCGTCCAGTTTACGCCGATGCTAACAATACAGGCTAAAGTTGAACCGCCAGGCTAGACTTTAGTTCCACAACACTAAACCTATAAGTTGGGGAAATATAATGTTCCAGCAAGAAGTTACCATTACCGCTCCGAACGGTCTGCATACTCGCCCTGCTGCTCAGTTTGTTAAAGAAGCAAAAGGCTTTACTTCTGATATTACTGTGACTTCCAACGGCAAAAGCGCTAGCGCCAAAAGCCTGTTTAAACTGCAGACTCTGGGCCTGACTCAGGGTACCGTTGTTACCCTGTCCGCAGAAGGTGAAGACGAGCAGAAAGCAGTTGAGCATCTGGTTAAACTGATGGCTGAACTCGAGTAAGTTCAACGAGTTCTTTTAAATATCAGTCACAAGTAAGGTAGGGTTATGATTTCAGGCATTTTAGCATCCCCGGGTATCGCTTTCGGTAAAGCATTGCTACTGAAAGAAGACGAAATCGTCATTGACCGGAAAAAAATTTCTGCCGACAAGGTTGATCAGGAAGTTGAACGTTTTCTGAGCGGTCGTGCCAAGGCATCTGCGCAACTGGAAGCGATCAAAACCAAAGCTGGTGAAACGTTCGGTGAAGAAAAAGAAGCCATCTTTGAAGGGCATATCATGCTGCTCGAAGATGAGGAGCTGGAGCAGGAAATCATAGCCCTGATTAAAGATAAGCACATGACGGCTGATGCAGCCGCGCATGAAGTTATCGAAGGTCAGGCCACAGCCCTGGAAGAGCTGGATGATGAATACCTGAAAGAACGTGCGGCTGACGTACGTGACATCGGTAAACGCCTGCTGCGTAACATCCTGGGTCTGGCAATTATCGACCTGAGCGCTATTCAGGAAGAAGTTATCCTGGTAGCCGCAGACCTGACCCCGTCAGAAACCGCACAGCTGAACCTGAACAAGGTGCTGGGTTTCATTACTGACGCGGGCGGACGTACTTCCCATACCTCTATCATGGCGCGTTCTCTGGAACTGCCTGCCATCGTCGGTACGGGTAGCGTCACCTCTCAGGTTAAAAACGACGACTATCTGATTCTGGATGCCGTAAACAATCAGGTTTACGTCAATCCGACCAACGACGTTATCGAGCAACTGCGTGCCGTTCAGGAGCAGGTTGCAACCGAGAAAGCGGAACTCGCTAAGCTGAAAGATCTGCCGGCTATCACGCTGGACGGACATCAGGTTGAAGTTTGCGCCAATATCGGTACCGTTCGTGACGTTGAAGGCGCTGAACGTAACGGCGCTGAAGGTGTGGGTCTGTACCGCACCGAATTCCTGTTCATGGACCGTGAATCGCTGCCAACTGAAGAAGAACAGTTTGCTGCGTATAAAGCCGTTGCTGAAGCCTGTGGCTCTCAGGCGGTCATCGTTCGCACCATGGACATCGGCGGCGATAAAGAACTGCCGTACATGAATTTCCCGAAAGAAGAGAACCCGTTCCTGGGCTGGCGTGCCGTGCGTATCGCCATGGATCGTAAAGAGATCCTGCGTGACCAGGTTCGCGCGATTCTGCGCGCCTCTGCTTTCGGTAAACTGCGCATTATGTTCCCAATGATCATCTCTGTTGAAGAAGTGCGTGCACTGCGCAAAGAGATTGAAATCTACAAACAGGAACTGCGCGACGAAGGTAAAGCATTTGACGAGAGCATTGAGATTGGCGTGATGGTGGAAACACCGGCTGCGGCAACAATTGCGCGTCATTTAGCCAAAGAAGTTGATTTCTTTAGTATCGGCACCAATGATTTAACGCAGTACACCCTGGCAGTTGACCGTGGTAATGATATGATTTCACACCTTTACCAACCGATGTCGCCATCTGTGCTGACGCTGATCAAGCAAGTTATTGATGCTTCTCATGCTGAAGGCAAATGGACTGGCATGTGTGGTGAGCTTGCAGGCGACGAACGTGCTACACTTCTGTTGCTGGGGATGGGTCTGGACGAATTCTCTATGAGCGCCATTTCTATCCCGCGCATTAAGAAGATTATCCGTAACACGAACTTCGAAGATGCGAAGGTGTTAGCAGAGCAGGCTCTTGCTCAACCGACAACGGACGAGTTAATGACGCTGGTTAACAAGTTCATTGAAGAAAAAACAATCTGCTAATCCACGAGATGCGGCCCAATTTACTGCTTAGGAGAAGATCATGGGTTTGTTCGATAAACTGAAATCTCTGGTTTCTGATGATAAGAAAGACACCGGAACTATTGAGATTGTTGCTCCGCTCTCTGGCGAGATCGTCAACATCGAAGACGTGCCGGATGTAGTTTTTGCTGAAAAAATCGTTGGTGATGGCATCGCTATCAAACCAACCGGTAACAAAATGGTTGCTCCTGTTGACGGCACCATCGGCAAAATCTTTGAAACCAACCACGCTTTCTCTATCGAATCCGACAGCGGCATTGAGCTGTTTGTTCACTTCGGTATTGATACCGTTGAACTGAAAGGCGAAGGCTTCAAACGCATCGCTGAAGAAGGTCAGCGCGTGAAAGTGGGCGACCCGGTTATTGAATTCGATCTGCCGCTGCTGGAAGAAAAAGCCAAGTCTACCCTGACTCCGGTTGTTATCTCCAACATGGACGAAATCAAAGAACTGATCAAACTGTCCGGTAGCGTGACCGTGGGTGAAACCCCGGTTATCCGCATCAAGAAGTAATTCTTGCCGCAGAGAAAAATGGCGCCGATTGGCGCCATTTTTTTATACACTTCATCCGCCATTAAATGTGTGCAGTCACCGGGCGATAACACGCCTCGCGCATCAGGATTTTCATGCCCTCCGGCCCGCTCTCCAGCATCCGTCGTTCCGAATCCGCCACTAACAACTCACAGTCGTATCCACCCGCAATGCCGAACATAGCCCGCGCCACGCAGATATCTTCCAGCGCCGCTGTCCCGCAGGTATCAAAGTGTCCAACCATACGCCCATTCTGGCGAACTACCAGCCGGTAACTCTTCATCGCACCTCCCCTGCCGGTGGCAGAATTAATTCATCACAGCCGCACTGGTGCGTCCACGTCATCACGTCCAGCACCCGCTGTGCAGCATCGTGCGTCGCGGTCGTCAGCGCTTTCCCCATCACAAGGCCGCTCACCAGCTCGGCACAGAACAGATCGCCAGTCCCCTTCAGATCCGTTTTCACTCGCGGATGAGCTAACACCTCAACCGTTTCAGCCGTCACCACCGCAACATGAATAATCTCTTCCGTATCCCCCGGCGCACTGGTGATCACCACCCATTTCAGGGTGTCGGTGAGCAGTGATTGTGCCGCCGTAATGGCTTCATCAAGCGTACGACACGGCTTTCCGCTCAGCATTTGCAGCTCGAACACATTTGGAGTCAGCCCCTGAGCCAGCGGTAGCAGGTGCTGACGATAAGCCTCCGGAATTTCGGCTTTAACATACATACCGCTATCCGTATCGCCAATCACGGGGTCGACCAAAATGCACAGGTCCGGATGCGTGGTCAGAACAGTTTTCAGCCACTGTGCCAGCAAGGCGATTTGTTCCGCGCTGCCCATGTACCCTGTCGTCACCGCCTTTAGCTCGCGCAAGGCATCACGCTCGTTTAAGGCGCGGAGATAACCGCTAAACCAGTCTGCTGGAATAACGCCGCCGTAGAAGGTTTCATAATGCGGGGTATTACTGAACAGCACCGTAGGTACTGCTGTCACGCGTAACCCCTGCGCTTTAATGGCCGGGACGGCGATGCTGTTACCTACGCTGCCATAAACCACCTGTGACTGAACGGCGACGATATCGGTCTGTAACGCCCGATGCGTGTCGTCGAAGAGCACTGACTGGATATCACTCTCCTGCTCCATAAATTTCTCCTCTCGCTGGACAGCGGGTCTACGCCTCACTATTATCGTCATATGCTAAAATTCATTTTGTCATAGGTCAATAATGATCGACGGAAAAACCGCTAACGAAATTTTTGACAGTATCCGTCAACATGTCACTACAGGCACGCTGGCAGTGGGAGAAACGTTACCGCCAGTGCGGGAACTGGCAACGGAATTAAACGTGAACCGCAATACTGTCGCGGCGGCTTACAAACGCCTGGTCTCCTCCGGGTTGGCACAGAGCCTGGGACGCAACGGTACGGTGATTAAGGGGATTACTGCCCCCGTAGCACTGGAAGGTGGTAATCCTGATACCCCGCTTATCGATCTTTCCGGCGGTAATCCAGCGCCCTCGCGACTTCCTGAGCTGAGTAATTATTTTGCGAAGATAAATAAGAGTCCGCGCTTGTACGGCGATGCCGCTGTGTCACCTGGACTTAAGGTGTGGGCATCACAATGGATGCAAAATGCAATCCCCGGCAAAGGGGAAATTGATATTACCAGCGGTGCCATTGATGCTATCGAACGGCTACTGTGCGCCCATTTGCTGCCTGGTGATAGCGTTGTCGTAGAAGATCCATGCTTTTTAAGCAGCATCAACATGCTGCGCTATGCCGGATTCTCAGCAAACCCGGCCAGCGTTGACCGCGAAGGCATGCTGCCGGGCCAGCTGGAACTCGCGCTACAGAAAGGCGCGCGGGCAGTAATTCTGACACCGCGCGCGCATAACCCGACAGGATGCAGCCTGAGCGCCTCACGCGCGGCGCAATTGCAGGAAATTCTGGCCCGCTATCCGCAGACGCTGGTGATTGTCGACGACCACTTTGCGCTGCTATCTGCTTGCCACTGGTATCCGGTGATTGCGAAGGAAACCACGCACTGGGCGGTTGTCCGCTCGATGTCAAAAACGTTAGGACCAGATTTACGCCTGGCCATTGTGGCCAGCGATCCGCTCACTTCAGGGAAGCTACGTTTAAGGCTTAACTCCGGCAGTCAGTGGGTCAGCCATCTGCTGCAGGATTTGGCCTGCGCCTGCCTGAATGACGAGACTTACCAACACACGCTGGCGCAAACTCAGCAATTTTACGCTGCCCAGCAGCAAAAGTTGACGGCAGCTCTGCGGCGACATGGCATTGAGTTGCCCGTTGGTGACGGTCTGAATATGTGGCTACCGCTGGAAGATAACAGCCAGGCGATCGCTTTTGCGCTGGCAAAGTCCGGCTGGCTGGTACGCGAAGGCGAAGTGTTTGGCGTCAATACGCCTGCCCACGGCCTGCGCATTACGCTGTCAACATTATCAGACAGCGACATTGATAAGCTGGCGACTGATATCCATCAGGCGCTAAAGCGCTAACAGGAGAGAAAAAGTGCGAGTTCATTTTGTTATTCATGAGTCTTTTGAATCTGCTGGCGCGTATCTGCCGTGGGCTGAATCACGCGGCTATACCATCACCTGGTCGCACGTTTACGCCGGGGAAGCGGTCCCTGCGAACGCGGATGGCTTCGATATGTTGGTGGTGTTTGGCGGTCCGCAGTCACCACGAACCACGCTGGCAGAGTGTCCGTACTTTGATTCTCAGGCTGAGCAGCATCTGATCAATCAGGCGATTGCGGCACGTAAAATTGTGGTGGGGATCTGCCTGGGTTCACAGTTAATCGGCGAAGCGCTGGGTGCGAAGGTGTGCCAGAGTCCGGAAAAAGAGATTGGTCACTACCCCATCGTTCTGACCGAAGCAGGCCAACAGCATCCGTTGTTCAGCCATTTTGGTTCACCGCTTACCGTCGGTCACTGGCACAACGATATGCCTGGATTAACCGACCAGGCGACAATTCTCGCCACAAGCGAGGGCTGCCCGCGACAAATCGTACAATACGGTAATTTCGTCTATGGTTTTCAGTGCCATATGGAATTTACGGCTGATGCTATAGAAGGGCTTATTCAACACTCCGAACAAGAACTGGCGGAAGCTAAAGGCAAGCGCTTCATCCGCTCCGTTGAAGAGATGCGCGCATGGGATTATCAGCAGATGAATGAGAAGCTGTGGCAATTCCTTGATAAGCTTGTGGAAAAACGTAACGATTGATTATGGCAGGCCGGATAAGACGCTTTACGTCGTCATCCGGCGATCGTGCCGTACGTTTGCCTGATGGCGCTATGCTTATCAGGCCTACAAACTAAATCCCTGCTCCCTGGTTAAAGTGCTCTTCGCCAAACACGCCGGTTGAAAGGTAGCGATCGCCGCGATCGCAGATGATCGCCACCACCACCGCTCCCGGATTTTGTTCGGCCACGCGAATCGCTCCGGCTACCGCGCCGCCGGAACTAACGCCGCAGAATACACCCTCTTTCACCGCCAGCGCGCGCATGGTGTTTTCCGCATCGTTCTGATGAATATCCAATACCTCATCCACCAGCGAGGCGTTAAAAATGCCCGGCATATATTCCGCAGGCCAGCGGCGAATTCCCGGAATACTACTGCCCTCTTCCGGCTGCAGGCCAACGATGGTAACCGCTTTTTCTTGCTCACGCAGAAAACGCGACACACCAGTAATAGTGCCTGTTGTTCCCATACTGGAGACAAAGTGGGTAATACGACCTGACGTCTGCTGCCAGATTTCCGGTCCGGTGGTGGTGTAATGCGCGTACGGGTTATCCGGATTATTAAATTGGTCGAGAAGTTTACCTTCTCCGCGCTGCGCCATTTCAAGAGCTAAGTCACGCGCGCCTTCCATCCCCTGCTCTTTGGTCACCAGAACCAGTTCAGCCCCGTAAGCACGCATCGCCGCTCGGCGCTCCTGGCTCATGTTGTCTGGCATCAGCAGCTTCATGCGGTAGCCCTTCAGCGCGGCGATCATTGCCAGAGCAATTCCGGTATTACCGCTGGTAGCCTCGATCAGCACATCACCAGGCTTAATTTCTCCACGTTTTTCCGCTTCGACAATCATCGACAGCGCAGCCCGGTCTTTCACCGAACCCGCGGGATTATTGCCTTCCAGCTTGACCCAAATTTCACTGCCGTTATCCGGCGCCAGACGTTGTAGTTTCACTAGAGGCGTATTGCCAATTGTTTGTTCTAATGTGTTCACGTTTTGAGCTCGTAAAAAAGCCCGGGGGCGCAGCGCTTACCGGGCGATAAACATACTTTTTAACCTATCAGGCACTTTGCGCCAGAGCAAGTTCCTCTTCACGCGTTTCAATACGCTGGTCGCCGTTATACAGACGCGCATTTTGCAGCCCGACAAACAGCCGTTCGCCGCGGCTTGGGGAATCATCGCCCTGCATGATGACCGTCAGCGGTTCGTTATACCACCCCAGCGGTTGGACAACTAATTGGGTGTAGTGACCTTTCGGGCTGGCTTCCAGTACCTGTACCGGCAACGGCGAATCCAGGCTGGTACGACGGCTCACATCCACTTCCCACGGGCGCAGGAACAGGTCGACCGGCCCTTGATACGCTGGCGTATAGCCCAGTGGCCAACGGTGTGCGCCGACATGGAATTGGCCGCCGCGAATCGTCCCCTGCAGGCGGTTAACCTCCCCCATAAACTCCAGCACAAAACGGGTAGCCGGTTCGCGCCAGACTTGATCCGGCGCATCAGCCTGCTCAATATGACCCTGACTCATCACTACCACGCGATCGGCAACTTCCGTCGCTTCTTCCTGGTCGTGGGTAACAAACACGCTGGTGAACTTCAGCTCTTCATGCAGCTGACGCAGCCAACGACGCAGTTCTTTACGTACCTGAGCATCGAGCGCGCCAAACGGCTCGTCGAGCAGCAGGATCTGCGGCTCTACCGCCAGCGCACGCGCCAACGCCACACGCTGCTTTTGCCCACCAGAAAGCTGCGCCGGGAAGCGGTCCGCCAGATGAGCCAATTGAACCATCTCCAGCAGTTTGGTGACTTTTGCTTTGATGGCCGCCGCATTCGGGCGCTCACGCCGTGGCAGGACCGTCAGACCAAACGCGATATTGTCGAAAACGGTCATATGACGAAACAGCGCATAGTGCTGGAATACGAATCCCACTTTACGGTCGCGAGCATGCAAACGACTGACGTCGGTGCCGTGAAAACGGATATGCCCGCTGGACTGATGCTCCAGCCCGGCAATAATGCGCAGCAGCGTGGTTTTGCCCGAGCCGGATGGCCCCAGCAGCGCGACCATCTGACCTGAAGGAATATCCAGCGAGATATCGTTCAGCACCTGGGTGCGACCAAAAGACTTCTTAATATTGGCAATCTCAATGCTCATGATTTTCCTCCTGCTGCGCGCGTTTCTCCTGGTTCTCCAGACGCCATTGCAACATGCTCTTCAAAAACAGGGTAATAATCGCCATCAGCGTTAATAGCGCCGCGGCGGTAAAAGAGCCGACCGTGTTGTAGTCCTGCTCCAGTAATTCAATTTGTAGCGGTAGCGATAGGGTTTCGCCGCGAATCGAGCCGGAAACCACCGACACCGCGCCAAACTCGCCAATCGCACGGGCGTTGGTCAGCACCACGCCGTACAGCAATGCCCAACGGATATTTGGCAGCGTAACGCGCCGGAACATCTGCCAGCCGGACGCGCCCAGCAACACAGCCGCTTCATCTTCATTGCTGCCCTGGCTTAACATCACCGGCACCAACTCTCGCACCACAAACGGACAGGTCACGAATACCGTCACCAGCACCATCCCCGGCCAGGCAAACATAATTTGCAGGTTATGCTCATCCAGCCATCCACCCAGCGGACCGTTAGAGCCGTAAAACAGCAGATACACCAGGCCGGCAACCACCGGCGAGACGGCAAACGGAATATCCAGTAAGGTCAGCAACAACTGGCGTCCTGGGAAGTTAAAACGGGTCACCAGCCAGGCCAGCAACACACCAAACACCAGGTTCACCGGCACCGCAATCAGCGCAATCAGCACCGTCAGCCAGATGGCATGCAGCATGTCCGGATCCGCCAGGTTCTGTAATACCGGCATTAATCCCTTGCTGAACGCCTGCACGAAGATGTAAATCATCGGCACCAGCAAAATAAACGCGGAGACCAGCATGCCCGTGCCGATCAGAAACCATTTACCCCAGTTGATGCGGGGTGCGCCATAGCGTTTCAATTGGGTAATGTCTGCCATCAGTGACCTACCACACGTCGACCAAAGCGACTTTGCAGGGTGTTAATTGAAAACAGCAGCAACAACGAAGCCCCGAGGATCACAGAAGCAATCGCGCTGGCGGCCGGGTAGTCAAACTCCTGCAAGCGAACAAAAATCATCAGCGAGGTCACTTCCGTTTTCCATGCGATGTTCCCAGCGATAAAGATAACCGCGCCAAACTCACCGAGGCTGCGGGTAAAAGAAAGCGCAACGCCCGCCACCAGCGCGGGGGACAGCTCCGGCAGCACCACTTTACGGAAACTCTGCCAGCGCGTGGCACCGAGCGTTTCCGCCGCTTCTTCATATTCGGGACCTAATTCTTCCAGCACCGGCTGGACGGTACGCACCACGAACGGAATGCTGGTAAACGCCATCGCCACCGCGATACCAAGCCAGGTGTAGGTCACCTTGATATCCAGCTTCGCCAGCCACTCGCCGTAGAAGCCATTAACCGAAAACAGCGACGCCAGCGTCAGACCCGCCACCGCCGTAGGCAGCGCAAACGGCAGATCCATCAGTGCATCCAACAGCGTACGGCCCGGAAAGCGATAGCGGGTTAAGATCCACGCCATCAGCAAACCGAACACGCCGTTAAAAATCGACGCCACAAACGCCGACAGCAGCGTCACTTTATAAGCCGCCACCACCTGCGGATTGGTAATCACATCCCAGTATTGCGCCCAGCTCATTTGCGCCAGTTGCATCACCAGCGCGCTCAGCGGCAGCAGCAATATCAGGCAGACAAACAGTAAGCTTGTACCCAGGCTCAAAGTGAAGCCGGGCAGCACGCGTCGGGAAGAAACAGCAAACATTTACTTACGCCCCGCCGCCAGCAGTTTGTCCAGCTCTCCACCGCTGACAAAGTGTGTTTTCATCACTTCAGGCCACGAACCAAACTTATCTTCCACACGGAACAATTCGGTCTGCGGGAATTTATCTTGCTGTTTGTCCATCACCTGCGGGTTATTCACGCGGTAGTAGAAATCGGTAATAATGGTTTGCGCCTGCGGGCTGTACAGCCAGGTCAGGTACGCTTTAGCTGCTTTTTCAGTACCGTTGGCTCGCACATTTTTATCTACCCAGGCCACCGGGAATTCGGCGAGGATATTGGTTTTCGGGATAACCACTTCAAAACCCTGCGCTTCATACTGTTTACGAATGTTGTTCACTTCTGATTCGAAGCTGATCAGCACATCGCCCAGACCGCGCTCTGCAAAGGTGGTGGTAGCACCGCGACCGCCGGTATCAAACACTTCGACGTTTTTCAGAAACTGGGTCATGAACTGTTCGGTTTTGGTTTTATCACCACCGTCAGCTTTATCCGCAGCACCCCACGCCGCCAGATAGGTATAGCGCGCGTTACCGGAGGTTTTTGGGTTTGGGAAAATCAGTTTCACATCAGAACGCACAAGGTCATTCCAGTCATGAATGTTTTTCGGGTTCCCCTTACGCACCAGGAAACCCATGGTGGAATAGAACGGCGAGCTGTTATTCGGCAGGCGGCTTTGCCAGTCGGCGGGGATCAGTTTGCCTTTGTCATGCAGGATCTGCACGTCGGTGACCTGGTTATAGGTCACCACATCGGCTTTCAGCCCCTGCAGAATCGCCAGAGCCTGTTTTGATGACCCGGCATGAGATTGTTTAATCGTCAGTTTGTCACCGCCGTTATCCTTCGCCCATTGCTGTTCAAACGGTGGATTAAGGGCGGCAAAAAGCTCACGGGAAACATCGTATGAACTGTTCAGCAGTTCCGTTGCCTGCGCCTGCCCCACCAGCAACAGCATGGCTGCCAGCGTCAGTGTTCTTTTTTTCAGTAAGTTAACGGCCATTGCGCACCCTTATAAATTTAATGACTTTCTTATGGTCATCATATTTATAACCAGTGCTAAAGGAGTAACGGTTTTATATACCGTTTGATGATTTGAAAGTTGAAAAGAGAATAAGAGAATCCCTCCCCACACCGAGTGAGGAGGAGACCGGCATCAATCAGACGCCGACGCTAACGCTTTCAGGCAGGGTGCTACCGCCATCAATCACGTTTTGCGTGCCAGTTAAGTAACTGGACTCATCCGAGGCCAGGAACGCCGCCAGTTCACCGACCTCAAGCGGACAGGCCAGACGACGCATCGGGATCGCTTTCGCCATTTCGACTAAAACGGATTCAGGATCTTCCGGGTTAGATTGACGCGCAATGCTTTCCGCCATCGGCGTACGAACGTAGCCTGGGCAAATGGCATTAACGCGAATGCCTGACTGCGCATATTCTACCGCCAGGGATTTGGTCAAACCGATGATTGCGGCTTTCGACAGTGCGTAGGCCGTTTCGCCCGGGTCGGCAACCATATCGCCGGTCACCGATGACATCATCACGATGCGCCCGTCTTTGCGCGCAATCATCTCCGGCAGAACGGCTTTCGTCACATTCCAGACGCCTTTAATGTTGATATCAATGTGGAAATCGCGATCTTCATCGCTCATATCAAGGAAGTTGCCGAGGCGGCATACGCCGGCATTGTTCACCAGAATATCGATTTTGCCTTCAATCTGCTTCGCGCGCATCACCGCTTCCTTGACCGACGCAAAATCTCTGACGTCAGCGTGAACGGCTGTGCAACGGTGCCCTCGCCCAGCCAACTCATCCGCCAGTTTTTCAATCTCATCGGAGATATCCAGCAGAATTAAGTTCGCACCATGGCGGGCAAACGTTCTGGCGATACCCTCGCCAATACCCTGAGATGCGCCCGTAATCAATGCTGTTTTGCCCGTGAGTTTTCCCATTTCAATATTCTCCTTTTGAATATGAAGCCTTCGCTTCATTCACGCAGAAGATACAGCAATAACAAATTAGTGCTGAGGAATAGCTCACTAAATCAGGTTAATCTCAGGTAAAAAAAATCCCCGACGATGCGGGGATGTCTATTTCGTGGCCGATAACAGGATCAGATCGCCATTACAGCGCCATTAAACGGTCCAGCGACGGTGCAAAGTAATAGCCGCCGGTTACCGGTTTGGTGAAGCGCAGCATTGCATCACGCTTACCGTCGGTGTCACCAAACATGCTCAGCAACTGTTGTTCAATGTTGTGCAGACGGGCGCAGTAGGCGCAGAAATAGAGACCATGCGTGCCGCTGGCAGTGCCGTATGGCAGGCTCTGGCGTACAATTTTCAGCCCTTTACCGTCTTCTTTGAGGTCAACACGGCTCAGGTGAGAGGTGACCGGACGGTCATCACCGTCGATCTCTTCGTTGGCTTCCTTGGTGCGGCCAATCATCATTTCCTGGTCATGGATGCTCATGCGATTAAGCTGCTTCAGGTTATGTTCCCAACGCTGCACAAACACATAGCTGCCACCGGCATCCACACCATCTTTGATAACGGCGACTTCACGGCGCGTTTCTTCGCCTGCCGGGTTTTCCGTACCGTCAACAAAGCCGCTGAGATCGCGCTCTTCGACCCAACGGAAACCGTGGATTTCTTCTTTGACTTCAATACAGTCGCCAAATGCTTCCATTGCCGCCTGCGCAACGGAGAAATTCACGTCATGACGCAAAGAGAGAATATGGATCAACACGTCATATTGGGTTGCAGGTGCCAGACCTTTACCGTAAGGGATAAAGTCTTTTAACTCTTCAGCACCGACGCCGCCGCTCAATGCACGCCAGGTGTTGTTGCCAAAAGCGACAACCGCGCCCAGATGCGCATCCGGGAACTTAGCTTCAAAGGTCGCCAGCTTATCGGCGAAGGTTTTGCTGGCCGCACGCAGGGCCTCAACGTCGCCTTTAACATTGGCTTCAATCCAAATCGCCGCACGGCAATGTTCTGGCAAAATGCCACTCTGAACCTGAGACATTGTTCCTCCTGAAAAAAAGATGCCACGACATCGTGGCATTGATGGGCGCTATTCTACCTGTTTTTTTAACAAGCCGATTTGTTCAGACGCAAATTAACGCCGCCAGATAATTTTGCTTACTTTCCATGCTTTCAGCGTGTCGTCAGATGGCATTATATCTTCAGGCCCGCTCCATTCACCGGAAAAAATATAGCTAATATGTTGACTTCCTTCAGCTTTACACTCAACGCCTGCGCTGTCATCGCCGGTTGCCTTTTGGCAATTACCGAAAGCTTTAGTGTAAAGGTCGCTAAACGGTGTACCGATTTCGACACCCGCGACTGACGAAATATCGTGGTCTAACACATCAATACGACTAATGGTTCCCTGGCTGCCATTGATGACTATCGCCAGCTTGTCGTCTTTCATCGCTTCATAGAAGCGCACCACATTTCCGTTATCAGTCTTCATCCCGCTACGCAGGCGGTAATCACCGTCCAGCGCATCAGCAATGGCTTTTTCATCCAGCGGTGTCGCGCTCGTTAACGCTCCGACGCCCTGCTCTGTGACCTGCGTTGAAGAACCAAACCAGTTCCACGGATTGGCGGCAGACCAGTTCACCGAGGACAACGTTGAACACCCGGCCAGTAGCAGCGGCATCGCGCATAAAGTCAAACGCAGTGATTTCATTTCACTTCCTTCCTTATTTATCAACGTTGCTTGGAGTCCGGTTTCCCCAAAAAGTGCCGTTATTCTTTCTCAAGGGAAAAACAGGCGCGCAGACGTTGATTGGTTAACAGCCAGATCAGTGCGACGATATCCGCCACCAGCAGCGCCAGCCCGACACCGTTGAGCGGATCGCCTGCCAGCCACATCACCGGCTGCCAGCACAGCAGCATCAGTTGAGCGAGAATCAATAATCCGCGCAGCCAGCGCCAGATTCCCGGAAACGCAAAGCGTCGCCCGCTGAGTAAAAACGCCAACACGGCGGGAACGCCGGGGAGCAAACCCAGCCAGAATGCGTCATGATCGGGATAAAACAGATTCAGCAACGTGTTGCCCTGCTCACGGGAAGAACCGGCAATCACAAACAAAACCCAGGTGCGTGCCTGTAACAACAGCACGCACCAGAAGAGAAAAGGCAGGCGCAGACGCCCATGACCGTCATAGTCGGCCGGATGAAACTCAGTACTCTTCATCTTCAATCAAACGCTTGCCCAGATTGAGTACATCCGCATGTTCATAGCCCAGACGTTCATACATGCCCTGTACGACATCGTTATCGTCACGCACCATGATTTGAATCTTCGGGCAACCGCGGGCAATGAGCTTTTTCTCCAACCGGTTGAGTAGCGCATTGGCGATACCGCGACCGCGAAACTCAGGATGCACGCCCAGGTAATAGGCGGAACCGCGATGCCCGTCGTATCCGCCCATCACCGTACCGACCACCTCACCGTTCACTTCAGCGACGAGGAACAAGCTGACGTCATGATTGACTTTACGTTCGATGTCCATTTCAGGGTCGTTCCATGGACGCAGCAAATCACAACGCTCCCAGAGGGTGATCACCTCTTCGAAATCTTCCTGGCGAAAAACGCGTATTTCCATGGTATTGGTTACCTTTTCAGGACGTTAAAAAGCGATTATGGCGCGAACGGCTGATTTAGCCAATATCTGACGCGAAGCGGCGGAAAAAATGGCATAATACGGAATTGTCACGTATTGAAATGAAAAGTAAAACAATTCTTATCTCGATCCGTCGCAACGGACTACGCGATACGATATAACGTTTAGAACCTTTTTTTTACAACTCAGGCCGTATGAGCACTTTTAAACCACTAAAAACACTCACATCGCGCCGCCAGGTGCTGAAAGCCGGGCTGGCCGCCCTGACGCTGTCAGGCATGTCGCAAGCCATCGCTAAAGAAGAAGCGCTAAAGACCAGTAATGGACACAGCAAACCGAAAGCGAAAAAATCAGGCGCTAAGCGTGTTGTTGTTCTTGATCCGGGGCACGGCGGGATTGATACCGGCGCAATTGGTCGCAACGGATCGAAAGAAAAGCACGTGGTGCTGGCGATTGCCAAAAACGTGCGCTCAATCCTACGCAACCAGGGGATTGATGCACGCCTGACCCGCTCCGGCGATACGTTTATTCCGCTCTACGATCGCGTCGAGATCGCCCACAAACATGGCGCAGATCTTTTCATGTCGATCCACGCCGACGGTTTTACCAATCCGAGCGCTGCGGGTGCTTCGGTCTTTGCCTTATCCAATCGCGGTGCCAGTAGCGCCATGGCGAAATATCTGTCCGATCGTGAAAACCGGGCCGATGAAGTCGCCGGGAAGAAGGCCACCGACAAAGATCATTTGTTGCAGCAGGTGCTGTTCGATCTGGTGCAAACTGACACCATTAAAAACAGCCTGACGTTAGGCTCGCATATTCTTAAGAAGATCAAGCCGGTACACCGTCTGCACAGTCGCAGCACGGAACAAGCCGCCTTCGTGGTGCTAAAATCACCTTCGATTCCGTCGGTCCTGGTCGAAACCTCATTCATCACCAACCCGGAAGAAGAACGATTACTGGGGACGGCTGCGTTTCGTCAGAAAATCGCCACCGCTATCGCCAATGGCATCATCAGCTATTTCCACTGGTTTGATAACCAGAAAGCACACTCGAAGAAACGTTAACCATGAAGCCCGATGTACAACGCGTAAAACAGTTCCTGCTCAACCTGCAGGATGAGATTTGTCAGCAGTTATCCACCATAGACGGCACCGAATTTGTTGAGGATAACTGGCAACGCGAAGCGGGCGGCGGCGGGCGCAGTCGAGTGTTGCGTAACGGCGGTATTTTCGAGCAAGCAGGCGTCAACTTCTCTCATGTCCATGGCGATGCAATGCCGGCCTCGGCTACTGCACATCGCCCGGAGCTTGCCGGGCGTAGCTTTGAAGCGATGGGCGTCTCGTTGGTGGTGCATCCGCAGAATCCTTACATTCCGACCAGCCATGCCAACGTACGTTTTTTTATCGCGGAGAAACCGGGCGCCGACCCGGTGTGGTGGTTTGGCGGCGGCTTTGACTTAACGCCCTACTACGGCTTTGATGAGGATGCAGTTCACTGGCACCGCACGGCGCGGGATCTATGCCAGCCGTTCGGCGAAGATGTTTATCCCCGTTACAAAAAGTGGTGCGATGACTACTTCTTCCTCAAGCACCGCAACGAGCAGCGCGGCATTGGCGGGCTGTTCTTCGATGATTTGAATACGCCAGATTTCGAGCACTGCTTCGCCTTTATGCAGGCTGTTGGAAAGGGTTATACCGAGGCGTATTTGCCCATCGTTGAGCGCCGCAAAGCAATGAGCTGGGGCGAGCGTGAACGCAATTTTCAGCTTTATCGTCGCGGACGCTATGTGGAATTTAACCTGGTATGGGATCGCGGCACATTATTCGGTTTGCAAACCGGCGGGCGCACGGAATCGATTCTGATGTCGATGCCGCCGCTGGTACGCTGGGAGTATGACTGGCAGCCAGAAGCGAACAGCCCGGAAGCCGCCCTTAGCGAGTTTATTCAGGTCCGCGACTGGGTGTAATGGCCTGATAGCGACACAATTCGTAGGCCGGATAAGACGCAAGGCGTCGCCATCCGGCAGCGCAGCAAGCACAATTGCCTGATGGCGGCTAACGCCTTATCAGGCCTACTCAAGCTATACCATCACGCCCACTGGCGCATACGCTGATGCAGCGTCAACGACGGTTTCTCCGCAAACAGTTGCTGGTAGTCGGTAGCAAACTGCCCTAAATGCCAGAATCCCCACTGCATGGCGGCGTCTTTCACCGTCGCACTCTGCGACCACGGGCTTATCAACTCACGGCGCACGGCGTTCAGGCGAATACGTTTCAACCAGGCATTCGGGCCAATACCGAGGATGGCGTGAAAGGCGTTTTGCAACGTCCGGCGGCTAACGTGCAGTTGATTGCATAAGTCGAGCACGGTCAGCGGCTCTGACATATTTTCCAGCACATATTCGCGCGCACGCGACAGCAAGCGACGATAGCTCTGATGGCTGATGCTCTCCGCAGTCATAATCGGCTGCGCTTCTTCCAGCATAGTCCCCATCGCCAGCAGCAGGTTATCGCCCAACACTTTGCGTACCGCAGGTTGGCGAAGGTTTTCCGGGTTTTCGCTAAACGTCGCCAGCGCCTGCTGCACAAAGCCCCATAGCGCGGCTTTGTGTTGTTCTTTCACTTCCAGCGCCGACTGGTTGCGCAGCATATGCAACACCCTTTCCGGGTTATGCAGGAAGTTGGCCTGACGGGCAATGGCCTCTTCAGAAATGACGACACCCAAAATGGTGTAGTCATCCGGCGTACTTAGTTCAAACTCCGTCCCGCCTGGGCGGGTGGCAATTTCAGCGTTACCCAAACACTGGGTACCAATAAATCCCTGCTCGCCGCGCGTGGCCGGAATGCCAAACCAAAATGAGTTTGGCCAGACAAGGCATGACTGACGCAGCGCCAGTCCGGTGTATTCACGGAACACCTGAATATCATCGAGCAGGATTTCCGTGAACTCGCCATGAAATTTTCCCGGATGCAGCTGGTCGTAGATCTGCTGCCAGGCTGTAATCGTCAGCGCGTGCTCATACACATCCGTTGTTCGCCGTTGATGAACGTTGTCCACTTCCACTTTCGGCGTCAATTTAACGTCTTCGGGTAATACTTCATGATAAAGATGGTGCAAGTTTGCAGTACGGTTCTTTTTCATGATCTTTTAAGCCGGAAGCTTCAACGAAGCCCCCGGCCCTCCGACAGGTTAATTTTTTAAGCGATAGCGACTACTGCGTTTACGCAACGCTCCGTCAGAAAAGAGCTGTTCCAGCGCATTTCTGGCTTCATCAAGTGACCAGCCAAAGTGGGCAGCCACTTCCCCTGCCGTCATTCCTTGACGGACCGATGTTAACAGCGCCAGCAATTCATCAGAGGATTCAGATGACACAGGTGCTTCCTGTGTCTTCTCTGGGGCCACATCTGACTTCACTTCAGGCTTCTGCTCTGGTTTCTTCGGTTCTGGTTTCTTCGGTTCTGGTTTCTTCGGCTGGCGTTTAAAACCGCCGATCAGCCACTGGGTGTCATCGTCCGGCCGGCCTATTTCCTTACGGCTGATAACACGGCCTGTACGCGCTGCAGCTGCACTGCCAGCATCCAGCGCTGCTCGGCATGCCGCCAGATCGCCTTCCACCACCAGCGTCAGCCGACCAGGATCGAGCACTTCGTGGCTAAGCAGGCGCACATTCGCGGCTTTCAGCATGGCATCGGCCGCGTCCACGGCAGCCACCATGCCATCCACTTCCAGTAATCCCAGTGCATTGATCATCACTACCTCTCTTACGCGCGCTGGATTGGATTACGGGCAATATCCAGAACGGCATCGGCAAAGGCGTTACATGCGGCTTTACAAGCGGCCTGGCTACCGGTCAAAAACGCTGCTGAATAGTTGGTTTCTGACGGCGGTGGTACATAGGTTACCAGTTGTACATCGGCAGATTTCAGCGCGGCATCAATACCAAATGTCGCTTCCAGCGGCGGTGCTACCAGATACGCCATCGGATCGCCCAGTCGGCATCCCGCGGTCGCGGAAAGATACGAACCGGTACGCGAAACCACATGCGCCAGGAAGGCGGTATCTTCTGCGTCATTCGCCCACTGGAATGCCGCACCGCTTTCAATATTGGCCACCATCGCGTCCAGACCCGCGCGAACTTCGGCCGGGTTTGGTCCACCGAGCATAATCAGCACTTCGCCCGAGGTTGGAGAGGGACTGTGCGCCGCACCGGCATACAGCGAGCGGCCATAAACCACTTCCACCATCGCCTGTTTTGTCGCTTCATCTGCGGCAATATACGCCACGTCATCAGAGTCTGCTGTGATGAGTCCGAGGCTACGTATATGTGGCGGTAATTTAAGTTCGCGGGCAAAACCGTCATTTACCGAGGCAATCACACGCATCGCGGTGACTGAAGGTCTAATCAAATCTAATGCTGGCATGATGCCTCCTTAACGGGTCATATTAATGCCGGATGCTTTTTGCTCCAGCATGCGCTTGGCCAAATCCACAATCACCGCCGCCGCTTCAACCGGTGGCGTACCGCCCTGGTGAATGTTCGAGATGCAGGTACGGTCAGCCTCAACGGTGGTAGCCACACGCGGCGAATAGACGGCGTAGCAAGAAAGACTTTCCGACTGGCCGAGGCCCGGACGCTCACCAACCAGCAGGATCACCGCTTTTGCACCCAGCAGTTCGCCGATCTGATCTTCAATTTTCACGCGCCCATAGCGAACAAAGAACGGCGTCCCGACCTTCAATCCGGCCTGTTTTAAGCCCGACAACAACGGCGGCAGGATCTCTTCGTAGTTGGCGGTGATGGCGTCAGTAGACAGACCATCAGAAATAATCACCTGCACATCCGGATTCATTACACACTGTGATTTCAGTGCTTCAATGGCTTCCGCACTCAGACGACGTCCCATGTCCGGGCGCGTCAGATACAAGTTTTTGTCGCTGATTTCCGAGCGCACTTCCAGTAGTCCCTGGGCTTTTACCCACTCTTCCGGCACTTCTTTCAATACCGTATCTTTCGAACGCGAGTGGTCAGCAAGGAAGCGCAGCAGCGCCTGGGTACGCGGACGTGGGCCGGCACGACCGGTACATACACGCGCAGCGGTGCTACGGCGCAGTTCGGTCAATACCTCTGCACGATGCGGATTCTCAACGCCAATCCACGCTTTCGCTTCAGCTGAACCTAAGTCCATCGCACAGCTTTCACCGGTCGGCGCGGCGCACTGCGTAGTGCTGCATTTCACTTCCGCTGATGGCGCTTGAACCTGCGGCTCTCCCATTGACGCCATTACGCTGCGTACAATTTCTTCAATCTGTTTTTGATCCATCGTGTGTCATCCCCGCGTCATCAGAAGAACAGTGACGGATCGCCCGCCCGTTTGGTCAGGCGACCGTTTGCCATAATGCCCATGGTTTCCAGCCAGCGTTCAAACTCCGGCGACGGGCGCAGGTTCAGCAACTGGCGCACGGTCGCGGTGTCGTGGAAGGCGGTGGTCTGGTAGTTGAGCATGATGTCGTCACCGAGCGGCATGCCCATGATGTAGTTGCAGCCAGCGGTGGCGAGCAGAATCATCAGGTTTTCATTGAGGTTCTGGTCAGCATCAGCATGGTTGGTGTAACAGCAGTCGCAGCCCATTGAGATGCCGCTCAGCTTGCCCATGAAGTGATCTTCTAAGCCCGCGCGAATAATCTGACGGTCGTTGTAGAGATATTCCGGCCCGATAAAGCCCACCACGGTGTTCACCAGGAACGGATCGTAGTGACGCGCCAGCCCGTAGTTACGCGCTTCCATCGTCACCTGATCGGCACCAAAGTTAGCGCCAGCGGAGAGCGCAGACCCTTGCCCGGTTTCAAAGTACAGGCAGTTTTCCCCAGCGATACGGTTGAACTCAGCGCCCACTGCACGCGCTTCATCCAGCATGGCCAGCTCAACGCCAAACTCTTTTAAGCCTTTTTCGCTACCGCAGATACTCTGGAAAATCAGCCCGCCCGGCGCACCGCGACGAATTGCTTCAATCTGGGTGGTGACGTGCGCCAGTACGCAGCCCTGGGTCGGAATATTGAACTTGTCGATAACGCCATACACGGTATCGAGCACGCGGCTTAAGTTTTCCACGTCATCTGTGACCGGGTTGACACCGATCACCGCATCTCCCGCACCGAAAGACAGTCCTTCATAGATTTGCGCCGCAATACTCTGTACATCGTCACGGGTATCGTTCGGCTGCAAACGGCAGCTAAAGGTGCCCGGTAGACCGATGGTGGTGTTAGCCTTTTTGATCACCGGCATTTTCTTACCGCCGTAGATCAGGTCCGCGTTAGAGCAGATTTTTGCTACCGCAGCGACCACTTCCGACGTTAACCCTTTACGCGTAAACGCAATATCATCAACAGAGGTTTCATCGCTTAGCACGTACTCGCGCAGCTCGCTGATACTCCAGTTTTTGATGCGGTTATAGGCCGTTTCGTTGACGTCATCCTGAATCAGACGCGTCACGCAGTCCTCTTCATAGGAAATCACCGGGTTATTACGGATATCCGCTACCGTCATTTCCGACAATACCTGCTTAGCCGCCACGCGCTCTTGCGAACTGGTTGCAGCGACACCTGCCAGCACATCCCCCGAACGCAGTTCGTTGGCTTTTGCCAGCACCTCTTTAACATCCTTAAACTGATAAACATTGCCGAACAATGTGGTCTTTAGTTTCATAAGTCGTTCCCTCAGGAAGGAAATGCGAGTGATTTCACCGTCACCGGCACAACCGATCCGCCAAAAAGAGGCGTACCAATGTCGATATAGTCCCCCGCCCGGACAACCACCTCATCGATGACCGCCAGCGGGTGTTGCTGTAACTGTGGGCGTAACAGCATGCCCAGGGCTTTACCAAAATCCTGCTCGGCTACCACCAGCAGGGGATGCGGATTCGGATAGCGCGCGACAAAGGCCAGCAACGCATCAATCACCGTTAACAGCGCGGCGTAGCGCACCGGCAGAGAAGCGGGCAGCGCCAACACGTAGGCGTCCGTTTGCGGGTCCAGATCGAGCTGCATTAGTGCCTGTTGCCAGGCGGCCACCAGATCAGCCTCATCAACCGGAATCGCCACCGGCAGATTGCGCAGCGGAAGCGCCACACCTTCCAGCCAGATAGTGCTGCCCGAAAGCGACAGCGTATGCGCACCGGCGCCAATCACCGTGGCGCGCACGGTTTGCGCCGGGAACTGCACGTTCATCTCACGCAGGCGCGGATGTTCATGCAGCGCCGTCGCTAACAGCGGCCCAATGTCGGAAAAACAGAACGGATCGGCAGGTTGGTTGCGGTAGCACTCGCCCACCCCGCCGGACAACGTAATCACTTCCGGCTTCACGCCCGCCGGTAACAGAGCGGTTTGCATCAGCGCCTGTGCCAGCGGTGAAAGCGTGCCGTCAATCACCTCCACAATCAGCGCCGCCATCCGTCGGGCCACCTGAACAAGCTGCGCCGCATTGAGGGTTCGGGCATCAGTGCCTGGACCAAATACGTCATCCACAATCATTTGTCCCGGCTGATGCGCATGCACCACGCGCCCCTGACCGTCCGTTTCCAGTAACCGTCCGCCGACATTCAGACAGGCCGATCCGCTGACTTTTCCGGCATCGAACAGAACGTAGTTCGACGTACCGCCGCCGATGTCGATATTCAGTACGCGGCACAACTTCTGCTCGGACAGGGTTTGCGCCCCCGCACCGTGACCGGCAATCACTGATTCCAGATGCGGACCGGCGCTGGCAACCACGAAATCCCCCAGCGACTGGGAGAGCGCCATCACCGCCGGGCGCGCGTTGCGCGTTTTGGCACTTTCCCCGGTAATGATGATCGCGCCGGAATCGACGGTCTCTGGCGCAATCCCCGCCGCCTGATACTGGGCGAGGATCAGTGCTTTCAGTTCGGCCTCTTTCAACCCGCCCTGCTTATCAACGGGGGTAAAGAACACCGGGCTTTGCCAGCTAATTTCGCGTTTGATGAATTCGTAGCGCGGCACCTGCGACACTGCCGCACGGTTAACCAGCTCAAGGCGCGAGAAGATCACCTGAGTGGTGGTGGTGCCGATATCGATACCGACGCTGAGTAGCTGGCGAGTATTCACGATTGCGCCTCCGGATTGGTTTCTGCTGGTGCCGGAACATCTTCGTCTTTCGGTACTAACAGCATAGCCACGCCAATCGCCGTCACGCCGCCGATCAGCTTGCCGACAATCATCGGGAAGATCATGGCGTTCATGTTGGCAGCGGCGAAACCTAAGTGGTCACCCAGAGCGAAGGCCGCGGAAACCGCGAACGCGCAGTTAATCACTTTGCCGCGGGTATCCATGTTTTTCATCATGCCGAACATTGGGATGTTGTTGGCAAGCGTTGCCACCATACCCGCAGCCGCAATGTTATTGACTTTTAACAGGTTTCCGACGCTCATCAGCGGTTTTTCAAACCAGCGAGTCAGCAGCAGCACCATCGGGTAGGCACCCAGCAGCACACAGGAGATAGAACCGATAACTTCGATGGCGCGCATCACTTCACCCGGCTTGTCGCCTGGCGCCATGAAAATAGGATCAAGACCAGGGATCAGCTCCCAGCCGAGCAGGAACTTGATGACTGCCGCAGCCAGACCGAGGGTGATCAGCGCTACCAGGAACTTGGCGAAGATCTGGAAGCCGTTGATCATTTTTTCCGGGATGAATTTCAGTCCCAGCGCCACCAGCACGGCTACGATCAGCACCGGGATCATGTTCATCAGGATCAACGCAAAGGTGAACTCCACCGGCTGACCGTTGATTTCCACGCCGGAGTACATCGCGACCAGACCACCCGCAATACAGCCAATCGGAATGGTGACAATACCGGCCAGCACGCCCAGCGCCAGATAACGACGGTCAGACGGTTCAATAATTCCCAGCGCAACCGGAATGGAGAACACCAGCGTCGGTCCCATCATCGCGCCGAGAATCAGCCCAGAGTACAACCACGCCGCCACGTCGCCGCCCGCCAGCTCTTTCGCCAGGAAGAAGCCGCCCATATCGCACGCCAGCAGCGTTCCGGCAAACATCGACGGGTTCGCGCCCAGCATTTCGTACAGCGGAATAATTACCGGCCCGAGCACATGCGCCAGTACCGGCGCCAGCGCGGTCATACCGACCATCGCCAGACCCAGCGCGCCCATTGCCATAAAGCCTTCTTCAAACTGACCGCCCGATCCCTCAATGCTCTTACCGAACTTACCGAGGAAGCGCGCCGAACCGCCGAACTGCGACAGGATCCTGTCCACGGCGGCAATCAGCATAAAGAACATCATGATGTACATGATGATTTCGTTAATTCCCATAGCCCCTACTCCCTGTCATTTGTGATTTGTAGGCCGGATAAGACGTTTACGTCGCCTCCGGCATTAACGCCGTGTTATTGCCGGATGGCGGTGCGAGCACCTTATCCGGCCTACAGGCATTACCCGGCAGCCGCGTACAGGTCGATAATCTGTTCCTGCGTGGCGGTGCGTGGGTTACTGCGAATACAAATATCCTCCAGCGCGGCGTGTGCCCATGCGCTGTAATGCTCGGGTTTTGCTCCAACGTCTGAGAGTCGTTTGGTCTGGCCCACTTCGCTAATCAACTCGCTGACGGCGTTGATAGCATCACGATCGTCCGATTTCTTGTTGGTTAACGCGCGTCCGATATGGCTGAAGCGCTCACGACACACCATGCGGTTGAACCCCATTACCGTAGGAAGCAGCATGGCGTTAGCCTGTCCGTGTGGGATATGCAACGTCGCTCCCGGCTGGTGCGCCATCGCATGGCACAGGCCCAGCCCTGCGCTGGAAAACGCCATCCCGGCCATACAGGAAGCCAGCAGCATGCTTTCGCGCGCCGCCAGATCCTGACCGTAGCCGACGGCCTTCGGCAGCGATTTACCTATCATCGCAATCGCGCCAATCGCCAGACTGTCGGTAAACGGCGTCGCGTTCAGCGCGCTATACGCTTCAACGGCGTGCGTCAGTGCATCAATCCCGGTCATCGCCGTTACATGTGCAGGCACGCCTTCCGTCAATGCAGCGTCCAGGATCGCCACATCCGGCATCAGGGTTGCGTGGGCCAGCACTTTTTTGAGTCCAGTCGCGGCGTCGATTATTACCGTGACGTTGGTGGTTTCTGAGCCCGTTCCGGCGGTAGTCGGTACGGCAATCAGCGGCAGACGTGGGCGTAACGCGCTGCGCTCGTCCATGTCTGCCAGCGTCTGAGTGGGGTTGGTCACCAGCAACGCCACTGCCTTGGCGGCATCGAGTACGGAGCCACCGCCGAAGGCCACAACGCCATCGCACTTCGATTCACGCAATTGCGCGACCGCCGCGCAGACGTCCGTAATGCACGGTTCGCCTACCGGACATGGCCACAGCGTCATCGCCACGCCTTTCATCGCCAGACTGCGCTCCAGTGCGGCGGTCATCCCCGCCTGATGCAGGAAGCTGTCCACCATGACGAACATATGCGTCAATCCGCGCGTTTGTGCTTCCTGTCCGCAGGTACTGAGCGCTCCCAGCCCACAAAGGGTGACCGGTGGAACGCTAAACGTTTTTACGCGTTGCAGATTCAGGGTATCGAATGCCTGAAAGAGCGCGGTCTGCAATTCAGCTTGCATAGATTCCTTCCGCTTTTTCTTTTCCGCTGTTGGCAATCGCCAGCGGGGTCATAAACAGGCTGTGCTGGGGTAAATGCACCTGCAGTTCCGGGAAACGCTTACGGAACAGCTCATCAACGCCCGGCTGCATGCAGGAACCACCGGCCAGCCATAAATCGGTAACGCCCTGACCCGCAATATGATGAGCCACGATTTCCGCCATTTTTTCGTAGACAGGCTTCACCACCGGCCAGATTTCTTTGCCGTTGCTACGCTTGTACTGCTCGGCTTCTTCTAACTGGATACGACGGTTCCCGGCCAGCGTCAGAGAGATATGATGCCCACCGGTTGCTTCATCAGCGGAGTAGGTCACCTTGCCTTGTTTAACGATCGCAATCCCGGTAGTGCCACCACCAATATCCACCACGCCGGCGTTATCGAGCTGCAACAGATCCGCCACCGCTGTCGGTTCGTCGAGCACATGGCTCACTTCAAGCCCGGCAGACTCCAGCACGTTAATAGAGATGCGAGGGTCAGTTCCCGGTGGAAATGAGGTTGCCGCATGGGTAAAGCGGCAACCCAACTGTTGTTCGAGCGTATCGAGATGGCGACGAACGATGGTCACCGCACCAAAGAAATCCCAGACGATGCCATCGCGCACGACATCGGCCCAGTCCAGGCAAACCGCGACCGGCTGTCCGTCACTGTCCACAACCATCGACACCACATCACACGTTCCCAAATCAATGCCCAACCACAGCGGTGAATCGCTCTTAGTGGGCGTCTGGTTACATAGCGTTGCCGCTTTTAGCAGTCTGGGTGTCAACCAACGTTGTTCGTCGTGCGCCATCTCATTTACTCCTTATACAATTCTGAAGGCGTCTACCAACACACAGCGACGCAGACGCACAAACGTACGCGCACTGGTCACCCCTTCCCCGGTTGGTGTGGTAATGGTCATCGTGGTCCAGCCTTCGCCGCCGAGTCCAAGACCGGCAATGCACGGTCCGTTCTTAACGAAGATGCTGGTATCAATGGCGTTTGCCATACGGTTCATGTTGTCGATATTGCGCGAGTGCATCGCCGCCGTATGGTGGCAACCGCCTTCAAGCTTGACCGCCAGTTCAATGGCTTCATCGACGTTAGCGACCCGCACGACTGGTAGAACCGGCATCATCAGTTCGGTGACGGCAAACGGATGCGTCGCGGAGGTTTCGACGAATAACAGACGGGTTTGCTCCGGTACGTTCAGACCAATCGCCGCAGCAATTTTGCCTGCGTCACGACCTACCCAGTCACGACTGACCGTGCCTTTACCGCGCTCATCGATATTTTTCAGCAGCACCGGCTGCAGCTGTTCGGCCTGGGCCGTGGTGAGTTTCACCGCATGCTGGCTTTCCATCAGACGCATCAGTTCATCAGCAACGCTATCGACCACGATCAGCACTTTTTCGTCAGCGCAGATGATGTTGTTGTCAAACGATGCGCCTTTGACTACCGACTGCGCCGCGCGTGCCAGGTCAGCCGTTTCATCAACCACCACCGGCGGATTACCTGCGCCAGCGGCAATCAAACGTTTGTTGGTGTGCTTACGCGCGGCATCTACTACGGCTTCACCACCGGTCACCACCAGCAGGCCGATACCTGGGTACTTGAACAGACGTTGGGCAGTCTCGATATCTGGGTTGGCAACTGTCACCAACAGGTTTGCCGGACCGCCTGCGGCAACTACCGCCTGGTTAAGCAGAGTGATAGCGCGCTGAGAGACTTTTTTCGCCGCCGGATGCGGTGCGAAAACCACGCTGTTTCCAGCGGCAATCAGGCTGATGGCGTTGTTAATGACGGTCGCGGCCGGGTTGGTAGATGGGGTTACCGAGGCCACCACGCCCCACGGCGCGTTTTCAATCAGCGTCAGACCGTTATCACCGGTCAGAACCTGTGGAGACAGGCATTCCACACCCGGCGTGCCGCGCGCCTGCGCCACGTTTTTGGCAAATTTATCTTCGACGCGTCCCATGCCGGTTTCAGTGACGGCAAGTTCCGCTAATTCTCTGGCGTGCTTTTCGCCCGCCTCACGTAGCGCCGTGATAGCCAGTTGGCGCATAGCGACGCTTTTCAGCCCCTGCTGGGCCAGTTTTGCTGCCGCCACTGCGTCATCCAGGGAGGCAAAAACGCCCATTTCTTGAACGGCACTGACGGGTTGGCTGCTGTCTTTCATTTTCAGCAGTACCGCTTTCACGACCTGTTCAATATCCTGTTGATTCATGATTTTCTGCCTTATTTATGGAAGATCACCTGACCACCTGCCACCACTTCATCGACAATGCCAATCACGCACAGATCGACAGGCGATGATTCATTCCGGTGCGCCTGACGGGCGGAGCTTCCGCTGACCAGCAGCACCCACTCTCCGGTTCCCGCCCCGATGCTGTCGATAGCAACAGCACATTGCCCGTCGGGATTTCCCTGGGCGTCAATCATTTCCACCATCAGCAACTTGTCGTGCGCGAGCCCCTGATGGCGTACGGTACAAACAATTTGTCCTGTAACGATTGCCAGTTTCATACGCGCCTCCGTGGCATATTTCAGGTAAAACCTCCCCCTACCCTCCGCAGAAGGTAATGTGAAAAGGAGAGAGGGTGACGCCAGCAATGAAGTCTGTGGCGTCACATGGACGACTTACATGTCGTTGCTGTCGCCTTTAAAGCTGATCGGGAACACTTCTTCCAGATCGCCGTGCGGACGCGGGATCACGTGCACTGAAACCAGCTCGCCAATACGCTGTGCTGCCGCAGCACCTGCGTCCGTTGCAGCTTTACATGCCGCTACGTCGCCACGGACCATGGCAGTGACCAGACCGCCACCGATCTGCTTCACGCCAACCAGTTTCACGCGTGCCGCTTTAACCATTGCGTCAGAAGCCTCAATCAGTGCAACCAGGCCCCGGGTTTCAATCATTCCTAATGCTTCCATTGTGTTTTCCTCTCATTAAGGGGTCCTGAACGGGACCTTATACAACCAGTGTGTGCGAGGCGTTTTCACGACTCATGTCAGTCTGGCGCGGCACTGCTGCCACCAACGCCAGTTCGATAATTTCCTGTACGCTACAGCCACGAGAGAGATCATGAAGCGGTGCGGCAAGCCCCTGAATCAATGGCCCTACTGCGCGATACCCTCCCAGACGCTGAGCGATTTTGTAGCCAATATTGCCTGCCTCCAGCGATGGGAAGACCATCACATTGGCATTGCCCTTTAACGGACTGGCGGGCGCTTTTTGCGCAGCGACATCCGGAACAAAGGCGGCATCAAATTGCAGTTCACCGTCCACTGTAAGCTGCGGGGCACGCTCACGAACGATCTCGGTCGCCTGCTGCACGTTAGCGACGTTAGGATGGCGAGCACTGCCATTACTTGAAAACGACAGCATGGCCACGCGCGGCTCTTCACCTGTGATCGCTTTCCAGGTTTCAGCGCTGGCGATGGCGATATCCGCCAGCTGTGCAGCGGTGGGCTGCGGCACAACGCTACAGTCTGCAAATCCTAATGACGGCCCGAGATACTGCGGCAGCATCAGAAAAATTGACGACAGCGTTTTGCAACCAGGCTGTAATCCAATAATGCGCAATCCTGCACGAAGCACGTTTGCCGTTGATGACAGGTTGCCCGCAATACACACATCGGCTGTACCGGCACTGACCATCGCGGCGGCGAACATCAGCGGATCGTTGAGCTTCTCCCGCGCATCCGGCGGCGTTTTTTCGCCCGCCGTTGCCCGCCAGCGCAGGGCAAACTCTTCACGCATCTGTACATTGCTTTGTGGATCAATAACCTGAATACCGTCCATGGCTACGCGATGGCTGAGCGCAAACTGGCGTAGCGCAAACGGGCTGGCGACGAGAATGGGGCGTGCCAGACCGTGCTGATGCAGGTAATTGGCCGCCTTCAGCACCCGGACATCCAGCGCATCCGGGAACACTACTCGTGCAGGTGAGCGTTGGGCGAGTTGACGAGCACGTTCAATGATCATTGCTTCTCCCCCAGTCTCTGTTGAATTTGACTAACCGTCAGCGGATGCTTTGCAACACTCAGAATCATCATCACGTAGACCGTACTGGAAAGGCGGTTGAGCGCCTGCATAATGTCCGGTCGCATAACCTCAAAACTGCGAGTGATGAATACCTGGGCCGCCACCGTCTCCGTTTCACGGACTTTGGTACGCAGCAGATTAAGTAACGCGCAATCACGTCCATGGCTGGCTTCAGGCACCAGATGGTCGTGGTCCAGATAGCGCAGCGGTTGATGCGAAAGACGGTGTAAATCTTCGTCACTTAAACCCACGACAGCTTGTGCTGCCAGCGGCTCATCCATGGCGTCTGCGCGCATAATATTGCCCAGGCGCGAGCGGATATCCGCCAGCCACGGTTGCCATGGTTCTGCCATCTCAATCTGCAACCACACGGCCAGGGCGATGGTACTGTCCAGCGCGGCGCGAAATCCCAGCCGAGGGTCACTTTTGGCGACCATCTTGTCCGCCGTCAGATGCGTCAGGGTGTCCGGTTTCTTCGCCACCGGTTGATGGCACAGTTCGCAGCTGGCCTGTGGATGCGTATCACTGCTGGTTAATCCATGAACCGGCTGCGGCTGCTGTTCTTCGTCATCAATAAACAGGCTGCCCTGCTCGTCAATAAACTTAATGCGCAGATGTCGGCTTTCCAGTAATTCCCGGGCAGACGGCGTCAGGCGAGCGTCAGCGGAGAGATGAATTTCAGCCCCTTCGCTGAGCGTATGATTCGCTCTGAGCCATGCTTCGGTAATGAAATCCTTCATACATCCGCCTTAGCAGGACTGCCAGTTCGCAGGCCAGGCCACATACAGAAACTTCACCGTCGATGGCGTACCAAATTCGATGCTGGAGCCTTTCGGGATAAACATCACGTCCCCGGCTTTTGCAATCATGGTTTCGCCTTCGTGGCGAACATGCAGCTCTCCTTCCAGAATCATGTCGATTTCGTCGTAGTTCAGCGTCCATGGGAAAAAGGCGTTATCCCACTGCATAAACCCGGCGGCCATGCTGCTACCGTCCTGGTCGGTCACCAGATCGGTTAAGCCCACGCAGTGCGGCTGCGCGCCGTCAAAACGACCAAACTTCACGCTGCTGCCGTCGATGACTTTCACACCGCCTTTGCCGGTCACCGAGTTAAAGCTCGGCTGCATTCCGCCCTGCTCCAGCGACTGCTTTTCCTTCATGACTTTGTCCATCAGCTGCGCGACCAGACTTTCGGTAAACTGCCCTTCCGGTAACTGCGCAATGATGGTTTCGCGAATACGCTGGCTTTCCGTTTTGCCATCAATCACCGCAGCCGGAGCAGCAGCGACGGCGCCTGGCGCGGATTCATCGCATTCACTGATGGTAACGCCCAGCAGCTCCGCAACTTCGCGCGCCTCCGGGGTGATGATGCTGGCGCGCAGAACAACCGACATTTCCTGTTCGCCGCGTGCGTGGGCCGCACGAATATCGTTAGCTGTGATGAGTTTTTTCACCTGCCCTTTCCTCCTTTTGGCTGAGCTCAGTCAGATAATCCACCAGGTGCTGCACACTGCGCGGGTCATGGCTATTGAGCTCAAAAATCGGCTCCTGAAACCCCATCCCGCGAAGTAGTTGTCGCGTTGCGGCGACGTCGGCATCCGGCATGTCCGTTTTACTGATAACGGCGATTTGTCGTTTACTGGCACCGATATCCAACAGCCCGGCAGGTAAGCGACTTTCTTTATCATTTGCCGCGTGTATATAAATCAACGTATCAACATCCTGCAGCGTGGTAATTAAGGCGTGATACCAGCGCGGATGGCTAAAATATTCCCCTGGCGTATCGATATCGCCATTTTCATTAAACTCCACGGCCTGTGTTTTTCTGGCGAGGGAATAATTCCCCTGTAGCGCATTAAAGAGCGTTGTTTTCCCCGCCCCCACCGTACCGACAAACGCAATACGTTTCATCGCCGCCTCTGATTAACTTTTTGTCAGGTTGCACAAAGTGAAATTTAATAATCGACCCAGACCGCTTACCGTCTGTAATAACGCTTCTTCTACTGCGCCTACCGAGCCGTAGATCACCAGTGCGCCGCTGAATCTATCGAGAAAACCGATATGTACATCCGCCGCCTTCATGGCTAAGTCACCGGCAATCATCGCGGTTTCGCCTGGCGTCAGCGTCATGATGCCGATAGCGCCCGCTTCGGGAACGCCGATCTTTTTCGCTAATTCCTCGCCGGGGTGCGCAATGAGATGCGCCAGCGTGACCTGTTTCCCCGGCACAAATTCCTGAATAATGCGTTCTTTTTCCATTGCTCACCGCCTCCGCTAAAACTGCCCTTATCGTGGCAATTTTTTGTCAGAGTAAATAACAAAATTCGGCAACCAGGTTTAAAAGGTGAAGTAGATCACTAAGAAAAGGAAAATAAAAAGGCGCGAGAGAAACCCGCGCCGGAAATTAATTAAAGTGAAATTACAGCGGCTGCGTTTGGGCTTCTACAACCGCCAGCGCCACCATATTAACGATACGACGAACAGAGGCGATCGGCGTTAATACATGAACAGGTTTCGCAACTCCCATCAGCACCGGGCCAACCGTTACGCCTTCAGAACTGGAAACGCGTAGTAAGTTGTAACTAATACGGGCCGCTTCCATATTCGGCATCACCAGAATATTCGCTGAGCCTTTCAGAGGACTGTCCGGCATGCGGTCATTACGGATACTTTCCACCAGCGCGGCGTCGCCGTGCATTTCGCCGTCAATCATCAACTCTGGCGCGCGCGCCTTAATCAGCTCCAGCGCTTCGCGCATTTTGCTGGCCGACGGGCAGTCAGAGGAACCAAAGTTGGAGTGCGACAGCAACGCCACCTTCGGTTCAATACCAAAGCGACGCACAGTCTCTGCCGCCATCACAGCGATTTCCGCCAGTTGCTCAGGCGTAGGATCGTCGTTGACGTAAGTATCGGCGATAAAAGTGTTACCACTTGGCAGCAGCAAGGCGTTCATCGCCCCAGCAGTATGCACGCCGTCACGATGACCAAACACTTCTTTCACCACGCTGAAGTGCTCATGGTAGTCACCAATCGTACCGCAGATCATCGCATCCGCTTCGCCACGCTGCACCATGATTGCACCGATCACTGTAGTGTTGGCAATCACCGCACGCTGCGCCTGCTCCTGGGTGATCCCACGGCGCTTCATAATCTGGTAGTACTCGCTCCAGTACTCTTTAAAGCGTGGATCGGATTCGTTGTTGACGATCTCAAAATCGACGCCCGCTTTGATCTGCAGCCCCAGTTTCTGGATACGCATTTCAATAACGCTCGGACGACCGATCAGGATTGGTTTTGCCAGCCCTAAAGTAATCAGCTCCTGAGTAGCATGCAGTACGCGCGCTTCTTCCCCTTCCGTCAGCACCACACGCTTCGGCGCTTTGCGTGCCAGGGAGAAAATTGGCTTCATGAACAGGTTGGTTTTGTAGACGAATTCAGTCAGCTTATCGATGTAAGCGTCAAAGTCGGCAATCGGACGCGTGGCCACACCAGAGTCCATCGCTGCTTTCGCCACAGCAGGGGCGATTTTGACGATCAGACGCGGGTCGAACGGTTTCGGAATGATGTATTCCGGGCCGAAGCTCAGGTCCTGATCGCCATAAGCAGAGGCCACCACTTCACTCTGCTCGGCATGCGCCAGCTCAGCAATGGCGTGCACCGCCGCCAGTTTCATCTCTTCGTTGATGGCCGTTGCACCGACATCCAGCGCACCGCGGAAGATGAACGGGAAGCACAGGACGTTGTTAACCTGGTTCGGGTAGTCTGAACGGCCAGTACAAATGATTGCGTCGGAACGCACCTCTTTTGCCAACGGCGGCAGGATTTCCGGTTCCGGGTTAGCGAGTGCCAGAATCATTGGCGCACGCGCCATCTTCTTAACCATTTCCTGCGTCAGCACTTTCGGACCGGAGCAACCGAGGAAAATATCTGCGCCGTCAATGACATCATCCAGCGTACGCTTACCGTCATCCACCACCGCATAAGCCGCTTTGGTTTCCGCCATGTTCGGTTCGCGGTCTTTGTAAATCACGCCTTTGGAGTCACAGACCACAATATTGTGTTTCTGCATACCCAGCGCTACCAGCAGGTTCATACAGGCAATCGCCGCTGCGCCTGCGCCAGACACCACCATGCGCACGTCGGAGATATTTTTCTCAACCACCCGCAGACCGTTCAGAATTGCGGCAGTACTGATGATTGCCGTACCGTGCTGGTCATCGTGGAAGACCGGAATATTCATGCGTTCGCGCAGCTTTTGCTCAATGTAGAAACACTCCGGCGCTTTGATATCTTCGAGGTTGATACCGCCAAACGTGGGTTCCAGGGCCGCAACCACATTGATAAATTTATCCGGATCGAGTTCATCGACTTCAATGTCGAACACGTCGATCCCGGCGAATTTCTTAAACAGAACGCCTTTACCTTCCATCACCGGTTTGCCGGCCAGTGCGCCAATATTGCCCAGGCCCAGCACCGCCGTACCGTTGGAAATAACCGCAACCAGGTTGCCGCGCGCGGTGTATTTGTAGGCTGCCAGCGGGTCCTTTTCAATTTCAAGACACGGTGCAGCCACGCCCGGCGAGTAGGCCAGCGCCAGGTCGCGCTGCGTTGCCAGAGGCTTGGTCGGAGAAACCTGGATTTTACCGGGTACCGGAAATTCGTGGAAATCGAGGGCGCTTTGTTTTAACTGGTCATCCATCTTGTTGTTCCTTTCACGTATCTATCAAAAAAGTGGCGCGGATAACCATTCTACTGAGCCGCACATTATCACCTCAGTCAACAGCACAAACTTTGAAGGTCCCCAAACTCTCACCATTCAAAGAAAGAATTTGTTATCAATTTATAACAGCCATGTTACCTGCTTAATCCAGCAATACCATGCTTGTCTGCTATGCTTTTTGCTGACAACGCCCGCAATTTTCCCAAAAGTGTGAATCACAACACGCATCTAACACTTTACTTTTCAAGGAGTATTTCCTATGACCCGTAAAGAGCTTGCCAATGCCATTCGTGCGCTGAGTATGGATGCCGTCCAAAAAGCTAACTCCGGCCACCCAGGAGCACCAATGGGGATGGCCGATATCGCCGAAGTGCTGTGGAACGATTTTCTACGCCATAACCCGACCGATCCCACCTGGTACGATCGTGACCGGTTTATTCTGTCCAACGGCCACGCCTCAATGCTGCTTTACAGCCTATTGCATCTTTCCGGTTACGACCTGCCGATCGAAGAATTAAAGAACTTCCGTCAGCTCCATTCAAAGACGCCAGGTCACCCGGAAATTGGCTACACGCCGGGCGTGGAAACCACCACCGGACCGCTGGGCCAGGGTTTAGCCAACGCTGTCGGCATGGCCATTGCCGAACGCACGCTGGCAGCGCAGTTTAACCAGCCGGACCATGAGATTGTTAACCACTTTACCTGGGTCTTTATGGGCGACGGCTGTCTGATGGAGGGTATTTCACACGAGGCTTGTTCGCTGGCGGGCACGCTGGGGCTTGGCAAACTCATCGGCTTCTACGATCACAACGGCATCTCAATTGATGGCGAAACCGACGGCTGGTTTACCGACGATACTGCAAAACGCTTTGAGGCTTACCACTGGCATGTAGTACACGATATTGACGGTCATGACCCTGAGGCGGTGAAAAAAGCCATTCAGGAAGCGCAGACTGTTACCGATAAACCGTCGCTGATTATCTGCCGCACGGTGATTGGTTTTGGCTCACCGAATAAAGCCGGGAAAGAGGAAGCGCACGGCGCTGCGTTGGGCGAAGAAGAGGTGGCGCTGACCCGGCAGAAACTGGGGTGGCATCATCCTGCTTTTGAAATCCCCAAAGAGATTTACCGGGCGTGGGACGCACGCGAGAAAGGCGAAAAAGCGCAACAGAGCTGGAAGGAGAAATTCGCAGCTTACGAACAAGCCTACCCGGAACTGGCGGCAGAGTTTACTCGCCGGATGAGCGGCGGACTGCCTAAGGAGTGGGAAGCAACAACCCAGAAATATATTACCGACCTGCAAGCCAACCCAGCCAAAATAGCCACCCGTAAAGCTTCGCAAAATATCCTGAATGCCTATGGGCCGATACTGCCAGAACTGCTCGGCGGCTCGGCGGATCTGGCACCCAGCAACCTGACCATCTGGAAAGGCTCCTCCTCTCTTAAAGAGGATCATGCAGGAAACTACATCCACTACGGCGTGCGGGAATTTGGCATGACCGCCATTGCCAATGGTATCGCGCACCACGGGGGCTTCGTACCTTACACTGCCACGTTCCTGATGTTTGTCGAATATGCCCGCAATGCCGCGCGCATGGCGGCGCTGATGAAAGCCCGACAAATCATGGTTTATACCCACGACTCGATTGGCCTGGGGGAAGATGGTCCCACGCACCAGGCCGTCGAACAACTCGCCAGCTTGCGACTGACGCCGAATTTCAGTACCTGGCGACCATGCGATCAGGTTGAGGCGGCAGTAGGCTGGAAGCTGGCGGTCGAACGCCATGACGGGCCAACGGCGCTGATCCTCTCGCGGCAGAATCTGGCGCAGGTTGAGCGCACGCCTGAGCAAGTGCAGCAAATTGCCCGCGGCGGCTATGTGCTGAAGGACGGCGGCGGTAAGCCGGATGTTATCCTGATTGCTACCGGTTCAGAAATGGAAATCACGCTGCTGGCGGCGGAAAAACTGACCGGCGAAGGCCGTAACGTGCGGGTAGTTTCTCTGCCTTCAACCGATATCTTCGACGCCCAGGATGAGACGTACCGGGAGTCGGTCCTGCCGGCAAACGTCAGCGCGCGCGTGGCGGTAGAAGCCGGTATTGCCGACTACTGGTACAAGTATGTTGGGCTGAAAGGGGCGATTGTTGGGATGACGGGCTATGGGGAGTCGGCTCCGGCGGACAAGCTGTTCCCGTTCTTCGGCTTTACGGTAGATAACATCGTCGACAAAGCACACAAGGTGCTTAACGTGTGATCCACAGTGTGGGCCAGGCATCTGGCCCATGCCAGTTATCACAACTTGGCTCCTGGGCATAGCGCACCAGGCGAAAACGCTGACTATCGTAGCGCCAGCGGGTCTGGATACCGCAATCTGCCAACCCTCGTCCTTTAGCGAGGGTAACCAGTTCCCGCGACTTTTCGTCAAACGCAGCGTTGGTCAGCTCCATATCGCGACTTTCCGCATCCGTTTTAAAAGGCAGGCTTAACCGTACCGCGCGTGAAGTCAGCGGGGTTGTACGTGAAACCACCCACGCCAGATCGATAGTGTTATACGCTCCGGCCTCACAGCCAATCATCAGCAGCGCTTTATCATCCGTTAGGGCCGTGACGCGCATCTCGCGACGCAGCGGATCGATAGAGCAACGAATACCGTTGATTCGCCAGTTACCATAGTCCAGCAGTTCACTGCGCTCTTGCTGTGTGAGAGGCGTTGGTGTTGGGTTAATGACCGCTACGCCTTTCAGCGCGGGGGCAGGAGGTACACTGAGCGGAGGCTCGTCACCTTTTTCGATCCATGCGGTTTCGCTGCCAACCCGTTTTTGCTGGGCATCGATAAACAACAATGCGGCTTTTAGCCCGAGCAGCGAAAGATTTTGCGCACCTTTTTGCAGGGTAATCGCCTTCGCGTCCTGTACGGTTTGTAAAAATGCGCTAATGGTGGCCGGATCATCGGTCATCAGTTGCCATGGGGTAACACGCCAGTGCTCGCCGATCAGCGAGAGCGGCGCGCCATCCAACAACAGACGCGGCGCAATATCTCTCTCTTTGACGTTGGACGATTCCAGCCCGCCCAGCTCAATACGCAACACGGCGTCAGTATGTGCCCCGGCGCTGCGGCTCAAGGTCATGACCAGGCCGTGGTGCTCTCCGGTATTGCGCGCCACGCAAAAATTTTGGTTATTACACGTCACCTGCCAGTCAGAAAACGCCTGTTGCGCGGGCGCAGCCCAGAGCAATCGGGCTGGTAGCAACCCGAGCAGGAAAAGGAGAATAACGCGATAGCGCATGGACGGTACAACCCCGAAGTCAAAACACACAGCCTAAGCGGTATCTTCCTTGCGCGACTGATGTGGCTCAATAAGAATTGTCGGATTGGCCGTAAATTTGTAAAGAAATATAAATCCCGCGCATTAGTCCATGAGATGCGACGACTGCAAATAGTTCAACAATAGCACCGTTTTACCGTCACGGATCTCACCCGTTTTGATCATTTCCAGCGCCTGTGTGAACGGCAGTTCCAGAACTTCAATGTCTTCATCTTCCACACCGCCACCAGCGTTTGCTCGCTGGCTGTCACTGTATTGTGCAATGAAGAAGTGGATTATTTCCGTCACGCCGCCCGGCGACATGTATAACTCAAACAGTTTGCGCACTTCGCCCACTTCAAAGCCGGTCTCTTCAATGGCCTCTTTGCGAATGCACGCTTCCGGTTCGTCGTTATCCAACAGCCCAGCGCAGGTTTCAATCAGTTGACCATCTTCATTACCGTTGACCCAGGTGGCGACGCGGAACTGGCGAATTAAGACCACCGTTTTCTTTTCCGGGTTATACAGCAGGATTGTGGCACCGTTACCGCGATCGTAAACCTCGCGTTTATGACGAATCACCTCCCCAGTGCTACGGGTCAGGTCATAGGTGATATTGCGCAGGATGAAGTAGTTATCGGAGAGGACTTTATCTTTGATGAGGGTAATTTTTTGCGACATACCGGCTCCACAGCAAGAAGTGAGAAATAATACTACGCCGTGAAACCGGGTTTGTCTTGGAACAATGTAGGCCTGATAAGCAAAGCGCCATCAGGCATTCATGCGGCACATTGCCGGATGACAACGCTAACGCGTTTTATCCGGCCTGGACGCCGATTAGTGAGATTTGACTGATTTTACGCCCAGCCAGTCGACGATCCCCTGGGCGGCGTGCCGCCCCTCCGCCATGGCCGTCACCACCAGATCCGCACCGCGTACCGCGTCGCCACCGGCAAAGATTTTCGGGTTACTGGTTTGGTAACGGAATGCGCTTTCAACATCGGCGGCAATGCGCCCCCAGTTATCGACCTTAACGCCATGCGACTCCAGCCACGGCATGCCGTGTGGGTGAAAACCAAACGCCATGATCACCGCATCTGCGGGCATCACAAACTCACTCCCGGCGATAGGAACCGGGCGACGACGCCCCTGCGCATCAGGTTCGCCAAGTTGGGTACGTAAGAAACGCACGCCGCTGACTCGCCCATCGGCATGCAACACCAGCTCAACCGGCTGGACGTTAAACTCGAAGTTTGCCCCCTCTTCCCGGGCGTTCTTCACCTCTTTTTTCGAACCCGGCATGTTGGCTTCATCACGACGATAGGCGCAGGTCACCTGGCTTGCACCGTGGCGCAGCGCGGTACGTACACAGTCCATGGCCGTATCGCCTCCGCCCAGAACCACCACGTTCAGTCCGGCGGTATCGATAAACGGTTCTTCAGGCAACTCATCCAGCCCCATCACCTGCTTGGTGTTGGCAATCAGGAACGGCAGCGCATCATATACGCCTGGCGCGTCTTCATTTGGCAGGTCCGCCTTCATGGAACGATAGGTTCCCACCCCCACGAACACGGCATCGTAATCCTCCAGCAACTTTTCAAGTGCGACGTCCTTACCCACTTCACAGTTAAGTTCGAAATGAATCCCCATAGCGCTGAAGATTTCACGGCGACGCGTCAGCAGCGATTTATCCAGTTTGAAGGCCGGAATACCGAACGTCAGCAAACCGCCAATTTCAGGATGGCGATCGTACACGGTGGCACTGATACCGCTACGCGCCAGCACATCCGCGCAGGCCAGACCCGCCGGACCCGCGCCAATAATGGCAACACGCTTGTCCACTTTCTGCACATGGCTTAAGTCCGGCCGCCATCCTTTACTCAGCGCCCGATCGGAGATGTAACGCTCAATATTACCGATGGTGACTGCGCCATGCTCACTACGCACCGTGCATGCCCCTTCGCAGAGTCGATCCTGCGGGCATACACGCCCGGTCACCTCCGGCAAGCAGTTGGTTTGATGTGAAAGCTCAACCGCGGCATCGATGTTTCCGGCTTTGACCAGCTCAATCCACTGCGGAATGTGGTTATGCAACGGACAGGTCCATTCGCAAATACTGTGGTCGCCGCATTTCAGGCAGCGAGAGGCTTCCCGCTCCGCCTGCGCCGTACGAAACGGCAGATAGATCTCTTCAAAGCTGGTTTTCCGGGCATCAATCGCCAGTTTATCCGGTTCACCACGCGCAGGCGTCGCCTGCATTTGCTCACGTTTGGTGATGACATGTGGAACAAAATCGGTAGTGCTGGCGTGCCATGGCTGGCTTTCCAGACTTGCGGTACGCAGCCTGCGCGCTTTTGACAGACCGGTAAGCGAATTTTCCGTCACCAACTGTAACGCCTGCGCCGGGCAGTTCTCTACGCAGGCGGGCCCCTGTTCACGCCCCTGGCACAGATCGCATTTGTGCGCGGTGGCTTTCACCTTCCCTTTGGCGACAGGAGTGAGTACGATCTGCATCGTGCCGAAAGGACAGGCAACGACGCACGATTTACAGCCAATGCACTTTTGCGGGTTCACCTGAACGCTGTCGTTATCATGGCTAATTGCCCCATTTGGGCAACTTCTGGCGCAGGGTGCATCTTCGCAGTGGTGACAGGTCACCGCGCTGCGCTGCTGCTGATGTTTAATGACGGTAATTCGGGGCTGAAAATGCCGTTGGCTCAGGACATGCTGTTCGCCATTGTGAGCCATGACGCAGGCGACCTCACAGGCATGGCATCCCAGGCACTGCTGGCTATTGACCATAATAAAACGATTCATGGCTTCCTTCTTTTTTGGTTGCAAAAACCTTATTCTTTATAAGAGTGTTATTAACCGACACGGAAGGAAGCGGCAATGTTCATTTGCCCAGGAAGCACAACTATTTATGCAGAACCTGTGGCAGATCAATTTATTTCATCGCATATGAAATTGTGTTTCAGTTACCATCCAGTTTCATGGCGTTTTATTAACCTTTATCAAATACACCGCATCGTTCACGCTGTTTTCAGGCGCGACGTGTATTGTGTGAGGATGCACAAGTGACGGTAAAGCGTCCGGTCTCGGCCAGTCTGGCTAAAGCTTTTTTCTACATAGTGCTGCTGTCAATTCTCTCAACAGGTATTGCGCTGCTCACGCTGACCAGCAGCTTGCGAGATGCCGAAGCCATCAACGTTGCTGGCTCATTGCGCATGCAAAGCTACCGTCTGGGTTACGATCTGCAAAGCCAGAGCCCGCAGCTTAACGCCCACCGCCAGCTTTTCCAGCAGGCGCTAAACGCACCAGCATTACAGAATCTGAATGCGTGGTATGTGCCACAAGCGGTAAAAAGCCGCTATGGACGTCTGCATGCTAACTGGCTGGAAATGAATGCCCGCCTGATCGACGGCGATTTAAAATGGTACCAGGCCAATATCAACAACTACGTCGATCAAATCGATCTCTTCGTGCTGGCGTTGCAACATTATGCCGAGCGTAAAGTCATGCTGGTATTTGGCATCTCGCTGGCGGGCGGGATCGGCATATTCACCCTCGTCTTCTTTACCCTGCGGCGCATTCGCCAGCAGGTAGTGCGTCCGCTGAATAAACTGGTGATGGCCAGTCAGCAAATTGAACACGGTCAGTTTAATATCCCACCGCTGGATACCGGTTTGCCCAATGAACTGGGGTTGCTGGGCAAAACGTTTAGCCAGATGTCGAGTGAATTACACAAGCTGTATCGCTCACTGGAAGCGTCTGTTGCCGAGAAAACTCACGATCTCCATGAAGCCAATCGCCGTCTGGAGGTGTTGTATCAGTGCTCCCAGGCGTTAAATACCAGCCAGATTGACGTGCACTGCTTCCGCCATATTTTACAGATCGTCCGCGAACATGACGCCGCGTATTTCCTTGAGCTCACCGTCGGTGATAACTGGCGGATTAGCGAAGGGACTAAAAGCCTGGAGCTGCCGATGCAGATCCTGCCGGTCACTATGCAGGAAACCGTCTACGGCGAACTGCACTGGCAAAGTCCAAACGTCAATGCTTCTACTCCGCTGCTTAACAGCGTTTCCTCAATGCTGGGACGCGGGTTGTACTTCAACCAGGCACAAAAACATTTTCAGCAACTGTTGTTAATGGAGGAGCGAGCGACGATTGCACGCGAACTGCACGACTCGCTGGCACAGGTGCTCTCTTATTTACGCATTCAGTTGACGCTGCTGAAGCGTTCAATTCCGGAAGATAACGCCCCAGCGCAAAGCATCATGGCGGATTTCTCCCAGGCGCTGAACGATGCCTACCGTCAGCTACGCGAACTGCTCACCACCTTCCGTCTGACCTTACAACAGGCAGACTTACCCTCCGCCCTGCATGAAATGCTGGAAACGCTGCAAAATCAAACCTCAGCTAAACTCACACTCGACTGTCGGTTACCCACGCTGGCGTTGGATGCGCAAATGCAAGTGCACCTGTTGCAGATCATCCGCGAAGCGGTGCTGAACGCCATTAAGCATGCCAGTGCGAGCGAAATTGCCGTCAGTTGCGTAACGGCTCCGGACGGCAACCACACGGTTTATATCCGCGATAACGGCATCGGCATTGGCGAGCCGCATGAGCCTACAGGGCACTATGGACTAAATATTATGCGTGAGCGGGCGGAAAGACTAAGCGGCACGTTGACCTTCTCTCAACCTTCCGGAGGAGGAACGTTGGTAAGCATCAGTTTCCGTTCGGCTGAATCAGACAGTGATCTAACGTAAAGAACCGCAAAGCGCCGTCGGGTCTGGATCCAGGCCTGACGGCGTTGGCACGAAAGGTATGCTGTAAACGGGCATGATAATTTACATTATCTTCTTTTTTTCTCCACGTTTGACCCGTACCTTGCCGCTAAAGTGAAGCAAGCCATACCCATAACGATACGCAGAAACACGAGGTCCTCTTTTAATGGCGAATTTTTTCATCGATCGCCCCATTTTTGCCTGGGTGTTAGCTATCCTGTTGTGCCTGACAGGAGCCCTGGCTATTTTTTCACTGCCCGTTGAGCAATATCCCGATCTGGCGCCGCCAAACGTACGGGTCACCGCCAACTATCCTGGCGCCTCGGCTCAGACTCTGGAAAACACCGTCACCCAGGTGATCGAGCAGAACATGACTGGTCTCGATAACCTGATGTACATGTCGTCGCAGAGCAGCGGGACAGGCCAGGCATCAGTTACACTGAGCTTTGTCGCCGGAACCGATCCTGATGAAGCCGTCCAGCAGGTGCAAAACCAGCTGCAATCGGCAATGCGTAAACTGCCGCAGGCGGTACAGGATCAGGGGGTCACGGTGCGTAAGACCGGGGACACCAATATTCTGACAATCGCCTTTGTCTCCACCGATGGCTCAATGGATAAGCAGGACATCGCCGACTATGTCGCCAGTAACATTCAGGATCCGCTCAGCCGTATTAACGGCGTGGGGGATATTGACGCTTACGGCTCACAGTACTCCATGCGTATCTGGCTTGACCCGGCCAAACTGAACAGTTTCCAGATGACCGCTAAAGATGTGACCGACGCTATCGAGTCACAGAATGCGCAGATTGCGGTCGGACAACTTGGCGGTACGCCTTCGGTGGACAAGCAGGCGCTGAACGCGACGATCAACGCCCAGTCGCTACTGCAGACTCCGGATGAATTCCGCGCCATTACTCTACGTGTCAACCAGGATGGCTCAGAAGTTAAACTGGGCGATGTGGCGACGGTCGAAATGGGTGCTGAAAAGTATGATTACCTCAGCCGCTTTAATGGAAATCCTGCCTCCGGTCTGGGCGTGAAGCTGGCTTCAGGTGCCAATGAAATGGCGACGGCGGAACTGGTCATTAACCGTCTGAACGAGCTGTCGCAATATTTTCCACATGGGCTGGAATATAAGGTGGCATATGAAACCACCTCCTTTGTCAAAGCCTCAATCATCGACGTGGTAAAAACCCTGCTGGAAGCGATCGCGCTGGTATTCCTCGTGATGTACCTGTTCCTGCAAAACTTCCGCGCCACGCTGATTCCCACCATCGCCGTTCCCGTCGTCCTGATGGGTACCTTCTCCGTGCTTTACGCCTTTGGCTATAGCGTTAACACCTTGACGATGTTTGCGATGGTGCTGGCGATCGGCCTGCTGGTCGATGACGCCATTGTGGTAGTGGAAAACGTCGAGCGTATTATGAGTGAGGAAGGGCTCACACCGCGGGAAGCGACACGGAAATCGATGGGGCAAATCCAGGGCGCGCTGGTTGGTATTGCCATGGTGCTGTCGGCGGTGTTTATCCCGATGGCCTTCTTCGGCGGCACTACCGGGGCTATTTACCGCCAGTTCTCGATTACTATCGTCTCCGCAATGGTGCTGTCTGTTCTGGTGGCGATGATCCTCACTCCTGCTCTGTGCGCCACCCTGCTCAAACCGCTGCATAAGGGCGAGCATCACGGACAAACCGGTTTCTTCGGCTGGTTTAACCGAATGTTTAATCGCAACGCCGAGCGCTACGAAAAAGGCGTTGCCAGGATCCTGCACCGCAGCCTGCGCTGGATACTGATCTACGGCCTGCTGCTCGGCGGAATGGTTTTCCTGTTCCTGCGCCTGCCAACCTCCTTCCTGCCGCTGGAAGACCGCGGCATGTTTACCACCTCGGTACAGCTGCCCAGCGGCTCCACACAGCAGCAAACATTGAAAGTGGTTGAGGAAGTAGAGAAGTATTACTTCACCCATGAGAAAGACAACATTATGTCGGTCTTTTCCACGGTCGGTTCAGGCCCTGGCGGGAACGGTCAAAACGTGGCGCGTATGTTTGTCCGTTTAAAAGACTGGGATGAGCGCGACACCACTACCGGAACCTCTTTCGCCATCATTGAACGTGCGACCAAGGCCTTTAATAAGATTAATGAAGCCCGCGTCTTCGCCAGTAGCCCTCCGGCTATCAGTGGCCTCGGAAGCTCTGCCGGTTTCGATATGGAGCTGCAGGATCACGCTGGTGCGGGGCATGACGCGTTAATGGCCGCGCGCGACAAGCTGATTGAGCTGGCCGGGAAGGATTCTTCCCTGACCCGCGTTCGTCATAACGGTCTGGACGACAGCCCGCAGTTGCAAATTGATATCGATCAGCGCAAAGCCCAGGCACTGGGCGTTTCCATCGATGACATCAACGATACATTGCAAACGGCCTGGGGTTCCAGCTACGTCAATGACTTTATGGACCGCGGTCGCGTGAAGAAGGTTTACGTGCAGGCGGCAGCAAAATATCGCATGCTCCCTGACGACATCAATTTGTGGTACGTCCGTAATAACAACGGTGGCATGGTGCCTTTCTCGGCCTTTGCCACGTCGCGCTGGGAAACCGGTTCACCGCGTCTGGAACGCTACAACGGCTACTCCGCGGTCGAGATTGTCGGAGAAGCCGCGCCCGGCGTCAGTACCGGTACAGCGATGGACATAATGGAATCGCTGGTGCGCCAGTTGCCGACCGGATTCGGCCTCGAATGGACTGCGATGTCTTATCAGGAACGGCTGTCGGGTTCTCAGGCCCCCGCCCTGTACGCCATTTCTCTGCTGGTGGTATTCCTGTGTCTGGCGGCCCTGTATGAAAGCTGGTCAGTTCCCTTCTCCGTCATGCTGGTTGTGCCGCTGGGGGTCATTGGTGCTCTGCTGGCGACCTGGATGCGCGGTCTGGAAAACGACGTGTACTTCCAGGTCGGGTTACTTACCGTTATCGGGCTATCGGCGAAGAACGCAATATTGATTGTTGAATTCGCCAATGAGATGAACGAGAAAGGACACGATCTGCTCGATGCCACGCTCCACGCCTGTCGCCAGCGCTTGCGTCCGATTCTGATGACCTCGCTGGCGTTTATCTTTGGGGTTCTGCCGATGACCATCAGCAGTGGCGCAGGTTCTGGCGGTCAACATGCGGTGGGGACAGGCGTAATGGGTGGAATGATTTCAGCCACTATCCTGGCGATTTACTTCGTGCCCCTGTTCTTTGTGCTGGTACGCAGACGCTTCCCGTTGAAACCGCGCCCGGAATAATCGGGCACAAAAAAGGCGACTTACGTTGAGTCGCCTTTTTTTATCCTTTACAGGATATGAATTTCTTCCAGAAAATTATTTACGAAGCATCACTTCGATAAAGTCTTTCCAGTTCCCCAGTTCACGTTCAATCATAACAACCTCTCTTATTATTATGAGCATTCTACAAAATCATCATCATCAAAAGAAGAACATTTAACCGATGGTTGTGATTACATCCTCCCGTGTTTGGGGTTTATGTGATCACTATGCGCCATACCCATAAATTTTATGTGACTTACTGCAATATTTTGAAATATTCATACATCATCTACTACTTTTGCAATTCTGATGGAAAAACAGGCTGATGCAAACAGGCAGATTCTGATTTTTAGTTATACGGTATTTTTGGAGCTTTCAGGAATCATTATTCACTGTTGTTCAACAATGTTATATTTTTCTATAACGATTGAATGACAATATGTATTATTCATTGCCACATAATAAAAGAAAAAATATTCAAATTACGTCAATAAGGATTCAAATGATCACCCTCTACGGCATTAAGAATTGCGACACGATTAAAAAAGCCAGACGCTGGTTGGATGCACAAGGTATTGACTATCGCTTTCATGATTATCGCGTCGACGGTCTTGACAATACGCTATTACAGTCCTTTATCAGCGAATTAGGTTGGGAAACGCTGCTCAATACACGTGGAACCACCTGGCGTAAACTCGATGAATCCACGCGCAGTCAAATCACCGATGCGGCTTCCGCCGCCGCATTGATGATTGAAATGCCAGCAATTATCAAACGCCCATTGCTCTGCGCGCCGGGTAAGCCTATGCTGCTTGGTTTCAGTGAATCCAGTTATACTCTGTTTTTTAATGAGGTGTAGTCTATGTCGTGCCCGGTTATTGAGCTGACACAGCAGCTTATTCGCCGTCCTTCCCTGAGCCCGGATGATGCCGGGTGCCAGGCGTTAATGATTGAACGCCTGCGCGCGGTAGGTTTTACCGTTGAGCGTATGGATTTTGGTGACACACAGAATTTTTGGGCATGGCGCGGTAAAGGTGAGACCCTGGCATTTGCCGGTCACACCGACGTAGTGCCCGCCGGCGATGTCGATCGTTGGATCAATCCACCGTTCGAACCGACCATTCGCGATGGCATGCTATTCGGGCGTGGCGCTGCCGATATGAAAGGCTCACTGGCAGCGATGGTCGTGGCCGCAGAGCGTTTTGTCGCCCAGCATCCAAACCATCAGGGTCGTCTGGCATTTTTGATAACGTCCGACGAAGAAGCCAGCGCCAAAAACGGCACCGTAAAGGTGGTTGAAGCACTGATGGCGCGTAATGAGCGACTGGATTATTGTCTGGTTGGCGAGCCTTCCAGCACGGAAATCGTTGGCGACGTGGTCAAGAATGGACGTCGTGGTTCACTGACCTGCAACCTGACCATTCATGGCGTGCAGGGGCACGTAGCCTATCCGCATCTGGCCGATAACCCGGTACACCGCGCGGCGCCAATGCTCAACGAACTGGTGGCGATTGAGTGGGACCAGGGTAACGAGTTCTTCCCGGCGACCAGCATGCAGATTGCCAATATTCAGGCAGGTACCGGCAGCAACAACGTTATCCCCGGAGAACTGTTTATCCAGTTCAACTTCCGTTTCAGCACTGAGCTGACCGATGAGATGATTAAAGCACGGGTTCACGCGCTGCTGGAGAAACATCAGTTGCGCTATACCGTCGACTGGTGGCTTTCCGGTCAGCCGTTCCTGACTGAACGCGGTAAACTGGTGGATGCAGTAGTGAACGCCATTGAGCACTATAATGAAATTAAACCGCAGTTACTGACTACAGGCGGGACGTCCGACGGGCGCTTTATTGCCCGCATGGGGGCACAGGTAGTCGAACTTGGGCCGGTCAACGCCACTATTCATAAAATAAATGAATGTGTTAATGCCGCCGACCTGCAGCTGCTTGCCCGTATGTATCAACGTATCATGGAGCAACTCGTCGCCTGATGAGTGTTCCTGCAAGAGGAAAAATACATGGACTGGCTAGCAAAATATTGGTGGATTCTGGTGTTGGTGTTTCTGGTAGGCGTGCTGCTTAACGTTATCAAAGATCTCAAGCGCGTCGATCCAAAGAAATATCTGGCCAACAAACCGGAGCTTCCCCCGCATCGTGACTTTAACGATAAATGGGATGACGACGACGATTGGCCGAACAAGGATCAACCGAAGAAATAATTTCCAGGCCAATAAGTCACGTAGGCCCGGTAAGCGTTAGCGCCACCGGGCGTTAAGTGCCGGATGGCAACGCTTCGCGTTTTATCCGGCCTGCGGTTATCAATCAGATCATCTCAATCACATCATCATCGTGAGGCTTACCGCCGCTCAGCGCTTCATCAAAATAGTGCTTCGGTACGGTAAAACGCAGATGATCGAGCGCAAACTGCATGCTGCGTTCATCAATGGCGTGTCCCAGGTTTTCGACGATATCCAGCGTCACATCCCCACCCGCAGCAATTAATGCCTCCTGCGCGGCAACGGCATGGGAGAGCTCTATCACCCGGTCTTCACCACCGTGAATCAAATGCACCGTCGTTGCGGTAGTTGCAACCTCCGGTAAGGTGGCATAGCGACCATTGAAGGCAATGACCCGCGACGCCAGCCCCGGCTCGGCTTTGATGCTCTCAAGCGACATAATCGAACCCTGAGAAAAACCAATCAGCGCGGTTGCCTGCGGTGAAACGCCGCTTTGTTTCTGCCAGTAGCGCACGGTTTCGATAAACACCGGCATAATCGCGTCGATACGCGCCTGGCGATTCTCTTCCGTTACGCCCTGTACCGAAAACCACTGACGTCCGGAAGTCGTACCGTAAGGCTCTGCCCCGCCAATGCTGACGATTAACGCATCCGGAAACAGCGGCGCAAACCAGGAGCCAATTTCACCCATGGCAACCGGGTTATCCCCGACGCCATGAAACAGCAGCAGTAGCTGTTGAGCGGGTTTATCGGGACTTTGAACAACAAAATGGTCATGTTTCATGGCGATCTCCTTAACTGATGAGAATCATTCTACGCCGCTTAACCGCAATGACCATGCCAGGAAATTGAAGATGTTAGTGAAAAAATTGCCATTGCATAATGCGATTATGTAGCCGCTGTTCACGTTCAGCATCCAGCTGATTTAACGCTTGTGCCGCTTCGGCGCGCTGAACGACCAGCAGCGCTTTACGACCTGAGATCTTCAGCTGTTGGCACAATTCGGCGTCGCTGCGTTTAGCCTGTATACGTCCGCGCAATGCCGGAAGAGGTAATTCACTGTGCTCAAGCAGACGACTCAGACAGCCTAGCGACGTCAATAATGGCCGATGCGCGAAGGCAAACCCAGCCAGCTCAGCCCAGTCATCCTCATTAAGCGTAGTCTCTTTCAGCGGGACCAGCGGAATGCTCTCACCATTCCATCGCGCAAGGATTTCCGCGTCACGCCGCAAATGCTGGTGCTCCCGCTCGGCAAGGCGCTTTCCCGCTTCGCTGATCGGCAGCAACGCCATGGCGGTATAACAGCCGCTGCTGGCTTCCCGGTGATTTCCCATTCGCACCAGCACAAAACCGCAGCGCTGCCAGAAACGCCATAGTTCAGCCGTATACCCAAAACTGACCGACAGATAGTCACACGATGTGGAATAGTGGTGGGCCAGCACAATCAGCTGTTGCCCAATACCTTCTCTTTGGCGCGCAGGATGAACCGCAATTCGACTGACTCGCCTCCCGACGAGCGTCGCCGCCAACGGGTCACCACCGTGCGCCGCCAGCGACTGCGCAACCAGATTCCCCCTCGGTCGACGATATCCGGCCCAGACGGCCTGGCTTAATTCTGCGGATAGTCCCCCTTCATCGACCAGCCAGACAGCACCCGCCACTGAGTCAGCGGTTGATGCCTGAAGAAAATGCTGACCGGGCGCGTCCATCATTCGCCGCAGGTCTAATGGCGAGGTGCGATAATGCGCTCCGGAGAGCAACTGGTATACCGCTAACGGCAGCGCCGGGCTAGCATCCCAGGACTGTTGCTCAAATGCCGAGAAGTGAAGCTCCCCCAATGGGGCATGCGTGAACGTTTCATCATCAAACACCAGCGCATCGCTGACAATTTGCTCCAGCGGACATCCCTGCGCCCAGCGCACGGGTTGTTGCAACTCATAGCGTCGAAGATTGGGGAAGCGGGCGCAGAATTTCAGCAAGAAGCCTCTACCCGTTCCCTCGTAGCCTTGTACTGTAGTGGTTAACAGCGTACGAGGAAAACGCGCCACCAGTTGGTGAAGCAGCGGCGCGGGGATCGCGGCGGCTTCATCCACAATCAGCCAGTCTGCGGTTTCAGAACTGCTTAATAGTGCATCCGGCGCCATAAAGCGGTAACGCTCTGCGGCAAATTGTGCCAGCACATCCGTTGCAGCTTTGGCAGGTGCGGTCACAATCGCAGTGCCGCTAATCCGCGCTATGAGTTGCCCTGCCAGAGCGGATTTGCCCCGACCCCGTGCGGCCGTCACCGCAACCACACCGGGAGGCATAGCCAGCAAATGATTTAATATCATCGCCTGTTCTGGTTGGGGTTCGCCGGTTGCCGCGAGCCAGGCTGCGCGAGCAGGAAAGTGCGGACAGGAAACCGGCTGATGCTGCTGCCAGTGCAGAGCCTGTCTATCGCGGGAAATCACCCGTTTGACGTGCTCAACAAAGTGCGGTGTGGGAATGGGCTCAGCACAATCGCTCCAGCGTAGTGAATCCACGTCCGGATGCGTGTGCCAGGAATGCCAGGGTGGGGTCAGCAAAACCAGCCAACTGCCGGCAAGCAGTGTACCGCTTAAGGCGGCAAACGCCGCAGCGTCAAATCCCTGCCCGGCGTCGAAGACTGCATGACGAAACTCGCGCCCCAGTAACGTTTGCAGCGCCTGTAGCGTACAGTTCGGTTCAGCAGGGGCATTCGCCCCTACCCACAACCAGTCGCCGGGTAATATGTCGCGTAGCGCTAACGCCTGCCCCTGACACCAGTTCTCCTCGCCGCTGATAATCAGCAAACGACGGATCCCCTCACGAGCCATCTGTTCGGTTAACGCCCTCAGCGCAGTGTTATCGGACATCCCTGCCTCTGTATCTTAAATACCTTTACCAAAGGTATTACATTGTCCCGGATCGCCGCTATCAAAACCGCGTTTGAACCAGGTAAAACGCTGTTCAGAGGTTCCGTGAGTAAAGCTGTCCGGTACGACGCGTCCTTGTCCCTGCTGTTGCAGGCGATCGTCACCAATGGCCTGTGCGGCGTTTAGTGCCTCTTCCAGGTCACCAGACTCCAGCACGCCCTGCTGCTGCATGCTGTGGCCCCAGACACCGGCAAAGCAGTCCGCCTGCAGTTCCATACGAACGGAAAGACGGTTCACCTCAGCTTGTGAGGCGTTCTGCTGCATCTGGCGAACCTTCGGTTCAATACCCAGCAGTTTCTGCACGTGGTGACCCACTTCATGGGCGATAACATAGCCCTGCGCAAAATCACCATCAGCGCCCAGCTTGTTTTTCATGTCATCATAGAATGAAAGGTCGATATATACCGTACCATCTGCCGGACAATAAAACGGTCCCATCACGGACTGGCCCGCGCCGCAGCCGGTGCGCGTCGCGCCCCGGTACATCACCAGCTTCGGCTGTTGGTAGGTGCGGCCCATTTTTTCAAACTGCTGTCCCCAGGTATCTTCTGTTGTAGCCAGAATCACCGAGGTAAATTTTGCCGCTTCATCATCGTTTGGGCTGATGGAGCGTGATGATTGTTGTTGGGAGACCGGCTGGCCGGTCATTAATCCGGTGAGATCCACGCCATAATAACCCGCCACCAGCACCACAATCAGCAGGATGATACCGCCTTTACCACTGGGCAGACGAAAACCAGGCCCACCCATAGAGGGGCCGCCGCCAGAGCTGTTTCGTCTGTCTTCCACGTTGTCACTTTCACGACGCCCTTGCCAGCGCATAATCACCTCAACTTTTTATTCATTATGATGATGATCGTAGGCGGTTCGGAACAGGATTACCATAAGAAATAGTAATCAAATCAGGTGCGGTTAATGAGCCGGAGAGCGATCGCCGGCTCAGGGGAAGATTAGTCTAACTTCACACCCAGGCGATGCGCGACGGCTTCATAGGCTTCGATCAGGCCGCCCAGACTCTGGCGGAAGCGATCTTTGTCCATTTTATCCAGCGTTTCTTTGTCCCACAGGCGGCTACCGTCCGGTGAGAATTCATCACCCAGGACGACTTCACCTTTATACAAACCAAACTCAAGTTTGAAGTCGACCAGAATCAGACCAGCATCATCAAACATCTTTTTCAGCACGTCGTTAGCTTTGTAGGTCAGCTCTTTCATACGTGCCAGATTCTCTTTGCTCACCCAACCAAAAGTTTCGCAATAGGAATCGTTAATCATTGGATCGTGCATAGCATCGTTTTTCAGGAACAGATCAAACAGCGGCGGATTCAGTTCAATACCTTCCTCAACGCCTAAACGCTTAACCAGAGAGCCTGCCGCGCGGTTACGTACCACACATTCAACCGGTACCATATCCAGCTTTTTCACCAGACATTCGGTATCAGAAAGCAGTCGCTCCATCTGGGTAGGAATACCCGCTTCTTGCAGTTTAGTCATAATGAAATGGTTGAATTTGTTGTTCACCATGCCTTTACGGTCAAACTGTTCAATGCGCGCGCCATCCCCTGCTGACGTATCATTGCGGAATTCGAGCACCAACAGGTCCGGGTTTTCCGTGCTGTATACGGTCTTCGCTTTACCACGATACAACTCAGCTTGCTTTTGCATCTTTATTACTCCTGGGTGTGAATTAACGATAAATATTGCGTTTTTCTGCCGACGCACACGTTTGCGTATCATATCAGAAAAAAAGGGCTGGAGTTATCCAGCCCTTTATTTTTACTTACTGAACGCTGCCTGGAAGACGGCGACCAGCGCGTCGTTCTGGCTTTGCGTCAGGGTATGCCCCTTCGGATCGATAAACTGCAAGCTACTGCGGTTGTCTAAATCACCGACCTGCAGTTTATAGTCGCCGGATACCAGACCTGGGTCACTTGCGCCCAGCTCCTGCCAGCTGCTATCAGACAGAGGTTTGTAGGTCACCGCGATGCTACCCTGAGAACGGGTGCTGTCGGTTACCTTCATCCCCACTTTCTCAAGCGCTGCTGGCAGACGCTGCCACACCACGTTGAACGGTCCGCGTACCACCAGCATTGGTAAACCGGTGTCATCGGCTGCGCTCTGAACATCCATGGTGGCTGCAGAGCGGTTCTGCGCGGCATTCGCGGCGTCGGTGGCGTTCTTATCCAGACCAGCAGAGATAACGTTCATCATCTCAGCGCTGTAACGCTGCATTGATGCCGCATCGGCTACGGGTTTGCCCGCCTGCTCGAGGTTAATCAGTTTCACCGTTACCGCTTGCTGATAGCCCTGCGGTTTAACCGAGATTTGATAACGTCCACGGTACTGCTCGTCTTCATCCAGACGGTTCCAGTCAACCCAGTCGGTGGTCAGCGTCTGGCTGGCATCATCACGTTTGGTGATCGTGTAGTTTTTAGACTGAATGACGCTCACGACCTGCGGCCACAGCGTGTTACCACGACCATTTTCCACCAGCAACGTTGAGGTATCGCCTGCGATTTGCGTGCGAGCGCCAGTGACTAACGCTAACGGCTGAGCCGGTGGACGAATATCCAGCGCTTTACCCACGGCACCACTGCCGTTGGTTACCGGGATATTATAGTCGCCCGACATAACCGGCAAAATCATCCCAGCTGGAGCATGAAGCTCAGCAAGCGGTGCGGCCTCCAGATAGGATTCATCACCGCTCACCTGGCGCTTATAGCGCGAGTCAGAGCTACAGGCCGCGAGCAACATAACAAGCGAAACACCCGCAACCTTGGCCAGGCGCGACTTTTGTACTGAGTAAGCCATCAAATCTCCCTAAACTTTACAGCAAACCGGCATGCTTAAGTGCCGCTTTGACGATTTCACGAGCATTGTCCGTGATTGGCGTCATCGGCAGACGTAGCGTATCGGTCGCCACAAGTCCCAACTCCTTACACGCCCATTTCACGGGAATAGGATTGGGTTCGACAAATAGTTTGTTGTGTAACGGCATCAGACGCTGGTTAACCACCCGCGCCTCGGCAAATTGCCCGGCTGCCGCCAGTTTGCACATTTCAGCCATATCACGTGCCGCAACGTTAGACGTTACGGAAATCACGCCATGACCACCGAGCTGCATAAAATCCAGTCCGGTCGCGTCATCACCGCTGAGCAGAATAAAGTCGTCCGAAACCAGCTCTTTGATCTGGTGAACGCGACTTAAGTTCCCCGTGGCCTCTTTAATAGCGATAATATTTTTAACTTTCGCCAGACGACCAACGGTTTCCGGCAGCATATCGCAGCCAGTACGGGACGGCACATTATACAGAATTTGCGGCAGGTCAGTATGCTCAGCGATGGCTTTGAAATGCTGGAACAAACCTTCCTGGGTTGGGCGGTTGTAGTAAGGCGTCACCGTCAGGCAGCCAACAACACCGCTGTCGTTGAAACGCTGCGTCAGACTAATGGCTTCCGCGGTCGCATTGGCGCCGGTTCCGGCAATAACCGGAATACGCCCGTCAGCCAACTCCAGCGTCATCATCACCACATCGCCATGTTCATCATGACTCAGGGTGGCGGACTCACCGGTGGTGCCAACAGAAACGATCGCCGAGGTGCCGCTGGCGACATGATAATCAATCAGTTTTTTCAGGCTCGACCGGCAGACTTTACCTTTCTCATCCATCGGCGTAACAAGCGCGACAATACTTCCCGTGAACATGGGCCATCCTCTGTGCAAACAAGTGTCTCAATGGTACGTTTGGTACGACAATAAAAGCAAGCGACCAGAGCCGTTCTGATTGTTGTATGCATGTTTTTTTTATGCTTTCCTTATGATTACCTCACCGCTCAAAGGAAGAACAGGTTTGACATCGTCATCGCAACACTATCTGGTCATTACTGCGCTGGGTGCCGACCGCCCAGGAATTGTGAACACCATCACACGTCATGTCAGCAGTTGCGGCTGTAATATCGAAGACAGCCGACTGGCCATGCTGGGTGATGAGTTCACGTTTATCATGTTGCTGTCGGGCACCTGGAATGCCATCACCCTGATTGAATCAACCCTGCCATTAAAAGGCGCAGAGCTTGATTTACTCATTGTGATGAAGCGCACGACCGCGCGCCCTCGTCCGGCGATGCCTGCTACGGTATGGGTGCAGGTCGATGTCCCTGATTCTCCCCATTTGATTGAACGCTTCACCGCACTGTTTGACAGCCACCAAATGAATATTGCGGAACTGGTTTCACGCACGCAACCGGCTGAGAATGGAAAGGCGGCGCAGTTGTTTATTCAAATTACCGCACATAGTCCTGCGTCACATGATTCGGCAAATATTGAAGATGCGTTTAAAGCACTCTGTACAGAACTCAATGCGCAAGGCAGTATTAACGTCGTCAATTACTCACAGCATGATGAACAGGATGGAGTTAAGTAATGAACCCACTGAAAGCCGGTGATATCGCACCGAAATTTAGCTTGCCGGATCAAGACGGAGAACAAGTAAATTTAACCGACTTCCAGGGACAGCGTGTTCTGGTTTATTTTTACCCGAAAGCCATGACACCCGGCTGTACCGTACAGGCCTGCGGCTTGCGCGATAACATGGATGAGTTAAAAAAAGCTGGTGTTGAAGTGCTGGGGATCAGCACCGACAAACCAGAGAAGCTTTCCCGATTCGCGGAGAAAGAAGTCCTGAATTTCACGCTCCTGTCCGATGAAGATCATCAGGTTTGCGAGCAGTTCGGCGTCTGGGGTGAGAAGTCATTTATGGGCAAAACCTACGATGGCATCCACCGCATCAGCTTCCTGATTGATGCCGAAGGCAAAATTGAGCACGTGTTCGATGACTTCAAAACCAGCAATCACCACGACGTGGTACTGAACTGGCTGAAAGAGAACGCCTGATTTACGTTTTGCTGGAAAAAGCCTGATGGCGCTTCGCTTATCAGGCCTACACAGCTTATTAATATTGCGAAACTTGTAGGCCGGGTGAGGCGTAGCCGCCACCCGGCATAAACGTGAATCTGTACTTTTTCAGGCTGACATCCGCATAAACGTTTATTCAAACGTCCCTTTTACGCAGGCTTTCTTCTCTCTGACCACGGCTTTTCCCTTCGCCCAAAGGTGATTAACCTCCAACGCATCGTTAAGCACCAGAATGTCCGCATCGCATCCCACCGCCAGGCGCCCCTTATGTTCGAGCCCCAAAAATTCTGCGACCGTACGCGTCAGCGGACAGAGCGCCTGTTCCAGCGGTATGGCATGAACTTTCACCAACTGGCGCACCGTTTCAGCCAGTGATTCAAACCCCGCGACACCGATACCGATGAGATTACCTAACTCATCAAATTCCGGCTGGCTGCCGTTGCCATCCGAGCTAAGGGTAATGCGCGACAGTGGCACGTTCTGCCGCAGCGCCGTGGCGATAGCCGTGGCGGGGTCGACGGGCTCATCAATGCTGCTGGTAATGTCGATATAACCGCCTTTACGAGCATACTCCAGCGCCGCCTGGAACAACGGTTCCGCACGGTTAACGTGTGTCGGCAACAGTTTAGTAATCGGCACATCGCAGCAGTTGAGGATCTGGTACAACGGTTCCAGCATGCGCGGGCTATCGCCCATATGGAATACACTGATCCCCGATTTGCGTCCTAACAATCCACCGACGCGCGACAGCGCTGCCATGTTTGCCAGCACCGAGGTATCTGGGGCTGAGGAACGATGGTCCGAAATCGCACATTTTACGCCAATGATTTTATCGATCAGCGCCACGTCGCGATCGATGCTGCCGGTGATGGTCGGGGAAGGCAGAGAATACGCCCCAGTAAGCATCCATGCACTGATGCCTTCAAACTCCAGCGCGCGGGTTTTTGCCAGCAGCGATTCCGGGTGACGGGTAATGCCATCGGTACCCAGCAAACCGACTACCGAAGTTACACCAGCTTCAACCAGGCGTGACAAGCGTACTTCCGGCGTGCGGGTATGCGGCCCTGCTTCCCCGCCGCCGCCAATCAGATGGACGTGTTGATCGATAAATCCTGGGCACACAATCGCGCCGTCAAGATTGATACACTCACAACCGGGAAAGTCTTCAGGAGAAATTGACGGGGCGATGGCAACAATTTTACTGCCGGAGACCAGTATATCCTGTCGCCCTAAATCTTCCGGCGCGTACACGTGTCCCTGCTGGAACAACGTCAAATTAAGAATTGAACAGTTCATAACCTTCCTTGTCAGGCAATTACCTGCATAACCCAAATAGAGAGCAGCGCATTAATGACGCATACCGCAATAATCAGCGGGTAGTAACGGGGATGGACCCCCGCAGTTCCCAGGCAGCGTCCCACATTTTGCACCGGATTGCCCATCAGGTAGATAGCCGGTAGCAATACAGTCGCATCATGTCCCGAAAGCGTACCAGCAACAACCAGACTGGCACAAACGCCGACGCCGCCTCCCATACTCATCACCGCCGCCAGCAGCACGGTGGCAGATTCCCCCGGTAGCCCCCACAACGCCATCACCGGTTCGCACACCCGCCCGACAATCTCGAGCAATCCCGTCACCTTCAGCGCCTGAATAATCACAAACGCCATCACCACGTTAGGTAACAGACTGGTTGTAGCAATTGTAAACCCGCGCCGCGCGCCATCGATAAACATATCCATGACGTTTTTACGTACCTGCGTTGTCATCTCAGACCTCCTGCTGCAGACGGCGATTTTCAAGCTGCGCGATCCACAAACGCAGCAGGTTCGCTCCCACAAATTTGAAGACAAGGATCACCGCCAGCGGCGTAATCACCGGAACGGTAACCACCGTAAACAGCGCAGCGCCAGAGGAAAAATAGTTGGTAATACACGCGCTGCCGCTGGTTTGCCAGCAGGCAAAAATGGCACGCTCCTGTTCAGTAATAATGCCCTCTTCCGCCATCTCTTTGGTCATCCCTGCCGCGGCATCGGTATTTTGCAAATTCGCAATCAGCGCCAGCGAACATACTCCCGGAATACCGAGTAACGGGCGCAGGACCGGCGTCATCAGCTGTTGTGCCGCACGTAAGCCACCTAACCCTTCGGTGACGGAGATAATCCCGAGTGAAAGAATGACGGAAGGTGCCAGCTCAAGTGCGAATAAGAAGCCGTCTTTGGCTCCCATCCCTCCAGAGCCGCGAAAAGAGACCGCCGTATCGCCTGCGGCATTAATCTGCCCAAAGGCGCCGTTGAGGACGGTGAAGTCAAAGACCCGCCACCATTCGGTACTTTTCGCAAACATGCCGGAAAAAAGGATAATCGTAATAAAAAAAGCGAGATAACCGCCCCATCCCACCTTTTGCTGCGTGTGTGTGTTGTGACCCATTTTGTTCTCCTGTTGGTCTTATTCCTTGCGTGACAGAAAGACATCACGCAGGTCAAGTTAAAGACAAATGCGGAGAAAAACGACAGCAGAAGAGATTATTCAGAAAGTGTGGATAGAGGTCAGACAAGTTCGGATCCGGCGACATGATATCGCCGGATCTTGCAGATTAGGGTTCGTCAACGACCTGACCATCCGGCCAGGCGTGCATTACCGCTTTGATTAACGTCGCCAGAGGGATCGCAAAGAATACGCCCCAGAATCCCCACAGACCTCCGAAAATCACCACGGAGAGAATAATCACCAGTGGATGCAGATTGACCGCCTCGGAGAACAGCACGGGAACCAGCAGATTGCCGTCCAGCGCCTGGATAATCAGGTACACGGCAAAACAGCTCCAGAACTCGGTGCCAAGCCCGAACTGAAACAGCGCCACGCCAACTACCGGAATCGTCACCACAAAAGCGCCGATATACGGGATCAGCACAGAGAACCCTACCAGCACCGCCAGCAGCAGCGAATAGTTGAGACCAAACAGCAGGAAGCCGAGCCAGGTCGCCACGCCGACCACCACCATTTCCAGCACCTTTCCGCGGATATAGTTGGTGATTTGCTGGTTCATCTCTTTCCACACCTGTCCCGCCAGCCCACGATTACGCGGCAGCACCCGGCGCACGGCGTTCAGCATCTGTCCTTTATCTTTGATCAGGAAGAACACCATCAATGGGACGAGAACCAGATAGACCGCCAGGGTCAGCAATCCAACCAGTGAAGCTAACGAATATTTCACCACCGAATCACCCATAGTGAGCATTCGCGAGCGCATATTTTCCGCCATCGCATCAATGATGCCCGCATCCATCAGCGCCGGATAACGCCGCGGCAAGGTGGCGGCAAAATCAGACAGTTTATTGAGCATGCCGGGCATATCGCGGATCAGGTAGATGCCCTGCTGCCATGCAACGGGCATCACCACAAACGCCATCAGCAGCAAAATACCGACAAACACCACCAGCACAATCGATGTCGCCCAACGCCGTGAACACCCAATATGTTCCAGCCGCACAGTCGGCCATTCAAGCAGGTACGCCAGCACTATGGCGACCAGTAGCGGCGCCAGAAGACCGCTAAAAAAGAACAGGATGCCAAAACCGGCAACCAGAATAATCAGCAGGGCGATGGCTTCGGGGTCGCTAAAGCGGCGACGATACCATTGCATCAACATTTCGAGCATAAAACCCTTCCATGAACCCAATAGCGGGATTGCGACCCCGAATTGTATCGAAATGTCACAAAAAAGACTTCGCTTTTTATGGCTGATTACGCAAAGTGAAAAGACATTTTTCCTGGGTGTTCATCGTCAGGTTTCGCAGTTACACTCCGTAAGCTTGCGGAGTGTGAACGATACTTCACAGCATTGGTCAAATGGCTATCTCAAAAAAGAATACAGGACAGAGGTTATGTTCAGGCAGTTGAAAAAAAACCTGGTTGCTACCCTCATTGCCGCACTGACTATCGGTCAGGTTGCGCCCGCATTTGCTGATACTGCGGACACCCTGCCTGATATGGGAACGTCGGCAGGCAGTACGCTTTCCATAGGACAGGAAATGCAGATGGGCGATTATTACGTACGCCAACTGCGCGGCAGTGCGCCATTAATTAATGATCCATTGCTCACCCAATACATTAATGCGCTGGGGATGCGTCTGGTCTCGCACGCCGACTCGGTAAAAACACCCTTCACATTCTTTTTGATCAACAACGATGAAATCAACGCCTTTGCTTTCTTTGGCGGCAACGTTGTCTTGCACTCCGCATTGTTCCGCTATTCCGACAACGAAAGCCAGTTAGCATCGGTCATGGCGCACGAAATCTCCCACGTCACTCAGCGCCACCTGGCGCGTGCAATGGAAGATCAGAAGCGCAGTGCGCCGCTAACGTGGGTAGGTGCGTTAGGTTCAATTTTATTAGCGATGGCTAGCCCGCAGGCGGGTATGGCGGCGCTGACCGGTACGCTGGCGGGAACACGTCAGGGGATGATTAGCTTTACGCAACAAAACGAACAGGAAGCAGATCGCATCGGTATTCAGGTGCTGCAACGCTCGGGATTCGATCCCCAGGCCATGCCGACGTTCCTCGAAAAACTGCTCGATCAGGCCCGTTACTCTTCGCGTCCGCCGGAAATTTTGCTGACTCACCCCCTGCCTGAAAGCCGCCTGTCGGATGCCCGTAACCGCGCCAACCAGATGCGTCCGGTGGTCGTCCAGTCGTCAGAAGATTTTTATCTGGCTAAGGCACGAACCTTGGGCATGTACAACTCTGGTCGTAACCAGTTGACCGATGACCTGCTGAGTAACTGGTCGAAAGGCAACGTACGTGAGCAACGTGCGGCGCAATATGGTCGGGCATTGCAGGCGATGGAAGCCAGCAAATATGACGAGGCGCGTAAAGCGCTGCAACCGCTGCTGGCAGCAGACGCGAACAATGCCTGGTATCTCGACCTGGCAACGGATATCGATCTCGGCCAGAAGAAAACCAGTGATGCCATTAACCGCCTGAAAAACGCCCGCGACCTGCGCACTAACCCGGTACTGCAGCTCAACCTGGCGAATGCGTATCTACAGGGCGGACAAGCTAAAGAGGCGGCAACCATCCTGAATCGCTATACGTTTAACCATAAGGACGACCCTAACGGCTGGGATCTGTTAGCGCAAACGGAAGCCAACCTGAAGAACCGCGATCAGGAGCTGGCGGCGCGGGCGGAGGGGTATGCCCTCGCTGGACGTCTGGATCAGGCGATTTCGATGCTCAGCAGCGCAAGCTCTCAGGTGAAACTGGGTAGCCAGCAGCAGGCCAGATACGATGCTCGTATCGACCAGCTACGCCAGCTGCAAGAGCGCTTTAAACCGTACACCAAGATGTAACAGGAAAGAAAAATGTCAGACGCGATTAAAATCTACCATAACCCACGCTGCTCCAAGAGCCGTGAAACGCTGGAATTACTGAAGTCCAATGGCGTGGACCCGGAAGTGGTGCTGTATCTGGAAACCCCGGCTGACGCCGCGACCCTGCGTGAACTTCTGCAGATGCTGGGTATGTCCAGCGCGCGTGAGCTGATGCGCCAGAAAGAGGATCTCTATAAATCGCTTAACCTGGCGGACAAAAATCTGAGTGAAGATGCGCTGATTCAGGCAATGGTGGAAAACCCAAAACTGATGGAGCGCCCGATCGTAGTTGCCAAAGGTCAGGCTCGAATTGGACGTCCGCCGGAGCAGGTACTGGAAATCGTCGGTTAACCGAAACCTGCCGCAGTCATTTGGCTGCGGCGCTTACAGCTTCAGAATTTCTTTTACGAACGGAATGGTCAGCTTACGCTGGGCGGTGATCGATGCGTGATCAAGCTGATCCAACGTCATAAACAGCGTACGCATTTCCCGATCCAGACGCTTAAGCAGAAAGCGGCCCACATCTTCCGGCAGTTCAAATCCGCGAAGTCTGGCGCGTAATTGCAACGCCTGCAGCTTATCTTCATCGGAAAGTGGTTGCAGCTTGTAGATTTGCCCCCAGTCCAGACGCGAAGCGAGATCTGGCAATCCCAGATTCAACTGTCTTGGTGGACGATCGCCGGTGATCAGCAGGCGTGTTTTCCCCGACTCCAGGATACGGTTGTAGAGATCAAAGATCGCCATTTCCCACAGCGAATCACCGGCCACACATTCGATGTTATCGATGCATACCAGCGATAAATGCTCCATCCCGTCGAGCACCTCGGGGACGAACCAGGTACGTTTGTCGAGCGGCACGTAGCCTACCGCATCGCCGCGCGCGGACAGTTCCGCACAGGCTGCATGCAGCAAATGACTACGGCCAGCGCCTTCACGCGACCAAAGATAAATATACCCGCTATGTTCCTGACGCAGCACGTTTTGCAGTGCAGCCAGTAAAGAGGAGTTATCCCCCGGCCAGAAACTTGCGAAAGTTTCGTCGTCAGGAAGATAAAGTGGCAAAGAGAGCTGTGCCGGTGTGTTCAGAGATACCTCAACCCAGGATTTCATAAAATCGCGTTGAGTTTAACACAGAAATGCGTCGCGATAGAACCGGGCAGCATCGCCGCCCGGTCAAAGGTTTACTGTTGCTCAGTGTCGGCATCTTTGGCGTCGAGCACCACTTCTTCTGGACGCAGCAGGCTGATAACTTTGAAAATCAGGCTCAGACAGACACCCACAATGGTCGCCAGCGCCATGCCTTTCAGCTCAGCAGCACCGATGTGAACTTTCGCGCCGCTGACGCCAATGATCAAAATGACCGAGGTCAGGATCAGGTTCTGTGCTTTGTTGTAGTCAACTTTTGACTCGATCAGCACGCGAATACCGGAAGCGCCAATCACGCCGTACAACAGCAGAGATACACCGCCCATGACCGGCAGTGGAATGATTTGGATCGCCGCAGCCAGTTTACCCACGCAGGAGAGCAGAATGGCGAAAATCGCCGCACCGCCAATAACCCAGGTACTGTAAACGCGGGTAATCGCCATGACGCCGATGTTTTCGCCGTACGTGGTGTTCGGCGTAGAACCGAAGAAGCCGGAGATCACCGTCGACAGGCCGTTAGCAAACATAGAACGATGCAGGCCAGGATCGCGAATCAAATCTTTTTTCACGATATTCGCCGTTACCACCAGGTGGCCGACGTGTTCAGCAATAACCACCAGCGCCGCAGGCAGAATGGTCAGAATAGCGACCCATTCAAAGCGCGGCGTGTAGAACGTCGGCAGAGCAAACCAGTGAGCCTGCGCTATCGGCGTGGTGTCCACGACCCCCATCACGAAGGAGAGCGCGTACCCGGCCAGCACCCCAATCAAAATCGGGATAATCGCCATAAAGCCACGGAACAGCACGGAACCAAATACCGTCACCGCCAGCGTCACCATTGAGATGATGATGGTTGTTGAGTCTGGCGCTTGTCCTTCCGCAGGCAGCAATCCCGCCATACCCGCAGCGACACCCGCCAGCTCCAGACCGATAACGGCAACGATTGCGCCCATCGCCGCAGGCGGGAACATTACATCCAGCCAGCCAGTACCGGCTTTCTTAACGATGAACGAAACCAGGCAGAACAGGATGCCACACATAATGAAACCGCCCAGCGCCACTTCATACCCTAGCGGCAGCAGCAGCAGAACTGGGGAAATGAACGCAAAGCTTGAACCGAGGTAAGCCGGAATTTTACCTTTACAAATAAAGAGATACAGTAAAGTACCAATACCGTTAAACAGCAGAACGGTAGCTGGGTTGATATGAAACAGGACTGGCACCAGTACCGTTGCGCCAAACATGGCGAACAGGTGCTGTAAACTAAGCGGGATTGTCTGTAAAAGCGGCGGTCTTTCACTCACCCCGATAGCACGGCGCGTCATAGTGTTTTCCTCTGAGTGTTGTTTGTTATTAGCGATTGGGTTGTTTTATTCAAAAAAAAGCCGACTCTTAAAGTCGGCTTCTTTTCACTTATTCGTTTACTTGGTACCAAAAATCTTATCGCCGGCATCGCCGAGCCCCGGAATAATGTATCCGTGCTCGTTCAGTCCCTGATCGATGGAGGCAGTATACAGCTCAACATCCGGGTGCGCTTTTTCCAGCGCCGCGATACCTTCCGGCGCTGCAACCAGCACCAGGACTTTAATGCTGCTGCAGCCTGCTTTTTTCAGCAGGTCGATGGTAGCGATAACGGAACCGCCGGTTGCCAGCATCGGGTCAACGATCAGCGCCATACGCTCATCAATGTTAGAAACCAGCTTCTGGAAGTACGGAACCGGCTCCAGCGTCTCTTCATTACGGTACATACCGACCACGCTGATACGCGCGCTCGGAACGTTTTCCAGTACGCCTTCCATCATGCCCAGGCCCGCACGCAGGATTGGCACAACGGTGATTTTTTTACCTTTGATTTGGTCAACTTCAACCGGGCCGTTCCAGCCTTCGATGGTCACCTTTTCGGTTTCCAGACCAGCGGTTGCTTCATAAGTCAGCAGGCTGCCAACTTCCGAGGCGAGTTCACGAAAGCGTTTAGTGCTGATGTCGTTTTCACGCATCAGTCCCAGCTTGTGTTTGACGAGTGGGTGTTTGACTTCCACGATCTTCATACTCTTCTCCTTTCCTCAGACGAGTGGCAACCACAAAAAAAATCGCCGGATTATACCGCTTTTCGTCTCTGGCGCAACACTGCATACGCTTGATATGGATCAACCAAAATCGTTTGCGTCTGGATGATGAGTATAAAACAACCCCCACAATAAGTGCGGGGGTTGTTATCAATGCTATGAATTTTATAGATTTTCAGCATTACTCTGGATGACGTTTTGATACCATGAAAAAGATTTCTTCGGCGAGCGTGCTAATGTCCCACTCCCGTCATTATTTTTATCAACATAGATAAAGCCGTAGCGTTTTTTCATCTCCCCCGTCCCGGCCGAGACTAAATCAATACAGCCCCACGGGGTATAACCCATCAGATCCACGCCATCTTCCACCACTGCTTTTTTCATTTCGCTGATATGCGCGGCCATATAGTCAATACGATAGGAATCATCCACCGAGCCGTCGGCCTGCTGCACGTCAATCGCCCCAAAGCCGTTTTCTACAATAAACAACGGCAGCTGATAATGATCCCAGAACCAGTTCAGTGAATAACGCAGGCCAACCGGATCAATCTGCCAGCCCCAGTCCGACTTCTGCACATACGGGTTGGAAACCAGGCTTTTCGACTCGTCGTAATCCAGTTGTGGGTTGTCCGCCGTTGCCTGGGTCGCGAAAGACATATAATAGCTAAAGCCGATGTAATCAACGCAGCCCTCGGTCAGCGCCTGACGGTCTTCCTCGGTGATATCCAGTTCAAAGCCACGACGGGTAAAGTAATTGAGAAGATGCTGCGGGTATTTGCCGCGCACATGGACGTCAGTAAACCAGTAACGCCGGTGCATAGCGTTCATCGCCATCATCATGTCGTTCGGCGCACAGGTCAGCGGATAAATTGGGCACATCGCAATCATGCAGCCAATTTGCAGCGCCGGGTTAATTTCACGCGCGAGCTTCACCGCCAGCGCGCTTGCCACCAGCTCGTAGTGCGCCGCCTGGTACATGACCGGCTCGCGGTCTTCACCAGGCAGATATTTCAGGCCAGAGTTAGTAAAGGGCGCGAAGTCTTCGTGATAATTTGCCTGATTGTTAATCTCATTAAACGTCATCCAGTACTTCACTTTGTGCTGGTAACGAGTGAAAACCACCCGGGCAAAACGGACAAAAAAGTCGATAAGCTTACGGTTGCGCCAGCCGCCGTACTCCGTCACCAGATGGTAGGGCATCTCGAAATGCGACAACGTAATCACCGGTTCAATGCCATATCTCAGACATTCGTCGAACAGATCATCATAGAACTGCAGGCCAGCTTCATTGGGTTGCGCTTCGTCACCTAAAGGGAAAATCCGCGTCCAGGCAATAGAAGTGCGAAAACATTTAAACTCCATTTCGGCAAACAGCTTGATGTCGTCTTTATAGCGATGATAAAAATCGATGGCATCGTGGTTAGGGTAGTTTTTACCGGCAATCACACCGTCAGTAATTTCACGCGCCACGCCATGCGCCACCGCCGTCATGACATCGGCAACGCTAATTCCTTTACCGCCCTCCTGCCAGCCACCTTCCAGTTGATGAGCGGCGACAGCGCCACCCCACATGAAATCTGCTTTAAATCCTGACATCCCCTTCCCCTATCGTGATGACTCTGCGCAAAACGCTCCAAATGAGGCCCGCAACAGAAAACAGAAACCGGTTTCAGTACGATACTGTGCATTCGGCTGGCAGGTTTCAAGCACAAGACTGTACCCGGTTTCATTTTCGTGGCGCAGTTCAAACAAATAGATAAATGATTGTAAAATGCTGAAAAAACCAGCAGATAAAACTTGATGCAGAGCAGGCTCGCAAACGTTTGCTTTCCCTGTTAGAATTGCGCCGAATTTAACTTTTACTGCAAGTAAACATGTGGGGAAGCAGGCAGTGACCGATAAAACCTCTCTTAGCTACAAAGATGCCGGTGTTGATATTGATGCAGGTAATGCTCTGGTTGATCGAATCAAAGGCGTAGTAAAGAAAACGCGTCGTCCGGAAGTTATGGGTGGTCTGGGTGGCTTCGGTGCGCTGTGCGCATTGCCGCAAAAATATCGTGAACCGGTACTGGTTTCCGGCACTGATGGCGTTGGTACAAAACTGCGTCTGGCGATGGATCTGAAACGCCACGACACTATCGGGATTGACCTCGTCGCAATGTGCGTCAACGACCTCGTGGTTCAGGGCGCTGAGCCGCTGTTCTTCCTCGACTACTATGCAACCGGCAAACTGGATGTGGACACCGCAGCCAGCGTCATTAACGGGATTGCCGAAGGCTGCCTGCAGTCTGGCTGTGCGCTGGTCGGTGGGGAAACAGCTGAAATGCCGGGGATGTACCACGGCGAAGATTACGACGTGGCAGGTTTCTGCGTTGGCGTCGTCGAAAAATCAGAGATTATCGACGGTTCTAAAGTGGCTGACGGCGACGTACTGATTGCGCTCGGCTCCAGCGGTCCGCACTCCAACGGTTACTCTCTGGTGCGTAAAATCGTTGAAGTCAGCGGTTGTGACCCGGAAACCACCGAGCTTGAAGGCAAGTCGCTGGCCGATCACTTGCTGGCTCCGACCCGCATTTACGTAAAATCCATTCTGGAACTGATCGAGAAGGTTGATGTGCACGCCATTGCCCACCTGACCGGCGGCGGCTTCTGGGAAAATATTCCACGCGTTCTGCCAGACAACACGCAGGCCGTGATCGACGAGTCTTCCTGGCAGTGGCCAGCCGTCTTCAACTGGCTGCAAACGGCGGGTAACGTCAGCCAGCATGAGATGTATCGCACCTTTAACTGCGGCGTAGGTATGGTTATCGCCCTGCCAGCTCCGGAAGTGGACAAAGCCCTGGCTTTGCTCAATGAGAAAGGTGAAAACGCATGGAAAATCGGTATCATCAAAGCTTCTGATTCCGAACAGCGTGTGGTCATTGAATGAAAAACATTGTGGTGCTCATTTCCGGTAACGGAAGCAATTTGCAGGCGATAATAGACGCCTGCGAACAGAAAAAAATCAATGGCACCATACGTGCAGTATTCAGTAACAAGGCCGATGCGTTCGGCCTTGAACGCGCACGCGAAGCGAATATTCCAGCGTACTCGCTGGAAGCCGCCCAGTTTGCAAGTCGCGAAGCCTTCGACCGCCAACTGATACAAGAAATTGACGCCTGGGCGCCGGATGTCGTGGTGCTGGCCGGTTATATGCGCATTCTCAGTCCGGCGTTTGTCGCGCACTATTCTGAACGATTGCTGAATATCCACCCGTCTTTATTGCCAAAGTATCCCGGCCTGCATACGCACCGCCAGGTACTGGAAAACGGCGATGAAGAGCATGGTACCTCCGTCCACTTCGTCACTGATGAACTGGACGGCGGACCGGTTATTCTTCAGGCCAAAGTTCCGGTATTTGAAGGCGACAGCGAAGATGATGTCACGGCACGGGTTCAGGCTCAGGAACATACCATTTACCCACTGGTGGTAAGCTGGTTTATTGATGGTCGCCTGAAGATGCGTGATAACGCTGCATGGCTGGATGGCGTTCGTCTGCCGCCGCAAGGCTACGCCGCCGACGAATAATAAAATTCAACCTGTAAGCCGCATGTCACCATCCGGCTTACAGGCATAACTACCTTTTCCGGTTAATACCACCGGTATTCATCTACGCTCCCCCTTTCTCTTTGCTATCAGACGGTTTATTGTCATATTTTTCTGGCACAGTTGGACATCTGAGAGCAATGCTCGCCATAATAAATCGGTAGTGTCCCGTGAATGAAACGGAGTAAAAGTGGTAATGGGTCAGGAAAAGCTATACATCGAGAAAGAACTCAGTTGGTTAGCGTTCAACGAACGCGTACTCCAGGAAGCTGCTGATAAGTCAAACCCGTTGATCGAACGGATGCGTTTCTTAGGCATCTATTCCAATAACCTCGACGAGTTTTATAAGGTTCGTTTTGCCGAACTGAAGCGCCGAATCATTATTAGCGAAGAACAGGGTTCAAACTCTCACTCCCGCCATCTGTTAGGCAAAATCCAGGCCCGCGTATTAAAAGCCGATCAGGAATTTGACGGTCTGTACAACGAGTTGCTGCTGGAGATGGCGCGCAATCAGATTTTCTTAATCAACGAACGCCAGCTATCGGTCAATCAGCAGAGCTGGTTGCGTCATTACTTCAAGCAATATCTTCGCCAGCACATCACGCCGATCCTGATTAACCGCGAGACGGATTTAGTCCAGTTTTTGAAAGATGACTACACCTATCTGGCGGTAGAGATTATCCGCGGCGATACAATCCGCTACGCGCTGCTGGAAATCCCTTCCGACAAGGTTCCCCGTTTTGTGAATTTGCCGCCGGAAACCCCGCGGCGTCGCAAACCGATGATCCTGCTGGACAACATCTTACGCTACTGCCTGGACGATATTTTCAAAGGGTTCTTTGATTACGACGCACTTAACGCCTATTCGATGAAAATGACCCGTGACGCCGAATACGATTTGGTGCACGAGATGGAATCGAGCCTGATGGAGCTGATGTCCTCCAGCCTGAAACAGCGTCTGACCGCAGAGCCTGTACGTTTTGTCTATCAGCGCGACATGCCCAATGCGTTGGTCGAGGTGCTACGTGAAAAACTGACGATTTCTCGCTACGACTCAATTGTTCCCGGCGGGCGTTACCATAACTTCAAAGACTTTATTAACTTCCCCAACGTTGGCAAAGCCAACCTGGTTAATAAGCCGCTGCCGCGTCTGCGCCACATCTGGTTCGACAATGAGAAATTCCGTAACGGATTTGATGCAATCCGCGAGCGCGATGTGCTGCTGTATTACCCGTATCACACCTTTGAGCACGTTCTTGAACTGTTGCGCCAGGCGTCTTTCGACCCGAGCGTGCTGGCGATAAAGATCAACATCTACCGTGTGGCAAAAGACTCGCGCATCATCGACGCGATGATCCATGCCGCGCATAACAGTAAAAAAGTCACCGTGGTAGTGGAATTGCAGGCGCGCTTTGATGAAGAAGCCAACATTCATTGGGCCAAGCGCCTGACCGAAGCGGGCGTTCACGTCATCTTCTCCGCGCCGGGTCTGAAAATTCACGCCAAACTGTTCCTTATCTCGCGTAAAGAAGGTGATGAAGTCGTGCGCTATGCGCATATCGGGACGGGGAACTTCAACGAAAAAACTGCGCGCCTGTATACCGACTACTCGTTGCTCACCGCTGATTCACGCATCACCAACGAAGTGCGTCGGGTGTTCAACTTCATCGAAAACCCGTATCGTCCGGTGACGTTCGATTATCTGCTGGTTTCTCCGCAGAACTCACGCCGTCTGCTGTACGCGATGATCGACAAAGAGATCGCCAATGCGCAGCAAGGCCAGCCTTCAGGTATCACGCTAAAACTGAACAACCTGGTCGATAAAGGCCTGGTTGATCGTCTCTATGCGGCCTCAAGCTCAGGCGTACCGGTTAATTTGTTGATTCGCGGAATGTGCTCACTGATTCCAAACCTGGAAGGCATTAGCGACAATATTCGTGTTATCAGCATCGTTGATCGCTATCTTGAACATGACCGGGTCTACATCTTCGAGAACGGGGGCGACAAGCAGGTGTATCTCTCCTCCGCAGACTGGATGACAAGAAACATCGATTATCGTATCGAAGTTGCTACACCGCTTCTTGACCCGCGCCTTAAGCAGCGCGTGCTGGATATTATCGATATCCTGTTCAGCGACACGGTGAAGGCCCGCTTCATCGATAAAGAACTCAGTAATCGCTACGTACCGCGCGGAAACCGCCGTAAGGTTCAGTCACAATTGGCGATTTACGACTACATCAAATCACTCGAGCAACCTGACTAAAGATATGCCAATACACGACAAGACTCCACGACCGCAGGAATTTGCTGCGGTCGACCTTGGTTCAAACAGTTTCCATATGGTCATTGCCCGCGTGGTTGATGGCGCAATGCAGATTATCGGGCGGCTGAAACAGCGCGTTCATCTGGCGGATGGTCTCGGCGAAGATAACAAGCTGAGCGAAGAGGCAATGGAACGCGGATTAAGCTGCCTGTCGCTGTTCGCCGAACGCCTGCAGGGCTTTCCCCCGTCAAGCGTATGCATCGTGGGAACCCATACTTTGCGTCAGGCGCTGAATGCGACCGACTTTCTCAAGCGAGCGGAAAAAGTCATCCCCTACCCGATTGAGATTATCTCCGGTAACGAAGAAGCCCGACTGATTTTTATGGGCGTGGAGCACACTCAGCCGGAAAAAGGCCGCAAGCTGGTTATCGATATCGGCGGTGGCTCAACAGAACTGGTGATCGGCGAAGATTTCGAACCCAAGCTGGTTGAAAGCCGCCGTATGGGCTGCGTCAGTTTTGCCCAGATGTATTTCCCGGGCGGTGTTATCAGCCGGGAAAACTTCCAGCGAGCCCGCATGGCGGCAGCGCAAAAGCTTGAAACCTTAACGTGGCAGTTTCGCATTCAGGGCTGGAACGTCGCAATGGGCGCGTCAGGCACGATTAAAGCGGCACACGAAGTGCTGCTGGAGATGGGTGAAAAAGACGGTTTTATCACCCCCGAACGCCTGGACAAACTGACATCTGAAGTGCTGAAGCATGCGTCATTTGATGCGCTCAGCCTGCCGGGGCTGTCAGAGGAGCGAAAAGCGGTATTTGTTCCTGGGCTCGCGATTCTGTGCGGCGTTTTTGACGCGTTGGCTATCCGCGAACTTCGCCTTTCTGATGGCGCGCTACGCGAAGGCGTACTGTACGAGATGGAAGGACGTTTTCGCCACCAGGACGTTCGCAGCCGTACCGCCAGTAGTCTGGCGAACCAGTACAACATTGACAGTGAACAGGCCCGGCGCGTGCTGGAAACAACGATGCAAATGTACGACCAGTGGCATACGCAACAGCCCAAACTGGCCAATCCTCAACTGGAAGCATTACTGCGCTGGGCAGCGATGCTGCATGAGGTTGGGCTGAACATCAACCACAGCGGCTTACATCGCCACTCTGCTTATATCTTACAAAACAGCGATTTACCGGGGTTTAATCAGGAACAACAACTGATGATGGCAACCTTAGTTCGTTATCATCGCAAAGCGGTGAAACTGGATGACTTGCCCCGCTTTACACTGTTCAAGAAAAAACAGTTTCTGCCGTTGATTCAACTGTTACGCCTGGGCGTGCTGCTGAATAATCAGCGTCAGGCGACCACCACGCCGCCAACCCTGACTCTGATAACCGACGACAACCACTGGACCTTACGTTTCCCGCATGACTGGTTTAGCCAAAATGCGCTGGTGCTGCTCGATCTGGAAAAAGAGCAGCAATACTGGGAGGGCGTAACCGGCTGGCGTCTCAAAATTGAAGAAGAAACCTCACCCGATATCGCCGCATAAACTCAGAACAGGTGCCAGCGCGTCTGGCGCCTGTTCTTCCAGCGTTTCATGCAATGGCTGTGGTTTACCAATCAAGTACCCCTGCATGTAGTCAATTCCCAGCGAAATTACCGCACTGCGTATTTCTTCACTTTCGACGTACTCTGCAACCACCAGCATTCTTTTCATCCGAGCCAGATGGCAAATAGAGGCCACGATTTGGTAGTCGAGGCTATTCGAAACGATACTGCGAATAAAGCTGCCATCAATTTTCAGGATATCGGCACTCACATTCTTCAGCCGCGCATAGCTGGCGTAACCCGTACCAAAATCATCAATCGCAATCTGACAGCCCAGTGATTGCAGTTGCAGTAACGTTGCCTGTGCCTGTTCCGCATTGGTTAAGGCGTTGCTTTCCGTGACTTCAAAAATCAACTGCCACGCTTCAACCTTGTACTTAACCAGTAGCTGGTTGATGTCATGCGGAAGTCGGGCGCGACATATCGACGTGGGTGACAAGTTAATGGCAAACCGACGGGCGGGCATTTTTTCCCGATTCTGTGCCATAAACTTCAGCGTATTTTCAATCACCCACATATCGATGCTGGACGACAAGCCAAACTCATGCGCAATCGGCAAGAAGCAATCAGGCGGGATGGTTTCACCGTCATCTCCCTCAAGGCGCAGCAGGATTTCATGATAAACGTCGCCGCGTACGCCAAAAATCGGCTGCGCCATCAGGAAAAAACGATTGTGCTCCAGCGCCAGCTGTAGACGATTCATCATCGCAACCTTATCTTTCAGGTCACGTTGCAAGTGCATGACGCCTCGGCGCTGCAAGTTCTCTGGTGAATTGGTCGCCAGAGAAAGCTCGGCAATGGTGCTTAACTCTCCCAGTAACAGATAGATATGGTTAACAGGAGAACGGACACAGCAAAAACTGATCCCCACCTGCGGCTGTAAAAGCATGCCATCCCAAATAAAACGGAACTGCTTGATATGCCTGTCCAGGGCTTCAATGCGCTCCTGATACGACTCAGTGTTAAAACGCAAAACTAAGTCATTACCTGATAACTGATAGACATGCTCATCCTGTGCCAACAGTGGCGTTATCCACTGTGAGAGTTTTTGCTTGTACTGGATACGCAGCATAATGCCGTAATTTTTTACCAGTAGCTCCATGCCCGGAACACGCAAAAAGCAGAGCACTGACCATGGCGTTTTTTTCAAATCCCGGTTCAATGCGCGCAAATTTGGCAGATGCACCATCGGATCAAAGAATGCCAGACGATGGTTGCGCCGGGTAACAAAGCGTTGGCGCGTTGCCAGTACGGCAATGAAGTTCACGATGAAGGAGAAAACAAGATAACTCGATGAGGTAATGGCAAGCTGGGTATCGTAGCCAGAATACCAGGGCATATAGCGCTGGTAATAATGAATTGCGGTAATAAGTACGACAGACCATATCAGCGAAATAAATCTGTAACCGTAACGCATTGCTCCCCAGAGCATGACAGGTAGCAACAACGACAGAGTATAATTTGTGCTGAATATTGAGCTTTGTTCATTTAACGGCATACACAGCAATGCCATAAGTACAGCCAATATAATCAGCCAGACCGCAAACTCAGTTTTGGTAACTTTGGTATCAAACTGCTGCTTTAATTGAGAAAAATAGCCTCTGACATGCAAAGGGTTGCGGATCGTGCGAATAATAAAGTAGCACAAAGGAACCCCAATCAGATTCCCGACCAGCATAGCCTGATAGTTGATCAACGTGCCAGTATTAAAGGGCATAACCCCCACCATGCCGGATTTACTCTCATAAACGCCCACAAACGCGGCAAACTGGAAGAGGATCAGAAACAGCGTCGCCGGGCAAAAGACCTGCCAAAACATGCGCTGAAACATCAGGTGGGAGTCACCGTGAGATACGTTGTTCCGCCGGGGTGCAAATACTTTATACCCTCCCCAACTCAGCACTATCGTTACAATAAAGTGCGAAATTATTGAGAGCGTTTCAAATAACCCAACCTGCGGATATTTGTAGCAGATAATGGAAATGATAATTCCCGGCAATGCCGCCCAGCCAAAAAATAGCATCAGGCTAATCATCAACGCCAAAGGCATGTAGAAAAGAATTACGGTCCCAGTACTAATATGGGCATAGGTATTGGCAGTGCTCAATATAGGCAACAGCAAAGATGGTATGATGAGAGGTAACGCCCACCATCTATCTCTCATACAAATATAATTTTTATTGAGTTTCATAGATGCTCAGTAGAATCCCGCACATCCTGCAGGGGGTATTCAGACAGGCATCCCACCTGACTCTAAAACGATGAAGTTAAATACATTACTATGTCTCATCGATTTTAGTTATCAGTAAAGGGTGACGTTTGATATATATCAAAAAAAAAGCCCCTCATTAATCAATTATTACTATTTTCATCGTTTCTTATCGTTAATTCATTATTAATGCAAATAATAATATTAATTTTCATAACATATGAGGATAAAACAACTGAAGCAATTTTACATAACGAAAAATTGACCATTGCCTCACAGTATGCCTTAATGTGAGTATCGCCCTCAGTTGGGTACACTACAAGGAACCTTTTGTGAGCCAGGTTACCAGCCTACGCAAACGACACCGATTTAATAGTCGCATGATCCGGATCGTACTGCTTATCAGCTTTCTCTTCTTCTTCGGACGCTTCGTCTACTCCGCTATAGGTGCGTGGCACCACCACCAGAACAAAAAAGACTCTCAGCAGATCACCCAGCCGCAACAGGCATCTCCTGCTCAAACCGACGTGCGCTGATCGCTCGCGCCTGTAATATCTCAGCATTAAGATTCCTTACCGGATGGCTAATCGCCTGACATTTAACCATCCGGTAAGGGATTTGAGTGATGAAACAATACGCTGCCTTACCCACCACACGCACGGATTTATCCGATAATAGACCGTGTTTTTCGCACAAATTCACAATCTTTTAATCCCACTTCACTGCACCATTCGCGCTCATTTTTACGTTCCGATTTACTGGGTATAAAAAGACACACTGTGTTCAAATAGACGTCAATTAATATCACCAGAAAATATCACAGATGAAAGCATTAATATTGTTTATGAAATTAAATGCTTATTTGAATCATTACCATTTTAAATTCTACAGGGTAATACCATGAGTGGTTTTTCATTATTTCCGAAAATAAGCAGCGGTCTTGAATGGATCGCTGGACACAGCGATGCGGTTATTCAATTCGGCTGGAATATCGTTGCCGCCGTAATTTTACTGTTTGTCGGTAAATTTGTCTCTCGCCTGATCTCCAGTGGTCTGGAAAAATTACTGTTAAAACGTAAAGTTGACCGAACCATTATCCAGTTCTTCACCGCGCTGGTACGTTACATTACCCTCGCCTTTGCCGTTGTTGCCGCATTGGGTCGCGTCGGTATCGAAACATCCTCCATTATTGCCGTCATTGGTGCCGCCGGGTTGGCCATTGGACTCGCGCTACAAGGATCACTTTCCAACTTTGCCGCTGGCGTATTATTGGTCTCCCTGCGTCCATTCCGCGCCGGAGAAGTGGTACAAATTGGGGCAGTTACCGGAACGGTGGAAAAGGTGCATATTTTCTCCACCACCTTGCTCACCGCCGACAGCAAAGAAGTGGTCATTCCAAACGGTAAGATCATCGCTGACAATATCATTAACTATTCCCGCCACCCTTTCCGCCGTATCGATCTGGTGATTGGCGTCGGCTATCAGAGCCGGATAGCCGACGTTAAGCGCGTGATTAACCATATTATCGAGCAGGATACCCGCATCGATAAGCAACGTGGGGTAACCGTTCGTCTGGGCGAACTGGGCGCTTCAGCATTGAATTTTTACGTCCGCGTATGGGTGCCCAACATCGAATACTGGAATACCTATTACGATCTGCTGGAAAACATTAAAGAAGCCCTGGACGCCAACCATATCTCCCTGCCGTATCCGCAGATGGATATTCGCGTTGAGAACGTAGCCCCCCAATCTCAACCCCAGCTACAGTTGGTTGATTAATTCACAGCGCTTCGGTATGAGCGCAATAAAAAACCCTCTATAAAAAGAGGGTTTTTTTACATATTACCGGTTCAGAAACCGCTAACAGAAAGGGCTATTATTCCCACTCAATGGTAGCCGGCGGCTTACCGCTGATGTCATACACCACGCGGGAAATGCCGTTCACTTCGTTAATGATGCGGTTAGAGACACGGCCTAAGAAATCATACGGCAGGTGTGCCCAGTGCGCGGTCATAAAGTCGATGGTTTCTACTGCACGCAGGGAAACGACCCAGTCGTACTTACGACCATCGCCCATGACGCCAACGGAACGTACCGGCAGGAACACGGTGAACGCCTGGCTGACTTTGTTGTACAGGTCAGCTTTGTGCAGTTCTTCAATGAAGATAGCATCCGCGCGACGCAGCAGGTCGCAGTACTCTTTCTTAACTTCGCCAAGCACACGTACGCCCAGCCCCGGTCCCGGGAACGGGTGACGGTACAGCATATCGTACGGCAGGCCCAGTTCCAGACCAATCTTACGCACTTCGTCTTTGAACAGCTCACGCAGCGGCTCAACCAGACCCATCTTCATCTCTTTCGGCAAACCGCCCACGTTGTGGTGAGATTTGATGACGTGCGCTTTACCGGTGGCGGAAGCGGCAGATTCGATCACGTCAGGGTAGATGGTGCCCTGTGCCAGCCACTTAACGTCTTCCAGCTTCAGCGCTTCTTCGTCGAACACTTCAACGAATACGCGGCCGATGATCTTACGTTTCGCTTCCGGGTCGTTCTCGCCTTTCAGCGCGTCGAGGAAACGCTGTTCGCCTTCAACATGAACGATGTTCAGGCCAAAATGGTCACCAAACATATCCATTACCTGCTGGGCTTCGTTCAGGCGCAGCAGACCGTTGTCGACGAACACGCAGGTCAGGTTTTTTCCGATTGCACGGTGCAGCAGCATCGCAGTCACAGAGGAGTCAACGCCACCGGACAGACCGAGGATAACTTTGTCATTGCCAACCTGCTCACGAATGCGGGCAACGGCGTCATCGATAATTTTTGCCGGCGTCCACAGCGCTTCACACTGGCAGATATCGCGCACAAAACGCTCCAGCATGCGCATGCCCTGACGGGTGTGGGTAACTTCCGGGTGGAACTGCACGCCGTAGAAGCGTTTTTCTTCGTGCGCCATGATAGCAAACGGGCAGCTGTCGGTGCTGGCAACAGTCACGAAACCTTCCGGAATGGCAGTCACTTTGTCGCCGTGGCTCATCCACACATCCAGCAACGGTTTGCCGTCTGCGGTCAGGGAGTCTTCAATACCGCGGACAAGCGCGCTGTCGGTCTGCACTTCAACCTGCGCATAGCCAAATTCACGTTCGTTAGAACCTTCAACATGACCACCGAGCTGCATTGCCATGGTCTGCATGCCGTAGCACACGCCGAACACCGGCACGCCCGCATTGAAAACGTATTCCGGCGCACGCGGGCTGTTTTCTTCGGTGGTACTTTCCGGGCCACCGGAAAGAATAATACCGCTTGGGTTGAATTCGCGAATTTGTGCTTCCGTAACATCCCATGCCCACAGTTCACAGTAGACGCCCAGTTCACGTACGCGACGTGCAACCAGCTGAGTGTACTGCGAGCCGAAATCGAGGATGAGAATGCGATGTTTATGAATATTGTCTGTCATTGACGCTAATTCCGAGGCAAGTGAAACAAATTCGCCCGGCATATAGCCGGGCGCGGAAACTTATCAGGAGCCCATGCGGTAGTTAGGGGACTCTTTGGTGATGGTCACATCGTGGACGTGACTTTCCTGAATACCCGCACCGCTGATGCGTACAAACTCTGCTTTCGTTCGCAGCGCGTCGATAGTACCACAGCCGGTCAGCCCCATACAGGAGCGCAGGCCGCCCATCTGCTGGTGAATGATCTCTTTCAGGCGACCTTTATAGGCTACGCGGCCTTCGATACCTTCCGGGACCAGTTTGTCAGCGGCGTTATCGCTCTGGAAGTAACGGTCAGAAGACCCTTTGGACATCGCGCCCAGAGAACCCATACCGCGGTAAGATTTGTAAGAACGGCCCTGGTACAGTTCGATTTCGCCAGGGGATTCTTCAGTACCCGCCAGCATGGAACCAACCATCACTGCGGCAGCACCAGCGGCAATCGCTTTAGCGATGTCGCCGGAGAAACGAATACCGCCATCGGCGATAACTGGAATACCGGTGCCTTCCAACGCTTCAACGGCATCAGAAACGGCGGTGATCTGCGGAACACCGACGCCGGTCACGATACGGGTAGTACAGATGGAACCAGGGCCGATACCCACTTTAACAGCGCTGCAGCCAGCTTCAGCCAACGCGCGAGCACCTGCGCCCGTAGCAACGTTACCGCCGATAATCTGCAGATCAGGATATTTAGCACGAGTTTCACGAATACGCTGCAGTACGCCTTCAGAGTGGCCGTGAGAGGAGTCAATCAGCAGTACGTCAACGCCCGCGGCAACCAGCGCGTCAACACGCTCTTCGTTACCAGCACCTGCGCCTACAGCTGCACCAACGCGCAGACGACCATGCTCGTCTTTACAGGCGTTAGGTTTACGTTCAGCTTTCTGGAAATCTTTAACGGTGATCATACCGAGCAGATGGAAGCTGTCATCAACAACCAGCGCTTTCTCAACGCGTTTTTCGTGCATTTTGGCGAAAACGACATCGCGCGCTTCGCCTTCACGAACGGTCACCAGACGCTCTTTTGGCGTCATATATACGCTAACCGGCTGGTTCAGGTCAGTCACAAAACGCACGTCACGGCCGGTGATGATACCGACCAGTTCGTTATCTTCAGTCACCACCGGGTAGCCTGCAAAGCCGTTACGCTCGGTCAGTTCTTTCACTTCGCGCAGAGTAGTGGTTGGCAGTACGGTCTGTGGGTCAGTTACCACGCCAGATTCGTGTTTCTTCACGCGGCGAACTTCTTCAGCCTGACGCTCGATGGACATGTTTTTGTGGATAAAACCGATGCCGCCTTCCTGGGCCAGGGCAATTGCCAGGCGCGCTTCCGTCACGGTGTCCATTGCTGCGGAGAGCATAGGAATGTTCAGGCGAATGGTTTTCGTCAACTGGGTGCTGAGGTCAGCAGTATTCGGCAGAACGGTAGAATGAGCGGGAACGAGGAGGACGTCGTCAAACGTCAGGGCTTCTTTTGCGATACGTAGCATGGGCAATATCTCACCTGGGAGGTTATTAAATATTGCCGCGGCATTATACAGAGCGTAACCGATTGCATCCACACTTTTTTGCAAAAAAACCTTGCGCTCCTCTGTGAGCATGTTACTTTCGACTGAATAACCTGCTGATTTAGAATTTGATCCCGCTCACATGTTATCCTCTCAGACCACCTCAATTTTTACCGTAAGCCGCCTGAATCAGACGGTTCGTTTGCTGCTTGAGCAGGAAATGGGGCAAGTGTGGATCAGCGGTGAAATCTCCAATTTCACTCAGCCGTCCTCGGGTCATTGGTACTTCACGCTCAAAGATGACACCGCTCAGGTTCGCTGCGCGATGTTTCGCAACAGCAACCGCCGGGTAACGTTCCGCCCGCAGCACGGGCAACAGGTGCTGGTGCGCGCCAACATTACATTGTATGAGCCGCGTGGGGACTACCAGATAATTGTTGAGAGCATGCAGCCTGCGGGTGAAGGTCTGTTGCAACAGAAGTATGAGCAACTGAAGGCCAAACTACAGGCTGAAGGGCTGTTCGATCAGCAGTTCAAAAAAACGCTGCCCTCACCGGCCCACTGCATCGGGGTGATCACCTCGAAAACCGGGGCAGCGCTACACGATATTCTCCACGTGCTGAAGCGTCGTGACCCTTCCCTGCCCGTTATTATCTATCCAACCGCTGTCCAGGGCGACGATGCGCCGGGGCAGATTGTGCGCGCTATTGAGCTGGCAAACGCCCGCGGCGAGTGTGACGTATTAATCGTCGGGCGCGGCGGCGGCTCGCTGGAAGATTTGTGGAGCTTTAACGACGAGCGCGTAGCACGGGCGATATTTGCCAGCCGTATTCCGGTGGTGAGTGCCGTCGGCCATGAAACCGATGTGACCATTGCCGATTTTGTCGGCGACCTGCGCGCGCCAACGCCGTCGGCGGCCGCAGAAATTGTCAGCCGCAATCAGCTCGAACTGCTGCGTCAAATTCAGCATGGTCAGCAACGTCTGGAAATGGCGATGGATTACTATCTCGCCAACCGAACTCGCCGATTTACCCAGCTTAATCACCGCTTGCAACAGCAGCATCCGCAGCTGCGTCTGGCCCGCCAGCAGACCGTGCTGGAACGACTGCGTCAGAGAATGAACTTCGCACTTGAGAATAAAATTAAACAGGCCAATCAGCGTCAGCAGCGCATGCTGCAGCGGCTGAACCAGCAGAATCCGCAGCCGCGCATTCATCGCGCGCAGTCACGGGTGCAGCAACTGGAATATCGACTGGCGGAAAATATCCGCGCGCGGCTAAGCGAGCAGCGCGAGCGTTTCGGCAACGCGGTCACGCATCTGGAAGCCGTCAGCCCGCTGGCAACGTTAGCGCGCGGCTATAGCGTCACGACAACAATCGATGGCGCAGTGCTAAAGAAAACCAAACAGGCCAGACCCGGCGACCTGCTCACCACCCGACTGAACGACGGCTGGGTGGAAAGCGAGATAAAAACGGTAACGGCTGCCGGGAAAAAGCGCCAGCCAAAAGCTAAGTAGCCCGCTGCCGCTTGCCTATTCGCATCTATCGCGGGGGAGATACCGTCATCATCGCAGCGGAAGCGTGCGGGTTCGCCAGGCAAACCAGTGCCTGATTATCGCTTGCCGTTTTCGTTGCATTCACATAGCCGCTGGTAAGATCGATGGTCTGGTAATTCTTGCCCACTCGGTCGGAAACCCACCAGGAAAAAGTAGAGCGATCGATCGGCCAGCCAAACCGTTCCCCTATCTGACCGCCAGGGTAGTCACTATACAGCTTTTGCAACTCACTCAATGTCGGCTGATAGTTTTCGGGGCAATCCGATTTACTCGCCATCCCCGCACCGTTATGGTTAAACAGCGCCCAGGTTTCATCACCTATAACGATAGGACCAAAGGTGTTATCATGTAACGGTGCCTCCCTGTCCAGCTGTGGTCGCTTAAAGACTACGCCATCACTGCTGGTCACCGTTTCCGGCATATGCCCCCAGTATTTAGCCTTGTCGCTATCCGGGCTGGTCACTACGGTAAAGATCACGTTAAGCGAAGAGGTCAAATTAGGGTAATCATCCATCTTCGCCGTGATAGCTGTTTTCAGCCCCATCGCAGTGTCCTGACGCAGGCTAAATGTCGCTTTACCGTCCGTCCCCGTTACGCCATGATAGGCATCAAAATAATCATCCAGTAGCACCGTTGTCGCCACTGGTGTCAGTTCCTGCAAAGAAAGATCGTCCGTCACGCCGCCGTTCCCGGTGGTTTTCGCTTCCCCCAGGCGAGACAGACCTTGACTACGCGAAATCGTAAATGCCGCATTCGCAGACGGATTGCCGCTGCTGTCTATCATGGTGACGGTGAGCGGGATCTCTTCGCCTTTTTTGACTTTCACCGCATCGCTTACCGTATCGAGGGCAATACTGGAAGTCAGTTCAATCGTCGCAGGTACCGGCGAATGCGGGTCGACCAGGCAAACCTGCGCCCCTGTATTACTCGCAGAACTGCTTGACGATACGTTCCCCACATCCAGCCGCATAGACTGATAGTTCCCGGTATTCGCCGCGCGATCTACCGCAAACCAGTACCATTTTTCATTCACCGGCCAACCATAACGTTCAAACAACGCTCCGCTGGGATTATCTGCATACAATGTTTGCAGATCGCTTAATAAAGGCTGATATGCCTCGCCACAGTTGGACTTCCCTGCCGTCAGCGTGGTGGATTGATTCCAGTTCGGCCAGCGTTCATTGCCGCTGTTGACGCTGAAAGCGTAACCCGACGTCTCCGCTGCCAGATACGGGCGATGGAATGTAACGCCAGCGCTGTTCGTCACCGTTTCCGGCATATGGCCCCACATGGCGGCCTTATCGCTGTCCGGGCTGGTGAGAACGGAAAAGATCACGTTTTTACTCACCGTGGCTAAACTGTCTCCCTCCACCGTGGCGGTTACCGTCGTTTTCAGGCCGCTCGAATTGTCCTGCGCTAACGTCAATTGCGCTTTACCATCAGCATCCGTCATTCCATACCATTTCGACGAACCGGAATTGAAACTCGTCGCACTCCCCTCAGGCGTAACGGGCGTCAAAGTCATGTAAGCCGGGTTGTTTGATATCACCGTACTGGCGCGCGTGGTCGATGAAGAACGCCCCAGCACCACCACGGTATTGGCCTGTGGGATGCCGGCAGCATTTTTTACGCTAACCGTTAGCGGTAACGTTTCGCCTTTCTTACCCATAAAGCTTGCGTACGCCTCATTCCATGGCGTGGAAGAGTCAAGCGTAATGACATACTCACGTTTTGCCGTCAGACACAGCTGCGTTACGTTGGTCGGGGACGAAGATGTCGTTGTTTTCATGACACCATTACGAAAATTAATGTATTGATATAATGACGTTTGCCCGCTTAGCGTCTTATCACCCGCCCACCACCCATATGAGGCGATCATCGGAAGACCGTAATCAGCGGTTAATGCGCCATCTGGGTGATCGTTATACAGCGACGTTAAATCGGCCGCCGTCGGCATTTGGCTCATCGTGCAGGCCCCGCGTCCGCTATTCACATTTTTCACCGTGTACCACATTTCATTGTTTTGTATGACCGACTCCGTATCCGTGGTTGAATTCAGCTCATACCTCAACCTTGGGCGCATAAATTCCGCGCCGTTGCTGGCGGTGAAAGTCTCCGGCATATGCCCCCACATCTGGGCTTTACTGCTGTCTGGACTGGTGAGTACGGTAAACACTGTCGACAGCGACGAGGTTGCCGCTGGGGTTTTATACAAGCTGGCGTTCAACACCGTTTTCAACCCCGGCCCAGTATCTTCACCTACATCAAGAGACAGCGTGCCGTCCGGGCCGGTGACCCCATAATAGGTGCCGTTATAAAGCCAGGTCTGTGGTGCCTGTCCGGTCAGCACCAGCTCCATGGTTGGTATGGTCCAGGAAGTAAGCGCACTGCTGCCGCGTATCGAACCTCGGTCTCGCGTCAGGGTAAACGCAGCGTTCCCTACCGGGTTACCGGCAGCATCCGTGGTTGTGATCGTTAACGGCACTCTTTCACCCGTCTTCACTTTCACCGCTTGTGCAGTTTCGTCTATTGCCACCGTCGAGGTCAGCGCGATCGTCGTGGCCTGTGCAGCCCCCGTACTCGTACAAATCTGGTACTGCATGGCGCTGGTATCCGTCGCCGACACCGAATGACGACTGCCATCATCCAGATCAACGACATAAAAATCGATGGGCGCTTCAGAAGAAAACTTACTCACATAGCTGCCACTCCAGTAGGAGTAGTCTATCGGCCAGCCCTGTGCCGTCTTGATGCTTCTGTCCGGGTACTGGCGATAAAGCGCGTCCAGAGCGTCGATGGCAGGGTAATACCCGGCCGCGCACATCTCTGCATTGTTCTTGCGGCCATCAGGGCCGTAAAAACGGGACCACGCCTCGTTATCTTCCGTATAGCTCATCACATTGAGGGTATTACTCAGCTCCGCGTACAGCAGCGGCCGGTGGTAGCTCGTACCGTCTGCCGCCGTCAGCGTGTCCGTCATATGCCCCCACAGCGTCGCCTTGTCCGAGTCGGGGCTGGTGACCACCGTAAAGATGGTGTCGAGACTGGCACTCACGCTGGCATTGCCGTACAGCGCCGCCGTTATCGCCACTTTAGTGCCGTGCGTATCCGGGCGGGTCACATTGACGATTTTGCTGCCGTCCACGCCCGTCAGGCCGCCGATTTTCGTCGCCGTATCGTTAACAGATTCGCCGTCAATGACCACCGGCGACACAATACCATCACCGCTGCCAGCGGCATGTTTAACATTCTGTCGGGTAAAACCATCACCACGGCTCATGACAAAAGGTGCTTGCGGCACAGGGTTTCCATTGGCGTCTTTCACCGTGACCTTCAGTTGTAGCGTCTCGCCTTTCTTCACTCTTACCGCATGTACGCTATTAACGTTGTTGTCATACTACTGCGACGCATCCACCGGTTCAATGGTGATGGACGCCGCCGCCGGGTTATCGCTGGTCAGGCAACTGACGTAATCCGAAACATCGCCCCCCGCCGTCACCTCACCACCCAACAACGATATCTGCTGCCAGCTGGACTGGCTGGCGTACGTGACGGACCAGTAGTCAAGCCCCACAGGCCATCCGGCAACCGTATGTATCTCTCCGCCATTGTTGGCATTGTACAAAGTGGTAAGCTGGTCGATACGCGGCAGACGATTAAGTGCACATCCCCCGGCTGCGGTATTTCCCAGCGCATCGGCATGTGTGAGGCGAGCCCAGGTTTCATTCGCTTCATCCTGGGTTCGGGTTGCCCCTGACTCTGCCGCCAGTTTCGGGCGTTCAAACGTGAGATTATCCACTGTTACGGCGTCCGCCATATGCCCCCACATATGGGCTTTTGGCGTATCCGGGCTTGTCGGAACGGTAAACTTCACGCTACGCGAGATAGGCGAGTTCAGCAGTGAATCAATCGGTACTACGCTTAGCGGTGTGATTAACCCCACGCCGCGTGGCTGCTCAAGAATAATTTGCGCGTCACCGTTTGCATCCGTCATCCCCTCATACGTCATTGAAGATGTACCCGCGCCATAGGCAACGCTGTCAAACAGCAATTCCCCCTGGCTTGGGTCAGTAAAGCCGGTGGTCATCCCGCTGCGATTTTTGCCGAGCCCCATGGTGACTGAAAACTTCACATTCGCTATCGTTGCTCCGTTCAACGCATTTTGTGAATGGACGTTCATTTTTATTTGCTCGCCAACTTTGGCGACGGGCAGGCGTAACGAGACATCGTCATTGAAATAGACGCTCAGTTGAGCAACCATTTCATTGGCTGAACAGGTCAGATAATGGGCCACTCCGCCGATACCTTTACTGCCATCGCCCAGATTGAAATACGCCATCTGCATGGCATCATCGGCCATATAAGCATCAGACGCCGTCGGCCAGCCGTGTTCTGTCAGGATTTTATTATCAGGATGTGCACTGTAGAGCGTTTCAAGAGAACCCGTATCAGGTACCTGCCCTGCGCCGCACTGCGCGGTGGCGGAGATCAACGCGTCGAAGGTGGCCCACTCTTCGTTGTTTTCAGTTTGCTGACCGGTTTTATGACTGGTTTCTGACGCCAGCAGCGGGCGCTTATAGAGGTTACCGGACTCCACGATGCCCCGCGCCATATGACCATACATCCTGGCGCTGTCGACGTCCGGGCTGGTTATCACCGTAAAAATCACGTTAAACGGCAATGTGACGCTTGCGCCTTCGTCATCCATCATCACGATACGGATCGGTGTTTCCACCCCCATCCCGCTGTCGTGACTGAATGACAGATGCACCTGCCCGTTCGCGTCCGTTACCCCGGTATAGTGTTCCGGGGACGATGCACGCATATCATCACTACGGACAACGACCCGCAGATTATCCCACTCATCTTTATGCTCCCCTTTACGGTTAGAGGCGGGGTCGACAAACAGTTCAAGATAACGATAAGGCAACGGTTTATTGGTATTCCGGTCAACCACGCTGGCTATCACATCCATCGTCTCGCCGACTTCCGCCTTGTATGGCGCATCGGGAGAAAGCGTGATTTGTGGATACGCTAAAGGCAGCGCTTTATCCACGCAGCTCACCAGTAAAGCCGTACTGTTGCTTTCTCGTATCACCGCCCCGCTCCCCATACTGGTGGCGTAGTGATAAATATCGAGCTGATCTTTCGTGGACGACCAGTAGGTATCAATTGGCCAACCGGGATAGGCCGCCGCGGTGCTGTGGGCGGCCCGCAGCGCCACCAGCTGTTCGGCATCCGGCAAAATGGCACAGTGGTTATCCGCGCTATCCCAGGTCAACTGCGCCCAGCTTTCATTGTTGGCAGCAAAAGTAGCACTAGTGCCACTGGTTTCTGCCGCCAGTTTTGGACGCGTGAAGGTATAGGTGACGCCATCGACGTTTGCCGTAGCGCTTTCTTCCATATGCCCCCACATCGCCGCTTTGTCGCTGTCCGGGCTGGTCAGGGTGGTGAAAATAACATCGAGGCTGTCTTTTAGCGCCGTATTGTTTGCCTGCATCACCGTCAGGGTAGTTTTTACGCCAGGGCCGTTTGCCTGGGTGACGGTTACTGTCGCTTTGCCGTCAGCGCCCGTAACACCGTGGTATTCCGTCGCCGTGGTGGTCAGTTCCGTATCACCAACGTGTACCGGTGCATTATTGTTGACGATGTTCTGGCGGTTAAGCGCATCGCTGCGGGTAATAATAAATGCGGTATTGCCCACCACGTTACCGGCGCAATCGCGGGTGGTAACGGTCAGCGTGATACTTTCCCCTGCTTTGACCTTGGCTGCTTTTAACGTGTCGTCCATCGGCACGGCGCTGAGTGACAGTGGCTCGCCCACGGCGGCAGCTACGTCAATCGCCACTTTTTGTTCGGTTAAAGCAACCGTATTGCTGTTCGGTGTTCCCGTCGACGTAATGAGGTAAAGCGCGGGTAGCGCACTGCTATCTTCCAGCTGCGGCCAGACCACGTAATGCCCGCCGGCCATATTCTGCGCACAGAACGTTTTATTGGCGACCGGCTGCGGGTTAAGCGGTTCATCCGGTGTGGCCGCATCTGCCCAGACTAAACTGATAGCGGGCGCCTGTTCGCTTTCCCAGCGCAGCGGGGGTATGGCGAACAGATCGCCCTCGGTATCGAGCGGATTAGCCAGCTGCAGTGCGCTGGCTGAATCGTCAATGCTGAAGTCGCGGGGCATCGCGCTGAAGGCCACAGCGTGCGCTTCACCGGGAGAGAGCACAACGCTGCCCTGATAAACCGGAACGAACGCGCTGTCCGCCGTCGGCGGGGTGCCGTTTATCGCATCCGTAGCTGTGCGCAGCTCCTGCCATGCCCCACTTTTTAGTGCAGAAAGTACCGGCACTGCACCCATTAACAGAGCTAACGCCAGTAAAGAGCGATTAACTTTATTCACCTGCCAGATCCCCCATCCTTGAGCAGTCACTACCCATTTATTCTGTGTTCGCGTTTCAACACACTTTGCTTAACCCCGAGCTAAACAAAGGGCGCGGAAAAACCGCTCCCCAAGGAAGCGGTCTTGCACGGTTTTATTTACGTTGGTAGTCGATAGACAAGCCATATCCCTGGACGCCATCGTTGCCGAGGGTAACGCCATCGGCATTATCGAAGGCAGCCTTCGCTTCGGCGTTGGTAAGCGGAATAACCAGATCGCTGTTGTTGTAGGTAGCGTTGACAATCCCGCCAGCAGCGCCCAGCTGCAGGCTGGTACCGGTGAATTTCCAGCGGTAGTTATACTTGCTGGTAACATCCTCGCCGGCATCATAAGTACCGTTGGCGTTCGTATCTTTCCACAGCAACACTTTATAGGTGGTGTTGGTTTTAAGTTTGGTGCTCGTGCCCAACAGATTGGTTGTTGTACCCGCTTCGTAAATGACAACGTGGACATTTTCATCGACCACCGGACCTTCCGGAATGTCATCGTCGTCAGAACCACCGCCTGCATTGGTCGACAGATCGTTTAGCAGCAATTCTGTGGCAACATTCGGATCGCCGGTAGTTGTGGTAGGCGTGATTTTAATACCGATGTAGCGATCGGCATCCGCAGCCTGAATTTCATAGGTGTCGCTGCCTTTTGTACCTATCTCTTGTGCATCGCCGCCATTCTGATCGCTATAGCTCATCCACTGCACAGTCGCTTTGGTCGCCGTGTTATCCGCATCCAGGTCACCTTCCGTATCGCCGATAGCCCAGTTGACCGTCACTTTGTCGCCCGCGTGAAACTGCCGGTCACCTTCAGTTGCCACGGTTCGACTACCACGGTCAATCGTCACCGTGACATGTGCTTTATCCGTTTCCGCCGTTTTATCTGCAGCCCGTGTAATCCACGGGATAGTCCCTTGAATAGTACCGGTACTTTCTGTCGCGCTTTGCCACTGACCGGCTTTCAGATTCCCATTAGCCGCGACTGCAGGCACAGCACAATACCCTGCCACAGCCAACGCCAGTGCGACCTTCGTCAGCTGCCGTTTTAATACTAATTGCATCAAGACTCTCCTTTTTCTTCAACATTCAGCGACTGGCTGGTCAGCCACTACGCTGACACTATTTCTGGCTATACACCACGCGTATGCCATAGCCCTGAATACCATCCTGCTCATGAGCAGCGAATTTTTGCGCAGCCTCTCTATTTGTTGCTGGCAACACCAGATCTTCATTGCGGGTATTGGCTTGTGCTCCGGTATTTCCCGTCACGCTTTGCCCGGTAAATTCCCATTGATAGTCATAAAGCGCCATTTCATCTTCTGTCAGTTGTTCTGACATCTGGAAAACGCCGTCTTTATTGGCATCTCGCCACAGTACAAATCGATAGGTATTATTGACGACAGGATGCCTATCTTGTTTGCCGCTCAAATTAACGGGAGAAGATGTGTTCATTTGATAAATGAGCGCATTCAACGCATCAAGCGCATCACCGGTAAACGTCACGTCAACATAGTTACTGTCGCCGTAGGCGTCTTCCTTCGCTTTCCAGCGAAACGTACCAGGAAGCGTACTGGAGAGCGTGACGGTTCCCGCCTTTTTGTCACGGCTGGCAATGAAGACGCAGGGCAATTCGGCGGTACAAGTGGTGGAGGAAAGCGACACCTTTTTGTCATTGCTGTCATAGAGTTCAGGCGTCATAGCCTCATCCACCAGCGCTTTACCGTTACGATCGGTCGTATCCCCAAATGAATCGGTCAGCACCAGGTCCATCACAACACCATCGACGCCATCCGCCAAAGCGCTGGCCTCATGGCTATGATCGGTACGATCGGCGTCGGCGACGTTATCGACAATCAATTCGATTTTACGATCCTGCTGGACGGTAATTTCCACAGCACCCGAGTTTTGCTTATTCCCCTTTTCATCTTCCAGGGTCATGCGCACTTTCCAGGTATTTAACTCTGTACGCTGTGCTTCTGTATCCGCATTGACCCACGCAGGGAGGACCAGATTCCAGCGATTATTATTCCCTTCAGTGAGGGCATCAGCTTTTACCACTGGCATAACTAATGTGCGATTGGCATTATTTTTTGCCTGCCAGGAGGCGGAGATGATTTTGTAGTGATGAGAGAAAAGCGCATTGATCGTCCACTTACATTTCTCCAGTCCCACCGCAGACTCAGGCGTGTCTTCAATTACGCATTCAGGATGGACATTGGTCGCATCGGCTTTGAGCCATAACGCAACATCAAGGGGATCCTTTTCACGGTATTCAAGAACGATAAAATTATTACGCTCGACAAAATCGGTTCGACTGCCCATTAAAGAGCGCTGAATTTTTACGTTTTCCGGATCAAGTTGAGCCGCCAGGGGCGTACCTAACTGATAAGTGACGGTTGCGTTGATGCTAAGGTCGGCGTTTTCTCCAGTGCCGGCTTTGTAATCTGCACCCAACGTGACCATTGGCACAGGCATGTAATTGAGACCAACAGTTACCGCATGGGGATTTTTTTGTAAATTGTCGGTGCCAAATAACGCCACTTCATCGCCATAGTACTGCTCGTAGACTAATTTCCCACCGATCTGTGGATAAAATGACAGCCAGCTTTCCGCCCGAATATCCCATCCCCGGGCGGGGCGCTCTTCATAAAACTCGAAATCCTCAGACTCCTTCCAGTCAGAAAGTGGATGGTAATAGTTGCCAGAGAGCTTCAGATAATCTGTCCATGCCTCAGTGCCCAAACCTAAGCGACGGTGCCCACGGGTAAAATCGTAGTCATAAAAAGCGTTGCCGCCGAGTAACCAATCCCCCACATTTTGACGCAAGCCAAAACCGATATTTCCAATGGTCCTGTCCTCTTTACGCTGCGCGGAGATTTGGCTAAAAATCAATGAATATTGGTTGTCGTATAAGGGAACAAAATAGTCGAGAGAGCTACCATCAAGATCGCCCCCTTCGCCAACAGATAAACTGGTCCGTACTTTTCCGTACGGTGACATTAACCCTTCTATATACGATTGCGTGGAGGAGGTAATTTGATTTTGCAAATAGCTTTGCGCCTGCGATTTCAACGCGTCAGGCGTCAGGTTTTCAAAGCCTTGTGTCGCAGAGTTAATAAAATAGTCGGCACCTTTCTCTTTAATGGATTGTTCTTCGTTATTATGCTGTTCTTTTTGTACCGACTCACTGCCGAGATCGGGCAACGTAGACTCGCTTATGTTATTGGTTGCTGCAGGCGCAACAATATTGTCCCCGGCAATAACTGCGCCAGAAACGAATAGCACAAGCAAGATAACAAAGCGCGCCCTTCGGGCCATAACATGTTCCTGTATTAACAAAGTTGCTGTACAACAGGAACATTATATTTATGATTCACCCTAATGAATGCCTTTATAACCTAAATATAATCCTAAAAAATCAGCTAGATTATCAAAGCAAGATGAAATATTTGTAATAATAATGATTAAAGCTGATTAGCATTCATAATAAATATTAATCAGCAAAAGTTATTCATAATGTAATTTATATTATGACATTATATTCAACGCGTTTCTTCGAAATAAGGCCATGGCCGTTCTGACAGAAATAATCCACCGCTCCGCAGGCTTTTAATACTTGCAGTGGCAGATGGCATTCCGGACAACGCGCTTCCAGTTGAATATCTTTGTGACAATTTTCGCAGTGCGCCACACCATTTTGCGGCTCCAGCTCTGCATGACAATCCGGGCAGGTAATCGACATATCGTGTCCTTATACAGAAAATGTATTGCTGATTTTATTTTAACACCATGCGCTTAATGTGGCCCACGTAACTGCTGCTGCAATGTTAACAGGCACTCCACTTCTTCCAGCCTGCGCTGTGTCGTTTGTCTCACCTCCTGCGGACAACGTTCAAACAAACTTTGCGCTCCCAGAATTTGCTCAGCGAGACAATGGGCGTAAATCGTATCGGTAATGCTCCAGCGTTGTACCGCCTCGCCGTCAATCACTTCCAGTACATCTTCTGTACCGCGTCGGTCATGGCTGATAATACGTCCGTCACGCAGATAAAGCCGTAGACCTTTTTGCCCACCAGTTGGCCCCGCATATTTGTTGAGCCAGATATCCAGTGGAATGCCGCTAATCTGCCCCTGAAGATGCGCCTCGCCTTCTGCCGTGGTCAGATCACTCTGGGAGATATCACGTCCCAGACGGTCTTTAGCACTCACTAACCGCAGCACCATCTCATTATTCCCTCCCAGATACCGTACCGTTTCCCGCAACATTGCTAACACGTGCGTACCGATATCCAGAATCACGCCATCCGGGTGGCGAAGTTCACGCGTGTCCGGTTCACCGGTGGCAAAGTTAAGTGCTATTGGCTCCCCTGCGGCGTTAACTCCACTTGGCTCCTGCAAAAAACCTTCGATTTTCACAATCTCGGCAAAAGTGCTGACCAACCCTCGTTTCACCGTTTCGATGCGCGCCATCCAGTGGTCGAGTGCCAGTACACGATCGGCAGCGCCTGGTTGAGCCAGCAGCATTTTCAGTTTTTCAATTTGGGAGAGCGTGGCGACAATAGGTTTTTCAACCACGATACGTGCGATGGGAGAGGCCAGGGCTTGTTCAAGCACCTCAAGGTGATGCAAGGATGCGGTCGTGATGAACAGGGTATCAAGAGGCTGAGTAAGCAGCTCTTCGAGCGACGTACAACGCGTCACGCCTGCTGGCTGTTTTGTGGGTTGAACATCAAACCCCACACAGCGTAATGAATCACCGAAGAGGCTACGTAATGCGGGCAAGTATGCCGTTTCAACGACTGCGCCCAGCCCAACAAACCCTAACAGCATGTTCTCACCTCAAAAGTTGAATTACCGGGGCATAACGTCTGCCCCGGCATCATCGAGGTGCTATCAGGCGCTAGTTGCCGGTTTAGTCTGTGTATTCTCCAGCATGCGACGAATCGGAACAATGAGAACGATCAGTATCGCGGCGCAGATAAGCAGCGCAATCGAGCAGCGCGCGAAGAGATCTGGCAGCATATCAAGCTGGTCGGCCTTCACATGACCACCAATCAGACCCGCGGCCAGGTTACCCAGCGCACTGGCGCAGAACCACAGACCCATCATCTGTCCACGCATTCTTTCCGGTGCCAACAGCGTCATGGTCGCCAGACCAATTGGGCTCAGACACAGCTCGCCGAGCGTAAGCATCAGGATACTGCCTACCAGCCAGAATGGAGAAACACCCGCGCCGCCATTTGCCAGCACGTCTTGCGCCGCCAGCATCATCACGCCAAAGCCCGCCGCTGCGCAGAGAATGCCGATGACAAACTTGGTGATACTGCTTGGGCGAATATTCATGCTCGCCAGTTTTGGCCACGCCCAGCTGAATACCGGGGCCAGCAGAATGATGAACAAAGCGTTAATCGACTGGAACCATACTGCCGGGATTTCAAAATCGCCGATCATACGGTTAGTGTAGTCGTTGGCGAACAGGTTGAACGAGGTAGGTTTCTGCTCAAAGGCTGACCAGAAGAACGCAGCGGACACCAGCAGGATAAAGCAAACCAGCAGCCTGGCGCGTTCTTTACGGTTCAGCCCCGCAAAGACGAACAGATAGATAAAGTAAAGCGCAACTGACGCGGCAATTACGTACACCAGCATGCTGGCAACCGCGACCGGGTTAATCACAATCACTCCCTGCGCAATCAGGGTAACAACAATTGCTACACCAACTGCCAGCGCCAGCAGCCACGCGCCCACACCATTACGTTTCACAACCGGGCTGTTCCAGGTCGAGTCCAGGCCCACTTCGCTATCGTAGCGTTTCATCGCCGGAACGGCAAAGATACGGAAGATGAGCAACGCCACCAACATTCCGATACCACCGATACCGAAACCCCAGTGCCAGCCGTGAGTTTTAATCAGCCAACCGGAGATCAATGGCGCGATGAAGGAACCCAGGTTGATACCCATGTAGAACAGCGAGAAACCGCCGTCACGGCGCGCATCGCCTTTTTTATACAGCGTACCCACCATCACCGAGATACAGGTTTTGAACAGGCCAGAACCGAGCACAATGAACATCAGGCCAATAAAAAACAGGTTGTCACCCATGATGGCCGAGAGTGCAATCGACAGGTGACCAAGTGCTATCAGGATGGAGCCATACCATACCGCTTTTTGTTGACCAAGCCAGTTATCCGCCAGCCAGCCACCTGGCAGCGCAGCAAGATACATGGTACCGGCAAAGATACCGACAATCGCCGAGGCATTTTCACGCGCCAGTCCCATGCCGCCGTCATAAACGGTAGCCGCCATAAACAGGATCAGTAACGGACGAATGCCATAAAACGAAAAACGCTCCCACATCTCAGTAAAGAACAATGAGCCGAGCGGATAAGGATGACCGAAGAAAGTTCGGCTTTCTTTTTGATTAACAGAGGATTGCATAATTCTCCCGAAAGTTATGTCGTCGTGCGTGTAAACACCGCGATGTACGCCGACCAGTTACGTAGCTGGTCGATTTTTTACATGCGGCGAAGATTTATTTAACCATTTGATAACCTGGCAGTAGTTTTGTCTAGTACCAACTGGGGGACTTTAAGATGAAAACTCGACAATTGTCTACTTTCTTAGATTTATACTTGGTAAAAAACGAATAGTGATTGACATTGCACGGGCTGAGGTTGGCGTTGGAATAACGAAAAAAAACCCGCGACAAGCGCGGGTTTTCATCTGCATCAGCAACGATTACTTGCTTTTTTTAATGTGTTTAATCAAACGCTTACGTTTACGCATCTGAGTCGGAGTCAGCGTATTGCGTTTGTTGGCAAACGGGTTTTCCCCTTCTTTGAACTGAATACGGATCGGCGTCCCCATTACGTCCAGAGATTTGCGGAAATAGTTCATCAGATAACGCTTGTAGGAATCCGGCAGGTCTTTGACCTGGTTGCCGTGAATCACCACGATTGGCGGGTTATAACCGCCCGCGTGGGCGTATTTCAGCTTCACACGACGACCACGCACCAGTGGCGGCTGATGATCTTCTACTGCCATGGTCATAATGCGCGTCAGCATCGCGGTGCTCACGCGACGGGTGGAGCTGTCATAAGCTTCACGGACCGATTCAAACAGATTACCCACACCGCTGCCGTGCAGCGCAGAGATAAAGTGTACGCGTGCAAAATCAATAAAGCCCAGACGGAAGTCCAGCGTCTCTTTGACCTGCTCTTTTACTTCCTGCGTCAGACCATCCCACTTGTTCACAACGATAACAAGTGAGCGCCCACTGTTGAGGATAAAGCCCAGCAACGACAGGTCCTGATCGGAAATCCCTTCGCGCGCGTCAATCACCAGCATCACCACGTTGGCATCTTCAATCGCCTGCAGCGTTTTGATAACTGAGAATTTTTCTACCGCTTCGGTAATTTTGCCGCGCTTACGCACGCCCGCGGTATCGATAAGCACATATTCGCGCTCATCGCGCTGCATCGGAATATAGATACTGTCACGCGTGGTCCCCGGCATGTCGTAAACCACCACACGATCTTCGCCAAGAATACGGTTAGTAAGTGTGGACTTACCTACGTTCGGGCGACCCACGATCGCCAGTTTGATCGGCAAATCCTGCGGATTGAAATCATCTTCAGGCTCTTCTTCGCCATTTTCTTTGGCTTCCAGCTGCGCCCAGTATTCCGCGTCTTCGTCCACTTCTTCCTGCGGAGCAACGTCATCCATCCACGGCAGCAGAACATGCTCCAGCAGGCTGAGAACTCCACGACCATGGGACGCCGCGATCGGATAAATTTCACCCAGACCCAGAGAGTAGAAATCAACAACCGCCTGGTCAGGATCGAGTCCGTCAGTTTTGTTGGCTACCAGGAACGTCGGTTTCTGGCGCGAGCGCAGATGTTTCGCAATAGCTGCATCCGCTGGCATCAGGCCAGCACGCGCGTCCACCATGAACAGTACAACGTCCGCTTCTTCGATAGCCAACAGCGACTGTTCCGCCATACGGGTTTCAACACCGTCTTCGGTGCCATCAATACCGCCGGTATCAATACAGATAAACTCGCGGCCTTCAATTTCCGCACGACCGTACTTACGGTCACGAGTCAGACCCGGGAAATCCGCAACCAGCGCATCTCGGGTGCGAGTTAGACGGTTAAATAACGTGGATTTGCCAACGTTAGGGCGCCCGACAAGCGCGACCACAGGTACCATGTTTAAAGCCTCATTTAAAAAATCATCAGACAACGGGCACATTTTTGCTCCGTTGTTAAAAACAGTAAAACGGCCCCTGCACCAGGAGCCGTTTTTCAAAGCGAGCGGCCGCGACGATTAACGCGTAATAGAGTACAGCGTACCGTCTTTCGCCTGGATCAGCAGTTTACCATCAGCAGAGACCGGCTCGGTCAGGAAACCTGAGCTGTCAACTTTCTGCTGGGCAACAAAACGGCCATCGTCAACGTTAATCCAGTGCAGGTAGCCTTCGCTATCACCGACGACCAGATTGCCGTTATACAATACCGGGGACGTCAGCAGACGGTGCAGCAGATCGCTTTGCGTCCACAGCGTCACGCCGCCATCGGTGGTCAGTGCCAGCACGCGGTCATTCTGGTCAACCAGGTAGATACGGTTACCGTCGACGATGAAATCATTCACCGAGCCCAGTTCGCGTTTCCACATGATCTGACCACTGCGCAGATCCAACGCCGTCAGGTTACCATTATAAGCCAGCGCGTAAACAACGCCATTGACGATAACCGGCGTGGTATCAACGTCGCTCAGACGATCGATTTCCGTTGGGCCTGTCGCCTGAGAGATACGCTGCTGCCAAATCATCTGGCCCTGTTGCATCAGCACGGCGCTTACGCGACCGTTATCACCGCCAACAATAGCTGCGCCAAAGGCGGTTGCCGGAGCGGATTCGCCACGCAGAGACAGAGAAGGCATGTCGAGGTTAACGGTCCATTTGATGGCGCCGTCGGCTTCGTTTAAGGCCTGCAACTGACCGTTGCTGGTGTGGATCAATACCACGCCATCGCTCACAACAGGACGAGACAGCGCTTCACCAGCGACTTTCGTCTGCCATGCGGTAGTACCGTCACTGGTGTTCAGCGCATAAACCTGTGCTTTTTCACTGCCGATATAAACATGACCGCCGGACACGGTGACACCGCCAGAAAGCTGTGCAGATGCACGGGAGAACCAGCCGTCTTTCTCTCCCAGATTCACAGACCAGACTTCTTTGCCGTCGCCTGCGTTCAACGCTTTCACTACACCGGCGCGAGAGGCAGCATAGACAACGTTATCCGCCAGCGCAGGATGAAGATTGGAATAGAAATCACCAATACCGTTTCCTACAGAGGTGCTCCATTCCGTAGACGGAGTAAACTGGTTTTCAACCACCGGTAATGGGGACATCTTAACGACATCTTCTTCGCCACTAAACAGTGAACAGCCGCTCAATAGGGTAACGGAAAGCAGCCCTGGCAGAAGTAATTTACGCAATTGCATCGGGTCCCTCTCAGATGGACAAATTATTGATTTTCATCTGCATCATTTCGCTCAGAGCAGGAGAGGCATCGCTTTTCACACCCGCTTCCCATGCGCTACGCGCACCTTGTTTGTCGCCTTTACTCAGCAACGCTTCACCACGCAGATCGGCAACAATGGCCGCCCACCCTTCACCTTTAATGGTTTCGAGTGTTTTCAGCGCGGTATCAGCCTGTTTAAGCTGAACCTGAACACGAGCCAGACGCAGGTTGATCACTGCTTTGAGATTTTCATCGCTGGTCGCAGCCAAGCCTTGTTGCAGCTGGCTTGCGGCTTTCTCAAGTTCATTTTGGTCAACAAACTGCTGCGCCAGTTCCAGTGAAGCCAGCGCGCCATAGGTATTTTTATTCTCTGCAGCAAATTTCTCAGCGGCAGGAATGCTGTCCGGTTTACCCGCGCTAACCGCAGTCACCGTATTTTGATACGCCAGAGAAGCAGAGCGTGCGGACTCCGTCTGATGGCTGGTCCAGTAACGCCAACCAACCAGCGCGCCAACCCCTAAAATGATCCCAACAGCCAGCGCCTTGCCGTTTTCAGCAAAGAAGCGTTTTACCGCATCAACCTGGTCGTGTTCGTTCTCGTAAATTTCCACGCTGTCCTTCTCCTTAGCCCAGTAAAGTGCGCAAATGCGCGGCAACGCTATCCTGCGCTACTGCCGTTTGCTCACCAGAGCGCAAATCCTTCACTACAACAGTACCGTCAGCCACTTCGGACTCGCCCAGTACCAGTGCAACGCGGGCGCCCCACTTATCGGCACGGGCAAACTGTTTCTTAAAGTTGCCGCCACCGTGGTTTGTCATCAGTTTCACACCAGGAACTTCATCGCGCAGACGTTCTGCAAGCGTCATTGCTGCCGACTGCGTGTCCGCCCCTGAAGCGACCAGGTATATATCGACAACAGGATCTGCGTTAAATTCCGGATTAACTGCCTGAACTAACAAAACAAGTCGTTCCAGACCCATAGCAAAGCCCACGGCAGGCGTTGCACGACCGCCAAGTTGCTCTACCAGACCGTCGTAACGACCACCGGCACACACGGTACCCTGAGAGCCCAGGCTGCTGGTGACCCACTCAAATACGGTGCGGTTGTAGTAATCAAGACCACGAACCAGACGCTGATTGACGGTGTAGGCAATGCCTGCGGACTCCAGCAGTTTGCACAAACCCGCGAAGTGCTCGCGCGAGTCGTCATCCAGATAGTCGCCCAGTGCAGGCGCGTCGTTGAGCAGCGCCTGTACTTCCGGGTTTTTGGAGTCGAGAACGCGCAGCGGGTTGGTGTACATACGGCGCTTGCAGTCTTCGTCCAGTTTCTCTTTGTGCAGTTCCAGGTAGGCAACCAGCGCATCACGGTAGTTAGCGCGGGCTTCAAGCGAACCGATTGAGTTCAGCTCCAGGCTGACATGCTGAGAAATACCCAGCGCGCGCCACCAGCGAGCGGTCAGCATAATCAGTTCCGCATCGATGTCCGGGCCTTGCAGGCCAAACACTTCGACACCCAACTGATGGAATTGACGATAGCGTCCTTTCTGCGGACGTTCGTGGCGGAACATCGGCCCGATATACCACATACGCTGTTCCTGATTGTACAGGAGACCATGTTCGATGCCGGCGCGTACGCAGCCCGCAGTCCCTTCAGGACGCAACGTCAGACTGTCGCCATTACGGTCCTCAAAGGTATACATCTCTTTTTCAACCACGTCGGTGACTTCACCGATCGCGCGTTTGAATAACGGGGTCTGCTCTACAATCGGCAAGCGGATTTCACTGTAACCGTAGCTGCCGAGCACGTTTTTAAGAGTGCCTTCAATGCGCTGCCAGATGGCGGTTTCGCCAGGCAGATAATCGTTCATGCCGCGAATGGCTTGAATGTTTTTTGCCACGTTTATTCTCTTTATGAATATAAAAATGAACCCTCAGCGCTAACCCGAACAATGCGGGCGCCATGCGGGTTCAATCATACACGGGAAGCATGCCGCTTCCCATCACGTTGTTATTTTTCAAGCTGCTGCACGTCGATACGACGCGCTTCGTCCAGAATACTTGCTTTGGCACGAATGCGGGCTTCAAGCTGCGTAATCATGTCGTCGTTATCGAGTCTGTCCTTACGCACGCCGTCTTCATACAGGCCGCTTTTCTTGTTACCACCCGTCACGCCCAGCGTAGAAACCAGCGCTTCACCAGGGCCGTTTACTACGCAGCCGATGATCGAAACGTCCATTGGCGTAATGATATCCTCCAGGCGTTGCTCCAGCGCGTTAACCGTACCGATAACGTCAAACTCCTGACGCGAACAGGTTGGGCAAGCGATGAAGTTGATCCCGCGCGCGCGAATGCGCAACGATTTCAGGATATCGAATCCAACTTTGATCTCTTCCACCGGATCGGCCGCCAGAGAAACACGCAGCGTATCGCCGATCCCTTCAGATAACAGCAGGCCAAGGCCGATCGCGGACTTCACCGAACCACTACGCAGGCCACCAGCTTCGGTGATCCCCAGATGCAGCGGTTGATCGATCTGTTTCGCCAGCAGGCGATAGGATTCTACGGCGAGGAAAACGTCAGACGCTTTAACACTAACTTTGAATTGATCGAAGTTCAGACGATCGAGGTGATCCACGTGGCGCATAGCGGATTCCAGCAGCGCCTGAGGCGTCGGTTCACCGTATTTTTCCTGCAGATCTTTCTCCAGCGATCCGGCGTTGACGCCGATACGGATAGGAATATTTTTATCACGAGCGCAATCCACCACCATGCGAATACGCTCTTCACTGCCGATATTACCTGGGTTAATACGCAGGCAATCAACGCCGTATTCCGCCACCTTCAGTGCGATACGATAGTCGAAGTGTATATCGGCAACCAGCGGGACGTTAACCTGCTGTTTGATAAGCTTGAACGCTTCTGCGGCATCCATTGTCGGTACAGAGACACGAACAATGTCAGCGCCTACGCGTTCCAGCGCTTTAATCTGATTAACCGTCGCTTCCACGTCCGTGGTACGCGTATTAGTCATAGACTGTACGGCGATGGGCGCACCATCGCCGATCGGCACGTTCCCAACGTAAATGCGTGTCGATTTTCTACGTTGAATTGGAGCCTGGTTATGCATTAAAAAATCTCCCGCATTGCCGTCTGTTACTGAGCCGGTGATTGTTCGGCATTAACGGTCAGACGCGCAACCTGGTTAGTTCTGATAAAACGACTCAGATCGACAGGTTTACCCTGGAACTGAATCTGCACTGCCGCCGGAGCACCAATCTTCAGTTTGTACGGTGCCTGACCGGTCAAATTCAGATTGCCATCTTTACGCTGCATCCCGCTGAACAGTTTTTTACCGGTCGCATCGGTGACTTCCAGCCAGCAATCGGCGGTAAAGTTCATCACCAGCGCGTTAGGATCGGCTGCAGGTGTAGTCACACCTGCCTGATCGGTCGGCAGCGGTGCCGCGGTAGCTGGCGCTGCGGTTGCAGTATCGACGTTAGCCTGAGAAGGGGCAACGACGGCGTTTTGTTGCGCATCAGCAGCCGGGGCCTGAGCCGCTGCGGTATCTTGTTGCACTGGCGCTGAATCCGTTACCGCGCCATTTTCAGCAGCCGACGTGGTATCCGGGCTTGCTGCAGCGCTGGTATCTAACGGTACATTCTGCGCACCCTCTTTACCGGCATTCAACTCAGCGGAGGATTGATCGGCCATGGTGGTGATCTCTTCCTGCTGCGCTTTATGGTTCTGCCACCACCAGGCCCCAGTCAGTCCGACAACGACAAACAGTACCAGCCAGGTAAAGGTCATTAACCAGCCGTCGCGTTTCTTACGACGCTTACCGAGCGAGAAGCTCTGCATCGGTGCGACTTTGGCAGGACGAATCGGAGCCTGTTTTTCCAGCCCTGGCAACAGTTCTTCTTCAGGAATATGCACCAGACGCGCATAAGAACGGATATACCCGCGCAGGAATGTTGAAGCGAGATCGGCTGGCGCCTTATCTTCTTCAATATCGCGTACCGTGGAGACCTTCAGGCAAAGTCGCTCCGCGACTGCCTGCTGGCTGAATCCGAGTTGTTCACGGGCATTGCGCAGACGAATGCCGGTGGATAGTGTTTCATTTTTGTCGTGCGTGGCTTCAGTATTCATTCGCTACAGCTGCGTAATATTTGGGTTCTGATGCCGGCGAGCCACAATGCTCACCCACACCGCGAAACATCTGGTCAGTTAACCTTCGTCAGACAGTATAAAACGGTCAGACTATCAATGACAAAACGGCGTAAACCTGAGGGCTAAACACTTGTTACGCCGTTACATACTGCCTTAAAGTCGACAAAAACGCACCGTTATTATTGACCTGACGACGACAACAAAAAACCTCATATGGCTTACGTTGCACTACGGTACAAGAATTATACCGTAGTGCGCCAACATCAAACGGTCTTAATGTCGATAGCGTCGCCCTGCATACGCTTACGCAAAGTACGCTTGGTACGGTCGATAACGTCGCCCGCCAACTGACCACAGGCTGCATCGATGTCATCGCCACGTGTTTTACGCACAATGGTGGTGAAACCATAGCTCATCAACACTTTGGAGAAACGATCGATACGGCTGTTAGAACTACGGCCATACGGCGCGCCCGGGAACGGGTTCCACGGGATCAGGTTGATCTTACACGGCGTATCTTTCAGCAGTTCTGCCAGCTGATGCGCGTGTTCAGTGCCATCATTGATGTGATCTAACATCACATACTCAATGGTCACACGGCCCTGGTTAGCGTTGGATTTCTCCAGATAACGACGAACCGCGCCAAGGAATGTTTCGATATTGTACTTTTTGTTGATCGGTACAATTTCGTCACGAATTTCATCGTTCGGCGCATGCAGAGAAATCGCCAGCGCGACGTCAATCATTTCACCCAGCTTATCCAGCGCAGGGACAACGCCCGAGGTGGAGAGCGTGACGCGACGCTTGGACAACCCAAAACCGAAGTCATCCAGCATGATTTCCATCGCCGGCACCACGTTGGTCAGGTTGAGCAGCGGCTCACCCATCCCCATCATCACCACGTTGGTGATAGGACGCACGCCCGTTGCTTTGACCGCGCCGACGATTTTCGCCGCGCGCCAGACCTGACCAATGATCTCCGATACCCGCAGGTTACGGTTAAAGCCCTGTTGCGCCGTAGAGCAGAATTTACACTCTAATGCGCAACCGACCTGTGAAGAAACACACAGGGTCGCACGATCGTCTTCAGGGATATACACCGTTTCAACGCGCTGATCGCCAACCGCGATAGCCCATTTGATCGTACCGTCAGAAGAACGCTGCTCTTCCACCACTTCCGGGGCGCGAATTTCAGCCACTTCTTTCAGCTTGTTACGCAGCACCTTATTGATGTCAGTCATGTCATCAAAGTTGTCGCTGCAATAGTGGTACATCCACTTCATGACCTGATCGGCACGAAACGGTTTTTCGCCCATCTCTTTGAAGAATTCGCGCATTTGCTGACGGTTCAGATCCAGCAGGTTAATTTTTCCATTTTTATTTGGAACCGCAGGAATGACGACTTCAGAGGTGTTAACTAATTCAGACATAATTTTTTCCGGCCTCGTTGTTACACGTTGTGGCCCGTGGAGGGTTAAAAAGAAACGCCCCGGCAAGCGATCTGCTCTTCCGGGGCGTTGCATTGTACAAAGTCTGGCGCAGGGATGCCACGTTTGCACGAAGCATTAGCGAAAATAATATGTAAATCGCTAATTCATCTCCAAAGGATTTCGCGTCGCAGGAAGGCGGCAAGTTCAAGCATCCCCGGGAGCATAGAAAACTATGTGACCGGGGTAAACGAATGCAGCCAACGCATCTGCGACGTGAAAGACGCGGGAGATTAGCGAGTGCGCGGGCAAACCTCACCTTCACCAAAGAAATAGGCGATTTCGCGCGCCGCTGACTCAACGGAGTCGGAACCGTGAGTACCGTTCTCGGTGAAGCTGTCAGCATAGTCTGCACGCAGAGTACCGGCCAGCGCATTCGCCGGGTTGGTTGCGCCCAGCAGATCGCGATGACGCTGTACGGCATTTTCGCTTTCCAGAACAGAAACAACGATCGGACCGGAGGTCATGAATTCAACCAGACCGTCAAAGAACGGTTTGCCATCGTGCTCAGCATAGAAACCACGCGCCTGCTCAACGGTCAGGTGCAGCATTTTAGTCCCGACGATTTTGAACCCTGCTGCTTCAAAGCGCGCAAAGATGCTCCCAATAACGTTTTTTGCCACCGCGTTTGGTTTGATGATGGAAAAAGTACGTTCAATAGCCATGATAACCTCTGTAATGTGTTCTGTTGTTGTCTATATAGATGTACGACCTGGCGCGGATTATAAAGAGCATCCCGGCAATTGACTATTGACGAAGGTAACATTTCTTTAAAATAAGATGAATTTTAGCAACAAACAGTCACCAACTGGTCTACTGCATCGAAAATCTCACCGTCGCTACCTGGCCTGCATCATCCATCACCAGCAGTTGATAATCCCCTTTAGTCGCCAGCAGTAGCGTAAGACGACGTCCGCGTTCATCCAGCCTTTCACCGTTAAGAAACCACCAGCGTTCACCGCTCCCACCGCTGGTTTGCACCGGCAATGAGGCTTGAGCAGAACCGGGTAAACGCTTCACAATCGCGCCATCACGAATGCCTGTCAACTGCAACGGCTGCGAAGCGTCTTGTCCCAGCGGCGGACATGTGGCAGAAACTGGCGGTAATCTCGCCCCACGACGTTCTGATTCCGGTAGCCATGGCTCCAGCGGCAACGGCCAAACGATTAACGTTTGCTCGTGCGCCTGCGGGCAATCCGCCGCCACACGTTTGCCATCATCATCCAGCCAGACAGGAAAACGAATGCCATTAACCCCTTCCTGCTCGGGCAATAATAACGTTGGCGGCTGACTGCCATCCAGTAACCAGGTTGCCAGACGGCGACGGCAGTTGCTGTCACCGGGGGCAAGAGATTGCCCGCCCGGCCAGCACACCACACCACGACTCACGGATTCAGGGCGTGGATCTTCCGGCTGATTTGTCCCGCGAGAGAGCAAAAGATTGTTGACCTGATTGAGCAACGGCACGGCACTGGCGAAACCAAACTGACCCACCACTGGCGTACCATCGGGCCTGCCGGTCCAGATACCGATCACATAACGCGCATTAACGCCAATCGCCCAGGCATCGCGATAGCCATAGCTGGTGCCCGTTTTCCACGCCAGAGGGACCACTCTGCTCAGCGCGTTATCCGGCAGCGGTTGCGCTTCGTCAGCCATAATGCGGCGAATAATCCACGCCGCGCCCGCCGACATCAACGGACGTTCCAGTAGTGGATCACCCGGCTGCAGACGCAGTTTTCCCGCTTTTCCCTGGCGGGCAAAGGCGCTGTACGCTGCGGCCATATCTTCCAGCCTTGCCCCCGCGCCACCTAAAATCAGCGACAGATTCGGCGCAGCCCCTGCGGGCAGATACAGCGGTAAGCCGACGTTACGTAACGATGCGGCAAAACGCTTCGGGCCATAGGCTTCGAGTACCTGCACGGCGGGTAAATTCAGCGAGCGCACCAGCGCTTCGCTCATGCTCACCGGGCCATGAAAACCGCTGTCAAAATTCCCCGGTCGATAGTCCCCGGTTCGCCGCGGGACATCCTGCAATAACGAAGCGGGATGAATGAGTCCGTCATCCAGCGCCAGGCCATAAACAAACGGCTTCAGCACCGAGCCAGGCGAACGGATCGCATTCACCATATCCACATGACCAAAACGAGAGTCGTCATTCATATCTACCGACCCCACCCAGCCACGCACGCTCATATCGGTGTGATCGACCACGATCATCGCCAGCGAACTGCGCGCAGGTAAGCGCCCCTTCCAGTTTTGTGCCAGCTCTTCCAGTTGACGCTGCAATCCGGCATCAAGGGTAGTCACGATTTTATCGCTTCGGCTTTTTCCCAGCATCATGCGCGAGAATAACGGTGCTAACTGCGGCATTTGCCGGGGCGCCAGCCAGACCGGTTCTTCACTCGACTCCTGCACCTGTCTGGCAGGCCAAATGCCCTGGGTCGCCATACGTTCGAGCACTTTATTACGCGCCGCTTCAGCACGGTCCGGCCAGCGATCCGGACGCAGACGGCTCGGCGCCTGTGGCAAAACAGCCAGCAGCGCGGCATCGGAGTAACTCAATTGCGCGGGTGATTTACCAAGATAAGCCCAGCTTGCCGCCCCCACGCCCTGCAGCGTACCGCCAAACGGCGCGCGGTTGAGATACAGTGTCAGTATGTCGCGTTTGGAGAGATGCCATTCCAGCTGCAATGCGCGCCAGAGTTGGCGAAACTTGCCGCCAAAGGTTCGCGGATGGGGATCGAGTAATCGTGCGACTTGCATGGTGAGCGTACTGCCGCCAGAAACCACACGCCCAGAGGAGAGGTCTTGCCATGCCGCGCGCAGTACTGAAAACGGATTGACGCCGGGATGCTTCCAGAACCAGCGGTCTTCGTAGTTAATTAACGCCTCAAGGTAGCGGGGCGACACCTCATCAATCGTTACCGGATACCGCCAGATACCATCCGCATCGGCGAAGCGCCACAGCGGCGTACCATCATGAGCCACCACGACCCGCGCCGGATCGACTTCGTGCAGCGGCAGCGGCCAGATTTTATCTGCCGCCCAAACCGCCGCCACAAACAATAGTGCAACGGCTGCCAGCCAGAGCCAGCAGCCGCGTTTACCCAACCCGCGTATCATTTACGGTCTGACAATCAAAAGTCCCTCTGTCGCACCGGTCGCGCGCCACTGCGGAACATACATTGATTCCACCTGCGGGACAGGAACCTGGTAGGTCCCCGGCGTTACCGCCCGCGCCAGATACACCAGCGTAACTGGCTGTCCTTCGTTGACCGCCACCGCGGCGACAAAGCGATCGTCACGGAACTCAACGTGCTGGATATCTGCCTGCTGCATCTGATTAAGCAGATTCGCCACTTCGCTGCCGCTATCCTGCAGGCTGGCGCTGCCGTTGGCCAGATTCTGGTTTTCCAGTTCCAGTCCTGCTGGCAGTAAATCGACCACCAGCGCATCCGGCACGTTCTGGCTGGCTTTTACCTCCAGCCAGACCAGCACCAGTTCGCCGCTACGCAGCGAATCCAGCGATTTGCTATTTCCGTCAGTTCCCAGGATTTGCCGCTCAATATGCAGAACGTTGCTGGCAGGCGTCGGTGCGGTTTGTGGATAACCACTCACATCCAGACGCAACCACAGCGGTAGATTACCGGTATTGGTGACGCTCAGCGTAGACAGCGCATCGGCATCCAGATTGCGGGTTAGCGATTTATCCCCTTCTAATGATTGTTCCGAGAGTGACGTTTGCGCCTGCCACGTACCAGGCAAATCCTGTAACGTACGCGCGGCAAGGAACAACGCATTATTTTCCTGAGTCGAGAGCCAGCGCTGTCCAAAGGCCTGTTCTGACAACGTGTTCAGCAGCGTATTCTGCACGTCAGGTTTGATCTTGTTCTCTTCGAGCAAGGCCAGCATCAACGCGTTATCCCGTAAGGCACTGCCGTAATCCGCCATCCACTGTTGCGTATCGCGGCGCGGTGTATTCAGGGCCAGCGTCAACGCCTGTTCACTGCGGTTGGCATCGCCCATATTTTTCAGCGCGATCCCCAGTTGTAACAGCGGTAAACCAGAGGCTGCTTGCGCACGACGCTCCCAGATCTCACGCAATGCGCCAAGCGGAGCTTTTTGCTGATGTGCCAGAACCAACGCGGCGTAGGCTTGTACGGCAAACCGGCTTGCTGAAGAGTCATCGGTATAGCGAATCGACATCATGCCCGGATCCTGCAAATAGCGCAGTAGCCGCTCGTTGCCCCGGTTAATCACCTCTACCGGGACACTGTAGCCCTGTTCATTTGCCCGGACGAGGAAATCCATGACATACGCGGTCAGCCAGTACTCTTCCGACCCGTTTTTATCCCACAGCGCAAAACCGCCGTTATCACGCTGCATCTGCACTAAACGGGAAATCCCAATATCAACTGCCGCACGACGTTTTTCATCACTGTCGCCCACAATACCTAACGCCTTCAATTGCGCAGCGTTGGTGTATAAGGATGGGAACAACCCGCTCGCCGTTTGCTCCAGACAACCGTAAGGGTACGCTTTCAGCTCGCGGATATAGCGCGCCAGGTTTAGCGGCGGCTTACCGCTGAACAGCAGTTGCCCCTGCATCGTCACAGGGGAGAAATTGGTCAGTTCTTCGCCCGGAAGCTGCCAGGTCGCGCCCGGCTGAAGTGCGACACCGTTATTAACGGTTTGCGCCGGGAACGCCGGACGCACGCCAATCTTCCACTGTTTATGCTGAACAGGCAGCGTTTCACCTGGTAAAGTCAGACCGCTAATTTCTGCCTGAATTTCGCCATCGCCAAAACCCTCCCGCGCGCGCACCGGAATAAACAGCGTAGTCCTTACGCCTGGCGCCAGATTTACCGGCGCGGGATCTTGCCCCATCAGCTCCAGTAAACCATTGGCCGCGAGTTTAATATTCAGCGTTTGCGGTTTGTCAGTCAGGTTGGTCACGTCCAGCGTCAGGCGCGAGGTATCGCCTCCCGCCAGAAAACGCGGCATATTCAGTTCAGCAATTACTGGCGCGGCGACAATCACTTTGCTTTCGCTGCTGCCAAAGTCATCCGTCGTCCAGGCCTGCGCCATTACCCGCAGCTCGCCGTTGAAATCACCGATAGGTAACGTCACCGTACCTTCGCCCTGCTCGTTAAGCGTGACCGGCAGCGCCTGTTGCGCCACGATATTGACGTGATTAACCGGTGGCTTACCGCCGCGTTTTAATTCATCGCCATCACCACCAAAGCGCAGCGCCGCCAGGCGTCCTTGCCCTTCGATCACCTGGCCGTAAATATCATAAATATCCGCGCCATAGCGTTTTTGCCCGAAAAACGCCTGCCACGGATCCGGCGTGGCGTAATCGGTAATATTCAGCACCCCGCTATCAACGGCAGAGACCAGCACGTTAACCTGTTTTGGTACGTCGCCATTTTTGACGCTGGCTTTAATCTTGACGGTCAACGGCTGGTTTGGACGTATTTTCGCCGGGTTTTCCAGCGCCAGCGCCAGACGACGGTTTTCGTCACCTAACGGTAAATGCAGTAACCCGACCGCCCGTTTTGGCGTTGCCGAACGGGACTTGTCGCCAGGACGAACCACCAGCGCACTAAGATACAAATCGTGGCGATTCCAGGTTTTATCGATTGGGATGGAGATATCGAGACCATCCGCCGGTACGTCTATTTCTTGCCACCACAACGGGCCTTCGCTGGATTCCACCATCGCATAACCTTTGCCAGCAGCGGGAGCGGCAACGTGCAGCTTCATGGTATCACCGGGACGATAGCTGGGTTTGTCCAGTTTCAGCGTCACGCGATCGGGACGCACAGCCCCACTGCCGTCGCTGTTATCCTGCCAGCTATAACCGGCCCAGAAGCGTACGCTGCTCACCGCATCATTCGGAGCTTTCACTTCCAGACGATAGGCGCCCCACTCAACCGGGAAGCTGACTTTACCGGTTTCATCGGCCTTAAGATCCAGAGTCTGCTCACCTTCAACCAGATCCTTTTGATCGAACTGTGATTGCCAGCCCTCGCCTTCAGACCAGTTCCAGTAATAATCTCGTCGCTCGCGGATCAAACGCACCTGCAAACCGGACACCGCTTTTTTCTCGCCTTGCGCATCGGCATACACAATGTCGAAAGCGGCGTTGCTGTTTTCATCAACGATAGGCTGATTCACGGTAGTATCGGTGCGGTAGTCATAGACGGCTTTCGCTGCAAACTGCGGACGAATGCCCGGCAGCGTATCCGCAGGCCAGATGGCTTGCTCAGCCCGACGCGTCACCGGACGGCCCCCCGACTCCAGCAGACTGGCTTGCAAAACCACCTGTAACGGGGAATGCGTCTCCTGCCACTGGCTGTTGGTGGTCACTTCGCCGCGTCCGTGGTCATCCAGCGTGAGCTGAACTTCATCGAGGCTGCGGGAAAGATTTTCTTCGGCAATATTACCAAACTGGAACCCCGGCAATGCCTGCACCGCTTCGCGCAGCGGGCGCAGGAAAAGCAGCCCTTGCAGAGCATTGCCGTTAGCGGGCGCGCCGTACAGGTAGTAGCCCACTACCGAAAACTTCACGTCATCAGTTGGTGCCACCGGGATCTTATTGGCGGAGAGATTGAGCGCCATCCGCTCAGGCATAAAATCTTCGACGTGGAAATCCCACATCCGCGACTGGTTATCACCGGTATTAGCCCGAATATGCCACATACCCGTTGGCGCGTTGGTGTCCAGCGGCCAGCTAAAGCGGTACAGACCGTTCTCCGGCTGGCTAACCACCGAGCGTAACACTTGTCCGTCGGGCTTCACGACCTCCAGCTTCACCGGCTGGTCGGGCAACGTTTTGCCATCGCTGTCACGCAGTAATCCGTTGAGGATCACCGTTTCGCCAGGACGATAGAGATCGCGTGGGCCGAACATAAAGAACTGCTTGCTGTATCCCGGCGCACCGGCAATATCAAATTCAGCCAGATCCAACGCCGGGAGCTTCAGATCCAGCAGCGTGGTTTGCCCGTCTTTGCGTGCCAGCAATAAAGCCGCGTCTTTATCAGTCTCCAGTTTGACATGACCCTGAGCGTCGCTGGTAGCCTGCGCCAACGTCTGTCCTTTTTCATTGAGTAACGTGACCTCAATCCCCTGCTGCGCGGCGCCGTTTTCCAGACTCTGCGTAAAGACATCCAGTTGATTATGGTAACGGTGTACAGACACACCAATATCGCTGAGCGTGAACAGCGTAGCGGCATTACTGTAGTTGTATTGTCCAGCCTGATTCATCACCGCGATGTAAACACCTGCTTGCTGCAACGGCTTGATATCGCTCAGCGGCAACAGCAGCTTCTCACGGGTGTTGCGCGCAGGATTGAGGTCAAAGCGTCCGGTATACACCAGTTCCGCCATTTTCAGCAGATTGTCAGATTCCCAGTTAGTCAACGAATTGCGGTATTCCCACTGGCTGACAAACGCACCGAGCGACTCAGGCTTCACGCGAAAGAAGTTCACATCTACGCTATTAACGTTAAGGGCCATCACCGGCAGCCCTTCAATCACTTTTCCCGGCAGCAGCGAGCCGCGACTGGCAAACCCTACGCTTGGCTGGACGTCGCGAGTGGTAATGTTTTTTTCATAATCAATAGCGAACGTCGCTTTATTCAGCGCCAGCAAATCACGCTCAATGGTAACAACCAGTTCCCGGTTAGGTTCCAGATGGCGTAAGCGTAGCTCTTTCAGATTTGGCGCCAGCTCCCAGGCACCATCCACTTTGCCGCTTTTTTTATCAACAACGTGCACGACGCGGGAAAAATCTTGTTCCGGATCGAGGGGAATGGAGAAGGTCAACACGAGCGTTGCCGCACCGTCGAGCTGGACCTCTGAGGCATCCAGCAACGTTAGCGACTTGCCCTGGCTTTGCTGCATCAGTTTTTGTAATTGAGCCTTATCTTTTGCTGGCGCTGTCTGTGGCGCAGGCGCATCAGGCTTCGCAGCCGTCGGTGATTTTTCGTTATTATTATCGCACCCGACCAGTGCCAGCATCAGCATGCAGGCCGCTACGCGTAAATGTTTCATTTTTCATCCCTGGCCGTAGTGGCCCGTTAGCTACGTAGAACAACTATTATGCGTCAGATTTCCGGCGGTGGAAGTCAGTAACTGAACAACGTTGTCTTAATTTTAGTGATTAATGTGGATTCACCTGACAAATCAGCCTGTTTTACTTGTCGCTTTACGGTAAACATCCGACAATTTGCCAAAACCTGGTAAAAATGGAGATGCCTATGACCACCGCCTTCTTTGTCGCTGCCGACTGGCTTGCCGAACACATTGACGACCCGGAAATACAAATTCTTGATGCCCGGATGGCACCTCCAGGACAGGAAGATCGCGATGTTGGCGAGGAGTATCGTGCGGGCCATATTCCTGGCGCAGTCTTTTTTGATATTGAAGCGCTTTCCGATCATACCTCACCGCTACCGCATATGATGCCGCGCCCGGAAGCTTTTGCCGTTGCGATGCGCGAACTGGGCGTTGATCAAGATAAGCATCTGGTTATCTACGATGACGGTAATCTGTTTTCCGCGCCACGCGCATGGTGGATGCTGCGGACATTTGGCGTCGAAAATGTCTCCATTCTGGCGGGCGGTCTGGCAGGCTGGAAGCGCGATGATCTAATGCTCAAGGAAGGCGATGAGGATTTACCTGAAGGTGAATTTAACGTGGCCTATACGCCTGACGCAGTAGTGCGCGTTACCGATGTACTGCTGGCCAGTCATGAAAAAACGGCGCAGATCGTCGATGCCCGTCCGGCTGCGCGTTTTAACGCAGAAGTTGACGAACCTCGCCCTGGCCTGAAGCGTGGTCATGTGCCCGGTGCGCTTAACGTACCGTGGACAGAATTGGTTCGTGACGGCGAGCTGAAAACTACCGACGAACTGGATGCTATTTTCTTCAGCCACGGCGTGAGCTTTGACCGCCCGATTATCGCCAGCTGCGGCTCCGGCGTAACGGCTGCCGTGGTGGTGCTGGCACTTGCCACGCTGGGCGTTTCTAACGTCGCATTGTATGACGGCGCATGGAGCGAGTGGGGAGCGCGTAACGATTTACCGGTAGAACCATCTGAGGCTAAATAAAATCTGATTTATTCATCTTTTTCGTCCACAAAAAAACCGCTCAAATGAGCGGTTTTTTTGTGCTGGTCCGGTTCGCGGCCTTTCCAGCAGGCTATGTCACCATAGCAATGCAAGCGTACATCAGTGGGCAAATAGTCCCTTTTAAGGGAGTGAATGTCAAGTTAATTAGCGGCGAAACTATTCACTATTTGAGGTATTATCTTTTCCGGCCCTTTTCGCCGCCTCGCAAGCGGGCACTGGTTTCAGGAAAGGATGTCCCATGGCCGTATATGCAAGCGTACATCAGTGCTTGCTATCACGGCATTATCGCCAGTGGTGCTGTCGTGATGCGGTCTCCGCATGGACCGCGCAATGAAGATACGATACTTCTGTATCGTGCTTGTTGTATCTGGTGCATTGTGTCTTCACGGTGATCGGAGTTACTCAGGTAATTCTGCACGCGTGACGTTCAGCGCCCAGAGCAAGTAAGCCAGGTAGCCGCCTTTCGGGGCGGCTTTCCTTCACTCAGATAATCCGATTCTGTTTAAAGTCGCGCAGGAAACCGCCCCAGCGACGTTCGTAGAACGGTGCGATATGCTCAGTGATAAAGTGGCTCACGCCCTTCTCACCTTTCCTCACCTGGCAGATGTCAATCGGTTCATCACCCGGTAACGTATCCGTTGCAACACTCCCCGTGGCATGAATAATCTCTTCAATATCGCCATCGGCTTCAATGCCAATCAGCAGGTTGGGTTGGGCATCCGGACTTTCTTTGATCGAGCAGAGAAACGCGCGTTTTACCGGCTTAATGGTTTTAAACAGCGTAGTCAGCGAGTCAATCATCTGCGCCGGAGGTTCAGCGACTTCAGAGAGGATCAGCGATTCACCGCCTTCCAGTACTTCCTGGGTGCTGAGCGGATTCCCCTCTTCCCCCATCAGCAGGCTGATTTCACGCGGCATAAATTCTTTGCCGGTCGGCAGTTTCGCGTTGAGAAACAGCGTTTCGCCGAGCGTCATTTCAAACAATGTACGCACCGGCATGACGACAAATGCCTGCTCATCTTCAACCGCCTGCTGCAGAGCTTCCAGGGAGGTGAAGAACGGGATCACGGTGGTGCCGTCTTCTTTTTCCCAGTGCTGAAGGTCGAGGGCGCTGTCTTCAACCACCGCCTCGCCTTCTGCGGCAGTACCCGGCACCCAGACGGTAGACTCCAGTAAAGTACGGAAAAATGCCGGACGATGCGCAGGCTCTGTCGCCGCTTGCTCAAGCAGGGTTTCTAATTCGTTTTTTGTTTCAGACATAAGAACCACAAATTGGATGAGTACGTGTAGGCCGAATGCGCAAAACGCTATCCGGCCATACAGTCATAAATTACGCGGTCAGCAGATTTGCAATCGTGCGCACACCCAGACCAGTTGCGCCCGCAGACCACTGCTCAACTGGCGCTTTGCGATAGGTTGCAGAGCAGTCGATGTGCAGCCAGCCTTGCTGATAGTTTTCCACGAAATGGGACAGGAAACCCGCCGCGGTGCTAGCACCCGCCGGATAGGCCGCACTGCCGGTATTATTCAGCTCGGCAAAGTTAGACGGCAGCTGGCTACGGTGGAACTCTGCCAACGGCAGACGCCAGAACGGCTCGTTTTCTTGCGCCGCGCTTGCCAGCAGACGGGCAGCCAGTTGATCGTCAAAGCTAAACAGCGCATGGTAATCGTTGCCCAGCGCAGTTTTCGCCGCGCCGGTCAGCGTGGCGGCATCAATGATCAATTCTGGTTTTTGCGCGCTGGCGTCGATCAGGCCATCGGCCAGTACCAGACGCCCTTCGGCATCGGTATTCATCACTTCAACTTTTTTACCGTTGCGATAGTGAATAATATCGCCGAGTTTAAAGGCGTTGCCGCTAATCAGGTTATCCGCGCAGCACAGATACAGCTTCACGCGCTTGTTCAGACCACGGGTGATGGCGAACGCCAGCGCGCCGATCACCGTTGCCGCGCCGCCCATATCAGACTTCATCGAGTCCATAAATGCGCTTTGCTTGATGCTGTAACCGCCGGAGTCAAAAGTAATTCCCTTACCCACCAGGCAGGCATAAACCGGGGCTTCTTTATCGCCAGTTGGATTGTAATCCAGCGCCAGCAGCACCGGAGGACGTTCGGAGCCACGACCTACGGTATGCAATCCCATGTAGTTCTGCTCGCGCAGATCTTCGCCTTTAGTGATGCGGTAAGAGACGTTATCGCAGGCAACAGAGCACAGCAGGTCTACTGCGCGTTGCGCCAGCTGTTCCGGGCCCAGCTCTTCTGCCGGGGCGTTAATGGTATCGCGCACCCAGTCAATAATTTTCAGGCGGTTATCCAGCTCTTTGCGCTGCGCCTCATCCAGAGCGGCCCACTCAACTTTGCGGGTGCCTTTTGGCCCTTTGTAGCCCTGCCAGAACGCCCAGCTACGTTCAGTATCCCAGCCTTCACCATCCAGTTGGACATGTTTAATACCCAGGCCGTCAATTTTACGGGCGGCGCGCTGGATAAGGCCGAGGTCATCTTTTCCGTTCAGGTGCAGGGTAATGCCATCATTATTAATGCTGTATGTCGCCTTTTCACCCCAGCGGGCATCAGCGGGTTGCGTGGAAAGCGTAATTTTCATGGCTTCTGTCATTTTATTTATCCTTATTTTCGCGCATACAGGAAAACGGGCCACCCGTGGGCAGCCCGTTGACTTATTCGGCTTCGTCCAGCCAGACCAGCAAAATGGCCTCAAGGATTTTTTCGTTCGATGCCTGAGGATCATCATCGAACTCTTCCAGGTCACAGATCCACTGGTGCAGATCGGTGAAACGAACGGTCTTGGGGTCGAGATCGGGGAACGCGTCGTACAGCGCCTCGCCGATTTCACGGCTATCGGTCCACTTCAGTCCCATACTACCCTCTGTTAATGCTCACGTGCATGATTGATTGTGTAACGTGGGATTTCGACCACTAAATCGTCCTCGGTGACACGTGCCTGACAGCTTAAACGGCTCTCCGGCTCCAGTCCCCAGGCTTTATCCAGCATGTCGTCTTCTTCTTCTGTGCTTTCCGGCAAAGAATCAAAACCTTCACGTACGATGCAGTGGCAGGTTGTGCAGGCACAGGATTTTTCACAGGCGTGTTCAATCTCGATACCGTTACGCAGGGCAACGTCAAGAATGGTTTCGCCGGTCTCAGCTTCCAGAACTGCGCCATCGGGACAGAGATCCTGATGAGGCAAAATAACAATCTTTGGCATATTAAACCTCGTCCACGGAATGGCCTTTCAGCGCGCTACGGACGGACTTGTCCATGCGGCGAGCGGCGAATTCCTGGGTTTGTTTGTCTACGTTTTTAGTGGCTTGTTCTATCGCGTCAACATCGTCACCCTGTGCAACCTCGCTCAAATGCGCGGCGGCGGTGTCGATAGCCTGACGTTCTGCGGCGCTTAACAGCGCGGCATCAGCGTTCAACGCACCGGATAAACTTTCCAGTACGCGTGCCGCTTCGACTTTCTGTTCTGCCAGCATACGGGCTTTAACGTCCTGCTCGGCAAAACTCATCGAATCCTGAATCATGGAGGCGATTTCACTGTCGGTCAGACCGTAGGACGGTTTGACCTGAATTGAGGACTCAACGCCGGTGGATTTTTCCATGGCGGTGACGCTCAGCAGGCCATCGGCATCCACCTGGAAGGTCACGCGGATGTGTGCGCCGCCAGCTGGCAATGCCGGGATGCCGCGCAGCGCAAAACGCGCCAGTGAACGGCAGTCCTGCACCAGCTCACGCTCGCCTTGCATTACGTGAATGGACATCGCGGTTTGGCCATCTTTAAAGGTGGTAAAGTCCTGCGCGCGCGCCACCGGGATAGTGGTGTTACGTGGGATCACTTTCTCCACCAGACCGCCCATGGTTTCCAGTCCCAGGGACAGCGGGATAACGTCCAGCAGCAGCATTTCGCTGTCTGGTTTATTTCCGACCAGAATATCTGCCTGGATTGCCGCACCAATAGCGACCACTTTGTCCGGGTCGATAGAAGTCAGCGGCGTACGGCCAAAAAATTCACCGACGCGTTCACGCACCAATGGCACGCGAGTTGAACCACCGACCATCACCACTTCCAGCACATCCTGCGGCTCCACGCCCGCATCTTTCAGCGCGCGACGGCAGGCCAGCAGCGTACGCTTGACCAGTGAGGAAATGAGTTCATTAAAGGTTTCACGGGTGATTTCACCCTGCCATCCCGCCACGTTAACCGTTACAGAATCAGCGTCGCTAAGCGCGATTTTCGCGGCAATCGCGGCATCCAGCAGTTCACGCTGTACGCGGTTATCGCTACGATCGGCCACGCCAGCCTGCTCGCGAATATAATCGGCCAGCAGATGGTCAAAATCGTCGCCGCCGAGCGCGGAATCACCGCCGGTCGCCAGCACTTCAAACACGCCGCGGCTCAGGCGCAGAATAGAAATATCAAAAGTACCGCCGCCAAGATCGTAGACCGCGATCACGCCTTCCTGACCGGAGTCCAGACCATAGGCAATCGCAGCTGCGGTCGGTTCGTTCAACAGACGCAATACGTGCAGGCCCGCCAGACGCGCGGCGTCTTTGGTCCCCTGACGCTGTGCATCGTCAAAGTAAGCCGGAACGGTGATTACCACGCCATCCAGTTCGCCGGACAGTGATTCGGTTGCCCGCGCGGCCAGCGCTTTCAGAATATCCGCGGAGACGCGCACCGGATTAAGCAATCCGGCAGCGGTTTCAATCATCGGCAAGCCGTTTTCGCTTGCCTGGAACGTATATGGCAGATGCGGGTAACGCGCCTGGATATCCGCCAGAGAGCGGCCCATCATGCGTTTTACCGAACTGACGGTGTTTGCCGTATCCAGCGCAGCATTGGCGCGGGCATCGTAACCGACAGAATAACCCTGCTGCTGATAGTGAACCACTGACGGCAACAGGTGGCGACCTTCATGGTCTGCCAACGTTTCGGCCTGGCCGCTGCGTACGGTCGCAACCAGGGAGTTGGTGGTGCCTAAATCGATACCTACCGCCAGACGACGCTGGTGCGGCGCGGCGCTCAGACCAGGCTCACTAATTTGTAATAAGGCCATTTTCGCTTCCGGAAATTAAAAATCGAGCAGTTTTTCTTCGAGTTGTTCTGCACTGCTTCGCAGTTTATCGAGAAAACGCAGCTTACGCACGGTATCTGCCGCTGCGTCCCACGTCTCGCTATCCAGCTGTTCCACCATCAGTTGATGACGAACGTTATACATTTCGCTGACGCGTTGCATAAACGCATCTAAACGTTGACTGTCTTTTGCCTGTTCAATTTCGTCCAGCTCTTCCCGCAGCTCCAGTTGTTCCATCAGAAACGCGGTATCGCGCACCGTGTGCTGCTCGCTACGGATGTCAAAGCCGTGTAAAGACAATATGTATTCGGCGCGCATCAAAGGATGACGCAGCGTTTGCCAGGCCTGGTTGATAGTGGCGGACTGCGAAACCGCAGCAAGTTGTTCCGCCTGGGAACCGCTGGCAAATTTATCAGGATGATACTGACGTTGTAGATCCTGAAAACGTAGGCTCAGCGCCTGAGTATCGAGCTGATAACGGGCCGGTAAGCCAAAGAGGGTGAAGTAGTCCATAACATTCTCAGGGCATCGATTCTCTGTTGTTCACGGGAGCAAAACCAGAGAGTCAGGTAAAACAAACCCCACGCGCAGGCGACCACGGTGGGGTTATCGGTAAGCGCGTTACACGTGGAAGCTTTCGCCGCATCCACATTCGTCTTTCACGTTCGGGTTAGTAAACTTAAACCCTTCGTTCAGACCTTCTTTGACGAAGTCTAACTGCGTACCGTCGAGGAATTGCAGGCTCTTACCGTCGACCACAACTTTAACGCCTTTGTCTTCAAACACGGTATCTTCAGCCGCCGGCTCGTCAACAAATTCCAGTACATAGGCCATACCTGAGCAGCCGGAGGTTCTCACGCCCAGACGCAGACCAAACCCTTTACCGCGGTTTGCCAGGAAGGTATTTACACGCGCTGCTGCACTGTCGCTTAAGGTAATCGACATAATAAAACCTCAACTCTTAATTATTTTGCTTCACGTTTGCTTTTGTAATCCGCAATCGCGGCTTTAATCGCGTCTTCAGCCAGAATAGAGCAGTGAATTTTCACCGGTGGCAGTTCAAGCTCGTCGGCGATATCGGTGTTTTTAATCGCCTGTGCTTCGTCCAGAGATTTCCCTTTTACCCATTCGGTAACCAGAGAGCTGGAAGCAATAGCGGAACCGCAGCCGTAAGTCTTGAAACGCGCGTCTTCAATGATACCCTCATTGTTGACTTTGATCTGCAACTTCATCACGTCGCCACAGGCCGGTGCACCCACCATGCCGCTGCCCACGTTCTCGTCGCTGTTGTCAAAAGAACCCACGTTACGTGGATTCTCGTAATGATCGATTACTTTTTCGCTGTAAGCCATGCTGAATTCTCCTTATCGGTACCGATTAGTGATGTGACCATTCAATGCTGTTCAGATCCACGCCCTGTTTGAACATTTCCCACAGCGGAGAAAGGTCACGCAGGCGGCCGATGGAGTTGCGAACCAGATTAATGGCGTAGTCAATCTCTTCTTCGGTAGTGAAACGACCTAAAGAGAAACGAATTGAGCTATGTGCCAGCTCGTCGGTCATCCCCAGCGCGCGCAGCACGTAGGATGGCTCCAGGCTTGCAGAAGTACATGCAGAACCGGAGGATACAGCCAGATCTTTCAGCGCCATAATCAGCGATTCGCCTTCAACATAGTTGAAGCTAACGTTGAGAATGTTCGGTGCACCCTGCTCGAGATCGCCGTTAAGATACACTTCTTCCATATCTTTCACGCCGTCCCACAGACGGTTACGCAGACTGCGCAGGCGCGCCATCTCGGTTTCCATCTCTTCTTTGGCAATGCGGTAGGCTTCACCCATGCCGACGATCTGGTGCACAGGCAGCGTACCGGAACGCATACCGCGCTCGTGACCGCCGCCGTGCATCTGCGCTTCAATACGAATACGCGGTTTACGACGCACGTACAGCGCACCGATACCTTTCGGACCATAGATTTTGTGGCCGGAGAAGGACATCAGATCAACTTTCAGTTGGCTCAGATCGATAGGCAGTTTGCCCACGCTCTGGGTCGCATCAACGTGATAGATGATGCCGCGCGCACGGCACATTTCGCCGATAGTCGCGATATCCTGCACCACGCCGATTTCGTTATTCACGTGCATGATGGACACGAGGATGGTGTCGTCACGCATTGCCGCTTCAAGTTCTTTCAGGTCGATAATGCCGTTACGCTGCGGGGCGAGGTAGGTGACTTCAAACCCTTCGCGCTCCAGCTGACGACAGGTGTCCAGCACGGCTTTGTGTTCGGTTTTGCTGGTGATGATGTGCTTGCCTTTTTTCTGATAAAAGTTGGCTGCACCTTTAATCGCCAGGTTATCGGATTCAGTCGCACCGGAAGTAAAGACGATTTCACGCGGGTCAGCGCCCACGAGGTCAGCAATCTGGTTACGGGCGATATCTACCGCCTCTTCAGCCTGCCAGCCGAAACGGTGTGAACGAGACGCTGGGTTACCAAAGTTTCCGTCCAGGGTCAGACACTGCATCATTTTCTCGGCAACACGCGGGTCCACCGGCGTGGTTGCGGAGTAGTCGAGATAGATCGGTAATTTCATTGCTCTATAAACTCCGTACATCGCTTCAATGCAAGGAATCAGGCAACCGGCTGGATGTACGACCGTGTTAACGGGGTGTGTAACACCCCGGCCTGATTCTAAAATACTTTTATTATGCGCGTAACTTAACGTCGATCGCGTCTTGAGCACGATTAGTGCGTGGAGCGTCATGGGTATGCTGGCGATCAGACACATCCAGAACTTCCTGATTATTTACCAGTTCGCCCAACGTAATGTTGTTGAGGAAACCGGTCAGACGATCGCTCAAATCGCGCCACAGCGCGTGGGTCAGGCATTTATCGCCGCCCTGACAACCGCCTTTGCCCTGGCAACGGGTCGCATCTACAGACTCGTCCACAGCGCTGATTACTTCACCTACTGCGATGCTGCCGGCATCTTTACCCAGCAGATACCCGCCGCCTGGTCCACGTACGCTGGAAACCAGACCGTTTTTACGCAAACGGGAAAACAGCTGCTCCAGATATGACAGGGAAATTCCCTGACGTTCAGAAATATCAGCCAACGGTACCGGGCCCGTTTCGGAGTTGAGCGCAACGTCCAACATTGCGGTCACGGCATAACGCCCTTTTGATGTCAGTCTCATGTCTTACTTAGCCTCAAACTCGCCCCTGCCCGGGGTTTTTTATTGTAAAATGGGGGTATTGCATAGCAGGGGCAAGTCTGACATTCCCGACTAAATCAGTCAACTATTTACTTGACTAATTTAGTCAGGTATTTAACCTTCAGTGCCATTTTTACTTGCCGGAGGCGTTACGTTTACTTGCCTTTATTCTGTTGCTCAATTGAAGCTAAAATTCCGCGCAAAATGTTCAGCTCCTGGCTCTCAGGACGCGCACGCGTAAACAGACGGCGCAGCTTATTCATCACCTGTCCCGGATGCCCTTCGCGGATAAACCCGGTCGACAGCAGCGTTTGTTCCAGATGACCGTAAAAACGCTCTAAATCATCGACCAGCGGATACTCAGCTTCTTCGTATTCTGCGGTCTTCTCGCTTTCCTGCGTTGCCAGCCAGGCCATGCGCACTTCATAAGAGATGACCTGCACCGCCATCGCCAGGTTCAGCGAACTGTATTCCGGGTTCGCGGCAATAGCGACGTGGTAATGGCACTTCTGCAGTTCTTCATTCGTCAGGCCAACACGTTCACGGCCAAACACCAGCGCCACCGGCGAATTCGTCGCTTCAGAGACGCTTTTTAAACCGCATTCACGCGGATCCAGCATCGGCCACGGTAGCGTACGGGAGCGCGCGCTGGTGCCAACTACCAGGCTGCAACCTGCCAACGCTTCATCAAGAGTATCGACGATCTGCGCGCTGCCGATTACATCACTCGCACCTGCCGCCAGAGCGATGGCCTGAGAGTCCGGTTTAACCAGTGGATTTACCAGCCACAGATTGGTTAAACCCATGGTTTTCATTGCGCGGGCTACAGAGCCCATGTTGCCAGTGTGAGAGGTTTCCACCAGCACGATTCGAATATTTTGCAGCATTGTATTTCTTCGGCTAAAGATTATTCGGGCATATTATCATAAAACGAAGACATATTCCGAACTCGCTGCTATACTCTGCGCCGTTTTCCCGTTCTTTAACATCCAGTGAGAGAGACCGATGCATCCGATGCTGACCATCGCCGTGCGCGCAGCGCGCAAGGCGGGTAATGTAATTGCCAAACACTACGAAACCCCAGACTCTGTAGAAACCAGCCAGAAAGGCAGCAATGATTTCGTGACTAACGTCGATAAAGCCGCCGAAGCGATTATTATCGAAACTATTCGCAAATCTTACCCACAGCACACCATCATCACCGAAGAAAGCGGTGAGCACGCAGGTGAAGATCAGGATGTTCAATGGGTTATCGATCCACTGGATGGTACTACCAACTTCGTAAAACGTCTGCCGCACTTCGCGGTATCTATCGCAGTACGCATTAAAGGCCGTACTGAAGTCGCCGTTGTTTACGATCCAATGCGTAACGAACTGTTCACCGCCACTCGCGGCCAGGGCGCACAGCTGAACGGTTATCGTCTGCGTGGCAGCACCGCCCGCGATCTGGACGGCACCATCATCGCCACCGGTTTCCCGTTCAAAGCGAAGCAGCACGCCGCTTCTTACATGAAAATTCTTGGCAAAATGTTTACCGAGTGCGCTGACTTCCGCCGCACAGGTTCTGCTGCGCTGGATCTGGCTTACGTTGCCGCTGCGCGCGTTGACGGTTACTTCGAAATCGGTCTGAAACCATGGGATTTCGCAGCAGGTGAGCTGATTGCGCGTGAAGCTGGCGCACTGGTTTGCGACTTCACCGGTGGTCATAACTACCTGGCAACCGGCAACATCGTTGCAGGTAACCCGCGCGTTGTTAAAGCCATGCTGGCTAACATGCGTGACGAACTGAGCGATGCGCTGAAGCGTTAATCTGCTGTGGTGCCGGATGCGACGCTTTCGCGTCTTATCCGGCCTACAAGTCATACCATTCCGCTCACTAACCTAAAACGGTCTTATCCCTCGCCCTACCGGCACCGCGCTCATCCACATCACTACCGCAGCAACAATAAGCACCGCACCACCAGCTAACGCCAGCGTCGTCCAGCCAATCTGTCGCCACAGCACCGGCGCTTTATGCCCGCTAATTTTCACCGCCAATGAGCGAAAGCTATGTACCAGCAAAGCCAGTGACGTAATCGTCAAAGAGGTTCCTGCCGCCATCGCCAACGCCGACGCCATACCCCAGCTAAAGACGCCAACCACTTTACTGAACAGCAGCACCATAATTGCGCCAGAGCAGGGACGCATGCCCATAGAGAGAATAATCATCAACCGGGCGCGCCAGTCATCGCCGCTTTGCAGTTGTTCCGGCTTGGGCAAATGCTGATGCCCGCAGCCGCAGCCCTCGTGATGCACATGGCGCGGCGTAAAGGCGGTGAATTTCGGGCGCATCAGCAGCTGGCGCAATTTCTTCAGCGCACGGACACACAATAAAACGCCCAACACGCCAACCAGCGCATAACTTCCTTTCTCCAGCCAGAAACTGCTCATATGCAGCTGTCGGGCAGGCAGTTGCAGCACCGTGAGCACTACAACCACCAGTCCTATTGCCACCAGCCCCTGCAATAGGGAAGACGCCAGCGTCAGCCCAATGCTCGACTTGAGCTTCGACGGATGCGTCGCCAGCCAGGTCGTGATGACGATTTTGCCGTGCCCCGGCCCCAATGCGTGCAATACCCCATATATAAAGCTAAACAACAGCAGAGATCCGCCCGCACGTGTGGGGTTCGCGGCAACCGCTTTCAGCAACCCGCTCATCTGCTGGTTAACATCGCGCTGCCAGACAACAGTTTGCATCATTACCTGAGGCCAGGCCTGCCACAACCACAGCACCCCGCCTGTCGCCAGCAACAAAAAGACCGCCAGTGGCCATAGCGTGAGCCAACGGCGTCTGGCTGCGCGTTGTTGATAAACTACTGACATTGCAGCGTCACCGTCTGTGCAAACTGTTTACCCAACTCCATATCCTCCGGCGGAGCGTCTTCTTTATCCAGCGACTGCGCAAAACTCAACATGTTTTCATTCGGCGTCGGCGTATGCATTGAAATATGGCATTGCTGGCTTATGGTCTGCGAAAGCCGGGCGTCGCTGTCTTTGTCATAGCTCATATCGACGTAGTAGGTCGGATCGAAGGTTGAAATAGTATATTTTTGACCGCTCAGTGGTTGAGCTTCGGCCAGCGGCAGAACGAACGTCAGCACCGCCTGGTGTTCTTCACGCGCCATGCCATATTCCGTCGGTCTGTTTTTAAACTTTACCTTTTTCCCATCGTGCCACACTTCGGTGAAATAGTGCTGCCCGAGAACGTTGGCCATCATTTCCGCCGCCAGTTTTTTCCAAATTTCATCACCAGGTTTAGCATCCCCCGCGTCGTAAAGCAGATCCGCCGACGTGATTTCATCCATCGTCCAGCGCATTTTTAGCGCGACGAACCGATCATTTTCGCTCACAACTTCGGTTTTCAGATGAATAAAGCTGTGGGGATGCGCACCTGCGCCAAAAGACAGGACAGCGAGAAACAACGTCATAAAGATACGTTTAACGCCTTGCATGAGTTCTCCACGATAAAAATCAACACCGCCACAAATAATGATGCCGTATTTGGCGCAAGTGTGCCGAGGATATCATTGAACGAAAAAAAGTTGAGCACCCTTTTCCGGTATCGATTCAGTTCTCAATTTCGATAATTTCTTCTTCGGGAAATTCCACCCAAACACCTTTTCGGCGTTAAATCTTAAGTTAAATGATAACAAAATGTTAATTAAAAGTTTTATTTTAATGTTTTATTAACACTTAATTTGAATGTCTGAATCTAAAATCATGTTAATTTAACCAATTATTAACCAATTCATTTCCATAAATTAACAATAATGGGCATATATCACATTCTCCAAACTTATGATTCATTCCCTCTTCCATTCGTTGTTAACTTCACGCCGTGACATGTCCTGCCCCCTACGAAAGGTACAACTATGAAATTCAAACTCGCATTACTCAGTGCAACCCTGGTTTCTGCATGCATGTTGTCCGGCACGTCCTTTGCGGCGGAAAAATATGAAATTGCTGTGGTTGCCAAAGTCACTGGTATTCCCTGGTTTAACCGCATGGAAACCGGTGTTAACGAAGCAGCAAAAAAACTGGATGTGAACGCTTACCAGACCGGTCCGTCTACGCCGGACCCGGCACAGCAGGTCAAAGTGATTGAGGATCTGATCGCCAAAAACGTCAACGCAATCATCGTGGTACCAAACGATGCCAAGGTTCTTGAGCCGGTACTGAAAAAAGCGCGCGATAAAGGCATTGTGGTCCTGACGCACGAATCCCCGGACGAGCAAATCGGTCAGTGGGATATCGAAACCATCGATAGTGAAAAATACGCACAAGCCAACGTCGATGAGTTAGCGAAAAATATGGGCGGCAAAGGCGGGTATGCAATCTATGTTGGTTCGCTGACGGTCCCACTGCATAACGCGTGGGCGGATTATGCAATTAAGTACCAGAAAGAAAAATATCCGGAAATGTTCGAGGTCACTTCCCGCCTGCCGGTCGCGGAAAGCATTGATAAATCTTACGCCACCACGCTGGATCTGATGAAAACCTATCCGCAGATGAAGGGCATTATCGGCTTCGGCTCACTGGGTCCAATTGGTGCGGGTCAGGCTGTGCAGAAAAAACGCGCCAAAGATAAAATTGCCGTTGTCGGGATCGCCATGCCAGCGCAGGCTGCGCCTTACCTGATGCGTGGAGATATCAAAAAAGCGCTGCTGTGGGATCCAAAAGATGCGGGCTATGCGCTGGTAACGGTTGCCGATCAGCTGTTGCAGGGCAAAGAAGTCAATGCAGATCTGAGTATCGACGGTTTAGGGAAAGCCGATATCGACACGGAGAAGAAAGTGATCCGCTTTAACAAGATCCTCGAAGTCACCAAAGACAACGCACAATCACTCGGTTTCTAAGGCTTTTGCCAACACCAGGGAAACCATAACGCCGACCGTCTGGTCGGCGCTATCAACCAAACTAACACTCAGCGTCCGTCAGGGCGCTCGCAGGGGTATTGTCCATGGCAGACACCACCGCATTTATCACTCTTGAGAATATCAGCAAACAATTCCCGGGCGTGCTGGCGCTGGATAACGTGAATCTGACGCTGAGAAAAGGCGAAGTTCACTGTCTGGCGGGTCAAAACGGCTGTGGTAAAAGTACCATTATTAAAGTGATCTCCGGGGTTTATCACCCGGAAAAAGGCGCGCAGATTTTACTCGACGGAAAATTGTTCCATCACCTGACGCCGCAGCTCTCTTCCCATTATGGCATTCAGGTTATTTATCAGGATCTGTCGTTGTTCCCCAACTTTAGCGTCGCAGAAAATATCGCGGTCAACCGCTATCTGCCAGGCGGTGATATCTGGGTGCGTCGTGGTGCTATGAAACAGCAGGCGCTGGCAGCCATGAAACGTATCGGAGTGAATATCGATCCCGATAAAAAAGTAGAAAAACTCTCGATTGCCGACCGACAGTTGGTCGCTATTTGCCGGGCAATTGCCGCAGATGCGCGTCTGGTGATTATGGACGAGCCCACCGCCTCGCTAACCCGCCAGGAGGTCAATGGCCTGCTGAAGGTGGTTAACGAACTGAAAGCGGCCGGCATTTGCGTGGTGTTTGTCAGCCATCGTCTGGATGAAGTAATGGAAGTGGCAGACCGTATCAGCGTCATGCGCGACGGCAAACTGGTGGGTACATATCCTGCCAGCGAACTGGACAGTCACGAGCTGGCTTTCCTGATGACCGGACAACGCTTCCACTACAGCCCGCTGCCGGAGAAATCATTCGACGATCGAGAACCCCTGCTGGAGCTGCGCAACCTCAGCCGCAGAGGCAAATACCAGAACATTAATCTGTCGCTGCATGGCGGCGAGATTGTCTCGATTGTCGGCCTGTTGGGCGCCGGGCGTACCGAGCTTTGTTTGAGCCTGTTTGGCATGACGCACCCGGAAAGCGGCGAGATGCGTATTAACGGTCAGCCGGTCACGCTTCGTAATAACCACGACGCCATTAAGCACGGGATCGGCTACGTCTCAGAAGATCGCCTGACGCAGGGGCTGATCATGGAGCAGTCGATTTACGACAACACCATCGTCACGGTGTTTGATCAACTGCACACCGGTAGCGGCTTGCTCGATCATCGTAAAGCGCAAAAGCTGGTCGCCGATTTAATCCGCGAACTGAATATCAAAGTGTCCGATCCGCACCTGCCGGTCAAAACGCTTTCCGGCGGCAATGCCCAGCGTATCGCCATTGCCAAATGGGTGGCGACCAATCCCCGCATCCTGATCCTCGACTCGCCTACCGTCGGCGTGGATATCGCCAACAAAGAGGGCATTTACCAGATAGCCCGCGATTTGGCGGAACAAGGTATGGCGGTGCTGATGATTTGCGATGAAATTCCGGAAGCATATTACAACAGCCACCGCGTGCTGGTGATGCGTCGCGGCAGACTGGTGGCGGAATTTAATCCTCATCACTGCCGTGAAGAGGAGATTGCTGAAGTGGTCGAGGTAATCAATGAATAAGATGCATCTGTCCCGTTTAATCGGACAACATGAATTCTGGCTGGGCCTGCTGGTCGTAGCGCTCGCGGTTGGGCTAAGTGTCAGCACCGATGAGTTCCTCTCGCTCGGCAATCTGACAGATGTGGCCACCAGCTACGCGATTCTCGGCATTCTTGCCTGCGGGTTGTTTGTGGTGCTGATTTCCGGTGGGATCGATATCTCCTTTCCGGCGATGACCGCGATTGCCCAGTATGCGATGGCCAGTTGGGTGATCGGCCACGGCGGCAACTTCGCACTGGCGTTAACCATTGCGATTGCGGTGGGCCTGCTGCTTGGGCTCATTAATGGCTTCCTGGTCTACTGGCTGCGCGTTCCGGCAATCATCATTACCATCGCCACGCTGAACGTCTACTACGGCCTTCTGGTTTACGCCACCAAAGGCACCTGGCTGTACGGTTTCCCTGACTGGTTTATGAACGGCATTAACTGGTTCTCCTTCACCGCGGCAGATGGCTACGACTACGGCCTGACCCTGCCCCTGCTGTGCCTGGCGGCGGTGATCGTCTTTACCGCAGTGCTGATGAACTATACCCGTCTTGGCCGTCAGGTTTACGCCATGGGCGGCAACCGCGACGCGGCCTCACGCCTGGGGCTGAATCTGCTGAAACTGCATTTCTACGTCTATGGCTATATGGGCATTCTGGCAGGTGTTGCCGCCGTGGTTCAGGCGCAAATCACCCAGTCAGTTGCACCCAATTCGCTGCTCGGCTTTGAGCTGACGGTGCTGGCGGCGGTCGTGCTCGGCGGAACCAGCATGAGCGGCGGGCGCGGTACGTTGACCGGAACCCTGCTCGGCGTTGTCTTGCTCGCCTTCTTACAAAATGGTCTGACGCTACTCAGCGTCTCCTCTTACTGGCACACCGTATTCAGCGGCGCCATTATCCTGGTCAGCATCAGTGCCACGGCCTGGAACGAAAAACGCAAACTGGCAAGGGAGCTTTGAGATGAAAACAATCGCCAGATTTTTACCCGGTGATGCCATCATTCGTCTGCAATGCGTGATTATTGTGGTCGTCGCCCTGGTTTTCTCAGCCCTGCTTGGCAGCCGTTTTTTTAGCGTCGCTAACTTCCAGTCGATAGGCTCACAGTTACCGATCCTCGGCATGCTGGCCCTCGGGATGGGTATGACCATGCTGACCGGCGGCATTAACCTGTCAATTATTGCCGGGGCGAACGCCTGCTCGCTGGTAATGGCAGCGATTATCGTTACCCATCCGGATAACCCGCTGTTTCTGGTGCTGGCGCTGCTGGCAGGGGCTGCCGTGGCGGTGGCTATCGGTACGCTCAACGGCGCGCTGATTGCCTGGGTCGGCGTCTCACCGATTCTCGCCACCCTCGGCACGATGACACTTATCTCCGGGCTGAATATTCTGCTCTCCAACGGGACGGTGATTTCGGGTTTCCCGACCGCCATTCAGTACCTTGGCAACGCCACGATTGCGGGTATTCCGGTGGCGCTGTTGCTCTTTTTCCTGGTGGCAATCCTGCTATGGGTACTGCTGGAGCACACCACGCTGGGGCGCAGTCTTTATCTCGTCGGCTCCAATGAACAGGCTACCCGCTACAGTGGTGTGAATACCGTACGGGTACAAATTTCCGTGTACGTGATTTCAGCCCTGCTCGGCTGGGTCGCCGCCATTCTGATGATGGCGAAATTCAACTCGGCAAAAGCCGGATACGGTGAGTCCTACCTGCTGGTCACCATCCTTGCCTCCGTACTCGGTGGCATCAATCCGGATGGCGGCTTCGGACGCATTATCGGCCTGGTACTGGCGCTGATTGTGCTGCAAATGCTGGAAAGCGGCCTTAACTTGCTGGGGGTCAGCAGCTATCTGACGATGGCGCTGTGGGGCGCGGTGCTGATCCTCTTTATCGCATTACAGAATCGTAAAGCCTGATTTCAGGAGAAAAAATTATGGCAAGTTACTTTATTGGTGTGGATGTCGGAACCGGAAGCGCCCGTGCTGGCGTGTTTGATCTCAACGGCAGAATGGTCGGCCAGGCCAGTCGGGCCATCGAGATTTACCGTCCGCAGGCCGATTTTGTTGAGCAGTCTTCCGATAACATCTGGCAGGCGGTGTGTAACGCGGTTCGCGATGCGATTAACCAGTCGGATATCAACCCTATCCAGGTGAAAGGTCTGGGCTTTGACGCGACCTGTTCACTGGTGGTGTTGGATAAAGAAGGTAAACCGCTGACCATTAGCCCGTCCGGGCGCAGCGAACAGAATATCATTGTGTGGATGGATCACCGCGCCATTACTCAGGCTGAGCGCATTAACGCCCTGCATCATCGGGTGCTGGACTACGTTGGCGGTATTATCTCCCCGGAAATGCAAACGCCCAAACTGCTGTGGTTGAAGCAACATATGCCCAACACCTGGGCCAATGCGGGATACTACTTTGACCTGCCCGATTTCCTGACCTGGCGCGCAACGGGCGATGACACACGCTCACTGTGCTCGACGGTGTGTAAATGGACCTATATGGGCCATGAAGACAAATGGGATGCCAGCTATTTCCGCCAGATTGGGCTGGAAGACTTGCTGGAACATGATGCCGCCAAAATTGGTCGCTACGTGAAAACCATGGGCGAACCGCTCGGTCATGGTCTTTCTGCGCGGGCCGCCAGCGAAATGGGGCTGATTCCGGGGACCGCTGTCAGCGTCTCGATCATCGATGCCCACGCCGGTACGCTCGGCACGCTCGGCGCGAGCGGTGTTTCCGGCGAGGTGGCGGATTTCGATCGCCGCGTCGCGCTGATTGGCGGCACCTCTACCGGACACATGGCGATTTCCAAAGAGCCGCGTTTTATCGGCGGCGTTTGGGGTCCTTACTACTCAGCAGTGCTGCCAGAATACTGGCTTAACGAAGGTGGGCAGTCGGCAACTGGGGCGTTAATCGACCACGTTATTCAGTCGCATCCTTGTTACGAAACCTTGTTGACCCAGGCGAAATCTCAAGGGCAGACCATTTATGAAGTGTTGAATGCGCTGCTGCGTAAAATGGCCGGTGAGCCGGAAGATATCGCATTTTTAACCCGCGATATGCACATCCTGCCCTATTTCCACGGCAACCGTTCACCGCGCGCCAACCCAACGCTCACAGGCGCTATCACTGGACTGAAGCTGTCGCGCACGCCGGAAGATATGGCGTTACAGTACCTCGCGACCATCCAGGCCATTGCACTGGGAACCCGTCATATCATTGAAACGATGAATCAAAGCGGCTACACCATCGATACCATTATGGCCAGCGGCGGCGGGACGAAAAACCCGATCTTCGTTCAGGAGCATGCCAACGCCACCGGCTGTGCGATGCTGCTGCCTGAAGAGAGCGAAGCCATGCTGCTGGGTGGCGCCATGATGGGAACTATCGCCGCAGGCGTGTTCGATACCTTCCCGGAAGCAATGTCAGCGATGAGCCGGATTGGTAAAACGGTTACCCCGCAGACTAATCGCATTAAGCAGTACTACGATCGCAAATATCGGGTATTCCACGAGATGTATCAGGATCATATGAAATACCGCCAGTTGATGCAGGAGGACGCATGAGTAACTCCTGGTCTCAGGCCAGCGGCGTATTCCAGCTCTATAGCGATGCCCTGGCGGGTCTGGGGCAGCATCTGACTGAACCTGTCTGGCAGTCGCTGATGGCGGAGCTGCGCGGTTGTCAGGGCAAAATCGTCGTCACCGGCGTCGGTACCTCTGGCATTGCAGCGCGTAAAGTCGCACATATGCTGGCTTGCGTGGAACGTCCGGCGATTTACCTCAACGCGACGGACGCAGCGCATGGCGATCTCGGTTTTTTACGCTCCGACGACCTGGTGATTATGCTGTCACGCGGGGGGAATTCGGACGAGCTCACCCGGCTGCTGCCCGGGTTGGCTGCGAGGAATGTGCCCATCCTGAGCGTGACTGAAAACGCCGATTCGGCCATTGCTAAAGCCTCGAGGCTAGTGATTTCCACCGGTGTACAGCGCGAGGCCGATCCGCTGAACATGTTGGCTACCACCTCTATTTTACTGGTGCTGGCTATCTTTGACGCCGCCTGTGCCTGTCTGATGAGCGAGAGCGGATACTCAAAGGAAACGCTGCTGGCGGTACATCCGGGCGGCGATGTGGGATTAACGCTGAGTCGTGAGAAGTAACGCCAGACAGCTGTTACGGAGGTAATGAATCTGTTGCCTCCGTCGTATTGCTACGTTCACTTTAGGTTTTTCACTTCTCTGAGATAGCATTTTCATACCTCCCTCCGCCAGCATTCCCCCCTCTGGCATTTTTTATATCTCAACAAAAAGATAAAACAGTGAAAAAACGGATTAACGCGCTGCGTTCCACTCCCGCTATCTGTTCCGCACGTTAAAAATTCTGTGACGCTCTCCAGCATTCCTGGTGGAAAGCATTCCATTCCTCAAATCTATGAGCAAACTTTAGCTATTCTTATCAAACATACTTACGGGAGACCCTACAGATGATGTCAACGCTTGCTCCGCCATCTGTACTTTCCGCTCCCCAGCGCCGTTGCCAGGTTCTGCTAACGCTTTTCCTGCCGGGGCAAATCGCGACTACACAAACCTTCAGCAGCCTCAACGGTGTCGATGATGCCACGGTTCAGGAAGATATTATTGGCGCAGGGCTCGAAATCCAGCGCTATCACCGGCTCACGATAGCCACCGCGCAGAATGGTGGCTATGCGATCGAAGGAACCCCGCTAAATCAGCGTCTGTGTCTGTTGCAGTGGCTGCGCCGAGGCCTGCGGATTTGCCCTACTTTTATCGCTCAGCATTTCACGCCCACTTTAAAAATTGCTCTTAAACAACAAGGTATCGCACGTACTCTGTATGACGACACCAATCTGCATGCGCTCATCAATCTGTGCTCCCGGCGCTTACAGAAGCCGTTTGAGTGTCGTGACATCCAGTTCCTGCGCTTGTATTTACAATATTGTCTGCTACAGCACCACGCGGGGATCACCCCGGAGTTTAATCCACTCCAGCAACGGTGGGCGCAATCCTGCGCGGAGTATCCGCTCGCCGAGGAAATTGGCCGCCACTGGCAGCGCCACGTCATGCAAAGTGCGCCGCTGGGCGAATCGCTGTTTATGGCGTTGTTATTCTCAATGATCCGCATCCCCGACCCGATCCGCGATAATCACCAGCAGGATCGCCGCCTGCGCCTTGCTATTGCGCGGCTGGTGTTGCGTTTTCGCGAGTATGGCAACGTGCGCTTCAGCGACGAGCAAGGGCTGAATGACCAGTTGTATATCCACCTGGCCCAGGCACTGAACCGCAGCGTATTTGCCATCGGCATTGATAACACGCTACCGGAGGAGTTCAGCCGACTTTATCCCCGGCTGGTTCGAACTACCCGCGAGGCGATTCACGGCTTTGAAGCGGAATACGATGTCCAGTTTTCAGAAGAAGAGATCGGCCTGGTCGCCGTTATTTTCGGCGCCTGGCTGATGCAGGAGAAGGATTTGCACGAAAAGCAGATTATCCTGCTGACCGGTAGTAACGAACAACTTGAAGCGCATATAGAGCAACAGCTGCGCGAACTGACGCTGCTGCCGCTCAACGTAAAACATATGCCGATGCAGGACTTTCAAAAAGAGGGAGCGCCGCGTGGCGTAACGCTGATTATTACACCGTACACCACGCCGCTACCGCTGTTTTCTCCCCCGCTGATTCATGCGGATCTGGCGCTTACGTCTCACCAGCAGCAGCAAATCCGCAAAATCCTTGAATCATAACGTCGCAGGCTGCGCCACCACTTTCGGGCGCAGAACGATAGCTGGTAGCGCCACCAGCGCCATCACCCAGAATACGCCGCTGCCCAGGTTCTGGTACAGATAGCCGGCGAAAACGGTCATGATGGCGATACTGCCGCCCATCGCCACCGCAGAATATACCGCCTGCAGACGAATCACTTCACTGCCCTGTCGCGCAGCAATGTAACGCATCGCCGCCAGGTGGCAGACGGTAAACGTTCCGCAATGCAGGATTTGCACCACAATCAGCCATGGCAGCTCTGTGCTCCAGCCCATCAGACCCCAACGCGCCACGCCGCAAACGGCGGAAAGCAGCAGAAGATCGCGAGCGCTAAAGCGGCGGAACAGCTTGTGGCTGAGCGCAAAAATAATCACTTCCGCCACCACGCCTAATGACCATAAATAGCCCACCGCCGAAGCGGAATACCCGGCAGACTGCCAGTAAATGGCGCTGAAACCGTAATAAGCTGCATGCGCGCCCTGCAGCAGACTCACGCAGGCCAGAAAGCGCCAGCTTTGGGTTATTAGCGCGCGCCAGGCGGGCCATCCTGCGCTCTCCTGCTGACGGTTTTCACCCGCTGGCTGCACGCTCGGGCGAATCATCATGCCCAGCAGCATTGAGGCGGCGCCAAGCGATAACAGGACCAGGATCACCCGATAGTCGAACAGGCTCACCAGTTTGCCGGTCAACGCAGAGCCGATCACAAAGGCCACGGATCCCCACAGTCGCACCCGACCGTAATCCATGGTTATCTGTTTTTGCCAAGTGTTGGCCAGTGCGTCGGTCAGCGGCACCAGCGGTGAGAAAAACAGGTTAAAGCCGACCATCACCACCATCAACCACGCCACGTTGGTCCCCGCCCAGAAGGCCAGCGCAAACACCAACGTCAATAAGGCCAGAATACGTAACGCAGAGATCAGCCGAGAGGGATCGCTCACACGCGGTGCAATCAGCAAGCTACCGAGAAAACGGGCAATCAGCCCCGCGCCCAACAGTAAACCGATGGTTTCCGGCGTCAGCCCTAACCCTTCGAGCCAGACGCTCCAGAAAGGCAGAAAGATACCGTAGCTAAAGAAGTAGGTGAAATAACCGAGCGCCAGCCAGCGCGTGGAATGCAAAGCCATGAATCCCTCCCGTTTGGAGGCGATAGTCTGGCGACAAACGCAGGCTGGCGCAAGAGAGCATTAACAGGCAGATAACATGATTTTTGCCCTATTCGACGCTAATTTGCATCGCAAAATGGCAGCGTTCTCCCTGCGCTAAAACCTGCAATCCCGGCTGCCCCTGCATGTTGTGGGCATTCACCGGATGCGTTTGCGGCTCCAGGCACAGGAACTCCTCACCCGACATTCTGAACAGCATCAACCACGGAGTTTGCGCTAAAATCGTGACTCTCATCACATCCCGCTGAATAACGGCCCGCCCGCTCCAGCCAGAATATCCGACATTCAGCCAGCTATCCTCACCGTATTGCGCATGCATGAAATCCGCCGCTGAAGGGATATCGCGTTGCCATTCCAGCGGCAGATGCTGTTCCCCCTCCGGCCAGTAACCGCCGGCGGTGAACTGCGCCGTGCTGCGCTTATCAAAGGCGAAAAACGGATGGAACCCGCAGCCATAGATCATTGGCTGTTCACCGCAATGAGTGAGCGTCAACGAGGCGTGCAGGCTTGAGGTTTCCAGTTGATAACAAAGCCGCGCCGTATAGTCGTAGCCGCAGGGGTGCCAACTGCGCAACTGCAGCAAACAGCCGCTTTGGGTAGCGGTAATAATCTGCCAGCGTTGCAGCCAGCCGTCACCGTGCAGGAAGAAAGTGTCGTCTGCGCCATGCTGAGGTAAAACCACCTCTTCACCGCGCAGCATAAAACGATTTCCCGCCACCCGATTCGCGACCGGCAGCATCGGGAACAGGCCGCAATCACCAGGCCGCTGACCATGACCTTCGCGTAAAATGGCCTGTTGATGTTGTAACGAAACCAGGCTTAATAGAGAACCGCCCTGCGGATCGACGCACATCCGCAGATGTGCGTTTTGTAGCGTCAGCAGACCATCCATTAGCGGGCGCTTCGCGGTTGGGTTGATGCACCAACTTTTGTATGCTGCGCCGCCAGCTGTTCTTCCAGCGCTTCCAGCGTCACGCCTTTGGTTTCCGGTACATTACGCAGAACATAGATGAAGCCCATCGCGCAAATCACACCGTACAGCAGGAAGCTTCCCGACGCGCCCAGACTCGCATTGAGCAGCGGGAAGGTATAGGTCAGCAGGAAACAAGCAATCCACAGCGCCAGCGTCCCCAGCGACATTGCCAGCCCGCGCACGCGGTTGGGAAAAATTTCTGATAGCAGCACCCAGGTCACCGGCGCCAGCGTCAGAGCATAAATCGCGATTGCCGCCAGCACCAGAACCAGAACCGGCCAGCCCATAATGCCCAACCCGTACGCCCCGGCAATCAGTACGTAGATAACCGTCAATCCTGACGCGCCGAACAGCATCAGTTTACGACGGCCAATTTTGTCCACTAACGGCAGAGCGGCAAGGGTAAAGACCAGATTGATGATCCCTGTCGCCACGATCGATTTTAACGTACCGTTGATGTCGAATCCGGCAGAGGCGAAGATCTCCTGCGCATAGTTGAAAATAACGTTGATCCCACACCACTGCTGGAACACTGCCAGCACCATGCCAATAATCACGATCGGTTTGATCTGCGGTTGTAACAGCGTTGACCACGCGACCTTGTGATTATCTTTTTGCAGCGTATGTTCAATCTCTTTCAGCGTTTGCCCGGCATATTCCGCCGAACCAATGCGCTGCAGCATGGCATGCGCACGATCTGCTTTGCCCGCTTTCACCAGCCAGCGCGGCGATTCAGGTACAAAGAACATCAGCACCAGGAAAATTACCGCAGGCACTAATTCAGCACCAAACATCCAGCGCCAGCCTGTCTGACCGTTCCAGCTTTCAACAATTGCCTGCTGCGTAGCGCCTGTGGCAACAGGTTCGGCAATCATCAGGTTGATAAGCTGCGCCGCCAGCACGCCAATGACGATGGTGAGCTGGTTAACGGCAACAAAGCGACCTCGCTTTTCCGCCGGGCTGACCTCGGCGATATACAGCGGACTTAACGCAGACGCCAGACCAATCCCCACACCACCCACAATGCGATAGACAATAAACATATCGAAGTTACTGGCGACGGCAGTTCCCCATGCAGAAGCGCTAAAGAGGATCGCTGAAAGAATCAGCGGCATTTTTCGGCCAAATTTATCGGCGCACCAGCCGGAAATCAGCGCGCCAAAGATACAACCAACCAGCGCGGAACTCATCGCCCAGCCGGATTGCGCCGGATCGGTAATCGAGAAATATGCTTCATAGAAGGGTTTTGCCCCGCCGATCACCACCCAGTCATAGCCAAACAGTAAACCTCCGCAGGCCGCAACCAGGCAGATAGTCCAGACGTAACCAATCTTTAAATGTGTCTGCGCGTTATTCATTATGATTCCTCTTTCAGGGAAACGCAGGGTACAGTAGGTTTCGGGTGAGGTTATCCCCCACCCGTTTCGGGTGTTACTGGAAAAGCCTTACGTTAATGGCGTGACGCAGCAGTAATGCCTTGTCATGTGCCGGATTGAGTTGCAGGAGTTCATCAAGTTCACGCTGACAGGCGGCGCTATTTCCTAGCCCCAGATGCCCGAGCGCATTGATAAACAGGCAGTGTTGCTGGTGTTTTGCTTGTGCTGAGGTATCCAGCACCACCAGGTCGGGTAGCGATACGGCAAAGAAATCGACATCCGGCACGTTGTCGTGATGCGACTCAACCCATTGCAGGAAGCTATTGAACAGAGCGTCCGCCTCTGCATCATCGCCAAGTTTTCTCTGCGCCATACCCTGCCAGAAGAGATAGTCCACTGGCTGGTCGTTGTAGTAACGTCCGGCATCCAGTGTGCTTCCGCCGCGCGTCGCACGGGAGAAGTAGCGCTGAGATTCTTCGAAATGGCCTTGCAGCTGCGCGCAATACCCAAGCAAATACCAGATGTCGTTATCCGTTTGCCCTGGCAAACGGCCTTCCCCAAGGTTTTGCGGATAGTGCAGCGCCTGTTGCAGTTGCGTAATAGCAGTTTGCGGGTCGCCGGACTGCACGGCAGCCAGCGCGCGATGTAATTGATTAAGCAGATATTGCCCGGTGGCTTTACCTTCACCGCCTTCCCACGGATGGAACACCCGCTCACGTAATACTGCGGCGGCATCGTCATAGCGCCCCAACCCATTCCACAAGCTGAGCAGTTCCACCGTCAGATCATCACGCAGGAAGACAATCTCTTTACTGGCTTCCAGCCGCTGCAGGCGCTGTTCAACCGGTTGTGCCATCAGCTTGTTGAGATAGTCGAGTTCAAACAGGAAGCGGGCATTTTGCGGCTCCAGCGCCACGGCTTGCGACAGATACTGTTTCGCCTGCTGCGCATCTTGCAGTTTGTTCCAGGCGTAAATCCCCAGTAAACGATGCGCCGGAGCGAAATCCGCTTCCTGCGCAAGCGTGAACTGCCAGCAGGAAACCGCCTCGGCATAACGCCGTTTGCTGTACCAGAAACAGCCGAGTAAATAGCGGGCAAAAGCGCTTTGCTCAAGAGTTTGCAGCATCTGCACTTCATCCAGCGTATTGGGGAAACGCACGCGGTTTTGCAGACACTCACGAGCACGTTCAATGAAGGGTTGTGGATTATCGCTCAGCGAGGCGCGCCACAGCATCGGCAGCGTTTCCTGGCTGTCGAGCAGTTCCAGCACGCCACGGGCAGCATCCTTTTGCCCCAAAGAGGTCAGCCAGCCTGCCAGTTCACACGCGTTGGTCCCGCGACGCCCGGTAATCGAGATCAGCGCAAGCGCTGTCGCCTCGTCCTGGCAGATAGCCCAGCGCGCATAGTGCAGGGTATAGCTCAGCGGATAATCCACCAGCTGTTGGCGAATGTAGTCCAGCGCTTGCGCATTGCGATCAAGCTTTGCCAGCGCCAGCGCTTTCAGCCCCATGGCCAGGTTATTACTGCCGTTAAAGAGCAGGCTCTGCTCCACCTTTTCCAATGCGCCAGCGTAGTCCTGACGCTTCATCGCCAGACGCGCTAACGACCAGAAAGCCGCATCCCGGCAGTTGCCGCTCCAGCTGGCCTTATAATAATTATCCCACGCGCTGTCATCATCGCCCTGACGTTCCTGTGCGGCGGCCAGCAGCATACTCGCCTCGCCATCACGCGGATTTTTATTGAGCTTATGCGCCCGCTCCAGCGCCTTGCCGGCACATTGTGCCGCCAGCGCCCAGTCGGCGCGGTTTAGCGCCAGCGTCCCCAGGGCCACATTATTGCGGTAGTCCAGCGGATCAACGTCCAGCGCGCGGCGATAATAATCTTCGGCATAGCGGCTGGCATGGTTGTACTGCTCCAGATGCTGACCAATAAAATAGAGTTCATCGGTATTAGAAAGCGCTTCTGGCAGCGCTGGCGCGACGGCCGCCGATGGCAGTGGTAACTCTTGCGCGATGTGCTCTTCGTACTGCAAAAGCGTAGTGCCATCGGCGCCAGTGACAGTCATCGTTACCCGCGCATGGTTATCGTCAGACACATCAGCCAGCCAGCTTTGTCCGGGCTCCAGGGTCAGCGTATGCTCATAGAACGGTTGTCCATCGGCAGAAAGCGTAATCTGCACGTCGTGCAGCGGCGCAATCGCATAAACGCCCACAGAAAGCTGGTTACTCTCACGTACCAGACGAAGCGCCAACTGCGTACTGGCGTTTTGCACCATGCCCAGTTCGCTGTAGGGCAGGAAGTTTTGTACGAAGACTTTCTCTTCGTACGGCGCAAGCCAGGTGAAATCCGGCTGGTTGTCGGTAAAGACCCCGGTCATCAGTTCAATATAAGGACCGTTGTCATCGGTAAGGTTACGATCCCAGGCAACGCCAAAGTCGCCATAGCCCCAGGTCCACTGTTTTTTCCCTGGCGAAACGTGGTGGTCAGCCACATGTAGCAGCCCGCCTCGCTCACCGTGATGCCATGCGCCAACAAAATCATAATCTGATTTTTCAGCCATGTAGGAGGTCGGTACCGGCACGTTTTTGTAGCGCGAGATATCCACGCCAGCCGAGTAGTCCACTTTATAGTATGTGCCGGTGGCGATAGGAAACGCAGAAACATCACGCTTACCGTGGTCAAATACTGCGGTCACATCCGGCGGAAACACGCTCTGGTGATCGTCGCCGCCCTTCACCGCTGGATTCGCCCACCATAAAAAATGGCGTGGCGTAGCGTTACCGTTAAACACCTTCCCGGTTATCTCGATCAGGGCGCGATCCGGATACAGCGTAAATCCGGTCATCACCTGTAAACCGCGCATAGGTTCTACCTCACCCATCCATACGGTATATTCGCCATGCTCACCCTGCTGCTGCGTAAAATCGACTGGCATAAAAGTGGTTGGGCGATGATGCTGCGGCCAGTTAAATTCAATGCCACCAGAGATCCACGGTCCAAGCAAACCAACCAGAGCGGGCTTCACCACTTCGTTGTAGTAGACAAAATCGCGTTGCTGTACTTTGTCATACGCTCGATGAATACGCCCGCCTAACTCCGGCAACAGCATGACGCGAATGAAGTCATTCTCCATCCACACCGCCTGATAGTCGCGCATTTCACGTTTGCCGGTCAGCGTATCAATCACGCCATACGGATACACCGCGCCAGAAGATCCCTGGTAAACCCGCTTTTCCAGAAACATTGGGTTGGCATCTTCTTCACCCGCCGTCCACGTTGGGAGGGTTATCGTTTCTTGCCAGACTTTAACTGAACCGTACATGCCGCTCTCCACTCAATAAGCAAAAGTAAAAATTCAACTTGATGCTATTCTGCGGCAGTTAAGTGGCGCTAAAATGCGCAATGCTCACGCAATATAGTTAAGGGAGTTAAGTGAATGCAGCGTTCGGGGTTCAACAACGCCAGGGTTCGTCAGGCGAATAAGCAGATCTTTTTGTCGCACCTGTGGCGGGAAAAGCAGCTCAGCAAGTCACAGCTGGCGCAGCTCACCAGCCTGTCGATCCCGGCGGTCAGCAATATCCTCGAAGAGCTAATGGATGAGGGGAGGATCAGTCATTCGCGAAAAACCTTAAGCCAGCGCGGTTTGAGCAGCGGCAGCTATCATTTGCCAGAAAAAGGCGCATGGACGCTATGTATCAACGTCACCCCTACCAGTATCACCAGCCAACTGGCGGACGCACGGCTGGTTGCCATCGGCGACTGGCGTCATGAAGTCATTAAGCCGGAAACCCCCAAAGCGCTGCTGTCAGCCCTGGCTGCACACTGGCGGGAATACCGTCGACAATTTCCCGAGGTCACGATTAATCTGGCGCTCGGCGTTCACGGCCAGGTTGATCCGATCACCGGCGCATCAAAAACCATGCCCCAGGCCCCGTGGAAAACACCGGTGGAAATAAAATATCTGCTGGAAGAGATGCTTGGCGTACAGGTCCGCCTGGACAATGACTGTGTGATGCTGGCGCTGGCCGAAAAATGGCAAAACCCAGCGGCTAACGGTGATTTTTGCGTGATTAACGTTGATTACGGTATCGGCTCATCGTTTGTGATTAACGACAATATCTGGCGCGGTAGTCTGTATGGCAGCGGCCAGATTGGACACACCATCGTTCATCCCGATGGAATTGCCTGTGACTGCGGTCGCTATGGCTGTCTGGAAACGGTGGCATCATTGAGCGCGTTGAAAAAACAGGCCCGCGTGTGGATGAAATCGCAGCCGACGTCCCTTTACGATCCGGAAACACTCACCACCGACCAGCTTATTACTGCCTGGCAGAACGGTGATGTTCGTATTCAGGCCTGGGCCGAGCATGCCGCCAGCGCCATTGGGCTTAGTTTATATAACTTTCTGAATATACTGAATATTAATCAGATATGGTTGTACGGTCGTAGCTGTGCTTTTGGCGATAGCTGGCTCAATACCTTGGTGCAGCAAACTGGGTTTAACCCGTTTGATCACGGTGATAACCCGCGCGCCAGAGCGACTCAGATAAGCTTCGGCCAGCTCAATCGTGCCCAGCAACTCATGGGAATTGGCTATCTGTATGTCGAGTCACAGCTCAGCGAGTTGTAACCATTACACCGTCAGACTCACGGCCAAACGTTCATGTACCGTGGCGATAAAATCGGTCAGTGCCGGTTTGAGCGATCCTTTTTTCCACGCCATCAGCAACGCGATGGTTGGGACATCACCAATAATTGGCCGAAAAACCACCTGTCCGGTATTAAAATTATTCATATAACCGGGTATCAAAGTCACCCCCAACCCCATGCCGACCAGGTTCATGGTCACCAGAATGTTGGTTGCCACTTGCACAATGTTAGGCTGGCTTTTTTGCTGCTGAAACCAGTTTTTGACAATCATCGCTAACGCGCCGGAATAGGCCGGATCGGTGCTGACAAAATTCACGCCGTGTAGTTGTTCTGCGGAGATTGCCTGCTCATCAGCTAACGGATGATTCACCGGTAACACAACTACCAACGGCTCATGAATCAGCTCCAGATAATCGAGATCCGGGCTGTACACCGGGTGGCGCATTAAGCCAACGTCCAGCTCTCCGCTGAGGATCTTCTCTTCCTGCTCGGTGGTGATCAGACTCACCAGTTCAATGTGCGTATCCGGTTGTTTTAAACGAAACAAAGGCAGCACCTTCGGCAACAGATTGACCTCTGCGGAAGGGACAAAGCCAATGGAGAAATGATTATCTTCCTGCACCGTTCTACGGGCACGAACTTTGGCGTTTTCCGCCTGTTCGAGGATCGCCAGCGCATCCTGTAAAAAGCACTCACCGGCCGCCGTCAGCGCAACTTTTCGTTTATCCCGCACCAGCAACGGAACGCCCACGCAGGTTTCAAGATCGCGGATCTGGCTGCTTAATGACGGCTGAGAGGTATGCAGCTTTTCTGCCGCTCGGGTGAAATTCAGCGCCTGCGCCACTGCTACGAAATAGCGTAAGTGCCTCAGTTCCATGCCCTTCTCCTTGTTATCGAAAAAATGTCTCAACTGGTAGAAATTTACTATTTCACAGATTGATAACTAACCAGCAACATCCTTAGGGTACAAAAAAAGAAGGTCAATACATCTTAGCTTTCAGGATTAAAAAATATGACCACACCCTCAAATTTAGACATCTACCAACTGATCGACACGCAAAACGGTCGCGTAACCCCACGAATTTATACCGACCCTGAAATTTACCAACTGGAGCTGGAACGCATCTTCGGACGCTGCTGGCTATTTCTCGCCCACGAAAGCCAAATCCCCAAACCCGGTGATTTTTTTAACACCTACATGGGCGAGGATGCGGTGGTGGTGGTTCGCCAGAAAGACGGCAGCATCAAAGCGTTTCTCAACCAGTGTCGCCACCGTGCGATGCGCGTCAGCTACGCCGACTGCGGCAATACCCGCGCCTTTACCTGCCCGTATCACGGCTGGTCTTACGGTATTAACGGCGAGCTGATCGACGTCCCGCTGGAGCCGCGCGCTTATCCGCAAGGTTTATGCAAATCGCACTGGGGGCTGAACGAAGTGCCTGGCGTAGAGAGCTACAAGGGACTGATTTTCGGTAACTGGGATACCTCCGCGCCTGCGCTTGGCGATTATCTCGGCGACATCGCCTGGTATCTCGACGGCGTACTCGATCGTCGTGAAGGCGGCACCGAAATCGTCGGTGGCGTACAAAAGTGGACCATCGATTGTAACTGGAAATTCCCCGCCGAACAGTTTGCCAGCGACCAGTATCACGCGCTGTTCAGCCATGCCTCTGCGGTGCAGGTGCTGGGAGCGAAAGACGACGGTAGCGATAAGCGCCTCGGCGATGGTCAGACCGCCCGCCCGGTGTGGGAAACCGCCAAAGACGCGTTACAGTTCGGTCAGGATGGGCACGGCAGCGGATTTTTCTTTACTGAGAATCCCGATGCCAACGTCTGGGTCGACGGTGAGGTCTCCAGCTACTACCGCGACACCTACGCGGAAGCCGAGCAGCGTCTGGGTAAAGTTCGCGCCCTGCGTCTGGCCGGTCACAACAACATTTTCCCAACGCTTTCCTGGCTCAACGGTACCGCCACGCTGCGCGTCTGGCACCCGCGTGGGCCGGATCAGGTTGAGGTGTGGGCGTTCTGTATTACCGATAAAGCCGCCTCTGATGAAGTGAAAGCCGCGTTTGAAAACAGCGCCACGCGGGCTTTTGGCCCCGCCGGGTTCCTGGAGCAGGACGACTCGGAAAACTGGTGTGAAATTCAAAAACTGCTGAAAGGTCATCGCGCACGCAACACGAAATTGTGTCTGGAAATGGGGCTTGGCCAGGAGAAACGCCGTGAAGACGGCATTCCGGGGATCACCAACTACATCTTTTCGGAAACCGCCGCGCGTGGCATGTACCAACGCTGGGCCGATTTGCTCAGCAGCGAAAGCTGGCAGGAAGTGCACAAGAAAACCGCCGCCTACCAGCAGGAGGTGATGAAATGAGCGCTTTAGTTTCTCTTGAACTGCATCATCGCATCAGCCAGTTTCTGTATGAAGAAGCGCGTATGCTCGACGACTGGCAGTTTCGCGACTGGCTGGCGCAGCTGGATGACGACATTCGCTACACCATGCGTACCACGGTGAACGCCCAGACGCGCGACCGTCGCAAAGGCGTGCAGCCGCCGACCACCTGGATTTTCAACGACAACAAAGACCAGCTTGAGCGCCGCATCGCGCGGCTGGAAACCGGCATGGCCTGGGCGGAAGAACCGCCTTCGCGTACCCGTCATCTGATTAGCAACTTACAAATCAGCGAAACCGACGTGCCCGGTGTGTTCGCCGTGCGCCTCAACTATCTGCTGTATCGCGCGCAAAAAGAGCGGGACGAGACGTTTTACGTCGGCACGCGCGTGGACAAAGTCCGTCGTTTGCCCGGCGATGAGTGGCGCTTACTGGCACGCGAGATCGTGCTGGATCAAGCGGTGATCACCTCCCATAACCTGAGTGTACTGTTCTGATGAGCCGTGTATTTGCCTGCTCCGCCACGGAGCTGCCGGAGGGTGAAGCCCTCCGGCTGGAAACCTCGCCCGTCATCGCCCTGTTCAACGTTGGCGGCGAGTTTTATGCCATTAACGATCGCTGTAGCCACGGTAACGCCTCGATGTCCGAAGGTTATCTGGAAGACGATGCCACGGTGGAATGCCCGCTGCACGCGGCCAGCTTCTGCCTGAAAACCGGTAAAGCGCTGTGCTTACCTGCCACCGATCCGCTGACCACCTACGCGGTTTACGTGGAAGGTAGCGATGTATTTGTTGATATTCCAGAGGACGCCCGATGAGCGATTTACGCGACAACGTGGTTTTCATTACCGGCGGCGGCTCCGGCCTCGGTCTGGCGCTGGTCGAGCGCTTTATTGAAGAAGGCGCGAAGGTCGCCACGCTCGAACTGTCACCAGCCAAAGTCGCCAGCCTGCGCCAGCGTTTTGGCGAACATGTGCTGGCGGTGGAAGGCAACGTCACCTGCTACGCCGACTATCAGCGCGCGGTCGATCAAATCCTCACCGCGTTTGGCAAACTGGACTGTTTTATTGGCAATGCGGGCATCTGGGATCATAACGCAACGCTGGTGAACACCTCTGCTGAGGCGCTGGAGAGCGGCTTTCACGAACTGTTTAACGTTAACGTGCTGGGCTATCTGCTGGGTGCGAAAGCCTGCGCCCCGGCGCTTATCGCCAGCGAAGGCAGTATCATCTTTACCCTGTCCAACGCCGCGTGGTATCCGGGCGGCGGCGGGCCGCTGTATACCGCCTCGAAACATGCCGCCACCGGGCTGATTCGCCAGTTAGCCTACGAGCTGGCGCCGAAGGTGCGGGTGAACGGTGTCGGTCCGTGCGGTATGGCGACCGATCTGCGCGGCCCACAGGCGCTGGGGCAAAGCGATACCTCGATTATGCAATCGCTGACGCCGGAGAAAATCGCCGCCATTCTGCCGCTCCAGTTCTTCCCCGACCCAGCCGACTTTACCGGGCCATACGTGATGCTGGCATCGCGTCGTAACAACCGCACCTTAAGCGGCGTGATGATCAACGCCGACGCCGGGCTGGGGATCCGTGGGATCCGCCACGTCGCCGCTGGTCTGGATCTGTAAGGAGTCGTTATGAGTGAACACATTATTGCCATCATTGGCGGCGGTCAGGCGGGGGCAATGGCCGCTGCCGCGCTGCGCCAGCAAGGGTTTAACGGGCCGTTACACCTCTTTTCTGACGAGGCGCATCTGCCCTACGAGCGCCCGCCGCTGTCGAAAGCCATGCTGCTGGACGAAAATCCGCAGCTTCAGCCGGTGCTGCCCGCCAGTTGGTGGCAGGAACATAACGTGCAGCTGCATCTGGGCGTGACGCTTCGCGAGATTGATCGCGCCTCGCGTACGCTAACGCTCACCGATGGGCAAACCTACCGCTGGTCGCAGCTGCTGCTGGCTACCGGTGCAGCGGCCAGGCCTTTGCCGCTGCTGGATAAGCTGGGCGAGCGTTGCTTTACGCTGCGCCACGCTGGCGATGCCGAACGCCTGCGCGACGTCCTACAGCCGGGTAAGGCAATCGCGATCGTCGGTGCGGGCACGATTGGCCTGGAGCTGGCGGCGAGCGCCACCCAGCGCGGCTGCCAGGTGACTGTGGTCGAGATGGCGTCGTCGGTAATGGGCCGCAACGCCCCTGCTCCGGTGCGCGATTACCTGCTTGCCCGCCACCAGCAGGCGGGCGTGCGGGTGTTACTCAACAGCAGCATTGAACACGCCGAAGCGGGAGAGTTTCTCTCGCTGACGCTGCAAAACGGCGAGACGCTGCTGGCCGATGCGGTGATTTACGGTATCGGTATCGTGGCGAATGATGCGCTGGCCCGCGATGCCGGTCTGGAGGCAGCTAACGGCATTATCGTTGATAGCGCCTGCACCACCTCCGATCCGGACATTTTCGCCGCCGGTGACGTAGCGATAACGCGCAAGCCCGACGGTTCGTTAGTACGCATGGAAAGCTGGGAAAACGCCAATTTTCAGGCACAGATTGCCGCCGCCGCAATCCTAAATCTGCCGTTGCCGGAGAAGACACCTGGCTGGTTCTGGACCGACCAATTTAATGACAATCTACAATTTGTTGGCGAAATGCAGGGAGAAAGCTGGTTCATACGCGGCAATTCAGATGCGCATAAAGCAATATGGTTTAACCTGCAGGATGGCGTGATTGTTGGCGCAGTAACGTTGAATCAGGGCCGAGAAATACGTTTATTGAGAAAATGGATTCAGGCAAAGAAAAAGCCGCCAATGGCGGCTTTAGTCGATGAAACAATCTTGCTTAAGTCAATATAACTGCCGGATGGCACTTCTTTTATCCGGCCTACATGTGAGTTACCCGTAGGCCGGATAAGGTGTTTACACCGCCATCCAGCAATCAGTATGGCTTACGCGTAAACCGGGAAGCGTGCGCAGATATCCAGAACTTTACCTTTGACGCGCTCGATTACGGCTTCGTCATTGATGTTGTCCAGCACGTCACACATCCAGCCAGCCAGCTCTTTCGCTTCCGCTTCTTTGAAGCCACGGCGAGTGATTGCCGGAGAACCGATACGGATACCGGAAGTCACAAACGGGCTCTTCGGATCGTTCGGTACGCTGTTTTTGTTAACGGTGATGTTAGCGCGGCCCAGTGCGGCGTCAGCTTCTTTACCGGTCAGGTTTTTATCAACCAGATCCAGCAGGAACAGGTGGTTTTCAGTCCCGCCAGAAACCACTTTGTATCCACGGTTCAGGAACACTTCCACCATCGCTTTGGCGTTTTTAGCAACCTGCTGCTGGTAAACCTTGAACTCAGGCTCCATCGCTTCTTTCAGCGCCACGGCTTTCGCTGCGATCACGTGCATCAGCGGGCCGCCCTGCGCGCTTGGGAACACAGCAGAGTTCAGTTTTTTGTACAGCTCTTCGTCACCGCCTTTCGCCAGGATCAGGCCACCGCGTGGACCCGCCAGGGTTTTGTGGGTGGTGGTGGTCACAACGTGTGCATGTGGAACCGGGTTCGGATAAACGCCTGCGGCAATCAGCCCCGCAACGTGCGCCATATCGACGAACAGGTATGCACCGATGCTGTCAGCGATTTCACGCATTTTTGCCCAGTCAACAACGCCGGAGTAAGCAGAGAAGCCACCGATGATCATCTTCGGTTTGTGCTCTTTGGCCTGCTTCGCCATGTCTTCGTAGTCAATTTTGCCGGACTCATCAATACCGTAAGGGATGATGTTGTACAGTTTGCCGGAGAAGTTAACCGGGGAGCCGTGAGTCAGGTGGCCGCCTTGTGCCAGGTTCATACCCAGAACGGTATCGCCCGGTTGCAGCAGAGCGGTGTAAACAGCGAAGTTAGCCTGAGAACCAGAGTGCGGCTGTACGTTAGCGTAGTCAGCGCCAAACAGCTCTTTTGCACGATCGATAGCCAGTTGCTCAACGATATCAACGTACTCGCAACCGCCGTAGTAGCGCTTACCCGGATAACCTTCAGCATATTTGTTGGTCAGCTGAGAACCTTGCGCCTGCATAACACGCGGGCTGGTGTAGTTTTCGGAGGCGATCAGTTCGATGTGCTCTTCCTGACGTACTTTTTCCTGCTCCATAGCCTGCCACAGTTCGGCATCATAATCGGCAATGTTCATTTCACGCTTTAACATCCGCATCTCCTGACTCAGCTAACAATAGAATTTCGGCCTAAAAAGGCAGTCCCTAGGACTTCGGCCAACAGTATAACCGAATCATTCTTCGATAACAGGTCTTGACAAAGGATTTTACGCAAACGATTACCTTCACGGCACGCAAGGCTTTGGAGAACAAAGGTCTGCTGAATTTCAACGGATTTCTTTTCAGGTTTGTGATGCAGATTTTTCACGATGTAACCTTTACAACGCAAAGTTACAAAGAACCATTTACAATGCAGGGGTATTTTTTATAAGATGTATTTGACATACATCATTAAAGTCTCAGATAAAGGAAGACCGTATGCTTGACGCACAAACCATCGCTACAGTGAAAGCCACTATTCCCCTGCTGGTTGAAACAGGTCCGAAGCTGACCGCCCATTTCTACGATCGCATGTTTACGCATAACCCAGAGCTGAAAGAAATTTTCAACATGAGTAACCAGCGTAATGGCGATCAGCGCGAGGCGCTGTTTAACGCGATTGCCGCGTATGCCAGCAATATCGAAAACCTGGCGGCGCTGTTGCCAGCGGTTGAGAAAATCGCGCAAAAGCATACCAGTTTCCAGATTAAACCAGAGCAGTACAACATCGTGGGTGGTCATTTGCTGGCAACGCTGGACGAAATGTTCAGCCCAGGCCAGGAAGTTCTGGATGCGTGGGGTAAAGCGTATGGCGTACTGGCGAACGTGTTCATCAACCGTGAAGCGCAAATCTATAGCGAAAATGCCAATAAAAATGGCGGCTGGGAAGGTACCCGTCCTTTCCGCATCGTGGCAAAAACCCCACGCAGTGCACTGATCACCAGCTTTGAGTTTGAACCTGTCGATGGTGGCGCAGTAGCTGAATATCATCCGGGACAATACCTGGGCGTCTGGCTGAAGCCGGAAGGTTTCCCGCATCAGGAAATTCGTCAGTACTCACTGACCCGTAAACCTGATGGCAAAGGCTATCGTATTGCCGTTAAGCGTGAAGACGGTGGTCAGGTTTCCACCTGGCTGCACAACTATGCGAATGTTGGCGACGTTGTTCACCTGGCCGCACCTGCGGGCGATTTCTTTATGGACGTCGCGACCGACACCCCGGTATCTCTGATCTCCGCAGGAGTGGGACAAACCCCAATGCTGGCGATGCTGGACACGTTGGCGAAAGCGAAGCATACGGCGCAGGTTAACTGGTTCCACGCGGCAGAAAATGGCGATGTACATGCCTTCGCTGATGAAGTAAATGAACTCGGCAAAACGCTGCCACGTTTTAGTGCGCACACCTGGTATCGTGAGCCAACCGAAGCCGATCGCGCGAAAGGTGCGTTTGATAGCGTAGGTCTGATGGATTTGAACAAGCTGGAAAGCGCAATCAGCGATCCGGCGATGCAGTTTTATCTGTGCGGTCCGGTTGGTTTCATGCAGTTCGCCGCGAAGCAGCTGGTCGGCCTGGGCGTGAAAAACGAGAACATTCATTACGAATGCTTCGGTCCGCATAAAGTCTTGTAATGTATTACGCGAGTAGGCCGGATAAGGCGTTTACGCCGCCATCCGGCAATCACTCGGCCTGATGCGCTACGCTTATCAGGCCGACAAATTAACGGCGCGGCTTAGATTGCCGCGTCGTCTTCTTCACCGGTACGAATACGAATAACGCGAGCCACGTCGAAGACAAAAATCTTACCGTCGCCGATCTTGCCGGTCTGGGCAGTACGGATAATGGTGTCGACGCAGGTATCGACGATGTCGTCGGTAACCACAATTTCAATTTTTACCTTCGGCAGAAAATCCACCATATATTCCGCGCCACGGTACAGCTCGGTATGGCCTTTCTGACGGCCAAAGCCTTTCACTTCCGTTACCGTCATCCCGGTGATACCGACTTCTGCCAGCGCTTCGCGGACGTCGTCCAGCTTGAAGGGTTTAATAATCGCATCAATCTTTTTCATGCTATTCCTTGAAAAGGTCGCCTGTCTTTTGATCGAATAAAGCTAACATAATCCGCAGATTTATTCTTTGAAATCGTTTGCATCCAGCTCGTGTCGAGAAAGCAACTTATAGAATTCGGTGCGGTTGCGCCCCGCCATTCTTGCCGCGTGAGTCACATTGCCCTTGGTGATTTGCAGCAGCTTACGCAGATAGTTGAGCTCAAACTGGTTACGCGCCTCAACAAATGTCGGCAGCGCGGTGTTTTCCCCTTCCAGCGCCTGCTCCACCAGCGCGTCGCTGATCACTGGCGAAGAGGTCAACGCCACGCACTGCTCAATTACGTTGACCAGTTGACGCACGTTGCCCGGCCAGCTGGCGGTCATTAACCGCTTCATGGCATCGGTTGAAAAGGCGCGTACGAACGGTTTGTGCCGTTCAGCAGACTGGCGTAGCAGATGGTTCGCCAGCAGCGGAATATCTTCCGTACGCTCGGCCAGCGCAGGGATCTTCAGGCTCACCACGTTGAGGCGATAGTACAAATCCTCGCGAAATTCGCCCCGAGCCATCGCTTTGGGTAAATCGCGGTGGGTCGCAGAAACGATCCGCACATCAATGTCGATATCGCGGTTACTGCCCAACGGTCTGACTTTTCGTTCCTGCAATACGCGCAGCAGTTTCACCTGTAACGGTGCAGGCATATCGCCAATCTCATCGAGAAAAAGCGTGCCGCCTTCCGCGGCCTGAAACAACCCTTCACGATTACTCACCGCGCCGGTAAAAGCGCCGCGCGCATGACCAAACAGTTCAGACTCCAGCAGTTGTTCCGGCAACGCGCCACAGTTAATGGCAATAAAGGGCTTGTGGCTGCGCGGGCTGGCGTTGTGAATAGCCTGGGCGAAAACTTCTTTCCCGGTTCCGCTTTGGCCGTTGATCAAGACACTAACATCCGATTGCGCCACCATTCGCGCCTGTTCCAGCAGACGTAGCATCAGCGGGCTGCGGGTGACAATGGACTCACGCCAACTGTCATCAGTAGCAGGCGCAGACTGTTCCAGCGCCCCGTCAATCGCGTGATATAACGCATCCTTGTCGACTGGCTTAGTGAGAAAACTGAACACCCCTTGCTGGGTCGCCGCAACGGCGTCCGGGATGGAGCCGTGAGCGGTCAGGATAATCACCGGCATGCCCGGCTGCACTTTCTGGATTTCAGTAAACAGCTGCATGCCGTCCATTTCATCCATGCGCAGATCGCTGATAACCAGATCCACTTTTTCACGGTTCAGTACCCGTAACCCTTCCTGCCCACTTTCCGCGGTCACGACGCTGTAGCCTTCGCTGGTTAGTCGCATTCCAAGTAATTTCAACAGGCCCGGATCGTCATCCACCAACAGCAGATGCGCGGGCTTACGGCTTATCATGGCGTAACCTCATCGGCAGACGGCGCTGCGCCTTCTTCGTTATCAGGCGTAGTGAGTTTATCGTTCCCGTGCGGCGCATCAGGATTGTAGTTACCGGCGGGTTTGCGCGTTGAAAGCTGGCGCTCAATATCGGTCAGATTCTCCAGCTTGCGGGTCGTGAGATCGAGCTGGGACTGCAAATGCTGTTGCTGTTGACGCAGCGTATCGAGATCGCTGTCTGACGACTGCTGGAGCTTACTGTAGCGCAGGCGCTCTTCGGCAAGCTGTAACTGCAACATTTGATTACGGAACCAGGCCTGATAAAGCGGTCGAACCTGACTCGGAATTTGTGGGCTTAACGCGTCGAGACGCGTAACTGCCTCTCGCCGTTCAGGCGGGGTAATGCGGGCGTTATCAAGCAGGATCCCGCGTTTGAAAGCGCCCTGCCAGGTATCCGTGAGCTGAGCACTGGCTTCACTGCGCGCCTGTACCGGCATCATGCGATCGGCACAGTCCATCGCCCGCAGCCAGTACAACGGGTTGGTTTCTGTGGACTGGCCAGATAGCGACCAGATATCCGTACAGTCGGTTGCAAGGTAGTCCGCCAGTTGATTAGGCGGAATTTTCTCCTGCGAAGGATCGCCGATAATATGATTCACCGCGTTCGGGACGCAACCAACCAGTGCCAGGCACGGCAGGCTTGCAAGGATGACGCGATGAAGAAAATGTCGTTTAAGCATTCGGGCAACAACGTATGGCATACTCACCAGACTTAGGTTTATTTTAGTGATTTTTCGCAGCAGCTAGCGGCAGTTCTATGCGAAAACAAACGTTTTGCGCATGGTCATCAACCAGATACAGTTTGCCCCGCATACGGCGAATGCAATCTCTGGCAATGCTTAGCCCCAACCCGCTTCCTTTTACCGCCCCTTTTCGCTGATGGCTACCCTGGAAAAAAGGCTCGAAGATCATGGTCTGTTCTGCTTCTGGGATCGGTGTGCCGGTATTCATTACATCGATGTATACCATTGATCCATGCAAACTGCTGCGGATCCAAATGTTACCGGATTCAGCGCCGTAGTGCACCGCATTGGAATAAAGATTGTCCAGCACGCTCATCAACAGCATCGGTTCTGCCAGGCAGGCGTTCACCGCAAGCGCAACATCAGTATGTATCATTTTGGCGCGAGCGGGCAGGCTATGCGCAGAAACAACGCTTTCCACCAGCGGCGCGATTTCCACACTTTCAAGCTCAGCCTCGTCATCCGCCAGCTTGCGGTTGTAATCGAGAAGCTGCTCAATCAGTTTTTGCAAGTTGCGGCTGCTGTCATCGAGGATGCCGACCACCTCTTTTTGCTCCGGTGTTAACGGGCCCACTACCTGATCGGCCAGCAATTCAGTACCTTCACGCATACTCGCCAGCGGTGTTTTCAGCTCATGAGAAAGATGGCGTAAAAACTGATGCCGCTGCGACTCAAGCCAGGAGAGGCGTTCGCTTAACCAGATAATACGCTGCCCCACGGATCGCAGCTCACGGGGCCCAGTTAATAATACGCTATCGCCCAGCGAGCGCCCTTCTCCCAGACGATTGATCATCCGTTCGATGCCCTTCACCGGACCGATAATCATACGGGTAAACAACAGCACCATCGCCAGGCTAAGGAGAAACAGCACCAGTGCCTGCCAGCCAAAAAACTGCCCGCGTTCGGCTATTTCCTGCTGTAACTGCTGGCCACGAGAAAAGACGACGGTACGCGTCGCTTGCACCATCTCGGTATTGGCATTAGCGAACGCTTCCAGCCGTGCAGCCGACACACTGTCAGGGCCGCTGTTTTTACACTGCAACTGCGCGAGATCGTTAAGATCCTGACGCAACGCCTGGTAGAGCTTGGTATCTGGCAACACCCCCGCATGCGCATCCAGCATATCACTGTAGCGTTTACGCTGACTTTGGTAGACCTTGGCCAACGTTGAGTCATCAAGCACACAGTATTGCCGATAGCTGCGCTCCATCTCCAGCGCAGCATTGGTCATCGCTTCACTGCGTCTGGCGTCAATCAGCGTGGTGCGGTTCGTCAGCGCAGCCTGCGCGCTCAGGGCATTCAGACTTTGCCACGCCTGCCAGGCCAAAACTAACAACGGCAACAGGATCAGCAAAAATGCCAACATCACCAATTGACGTAAAGATCGGGGGAAAACTGACCAGCGCTTCAAGGCGTTACTCTCAATGGACAGGAATAGGTAGATGCTAACTGAGGGGAACGCCAGATACAACAAAGCCGGGATTAACCCGGCTTTGTTGTGGAATAAGGCGGTGCCTAACTCGACGTTTCGCCCGGAGGTTGATATGAGCTTCGCTAATATCAGATGTTGGACGGCAGGCACCTTGTTGTGCGTCATTCGAAGTTTATGTAGCACGTCCCGAAGGGGCTGACATAAGAAGGTGAATGAGCCACTGGTTAATATTATGCAGCATCTGTGCCAATATTCAAAACACTTTGTTAACACAATGATAAATATAGAAAATATGATTATTTATATGAGAAATGATATTGTCTATTTTTCACCCACACCGTCGCCAATCAGCAACACCCGTAACACTTAAAAATAAATTCGTTTTAAATCAAATAATTAAATGTCTCTTTTTGGCGACAATGTAACCTTACCTATGTCGGCATTTCCCGACACTTTACTTTTAGGTGCAAGCGCTGAGTTTATTGCCGGATAGCGGCGTGAACGTCTTATCCGGCTACAACCGCATTTCCCCGTAAGCCTGATAAGCATAGCGTTATCAGGCGGCAGACAAAAAAAAAGCCCCTCACAAGAGGGGCTTGATGATCATAGGCTAATTATCCAAGCTGTTTACGCGCGTTGCGGAAGATACGCATCCACGGGCTGTCCTCGCCCCAATTTTCCGGGTGCCAGGAGTTGCTCACGGTACGGAACACGCGTTCCGGGTGCGGCATCATAATGGTGACGCGACCATTTTCAGTGGTCACAGCAGTAATACCGTTCGGCGAACCGTTCGGGTTAGCCGGGTAAGCCTCGGTCACCTTACCGAAGTTATCGACGTAGCGCAGTGCCACCAGACCTTTGCTCTCAAGCTGAGCCAGATGCGCACCGTCACGCACTTCCACACGACCTTCACCGTGAGAAACGGCAATCGGCATCATCGACCCCACCATATCGGCAAGCAGTAAAGACGGGCTTTGCGTCACTTCGACCAGGCTGAAGCGGGCTTCAAAGCGGTCGGAGTGGTTACGCACAAAGCGCGGCCACAGGTCGCTTCCTGGGATTAGCTCACGCAGGTTAGACATCATCTGGCAACCGTTACACACCCCGAGCGCCAAGGTTTGCGGGCGATGGAAGAAGGTTTCGAACTCATCACGCACGCGGTTGTTGAACAAAATTGACTTCGCCCAACCTTCCCCTGCGCCGAGTACATCGCCGTAAGAGAAGCCGCCGCAGGCTACCAGCGCCTGGAAGTTACCCAAGCCGATGCGTCCCCCCAGCAGATCGCTCATGTGTACATCGATGGCGTCAAAGCCCGCACGGTGGAAAGCTGCCGCCATTTCGACGTGGGAGTTAACGCCCTGCTCGCGCAGCACGGCCACTTTCGGACGCGCACCGGTGGCGATATACGGCGCGGCAACATCGTCGTTAATATCGAACGTCAGTTTGACGTTGAGACCCGGATCGGCATCGTTGGTTTTAGCGTCGTGTTCCTGATCGGCGCATTCCGGGTTATCGCGCAGACGCTGCATCTGCCAGGTGGTTTCCGCCCACCACATACGCATTGTGGTGCGACTTTCGCTGAACACCGCATGTCCATCGGCTTCGACCACGAAGCGGTCGCCCTGCACGGCTTTCCCCAGATAGTGCACGCAATCGGCAAGGCCATGTTGAGCCAGCAACGCCTCAACCGCTTCACGATCACCTGCGCGAACCTGTATCACCGCGCCCAGCTCTTCGTTAAACAGCGCCGCCAGACGATCTTCACCAAGAGAGTGGATATCAGCTTCAATACCGCAGTGACCAGTGAAGGCCATTTCCGCCAGCGTCACCAGCAAGCCACCGTCGGAGCGATCGTGGTAGGCCAGCAGCTTACGCTGTGCGACCAGCGCCTGAATGGCGTCGTAGAAGCCTTTCAGTTGCTCTACGTTACGCACATCGGCAGGCTTATCCCCCAGTTGACGGTAAACCTGCGCCAGCGCCGTCGCACCAAGCGCGTTGTGACCCAGACCAAGGTCAATCAGCAACAGGGCGTTGTCTTCAGTAGAAAGCTGCGGGGTAATGGTGTGGCGCACATCTTCCACGCGGGCAAAGGCGGTGATCACCAGCGACAGCGGCGAGGTCATTTCACGCTGCTCGTTACCTTCCTGCCAGCGGGTTTTCATCGACATAGAGTCTTTGCCCACCGGAATGGTCAGGCCAAGCGCCGGACATAATTCTTCCCCAACGGCTTTTACCGCTTCGTACAGTCCGGCGTCTTCGCCAGGATGACCCGCAGCCGCCATCCAGTTGGCCGACAGTTTAATGCGTTTGATATCGCCAATCTGCGTTGCCGCAATGTTGGTCAGCGCCTCACCGACAGCCAGACGCGCAGAGGCTGAGAAGTCGAGCAATGCGACTGGCGCGCGCTCGCCGAGAGACATCGCTTCGCCGTAGTAGCTATCGAGGCTTGCGGTAGTGACCGCGCAGTTGGCGACGGGGATCTGCCATGGACCAACCATCTGGTCACGCGCCACCATACCGGTAACGGTACGGTCACCGATAGTCACGAGGAACGTTTTCTCCGCGACAGTCGGCAGATGCAGCACGCGGTTAACCGCATCTGCAATCGAGATTTCACTACGATTCAGGGCATCGCCTTTGGCTTTCAGCGTCTGCACATCGCGGGTCATTTTCGGTGTTTTACCCAGCAGCACATCGAGTGGCATGTCGATCGGCTGGTTGTCGAAGTGGCTGTCGCTCAAGGTCAGATGCTGTTCTTCGGTAGCTTCACCGATGACCGCGTACGGCGCGCGCTCGCGCTTACACAGTTCGTCAAACAGCGGCAATTGATCGGCAGCAACCGCCAGCACGTAGCGCTCCTGGGACTCGTTACACCAGATTTCCAGCGGGCTCATACCCGGCTCATCGCTGAGGATATCGCGCAGCTGGAACTTACCACCGCGACCGCCATCGCTTACCAGCTCCGGCATGGCGTTAGACAGACCACCCGCGCCAACGTCATGGATAAACAGAATTGGGTTCGCATCACCCATCTGCCAGCAACGGTCGATAACTTCCTGGCAACGACGTTCCATTTCCGGGTTATCACGCTGTACAGAAGCGAAATCAAGATCGGCATCAGACTGACCGGAAGCCATAGAGGAGGCTGCCCCGCCGCCAAGGCCAATGTTCATCGCCGGGCCGCCGAGGACGATCAGCTTGGCGCCAACGACGATCTCGCCTTTCTGCACGTGATCGGCACGGATGTTACCGATCCCGCCTGCCAGCATGATCGGTTTATGGTAACCGCGCAGCTCTTCGCCGTTATGGCTGTTGACCTTTTCTTCATAGGTACGGAAGTAGCCGGTCAGCGCCGGGCGACCAAATTCGTTGTTAAACGCCGCGCCGCCCAGCGGGCCTTCAGTCATGATGTCGAGCGCGGTGACAATACGATCCGGCTTACCAAAGTCCTCTTCCCAAGGCTGTTCAAAGCCAGGAATACGCAGGTTGGAGACGGAGAAGCCTACCAGCCCGGCTTTCGGTTTTGCACCACGACCGGTTGCACCCTCATCGCGGATTTCTCCGCCGGAGCCGGTTGCCGCACCTGGCCACGGAGAGATAGCCGTCGGGTGGTTATGAGTTTCTACCTTCATCAGGATGTGGGCTGGTTCCTGATGGAAATCGTAGCGGCCGGTTTTGTGATCGGCAAAATAGCGGCCCACTTCAGAACCTTCCATTACCGCGGCGTTGTCTTTATAGGCAGACAGCACGTGGTCCGGCGTGGTTTCGAAGGTATTCTTGATCATCTTGAACAGCGACTTAGGCTGTTGTTTACCGTCGATAACCCAGTCGGCGTTAAAAATCTTGTGGCGGCAGTGCTCGGAGTTGGCCTGCGCAAACATGTACAGTTCAATGTCGTTCGGGTTGCGCCCCAGTTTGGTGAACGCATCCTGCAGATAGTCAATTTCGTCTTCCGCCAGCGCCAGACCCAGACGCAGGTTAGCGTCGATCAGCGCCTGACGTCCCTCACCCAGTAGATCAACGCTGGAGACCGGCGCCGGTTGGTGATGGACAAACAGTTTTTCAGCATCGTTCAGCGCAGAGAAAACCGTTTCCATCATGCGGTCGTGCAGTTCGTCGGCCACCATCTGCCATTGCTCAGCGGTCAGCGTAGAGGCTTCTACATACCAGGCAATGCCACGTTCCAGGCGGCTAATCTGATGCAGACCGCAGTTGTGGGCAATATCAGTCGCTTTAGAAGACCACGGGGAGATGGTGCCAGGGCGAGGCGTAACCAGCAGCAGTTTTCCTTCCGGGGCGTGGCTTTGCAGAGCAGGACCATATTTCAGCAGGCGTGCAAGCTGCGCGTGCTCATCTTCATTTAACGGTGCATTCAGATCGGCAAAATGGACGTACTCGGCGTAAATATTGTGGACCTGGAGGTTGGCAGCCTGAAAACGTGCCAGCAGTTTGTTAATACGGAATGCAGACAGTGCAGGTGAACCACGCAGAATTTCCATCATAAGTCTCTCGTCTTCTAAGCTTTCGGTGTGCCCAAGTGGGGAAACGGGCGTCATTATAAAGAATCTACCGCGCCGACGAAACCGTTTGCGTCGAAATAAAATCACGACCGTCACTTATCATCAAATGCGGTCAGATTTCTGAATAAGTTGCCAACTGACGCAAGTTTAAGCAAAATGCCGTTCATTAATGACGACTTCACTTCTTAATCAGCACCACAGCAGGCAGAGAAAACGTACGGTTCAGAGAATTAACTAATTGAAAAAATTAAAGATTAATTATCTGTTCATCGGCATATTGACGCTGTTGTTGGCAGCGGCCCTTTGGCCATCTATTCCCTGGTTCGGTAAAGCCGAAAATCGTATCGCCGCCATTCAGTCGCGGGGAGAGCTGCGCGTCAGTACCATCGACTCGCCGTTAACTTACGCGACCCTCAACGGCAAAAAATTCGGCCTGGATTATGAACTGGCCCAGGAATTTGCCGACTACTTAGGCGTGAAGTTAAAAGTTACCGTACGCCAGAACATCAGCCAGCTTTTTGACGACCTGGATAACGGCAATGCCGACCTGTTAGCCGCAGGCCTGGTCTATAACAGCGAGCGGGTGAAAAATTACCAGCCAGGCCCGACCTATTATTCGGTTTCACAACAGCTGGTGTACCGGGTTGGGCAATATCGCCCGCGCACGCTTGCCACCGTGAACGAAAGCCAACTGACTATCGCCCCGGGGCATGTGGTGGTTAACGACCTCCAGCAGCTAAAAGAGAAAAAATTTCCCGATCTGAGCTGGAAAGTTGATGACAAAAAGGGCACCACCGAATTGCTCGATGATGTAATCGCCGGAAAGCTGGATTACACCATTGCAGATTCTGTCGCCATCAGCTTATACCAACGCGTGCATCCTGAGCTTGCCGTAGCGCTGGACGTCTCTGACGAACAGCCGGTGACCTGGTTTAGTCGTCTGGACGATGACAACACGCTGTCTGCCGCCTTGTTGGATTTCTTTAACACCATGAATGAAGACGGTTCTCTGGCACGGCTGGAAGAGAAATATCTCGGGCATGGCGATGATTTTGACTATGTCGATACCCGCACCTTTTTGCGCGCCGTAGACAGCGTGTTGCCGGACCTTAAGCCGCTGTTTGAAAAGTATGCGCAGGAGATAGACTGGCGACTGCTCGCCGCAATATCCTATCAGGAGTCGCACTGGGACGCGCAGGCCACATCCCCGACCGGCGTACGCGGACTGATGATGCTGACCAAAAATACTGCTCAGAGTCTCGGGCTGACCGACCGTACCGATGCCGAACAGAGTATCAGCGGCGGCGCGCGATACTTGCAGGATATGATGAGTAAAGTACCGGATACCGTCCCCGAAGGAGAACGCATCTGGTTTGCCCTTGCAGCCTATAACATGGGTTATGCGCACATGCTTGATGCGCGGGCGCTAACGGTGAAAACCAAAGGCAATCCGAACAGTTGGTCCGACGTAAAACAGCGGCTACCGCTGCTCAGCCAAAAGCCGTATTACAACAAGCTGACCTATGGCTATGCGCGTGGCCACGAAGCTTACGCCTATGTGGAAAATATCCGTAAGTACCAGATTAGCCTGGTGGGGTATCTGCAGGAGAAAGAAAAACAGGCGCAGGAAACGCAGCAACTGGCTCAGGATTACCCGGCGGTGTCGCCAGCTGAGCTGCTGGGTAAAGATAAATTTCCGCTTTCAGCCTTTCTGACTCAGACGTCGTCAAACTACCTGTCGCACTCCCCTTCCCTGCTATTTTCGGCACAGAAGAAAGAGGACCAGTAGTCTGATTGGTATTTACTGATTAGCGGATTTTTTCAGGGCCTTGATTTCCTGCCGACGCATGCGAAAGAAATCACTGAGCAACGTGGCACATTCATCCCGCAGTACCCCCTCTGTCACTTCAACCCGATGATTCATCCCTGGGTGATGCAGCACATCCATTAATGACCCGGCAGCACCCGTTTTCGCATCGCGTGCGCCAAAAACCACTCGGCCGATACGACTATGGACCATCGCGCCTGCGCACATCACGCACGGCTCCAGAGTGACGTACAGCGTGGCATCTAACAGACGGTAGTTTTGTAGTACCAGGCCGCCCTGACGCAGCGCCATAATCTCAGCGTGGGCAGTCGGATCATGATGACCTATCGGGCGGTTCCAGCCTTCGCCAATCACTCGGTTGTTATGTACCAATACCGCACCCACCGGGACTTCACGCTCATCCCAGGCGCGCTTAGCCAGCGTTAAAGCATGACGCATCCAGTATTCGTGGCTAAATTCAACATCTGACAAAGGGGTTACTCCACCAATAAAAGCGGGCGCATTATACACAGACGCTATCGTTTACTCTATTCGAGTTGTTGCAGCTCTCCGCGCGGCGTGACGCGCCAGCGATGCTGGCAAAAAGAGAGTAACGGATTATCCTGCTTACTGTCGCTGTAGCCGCTGTAGAGAGACAACGGTGCGCCAATCTGCCGCTCCAGTTGCGTCACTTTCTCATGGCCCAGACAGCGCAGAGTCAGCACCCAGCCGCCGTATCCCCGCGCCATTTTGCTGGCGATCAGATTGACTCGCGGTAGCCATGGCGTGTCGAAGTAAACCTGCTCGACCAGCGACTGCGGAGAGCCGGTGATAAGCCAAATATCAGCGTCAGAGCTTAACAGGTAGGTTGTCAGCCGCTGCTGCACGAGCGGAAACGCCGTCACGTTACTGCGAAACCAGCGCACAAAGTCGGCCTGATGCGCTTTCAGACGCGCCTCGCTGCGACCAAAAGTGCATCCCCATAACAGCAGGCTCATTGGCCAGCGGGCGGCACGCCCTTGTATCAGCAATGCCAGCGCAATCACCGGTAGCAGAGGCAGCACCAGCAACGCGTTCAGCGGCTGACGACGTAGCAGATAACGTATAAAACTACCGAACATATCCTGCTGGTGTAACGTGCCATCCAAATCAAAAAAGACAACGCGGCGCTGGTGATTGGTCAAACCTTATTCCTCTGGATCAGTGAATCCCAATAGCCAGGTAAACAGGAACCCGGCGATAACTGCTACCAGATAGCCTAACAGATAGAACATCACTTTTCCGGCAACAATCGTCAGTGCCAGCGGTAATCCGGAGATGCCAAATGTGATGACCGTCGCCACCTTCCAGTAGCTAATCAGCGCTCCACCTACCGCGCCGCCAAGACATGCACCGATAAACGGCTTACCCAACGGCAGCGTTACGCCAAAAATCAGCGGCTCGCCTATACCCAGCAGTCCGACAGGCAGTGCACCTTTGATTACTTTTTTTAACCGCGCATTTCGGGTTTTCATCAGAACCGCGATCGCAGCACCTATTTGCCCAACGCCCGCCATCGCCAGGATCGGAAAGAGCGCGTTATAACCGTGTGCCTGAACCAGCTCAACGTGGATGGGCACCAATCCCTGATGAAGTCCAGTGAGCACCAACGGCAGGAAGGTTCCTGCCAGCACGGCACCGACCAGAAAACCGCCGCGATCGATAGCCCAGGATGCGCCGTGAGCAATAGACTCAGAAATCCAGCCGCCAAGCGGTTGCAGCGCCACAATCGCGATTACGCCGGTAATGATGGTAGTCAGCAGCGGATTAAGGATAAGCTCCAGTGATTCTGGCAACAGCTCGCGGAATTTGCGTTCGATCCAACACATCAACGCCACCACCAGCAGTACCGCGATCACCCCGCCGCGTCCCGGCTGCAACGCTTCGCCAAACAGCGTGATTTGTGCCAGTTGCGGACTGGAGAGAATACCGGCCATCACCCCGCCCATCGCCAGGGAGCCACCGAAAACTTTGGCGGTATTCACCCCGACCAGAATATTCATAATGGCAAACACGGCGCTGCCAAATATGCCCATCAACCCCAGCATATTCGGATAGTGGGTCGCAAAATCCCCCACGATGTCCGGGCGCTTAAGGATGTTAATAATGCCGGTAATCAAACCAGAGGCGATAAACGCCGGAATAAGAGGGATAAAGACGTTCGCCAGCTTGCGCAGCGCATCGCTCATCGGCGCTTTGTACTTCGCTTTGGCCTCTGACTTTGTGCGCTCGATATCATTGGCACCTGCTCGCTCGCCGCCATCGGCAATCAGGGAACGCATGGCATCCACCACTTTGGCCGCTTTACCGGGGCCGACAATAATCTGGTGCTGCGCGCCCTGCTTCACGTAGCCGCTGACACCGGGCAGTTGCCTGAGACGAGGGATATCGAGCTGTCCATCATCCTGAACTTCAACCCTGACGCGGGTCATACAGTTTTCCAGGCGCAGAATATTTTTCTCTCCGCCAACGCCCAGTAGAATATCGCTGGCCAGCACCGCCGTCTTATCCATATACACCTCTTAGTGTTCTAACGCCGCGCGTAAAAAACCCTGGTGAGCGGCAAGCTTTTCGCGGGCGGCAGCGGCGTCAAGGCCGGTGAGCGCCATTAAAATGGCTGGCTTAACGTCAAAATCAGTCTGCTTTAGCAGCGCTTGCGCCTGTTCACGCGCAATGCCCGTGGCTTCAACCACCATACGGCACGCCCGATCGACCAGTTTGACGTTGGTTGCCTGCATGTCCACCATCAGGTTCTGATAAACCTTACCGAACTTCACCATCGCTCCGGTGGAGATCATATTGAGCACCAGCTTTTGCGCGGTGCCGGATTTCAGTCGTGTTGACCCGGTCAGCGCCTCTGGCCCCACTACAGGAGAAATGGCAATATCCGCTTCATGCGCGATAGGGGAATCCGGATTGCAAGAAATAGCCACCGTCGTACAGCCCACCGAACGCGCATATTTCAGCCCACCAATTACATACGGCGTGCGACCAGATGCTGCCAGCCCCACCACCAGATCCTGCGCGGTAAGATTGAGCGCACACAGATCGTCTTCACCTAACTGTGGGTTATCTTCCGCACCCTCAACCGCCTTCAGCAGCGCGCCCGGCCCCCCGGCAATCAATCCAACCACCAGACCGTGTGGAACGCCGAAGGTCGGTGGGCATTCAGACGCATCCAGTACCCCGAGACGCCCGCTGGTCCCCGCTCCCATGTAAATAATGCGACCACCTGCTTTTAGTGCGTTAGCTGCCGCATCAACCGCACACGCAACTTGAGGCAGAGTTGCTTTTACTGCTTCGGCTACCAGCGTATCCTGTTGATTAAAACGATGAACCAACTCCAGCGTGGAGAGCGCATCCAGGTCCATGGTCTGTGGATTGCGGGTTTCTGAAACTAATGCACCGAGATTCATTTTTTGTTCCTTAGGAATTTTTAATTCATAATAATCTGCCATAATGGAATATTATATTCATCCAGGCGAATGAAATTTTGTTTTGTAATCGCCATCACGTTTTCGCCAGGAGACAGCATGAACTGTTTAATTCGCATTCGTCAGCGTTACCCGGACCTCGCGCAAAGCGATAAAAAATTGGCAGATTATCTCCTTTCCCAGCCGGATACTGCGCGTCATCTCAGTTCGCAGCAGTTGGCCGCGGAGGCGGGCGTCAGCCAGTCCAGCGTGGTGAAGTTCGCGCAAAAGATGGGTTTTAAAGGATTTCCTGCACTCAAACTGGCGATCAGCGAAGCGCTGGCCAGCAATCCCAACCCCCATTCCATTCCGGTACATAATCAGATTCGCGGTGACGATCCTATGCGTCTGGTGGGGGAAAAGTTGATTCAGGAGAACGTGGCGGCGATGCATGCGACGCTGGACGTCAACAGCGAAGAGAAACTGATGGAGAGCGTCACAATGCTGCGTTCAGCCCGACGCATTATCGTGACCGGGATTGGCGCATCGGGTCTGGTGGCACAGAATTTTGCCTGGAAGTTGCTGAAGATTGGTTTTAACGCGGTGGTGGAACGCGATATGCACGCCCTGCTGGCGACGGTGCAAGCCCTTTCGCCCAACGATCTGCTGCTGGCCATTTCGTATACCGGAGAGCGCCGCGAGCTCAACCTGGCTGCAGATGAAACGTTGCGCACCGGCGCGAAAATCCTCGCCATCACTGGATTTACACCGAACGCCCTGCAGCAACGGGCAAGTCATTGTCTGTACACGATTGCCGAGGAGCAGGCCACCCGCAGCGCAGCGATTTCCTCCACTCATGCGCAAATGATGCTCACTGATTTACTGTTTATGGCGCTGGTGCAGCAGGATCTGGAGCATGCTCCGGAACGCATTCGTCACAGCGAAGCTCTGGTAAAAAAACTGGTCTGAACAAAGAATGCGCGTATAATGCCCGCCCGGTTTGTGATGTTTTGAGAGTTTCCTGATGGCCCTGTTAATCACTAAAAAGTGTATCAATTGCGATATGTGCGAGCCCGAATGCCCGAATGAGGCGATTTCGATGGGTGATAGCATTTACGAGATTAACAGCGACAAGTGTACGGAATGCGTAGGCCATTACGACACGCCAACCTGCCAGAAGGTGTGCCCGATCCCCAATACTATTTTGAAAGATCCGGCACATGTCGAAACAGAAGAGCAGTTGTGGGATAAGTTTGTGCTGATGCACCACGCCGATAAACTTTAACCGCGTCGCCATCCGGCAACGTGCAGAATCTAACTCTCGATAATCACCGTGGCGCAGGCGTAGTGACGCTCATCGGCCAGCGTCACATGCATATGCGCGACGCCGAGTTTTTCCGCCAGTTTTAACGCCTCTCCCCATAATCGCAGACGCGGCTTACCGAGTTCGTCATTAAAGACTTCAAACTGATTAAACGCCAGCCCATTGCGAATACCCGTGCCAAAGGCTTTTGCTGCCGCCTCTTTGACTGCAAAACGCTTCGCCAGAAAACGCACCGGCTGCTGATGCGTTTCCCAGATTGCCCATTCGTTGTCGCTGAGCACACGTCTTGCCAGGCGGTCGCCGGAACGGGAAATTACCGCTTCGATGCGGGCAATCTCCACGATATCCGTACCTAATCCCAAAATCGCCATTAGCCACGCGCTTCCAGCATCAGGCGCTTCATTTCGACTACGGCATCTTTCAGACCGCTCATCACCGCGCGCCCGATAATGGCATGGCCAATGTTCAGCTCATGCATTTCCGGGATCCGTGCGATAGCTTTAACGTTGTGATACGTCAGACCGTGACCCGCATTCACCTTTAGGCCAAGGCTTGCAGCATAGGTCGCCGCTTTGGCGATACGCGCCAGTTCGCTGGCCTGCTCTGCGTCAGTTTTCGCATCGGCGTAACAGCCGGTGTGAATTTCAATAAACGGCGCGCCAACTTCCGCAGCGGCCTTAATCTGTTCTTCGTCGGCATCGATAAACAGCGAAACCAGAATGCCTGCGTCCGCCAGGCGTTTGCAGGCATCGCGCATCTTGTCACGCTGACCGGCGACGTCCAGACCACCTTCAGTGGTAACTTCCTGACGTTTTTCCGGCACCAGGCAGCAAAAATGCGGCTTAGTCTCAACGGCAATCGCCAGCATCTCTTCGGTGACTGCCATTTCCAGATTCATGCGCGTATCCAGCGTCTGGCGCAAAATACGCACGTCACGGTCGGTGATATGGCGACGGTCTTCACGCAGATGTACGGTAATACCGTCCGCGCCCGCCTGTTCAACGATAAACGCTGCCTGAACCGGGTCCGGATATGCGGTACCGCGTGCATTACGTAACGTGGCAATGTGGTCAATATTGACGCCTAACAGTAATTCAGCCATGACAATCCTCGTTAATCATTATTTGTTTTTACTGCGCGTTTTGGCATAAATTGCCGGAACAGTTCCCGGCTTTTTAACGGCTTACCACCAAGATACGGCTTTAACGCCATGCGGGTAAAGCGTTTAGCGGCGCGTAACGTATCGACATCAGGAAATTCACGCGACTCAAGTGCTTTGAGATGGCGTCCGGTAAAGGTGTTGTTATCAATAACGACGCTGGCAATAAACCCTTTTTCTTCCCGGTAACGATAGGTCATGGTGTCGTCTACCGGCTCGCCGCTGCCCGCACAGTGGGAAAAATCGATGCCGTACCCCAGATGTCCAAGTAAGGCCAGCTCAAAGCGACGCAATGCAGGTTCTGGCGAACCCGTCGCGCCAGCCAGCGCCTGAATACAGTTCAGGTAATCGAAAAAGAGTTCAGAAAAGCGGGTTTCGTACTCGAGTACGCGCGAGACAAGCTCGTTGATATACAAGCCGCTGTACAGCGTGATACCGCTAAGAGGGAGTGCCAGAGAAACGGCTTCAGCACTACGTAGGGTTTTGACCTCTCCACGCCCACCAAAGCGAAGCAACAACGGGGTAAAAGGCTGGAGCGCGCCTTTGAGATTAGAACGTTTGGAACGTGCGCCTTTAGCCACCAGGCGCACGCGACCCGACTCTTCCGTGAAGACGTCCAGCACGAGACTGGTTTCGCTCCAGGGGCGACTATGCAAGACAAAGGCTCGTTGCCATCCTTCCATATACTCGCCGTTTTTCAGAAGATGGGTTTAGACGTCGTCGCCGTAACCGAGGCTACGCAGCGCGCGTTCGTCATCGGCCCAGCCGGATTTCACCTTCACCCACAGTTCGAGGTGAACCGGCGCTTCGAACATCTCCTGCATGTCTTTACGCGCTTCGATGCCGATGGTTTTGATCTTGGCCCCTTTGTTGCCAATAACCATCTTCTTCTGCCCTTCACGTTCAACGAGGATCAGACCGTTAATATCGTAACCACCGCGCTCATTGGAGATAAAACGCTCAATTTCCACGGTAACGGAGTACGGCAGTTCAGCCCCCAGAAAACGCATCAGCTTTTCACGGATGATTTCAGAGGCCATAAAGCGCTGAGAACGGTCGGTGATGTAATCTTCCGGGAAGTGATGAATAGCTTCCGGCAAATGCTTACGCACGATGCCCGCGATGGTATCGACATTCAAGCCGGTTTCGGCAGAAATCGGCACGATATCAAGGAAGTTCATCTGGCTTGCCAGGAACTGCAGGTGCGGCAGCAGATCGGCTTTTTCCTGAACGTTGTCTACTTTGTTCACAGCCAGAATAACCGGGGCTTTGCCATCACGCAGCTTGTTGAGCACCATTTCGTCGTCCGGCGTCCAGCGGGTGCCTTCCACAACGAAAATAACCAGTTCAACATCACCGATCGAGCTGCTCGCCGCTTTGTTCATCAGGCGGTTGATCGCTCGTTTTTCTTCCATATGCAGGCCCGGGGTATCAACATAAATCGCCTGATACGCGCCTTCAGTATGGATGCCAACAATACGGTGACGTGTTGTCTGAGCCTTACGTGAGGTAATAGAAATCTTCTGCCCAAGCAGATTATTCAACAGGGTGGATTTGCCGACGTTCGGGCGACCGACGATGGCAATAAATCCGCAGTAAGTTTTCTCTTCGCTCATTCCAGCTCCAGTTTTTTTAACGCCTGTTCGGCGGCAGCCTGCTCAGCCTTACGACGGCTCGAACCTGTGCCAACCACCGGTTCACTCAGGCCGCTGACCTGGCAGTGGATAGTAAATTCTTGATCGTGTGCTTCACCACGGACCTGTACCACCAAATAAGACGGCAGAGGCAGGTGGCGACCCTGCAAATATTCCTGCAGGCGCGTTTTCGGATCTTTTTGTTTGTCACCTGGGCTAATTTCATCCAGACGAGTTTGATACCAGTTCAGGATTAATTGCTCAACGGTTTGAATATCGCTGTCGAGGAAGACGCCACCGATCAAGGCTTCAACGGTATCGGCCAGGATCGATTCACGACGGAAGCCGCCGCTTTTCAGCTCACCAGGCCCCAAACGTAAACATTCACCGAGGTCAAACTCACGGGCTAATTCAGCCAGCGTATTGCCGCGAACCAGCGTTGCGCGCATGCGGCTCATGTCACCTTCGTCCACTCGTGGGAAACGGTGATACAGCGCATTAGCGATAACAAAGCTCAAAATAGAGTCGCCCAGAAATTCTAAACGCTCGTTATGTTTGCTGCTGGCGCTCCGGTGAGTTAATGCCTGCTGCAACAGCTCCTGATGATTAAAAGTGTAGCCCAGCTTCCGTTGAAGCCGATTAATTACGATGGGGTTCATGCGATACCAATAAATGAATGCGTCAACAATTCAGCACACGAAACAGACCTGATATACGCACTTTGCGGAGCCATCTGGCTTCGCCTGCATGCTTTTATATACAAACCAACGCTGTTTCGTGTGCCGTGGCAACCTGTCGGTGCCAACCTAAAACTTCGGGGGAATATTCTATACACAACGACAAGGGATGTCGTTAGTCTGCGGGAATTTATCCGAGAAATAATTCACGCTGCCGCCGTAATGACGACAACGTGAACGATTATCGGTGATTAGTGAATGCCACCAATACGGCTTAAACGCACACCGGTCGGCCATTCACCTTCTTGCTTATCGAAACTCATCCAGATAGCGGTCGCTTTACCCACCAGATTCGCTTCCGGCACAAATCCCCAGTAACGGCTGTCCGCGCTGTTGTCACGGTTATCACCCATCATGAAGTAGTGCCCTGGCGGGACGATCCAGGTTGCCAGTTGTTGACCAGGCTGGCGGTAATACATTCCCACCTGATCCTGCGCGATTGGCACGGTCAGAATGCGGTGCGTAACCTCACCCAGCGTTTCTTTACGCTCAGAGAGACGAATACCGTTCTCTTTCGTTTTGTTCAGCGGAACTTCAAAGAAGCCACTGGTCGCTTCCCCGCCGTTACGGCGCGCAAAGGTCTGCACGAAATCACTTGGCTGAACATCCGAATACGTTACCGGCAGCGCGTTTTCACACGCCTGACCGGAACGGCATCCTGGCTGAATAGTCACCTCTTTCGCCACTGGATCGTACGTTACTTTGTCTCCCGGTAAACCGACAGCACGTTTAATGTAGTCCAGGCGCGGATCTTCCGGGTATTTAAACACCACGATATCACCGCGTTTCGGATGACCGGTTTCGATCAGCGTTTTCTGGTAAATCGGATCTTTAATCCCGTAGGCGAATTTCTCCACCAGGATAAAGTCACCGATAAGCAGCGTCGGCATCATCGAACCTGACGGGATCTGGAACGGCTCATAAATAAATGAACGTACCACCAGCACAATCGCCAGTACCGGGAAAACGGATGCCCCGGTTTCCAGCCAGCCCGGCTTAGGGGATACTTTTTTCAGCGTTGCTTTATCCAGTGAATCACCTGCAGCAGCTTGCGCTGCTGCCTGACGCTCCCGGCGTTTTGGTGCGAAGATGAATTTATCTACGCACCATAAAATGCCCGTCACCAGTGTGGCAATCACCAGAATCAGGGCAAACATGTTCGCCATGCCAACTCCTTAAGATTATTTGCTGTCTTTACCGACATGCAGAATGGCGAGGAACGCTTCCTGCGGCAGTTCGACGTTACCGATCTGCTTCATGCGCTTTTTACCCTCTTTCTGTTTTTGCAGCAGCTTTTTCTTACGGCTGATATCACCGCCGTAGCATTTCGCCAGAACGTTTTTACGCAGCTGCTTCACGGTTGAACGCGCGATGATGTGCGTACCAATGGCCGCCTGGATCGCGATATCAAACTGCTGGCGAGGGATTAGATCTTTCATCTTCTCAACCAGTTCGCGGCCACGGCTCTGGGAGTTGTCGCGGTGAGTAATCAGCGCCAGCGCATCGACACGTTCGTTGTTGATAAGGACATCAACGCGCACCATGTCAGACGCCTGGAAGCGTTTGAAGTTATAGTCCAGCGACGCATAGCCGCGAGAGGTCGACTTCAGACGGTCGAAGAAATCGAGTACTACTTCCGCCATCGGGATTTCATAGGTCAGCGCCACCTGGTTACCGTGGTAAACCATGTTGGTCTGGACGCCACGCTTCTCGATACACAGGGTGATGACGTTGCCAAGGTAAGCCTGCGGCAGCAGCATGTGACACTCAGCGATCGGCTCACGCAGTTCGTAGATGTTGTTCAGCGGCGGCAGCTTGGACGGACTATCGACGTAGATAGTCTCTTTCGCCGTGGTTTCGACTTCGTAGACTACAGTCGGCGCGGTAGTGATCAGATCCAGATCATATTCACGCTCCAGACGTTCCTGGATGATCTCCATGTGCAGCAGACCAAGGAAGCCACAACGGAAGCCGAAGCCCAGCGCGGTAGAGCTTTCCGGTTCGTAGAACAGGGAGGCGTCGTTCAGGCTCAGCTTGCCAAGCGCGTCACGGAAGTTTTCATAGTCGTCAGAGCTCACCGGGAACAGACCGGCGTAAACCTGTGGCTTCACTTTTTTAAAGCCTGGCAGCGGTTTGTCTGCCGGGTTACGCGCCTGCGTCAGGGTATCGCCAACCGGCGCGCCGAGGATGTCTTTAATCGCACAAACCAACCAACCTACCTCGCCGCATTTCAGCTCGGTACGGTCAACCTGTTTTGGCGTGAAGATCCCCAGGCGGTCGGCGTTATAGACCTGACCGGTGCTCATTACTTTAATTTTGTCGCCTTTACGCATGGTGCCGTTTTTAATACGCACCAGCGACACCACGCCAAGGTAGTTGTCGAACCAGGAGTCGATGATCAGCGCCTGTAATGGGCCTTCCGGATCACCTTCCGGCGGCGGAATGTCGCGTACCAGACGTTCAAGAACGTCAGTGACGCCAACGCCGGTTTTCGCCGAGCAGCGAACGGCATCTGTCGCATCGATACCGACGATATCTTCGATCTCTTCCGCTACGCGTTCAGGATCGGCGGCCGGTAGGTCGATTTTGTTCAGAACCGGCACCACTTCCAGATCCATTTCCATGGCGGTATAGCAGTTAGCCAGGGTCTGTGCTTCTACGCCCTGCCCGGCATCAACCACCAGCAGTGCACCTTCACAGGCGGCAAGCGAACGGGAAACTTCATACGAGAAGTCAACGTGGCCCGGGGTGTCGATAAAGTTAAGCTGATAGGTTTCACCATCAGATGCTTTGAAATCGAGCGTCACGCTCTGCGCTTTGATAGTAATACCGCGCTCACGCTCAAGATCCATCGAGTCGAGAACCTGCGCTTCCATTTCACGGTCAGACAGGCCACCGCAGATCTGGATAATACGGTCAGACAGCGTCGATTTACCGTGGTCGATGTGAGCTATGATTGAAAAGTTACGTATGTTCTTCATATAGTGTAATTATTGTGCCTTACGCCCGCCTGAGCAGGCTCTGAGAAGTCGCTGTTCTGAGCTTAACGTCTGTTTAAGTGAAACGCCGCATTCTACACTACAACGCTGAGGCGAGGAAATGTTCATAGAGCAAGGATAGCGGGAACTGGAAACAACTTTGCAAAGTCGATGAAACTTTTGTCGGATGGCGACATAAACGCCTTATCCGGCCTACGCCTGCATCTGAGGACGCTGTAGGCCTGATAAGCGCAGAGCCATCAGGCAAAGATATCACTGCTGGGTTTCGACGCTAATAAGATCGGGTGGGAGAGCAACGTTCAGAATGACCGGCTGCCAGGCTTCGCGTTCAGCAAGCTTACGAGAGTATCCACGAGCAATCAGGAATCCGCCCACGCCCCCCAGCACTGCTCCGCTTAATGCCGCAAGATCGGAACCAAACAGCACCTGGAATAGCGCCGCGAAAAGAAACAGTCCCGCCAACGGAGACATGTAGACCAACATCGCCGAACCGAGCAGGCTACCTTCGGCAATGCCCAGTTCAACTTTTTGACCAGGGGTCAAGGGTTCGTCGCAGGGCACCACGATGGTGTGTGTGGTCTGTGGTCCCAGTTTGTTCAGCACGCGGCTCCCGCATCCGGCCCGGGAAGCACAGCTGCTACATGATGCTTTAACATCACAGCTGACCGTCGCCAGACCATTTTGCCAGGAGACGACCGTCGCCCACTCTTTAATCATTGTGCTGCCCTGAACTTAATATTGTCCGCGATACGCTTCGCCGTTTGCGGCGGAAGCTCACCGACAATAGTGATTTCGGCATTATCTCGCACGCTGGTGCTAACCGTGCGGCGTCCAGTGCGCAGCAGCTGATCGGCGCTGTTTTGCGTCGCGCGGTTTACGTTCACGGAGAAACTGAACAGACCATCGGAATAAAGCCGTGATTCGATCGGCATGTTATCCATCGTCGGCAGCGGACGTCGACTGCTGGACACCTCGCTGAAGCCTTGCGGCAACCACGACGGACTCCAGTTGAAGTTGGTTTTCTCACCCGCAGGAACTGACAGCAACGGCGGCAGATTGGCTTTCGCCAGCGTCTGCATGCTGTCGCTGACACCGTTGTTAACAGTAAACGCGATGACGCGGAACTGTTCCAGCGTTTCGCCATCACGGTCAAGAAGATCAACACGCATTGGCAGCTTGGTCTCAGTGTCCATCCAAACGATATAGCTGTAACGGGTGCCGTCACGCGCCACAACGCGGATCACTTCACAGAGCCTGTCGGCAATACGGGTGCGGCCTACTGAGATAAAATCATAGTAGGGAGCAAGACGTTTGAAGTCGGTGTAAATCAGGGAGGGCAGTGAGTCAACGATATAGTCGCCGTTCAGCGTGAACGGTTCGAGACCTGGCTCAAAATAGCTGATTTCGTTGCCACGTTGCACCACTTCCCGGCGCGGACCATCCATTTGCAACAGTTGCGCGAGCGGACGGTTATCCTGGCGGGCATGGCGATAACGTAGGGATTCAACACCCTGCTTATTGATGCTGACAAATGACAGCTCATAGGTGAGCGACTGGCTGGCCAGATTCATCTGCTGCAACAACGCCCCGGACGCAGGATTGGCCGAGGCGTTGACAGAGAAGAACAGGCTACCAGCCACAAGTGACATGGCAAACCAAAGTTGCTTCATTACTGCGATTGCGTTCCTAAAGTTTGAATTCCTGGCACCTGCACAGCGGCTTGCTGTGTCTGGGCCTGCTCAAACTGAAGCTGTTCAGAGTGCAGTCGACGTTGCAGTTCGTAATCCTGCAACATGGCATTAATACGACGACGCTGCTCCTGTACCTGCTGTTGTTGACCGCCGCTGGCCGTCGCATCAGAAGGTACACCCAGGCTTACCGGACTGGCTTTACCCATCATCGGTAATGTATTAAATACCGGCGTTTCGGGCTGCTGGGACGTTTCAGATTGCCCATTATAGTGCTGGACGCCAACAATAACTGCAAGTGATACACACGCGGCCACACCCATTTGAGTAAGCTGCGCGGCCCACGGACGCATTTTCTTCCAGAACGGCATTTTCTGCCACTGGTGCGGTGCTGGCTGGGCCTCAGGAATCAATGGCGCCGTCTGACGTACCGGCTCATCCTGGATGGCGGCCATTACGCGGGCGGAAATATCGAAATGGAGAACGTCGGCAGTATCACCTCGCATGGAATCGCGAATCAGGTGATAACTCTCCCAGGTTTTTTGCATTTCCGGGTCGTGAGCCAGCTCTTTGAGCAACTCAGTATCCAGCGTTTCGCCATCCATTAAAGCGGAAAGTTTTTCTTTCTGCATGCCTAATACCTTTTCCAGTATCCCGCTATCGTCAACGCCTGATAAGCGGTTGAACTTTATTATCAATAGCTTCCCTCGCTCGGAAGATACGTGAACGCACCGTACCCACCGGACAATCCATGATAGCGGCTATCTCTTCATAGCTCAGGCCATCCAGCTCCCGCAAGGTTATTGCCATGCGTAAATCTTCCGGGAGGGACTCAATAGTTCGGAAAACTATCTGTCTCAGTTCTTCTGACAACATTAAGTTCTCAGGGTTCGAAATTTCTTTCAGCGCACCGCCACTTTCGTAATTTTCTGCTTCAATCGCATCTATATCACTGGAAGGTGGACGACGCCCCTGAGCGACCAGGTAATTCTTCGCTGTATTGACCGCAATACGATACAGCCAGGTATAAAAAGCACTATCCCCCCGGAACGAGTCCAGCGCACGATAGGCTTTGATAAATGCTTCTTGTACTACATCGGGTACATCACCCGACGGTACATAGCGAGAAACCAGACTCGCCACCTTATGCTGATAGCGCACTACCAGTAGGTTAAAGGCTTTCTGATCTCCCTTCTGGACCCGTTCTACCAGGACCTGGTCCGTTAACTGCTCGCTCATCCGAGGTAAAGTCTCCCCAAACCAAATTTCCACGCGCCTTCGAAACGCCACTCCATCAGCTTCACTATGAGCAAGCAAATGCTTAGAGTGCTCAAGTTTCGTAAAGTTCCGTTACGCATTGTTTTTTGTTTGTCATGTTGTAGACAGGTCTTATCTCTCATTATAAGTCTACATAACCCGATCAACGCACTATCTGTACAGAAATGCCCATTTCACCGCTTGCAGAGTAACCCAACGGGCACTTTATTTCATCACATAATCTGATGCTAACGGCCTGCTTCACAAAATATTTTTGCCTATTTCACCCTCATCATGTTTTTCTTTCATGTTTAGTCATTGCAACACGTTTAAAAATAAAACGTGCAGTATCGCGCAATGTGGTGCTATGGTGACCAAACACTGTTTAGTAAATTAAACAAAAATCATGAATACGACTCCTGAATTATCCTGTGACGTGCTGATCATTGGCAGCGGGGCTGCCGGACTCTCACTGGCGCTGCGCCTGGCTGAAAAACATCAGGTTATTGTCCTGAGCAAAGGGCCGGTCAGCGAAGGCTCGACATTTTATGCCCAGGGCGGTATTGCCGCGGTTTTCGATGAAACCGACAGTATCGACTCCCACGTTGAAGATACGCTGATTGCCGGGGCCGGGTTGTGCGATCGCCATGCGGTTGAATTTGTCACCAGCAATGCCCGTACCTGCGTTCAATGGCTAATCGATCAGGGCGTCTTATTTGATACGCAGGTTCAGCCTAACGGTGAAGAGAGCTATCACCTGACCCGTGAAGGCGGTCACAGCCATCGACGTATCCTGCACGCTGCGGATGCTACCGGCAAAGAAGTCGAAACCACCCTCGTCAGCCAGGCACAAAATCACCCCAACATCCGGGTTCTCGAGCGCAGTAATGCTGTCGACCTGATTGTCTCCGATAAAATCGGTCTGCCAGGAACGCGTCGGGTTGTCGGAGCCTGGATCTGGAATCGTAATAAAGAAGCCGTCGAAACCTGCCATGCGAAGTCGGTAGTGCTGGCAACCGGCGGCGCGTCAAAGGTGTATCAATACACCACCAATCCGGATATTTCCTCGGGTGACGGAATTGCAATGGCCTGGCGTGCGGGATGCCGCGTCGCCAACCTGGAGTTTAACCAGTTTCACCCAACAGCGCTGTATCATCCGCAGGCGCGCAATTTTCTGCTGACCGAAGCGCTGCGCGGCGAAGGCGCGCACCTGAAACGCCCGGACGGTTCACGCTTTATGCCCGATTTTGACGAGCGTGGCGAACTGGCTCCCCGCGATATTGTCGCCCGCGCCATTGATCATGAAATGAAGCGCCTGGGTGCAGATTGCATGTTCCTCGATATCAGTCATAAACCGGAAAAATTTGTTCGTCAGCATTTCCCGATGATTTATGAAAAGTTGCTGGGACTGGGCATTGATCTAACCAAAGAGCCTGTTCCCATCGTGCCTGCCGCGCACTATACCTGCGGCGGCGTGATGGTTGATGACTTTGGCCGTACCGATGTCGATGGGCTGTATGCGATCGGCGAAGTGAGTTACACCGGCCTGCATGGCGCCAACCGGATGGCATCGAACTCATTGCTGGAGTGTCTTGTTTACGGCTGGTCCGCGGCTGAAGATATCGACAGGCGTATGCCTTATGCACGCGGCGTCAGCACGCTCCCGGGCTGGGATGAAAGCCGGGTAGAAAATCCGGATGAGTTGGTTGTTATCCAGCATAACTGGCATGAACTGCGGCTGTTCATGTGGGATTACGTCGGTATTGTCCGTACGACCAAGCGCCTGGAACGCGCTCTGCGCCGTATCACCATGCTGCAACAGGAAATCGACGAGTATTACGCCCATTTCCGTGTGTCGAACAACCTACTGGAGCTGCGCAATCTGGTGCAGGTTGCCGAGCTGATTGTCCGCTGCGCGATGATGCGCAAAGAGAGTCGGGGCCTGCACTACACGCTGGATTATCCAGAACAGCTTCCAGAGGCGGGCCCGTCAATTCTCTCGCCGCTCATTCATCACATAAACAGATAGAACGCCTGGGTCAGCGCCGTATAACCTTCAGAGTAACGTTGGTCTGGCCCACGGATCACCAGCCTGTCGCTAAAGCACTCCCCGGCCTGCGGGGAGAATGCCAGCAATACCCGATGCGGTAGACGGGCCTCGGTTTCTGCTACATCCGTGCGCAATCGCAGATGCCAGCCCATGCTAAGCGCCTGCTGAGTAAATGCGTTACCAATCTGCTCCGGTAGCACCACACAAAAAAAACCGTCTTCCGTAATGCAGTCCGCCGCCAACGTAAGCAACGCCTGGTGATCGAGCGAGATGGTATAGCGGGCCTGCTCGCGCTGCGGTGTAGCGCATTCCACGCCCTGTTTATAATAGGGAGGATTGCTGATTATCAAATCAAAACGCACGGTCTGACGCGGTATCCACTGTTGCGCATCTTCTGTATGAACACTCACGCGATGCATCCACGGAGATTGCGCGATGTTCTCCTGCGCCTGCTGCGCGGCGTCGACATCAAGCTCCACGGCGTCAATGATGACGTTTTCATCAGTGCGCTGGGCCAGCATCAGCGCCAACAGGCCGCTCCCGGTACCAATATCCAGGATCCGCTTTACGCCCGCAACGGGAGCCCAGGCCCCCAATAAAATACCGTCCGTTCCGACTTTCATTGCACAGCGATCGTGTGCCACAAAAAACTGCTTAAAAGTAAATCCATTACGTTTCAGTACGGATGTAGACTGGGGCATGAAGAACAACCTTCCTGGAAAAAAAACGATAACATAGGATAAAAACAATACCTGAGAAGGTATATCCATACAAACAGATGAAGATTGCAGCCGTAACGTCTATAATCAGCGCCCCACTCAGAGGTAGAACATGACTGTAACGACTTTTTCCGAACTTGAACTCGATGAAAGCCTTCTGGATGCCCTCCAGGAAAAAGGTTTCACTCGCCCGACCGCCATTCAGGCTGCCGCCATTCCGCCTGCGCTCGATGGCCGTGATGTACTCGGTTCTGCGCCGACAGGCACCGGTAAAACGGCGGCATATTTGCTGCCAGCGTTGCAGCACCTGCTCGACTTCCCACGCAAGAAATCTGGTCCGCCGCGCATTTTAATCCTGACGCCAACGCGCGAACTGGCGATGCAGGTTGCTGAACACGCCCGTGAGCTGGCGAAAAATACGCATCTGGATATCGCGACCATTACCGGCGGCGTGGCTTACATGAACCACATGGAAGTCTTTAGCGAAAACCAGGACATCGTGGTTGCCACCACGGGTCGTCTGCTGCAATACATTAAAGAAGAAAACTTCGACTGCCATGCGGTTGAGACGCTAATTCTCGATGAAGCAGATCGTATGCTGGACATGGGTTTTGCCCAGGACATCGAACATATCGCCGGTGAAACCCGCTGGCGTAAGCAAACCATGCTGTTCTCCGCCACGCTGGAAGGCGATGCGATTAAAGATTTTGCCGAGCGTCTGTTGGAAGATCCGGTCGAAGTCTCAGCGGATCCGTCCACCCGCGAACGCAAGAAGATCCATCAGTTTTACTACCGTGCCGATGACATCGAGCACAAAACTGCGCTGTTGATCCATCTGTTAAAACAGCCGGAAGCGACCCGCTCGATTGTCTTCGTACGTAAACGCGAGCGTGTGCACGAGCTGGCAGGCTGGCTGCGCCAGGCGGGCATTAACAACTGCTATCTCGAAGGCGAGATGGTGCAGAACAAACGCAATGAAGCGATCAAACGCCTGACCGATGGCCGCGTGAACGTGCTGGTAGCCACCGACGTTGCCGCTCGCGGGATCGATATTCCTGACGTCAGCCATGTGTTTAACTTCGACATGCCGCGCAGTGGCGATGCCTATCTGCACCGCATTGGCCGTACCGGTCGCGCAGGTCGTAAAGGTACTGCGATCTCTTTGGTTGAAGCGCACGACCATCTACTTCTCGGCAAAGCGAGCCGCTATATTGACGAACCGCTGAAAGCACGCGTCATCGACGAACTGCGTCCAACCACGCGCGCGCCAAGTGAGAAATCCAACGGTAAACCATCCAAGAAAGTGCTGGCGAAGCGCGCCGAGAAAAAAGCGAAAGAGAAAGAGAAGCCGCGGGTGAAAAAACGTCACCGCGATGCAAAAAATATCGGCAAACGTCGTAAGCCGAGCGGAGCTGCTACCCAGCAGTCCGACAAAGAGTAAACCGAATGCCGGGCCGTTTAGCCCGGCATTTTTTCACGTGATGCAAAACTCTCTTCAATACACTCAAGAAACACCCGCATCGCCGGACTAACGACTTTTCCGGCATGATAACCACACAATGCCGTAATTAACTCAGGTTGTTCACTGTACGGTAATTCAATCAATTCCCCAGAACGTAGCTCCTTCTCAACGGCAAAACGCGGCAAAAAGCTGACCCCAAGATTTGCCGATACGCACTGCTTAATGCTTTCAATGCTCCATAGCTCAATGGTATTTTCCAGCGTAATCTGTCGTTTACGCAGTAGCCCCTCGAAGCGCTGTCTGAAAATACATTGCGGCTCATTAATGATAAAACTGCAGGGAATGTGCTGGTTATACTGAGTAAAATCAACGTGCTGGAGCAGCGGTGAAGCAACTAATGCCAGTGACTGATCGCCTAGCGGCATCAACTCAAGGGCATCGTCATTACCCACCCGATAAAACACCCCCAGATCGACCTCATCACTGAGCAACGCATCGCGAATGACATAGCAATTGAGTGACTGTAAAGACAACCGCACATGGGGCGCACGTTGTTTAAATCGCTGTAAAACCTGCGGCATTTTATACGCCAGCAGCGTTTCGCCCGTCGCGACACGTAGCTCGCCGCTCGGCTGCGCATCCTGATGTGCTGACTGTCGAATCGATGCCATCACGCGAGTCAGGTCATGGATATGCGGCATCAGCCGTTTTCCCTCACTGGTGAGACACATCCGGCGTCCAATTTTTTCAAACAACTGCACCGAAAGTTCTTGCTCAAGCTGTTGAATATGAAAGGTAACTGTTGATTGCGTACAACACAGTTTTTGTGATGCCCGCAGGAATGAGCCCTCTTCCACCACTGTTTTTAACGTAATAAACCGACGTAAATCCATTCGCACTAACCCATCGAAAATATCGAATTCAGAATGCAAAAACATTCATTTTTTTAAATGTTTTGTCTCGGGTACTGTCTACCAAAACAGAGGAGATAACAAGTGACCCCCACCCTTTTAAGTGCATTCTGGACCTATACATTGATTACCGCGCTAACCCCCGGACCAAACAACATCCTTGCGCTCAGTGCCGCGACATCACACGGTTTTCGTCAGAGTACGCGCGTACTGGCCGGAATGAGTTTGGGCTTTTTAATCGTCATGCTGATGTGCGCCGGGATTTCATTTTCACTGGCGGTTATGGATCCTGCCATTATCCATTGGCTCAGTTGGGCTGGGGCAGCTTATATCCTGTGGCTGGCGCTGAAGATCGCCACCAGCCCGGCTACAAACGATGGTTTGCTGTCAGAGCCGATTAGCTTCTGGGCGAGTTTTGGCTTGCAGTTTGTTAACGTCAAAATCATTTTGTACGGCATTACCGCGTTATCCACGTTTGTATTACCGTACACTCAGGACGCACACTGGCTGATTGGGGTGAGTATTCTGTTGGCGCTGATCGGCACCTTCGGAAATGCCTGCTGGGCGCTGGCGGGCCATCTTTTTCAGCGCGTTTTTCGCCGTTACGGCCGGCAGTTGAATATCATTCTGGCGCTGCTGTTGGTGTATTGCGCGGTAAGGATCTTTTACTAACGGATGCAAAAAAGCGGAAGATACACTGGCATCTTCCGCTTTTTGATTCTTTGCTAAACGGGGTTATTCCCCGTGAGCCTTACAGGCTCTCAGTAAAGGTACGAGCAATAACGTCGCGCTGCTGTTCTGGGGTCAGAGAGTTGAAACGCACTGCATAACCAGAAACACGGATGGTCAACTGCGGATATTTTTCCGGATGCTTAACTGCATCTTCCAGCGTTTCGCGACGCAGAACGTTCACGTTCAGGTGCTGACCACCTTCCACGCGGACTTCCGGCTGTACGTCTACCGGTACTTCACGGTATTCGATTTCGCCCAGTTTGCTGACAGCAACGACTTCATCAGCATTGAAACCTGCTTTCGCAACGATGCAGCGTGCTTCGCCTTTTTCGCTGTCCAGCAGCCAGAAAGAGTTCAGCAGGTCGTCGTTTGCAGCTTTAGTAATCTGGATACCTGTAATCATTTGATGCCTCCCCGGCAAAATTATTTGATCTCGGTTGGCCGTCATCCGGCCAATTGGTAAAACCATTGTTGCTTGAGTGTATATATACCCCTCACACACCCTCGAATCTTTGATTTAAATCAATAAAAACCACACATGAAAAGTGGTGATAGATAGATTTTATTGTTTTACATCAACTTACGTCGTGTACACAGCTAAACTTTTTACATAAATTTTCAACTATCTTTAAGGGGTAGACCATTGAGAAACGTACAGAATTTTGCGACGTCGAAAGAAGCAGTTAAGCTAGGGGGATTGAAAATTCGCAGGAGAGCGAGATGGCCACCGAATTAACCTGGCACGATGTGCTGGCTGAAGAAAAACAGCAGCCTTATTTTGTTAACACACTGCATACTGTTGCCGGCGAGCGTCAGTCAGGAATGACAATTTATCCGCCGCAAAAAGATGTGTTTAACGCGTTTCGTTTTACCGAGCTTGGTGACGTGAAAGTTGTCATCCTGGGTCAGGATCCTTACCACGGCCCAGGCCAGGCACACGGTCTCGCGTTCTCTGTCCGCCCCGGCATTGCCACTCCGCCTTCGTTGCTGAACATGTACAAAGAGCTGGAAGCAACAATTCCCGGCTTCACACGCCCCACGCACGGATATCTGGAAAGCTGGGCACGCCAGGGCGTACTGTTACTCAACACCGTACTCACCGTTCGCGCCGGTCAGGCACATTCTCACGCCAGCCTTGGATGGGAAACCTTTACCGATAAAGTCATCAGCCTGATTAACCAACATCGGGAAGGCGTGGTTTTCCTGCTCTGGGGTTCTCACGCACAGAAGAAAGGCGCGATTATTGATGCGCAGCGTCACCATGTGTTGAAAGCGCCACACCCATCACCGCTCTCTGCGCATCGCGGTTTCTTTGGTTGCAATCACTTTGTACTGGCTAATGAATGGCTGGAACAACGAGGTGAAAAACCAATTGACTGGATGCCGGTATTACCCGCAGAGAGCGAGTAAAAAAATGCCAGCGATTCGCTGGCATTTTTATTATCAGGCTTTGTTCTGACGCCACCACTCCGCGAGCAACACGCCGGTCGCGACAGAAACATTGAGCGTTTCTACCTTGCCGGTACCGTCAATCGCCACACACAGGTCGTCGGCTGAACATGCTGCTTCTGGCAGAGCTTCACGCTCACGCCCCAATACCAGCACCATTTTTTCCGGCAGCGCGGTAGTAAACAGCGGTTTACCTTTCACGCTTGAGGTCATCACTACCGTGTAACCCGCGTTACGGAAATCGTCCAACACATCGACAATGCTGTCACCGGTAATCGGCTGAACATGCTCTGCTCCACCTTCAGCGGTACGGATAGCCGCCCCCGATTCCAGCAGCGCCGCATCCTGAACCACCACGCCTTTCACACCGAAGTGCGCGCAGCTACGCATCATACCGCCCAGGTTATGCGGGTTAGCGATATCTTCCAGTGCCAGCACGCAATCCTGTGCCCCTGCCTGACCGACCCACTGCTTAACGGTAGTACCGTTACGTTTTTTGATCAGGAAACAGACGCCACCGTGGTGTTCAGTGCCAGAGGCTTTCGCCAGCTCGGCTTCGTCAACCACGTGATAGGCTTTGCGGTTTGCCGCCATCCAGCGTAATGCTTCTTTAAAACGCGGGGTTACGCTCTGAACAAACCAGGCGCGGACGATAGCGTCCGGACGACTCTGGAACAGAGCCTGACAGGCATTCTCACCATAAACGCGGGTTTCTTCCGCGCGCTGACGGCGTAATACTTCAGGATCGATAAAGCTCTTACCGCTAATACCGCCGTGATCGGCTTTATCCGCTGCGTCATCATTCGGTGCGCGGGAAACGGTACGCCACGGTGAATCTTCACGTCTGCGGTCGCGTTCTACATCGCGGTCACGCCCGCGTTCACGACCACGTTCGCTGTTCGGACCCTTTCGTTCATCACGGGCAGGGCGACGACCGCCTTCGGCTCGGGAAGTACCGGGGCGACCGCCGCCTTTGCCAGTACGTGGATTTTGGGTGCGTTTATCCGAGTCATCGTCACTGCGGACGTACATCACTTTGACCTTGCCGTTTTTGTTCTTCAGTTCGTCGCTCATGTTTTTCTCCACCTGCTCTGCGCGAAGCGCGCAGATTACCCGATGTGCACGTCGTTAGCCATTATTTCATTTAAAAGCTAAGGACTATTGTACTCATTGAATAAAACGCATTGTTGTTTAGAACAGACTCTCCGATAATATGTAACATAATAGAAACATACTGGCGTTTATGCCGTGAAGTCCACTCCACTCATCCAGAGGTTAGTTATGAATACCGTTTGTACCAGCTGCCAGGCTATCAACCGCATCCCTGACGATCGTGTCCAGGAAGCGGCTAAATGCGGACGCTGTGGTCACGACCTGTTTGATGGGGAGGTGATCAATGCGACCGGTGAGACACTGGATAAACTGTTAAAAGACGATCTCCCGGTTGTCGTTGACTTTTGGGCCCCCTGGTGTGGTCCATGTCGTAACTTCGCCCCGATTTTTGAAGATGTCGCGGAAGAGCGTAGCGGCAAAGTGCGTTTTGTTAAAGTGAATACGGAAGCCGAGCGTGAACTCAGCGCCCGTTTCGGTATCCGCAGCATTCCGACCATCATGATCTTCAGAAAAGGTGAAATCGTCGACATGCTTAACGGCGCTGTACCAAAAGCCCCGTTTGATAGCTGGCTTAACGAATCATTATAATCTCTACGGGGCGCATCTTGTGCCCCGTTTTCACCTCTGCGACAATAGCGTTTTTCAACGTGTTTCCCCATGACCGATAACGCTGTTCTTCAGTTACGCGCTGAGCGCCTCGCGCGCGCCACGCGTCCTTTCCTTGCCCGAGGTAATCGCGTTCGCCGCTGTCAACGCTGCCTGCTGCCGCAGAGGCTCTGCTTGTGCGCAACTCTGGCGCCCTCTGAGGCAAAAAGTCGCTTTTGTCTGGTGATGTTTGATACCGAGCCGATGAAGCCCAGCAACACGGGGCGTTTAATTGCTGATATTCTGCCCGATACCACGGCTTTTCAGTGGTCGCGTACCGAGCCGCCGCAGGCGCTGCTGGAACTGGTAAAAAATCCGGATTACCAGCCGATGGTTGTATTCCCGGCCTCCTATGCGGGTGAAGAGCGTGAAGTGATCTTCACGCCACCAGCCGGTAAGCCCCCATTGTTTATCATGCTCGACGGCACCTGGCCTGAGGCGCGTAAAATGTTCCGCAAAAGCCCGTACCTCGATAACCTGCCGGTGATCTCTGTTGATTTATCACGCCTTTCTGCTTACCACCTGCGTGGCGTTCACGCCGAAGGGCAATATTGCACAGCCGAGGTGGCCATCGCCTTGTTGGATCTGGCGGGAGATACGCAAGCCGCAGAAGGGTTAAGCGATCATTTTACTCGCTTTAAAACCCGCTACCTGGCAGGAAAAACTCAACATCAGGGAAGCGTCACAGCAGATTCATCAGAAAACGTTTAAAATCATTCGGTCACTGGTGTCATTAAGGAAGCCGATATGAGTCAGCGTGGTCTGGAAGCACTATTGCGACCGAAATCCATTGCGGTGATTGGGGCATCAATGAAGCCTAATCGCGCGGGTTACCTGATGATGCGTAACCTGCTTGCCGGCGGTTTCAATGGACCTGTTTTACCGGTGACGCCCGCATGGAAAGCGGTGTTGGGCGTACTGGCGTGGCCCAATATCAACAGCCTGCCTTTTAGCCCCGATCTCGCCGTGTTGTGCACCAATGCCAGCCGTAACCTGGCATTACTCGAAGCACTTGGCGAGAAAGGCTGTAAAACCTGCATTATTCTCTCAGCTCCCTCGGCGCAGCACGCGGAGCTGCTGGCCTGCGCATCACGCTACAACATACGTCTTCTGGGTCCCAACAGCCTGGGACTTCTCGCCCCCTGGCAAGGACTTAACGCCAGCTTTTCCCCCGTCCCGATTAAGCGCGGCAAGTTAGCTTTCATCTCTCAATCCGCCGCCGTATCCAATACCATACTCGACTGGGCACAGCAGAGAGAAATGGGCTTTTCTTACTTTATCGCGCTGGGTGATAGCCTGGATATCGACGTTGATGAGCTACTGGATTACCTGGCACGCGACAGTAAAACCAGCGCGATATTGCTGTATCTCGAACATTTAAGTGATGCCCGGCGCTTTGTTTCCGCCGCCCGTAGCGCCTCGCGCAATAAACCTATTCTGGTGATTAAGAGCGGTCGCAGCCCTGCAGCGCAGCGTTTACTGCATACCAGCGCCGGGATGGACCCTGCGTGGGATGCAGCTATTCAGCGCGCCGGTTTACTGCGCGTACAAGACACTCACGAGCTGTTCTCAGCAGTCGAAACCTTGAGCCACATGCGTCCACTACGTGGCGACAGGCTGATGATCATCAGCAATGGGGCCGCGCCTGCCGCACTGGCATTAGATGAACTGTGGTCAAAAAATGGCAAGTTGGCGACGTTGAGTGAAGACACCCGCCAGAAATTACGAGATGCATTGCCTGAACATGTTGATATCGCCAACCCACTGGATCTGCGTGATGACGCCAGCAGCGAACACTACGTTAAGACGCTGGATATTTTGCTCGCCAGCCAGGATTTCGACGCGTTGATGGTGATTCATTCACCCAGCGCAGCCGCTCCCGGAACCGAAAGCGCACAGGCATTGATTGAAGCGGTAAAGCATCATCCCCGAGGAAAATTCGTCTCGTTGCTGACCAACTGGTGCGGAGAGTTTTCCTCTCAGGAAGCCCGCAGACTGTTTAGCGAAGCCGGATTACCAACCTACCGCACGCCTGAAGGCACTATCACTGCATTTATGCATATGGTGGAGTACCGGCGTAACCAGAAGCAACTGCGTGAAACGCCAGCGCTACCCGACAATCTGACCACCAACACCGCCGAAGCGCATAATCTGTTACAACAGGCGATTGCAGAAGGCGCAACGTCACTGGATACTCATGAAGTTCAGCCTATTTTACAGGCCTATGGCTTACATACACTGCCGACATGGATCGCCAGCGACAGCGCAGAGGCCGTACACATCGCGGAGCAAATCGGCTACCCGGTGGCGCTCAAGCTGCGTTCTCCTGATATCCCGCATAAGTCGGAAGTTCAGGGGGTAATGCTCTACCTGCGTACAGCAACAGAAGTGCAGCAGGCTGCCAATGCCATTTTCGATCGGGTAAAAATGGCCTGGCCGCAGGCACGCATTCACGGTTTATTAGTACAAAGTATGGCGAATCGCGCTGGTGCTCAAGAGCTTCGCGTCGTCGTTGAACACGACCCGGTATTTGGCCCGTTGATTATGCTGGGTGAAGGTGGTGTTGAGTGGCGACCGGAAGAGCAAGCCGTGGTGGCCTTGCCGCCATTGAACATGAATCTGGCGCGTTATCTGGTGATCCAGGGGATCAAAAATAAAAAGATCCGCGCTCGCAGCGCACTACGTCCGCTGGATATCGCCGGGTTGAGCCAACTTCTGGTGCAGGTCTCCAACCTGATCGTCGACTGCCCGGAGATTCAGCGTCTGGATATCCATCCGCTGCTGGCCTCCGCCGAAGAATTTACCGCGCTGGACGTTACGCTGGATATTGCCCCTTTCACGGGAGATAACGAAAGCAGACTGGCTGTACGTCCCTACCCCCATCAGCTTGAAGAGTGGGTGGAGTTGAAGAACGGCCAGCGCTGTCTGTTCCGCCCCATTTTACCGGAGGATGAACCTCATCTACAGCAGTTCATTTCTCAAGTGACAAAAGAAGATCTTTATTATCGCTATTTCAGTGAGATCAATGAATTTACCCACGAAGATTTAGCCAATATGACGCAGATCGACTACGATCGGGAAATGGCTTTTGTTGCGGTGCGTTGTAAAGATAATCACGAAGAGATCCTCGGCGTAACGCGAGCAATCTCGGATCCTGATAACGTAGATGCTGAGTTTGCCGTACTGGTTCGTTCCGATCTCAAAGGGCTTGGACTGGGTCGCCGATTGATGGAAAAATTAATTGCATATACCCGAGATCACGGACTTATACGTTTGAATGGTATTACGATGCCAAACAATCGTGGGATGGTCGCCCTGGCCCGAAAACTCGGGTTTGTTGTTGACGTCCAGCTCGAAGAGGGAATTGTTGGGCTAACGCTTAATCTGGCCCAATGTGAGGAATCGTGAGTAAGGTACTGGAAATGTTGACCACATTAATGGGTACTGGTGGTATCATTGCCCGCTTATGTCGTCTGCATAGCACAGAGGACCCTTCAATGAACAGAGAAGAAATGCACTGTGATGTTGTCAAAATTTAAGCGTAATAAACATCAACAACACCTTGCCCAACTACCCAAGATTTCTCAGTCAGTTGATGATGTAGATTTCTTTTATGCTCCCGCTAATTTCAGGGAGACTCTGCTGGAAAAAATAGCCAGCGCGACGCGACGGATCTGCATTATTGCGCTGTACCTGGAACAGGATGACGGTGGCAAAGGCATACTTGACGCTCTCTATGCGGCAAAACGGCAGCGTCCTGAACTGGATGTCCGGGTGCTTGTCGACTGGCACAGAGCTCAGCGCGGTCGTATTGGGGCTGCGGCATCCAATACTAATGCTGACTGGTATTGCCGAATGGCGCAAGAAAACCCTGGTATCGATATTCCTGTTTATGGCGTTCCGATTAACACCCGTGAAGCGCTTGGCGTCCTGCATTTCAAAGGCTTTATTATCGATGACAGCGTCCTGTACAGCGGGGCCAGTCTGAACGATGTTTACCTGCATCAGCATGATAAATATCGCTATGACCGTTATCAGTTGATTCGCAATGCGCAAATGGCCGATATCATGTTCGATTGGGTTACGCAGAACCTGATAAAGGGTCGTGGCGTTAACCGCCTTGATGATATCAACCGACCTAAAAGCCCGGAAATTAAAAACGATATCCGCCTGTACCGCCAAGAACTGCGTGATGCGTCATTCCATTTTCAGGGTGATGCTGATAACGAACAGCTTTCGGTTACGCCTCTGGTGGGCCTTGGGAAATCCAGTCTGTTAAATAAGACCATTTTCCATCTTATGCCCTGCGCGGAGCACAAACTCACAATCTGTACCCCTTATTTCAACCTGCCCGCCATACTGGTGCGCAATATCATTCAACTGCTGCGTGAAGGGAAAAAGGTTGAAATCATTGTCGGTGATAAAACCGCCAACGACTTTTTCATTCCAGAAGATGAGCCATTCAAGATCATCGGTGCGCTGCCTTATCTGTATGAAATAAATCTGCGCCGTTTCCTGAGCAGATTGCAGTATTACGTGAATACCGACCAGCTGGTCGTACGCCTATGGAAAGATGATGACAACACCTATCATCTGAAAGGTATGTGGGTTGATGATAAATGGATGCTGCTCACCGGCAACAACCTTAACCCTCGCGCCTGGCGTCTGGATCTGGAAAACGCCATCCTTATCCACGATCCTAAGCAAGAGCTGACTCCCCAGCGCGATAAAGAGCTGGAGCTTATCCGTACGCATACTACCGTCGTTAAGCACTATCGCGACCTGCAAAGTATTGCTGACTATCCAGTCAAAGTGCGTAAGCTCATTCGTCGACTACGCCGTATTCGTATCGACAGATTAATTAGCCGTATTCTGTAATCAAGACCCCGTCCAGTGACGGGGTTTTTCATATGGAGGCAACGGTGCGCCTGTTCATTCTTACCAGCATCCTGGCCATTTCTGGCTGCAGCCACATGGCTAACGACCAGTGGAGTGGGCAAGACAAAGCTCAACACTTCATCGCCTCCGCCATGCTTGCCGCAGCCGGCAATGAATATGCCCAACATCAGGGCAACAGCCGCGATCGCAGTGCGGCTATCGGCCTGATGTTCTCAGTCAGCCTGGGCGCGTCAAAAGAACTGTGGGACAGCCGTCCCGCAGGGAGCGGCTGGAGCTGGAAGGACTTCGCCTGGGATGTTGCAGGCGCGTCTACCGGCTATGCGGTCTGGCAACTGGCACATTATTAGAGGCGCAGACCTTTCCCCTTCCCATGCAGCATCAGCGATACTAAAAACGCGACAACTGCCAGCGCGGTGACGTACCAGAAGAATGTCGTTTCCATACCGACAGACTTCAGGGATAACGCCACATATTCAGCTGAGCCACCAAACAGGGCATTAGCCACCGCATAAGATAAGCCAACTCCCAGAGCGCGCACCTGCGCCGGGAACATCTCAGCCTTCAAAATACCGCTGATTGACGTATAGAAACTCACGATTAACAGGGCACACATCACCAGAGCAAACGCCATATACGGGGATGTTACGCTTTGCAATGCTGTCAGAATGGGAACAGTGAAAATCGCAGCCAACGCGCCAAAACACAGCATTGAAGTACGCCGGCCAATCTTATCTGACAAAGCGCCGAACAGCGGTTGAACCAGCATGAACACACACAGTGCCGCCGTCATAATCCCGCTGGCTACGTTGGCATGCATACCAGCTGTATTGACCAGGTATTTCTGCATGTAGGTTGTGAACGTGTAAAAACACAACGAACCCGCGGCGGTAAAGCCAAGCACCATGACAAAGGCTTTGCGATTACGCCACAGACCTTTCAGGGAACCCGCTTCTTTCAGCGCGCGAACGTCCTGTTTCGAGGTTTCATCCAGTTGGCGACGCAGCCATAGCGCAACAATAGCCAGCACGGCGCCCAACGCAAATGGAATACGCCACCCCCACGCTCTGAGCGCAGAGTCTTCTAACGTGTGCTGTAATATGACCACAACCAACAATGCCAGTAACTGTCCGCCGATTAACGTCACGTACTGGAATGAAGCATAAAAACCTTTCTTACCTTCAACGGCAACTTCACTCATATAGGTCGCGCTGGTTCCGTATTCACCACCTACAGATAACCCCTGGAATAGTCTGGCCAGCAGTAATAACGCAGGGGCCCAGGTACCGATAGTTTCATATCCCGGTAGACAAGCGATCACCAACGATCCCATACACATCATACAAACGGACAGCAACATGGACTTTTTACGCCCGTGCTTATCCGCAATACGGCCAAACAACCAGCCTCCAATTGGTCGCATCAAGAAGCCTGCGGCAAACACGCCGGCGGTTTGTAAGAGTTGTGTGGTGGTATTTCCTGATGGGAAAAAGATATGAGCAAAATAAAGAGAACAGAAAGAGTAGATATAGAAATCAAACCATTCGACCAGATTCCCTGATGATGCTCCGACAATCGCCCATATACGACGGCGGGTATCGCCGTCTGCCAGAGCCCCGTTCTCAGTTACACTACTATCAGCCATTAGAATTGTACCCCTGCCAACGATCGCATGAATTTATCAATGATGGTTGTGTGTTTTTTGGTGAATTAAATGTTATATAATTGTTATATATTATTATGCAGGAAAGATCACAGTTTTAATTAGCAGAGAAAGGATTCAGATATGTTCGAGGGAGAGATCCGTGACAGTGTGCTTTTGTTAATCGATTAAGGTGGTTAGGTCGAATCCAGCAATCTGCCGCCGGAATTACGTGATGCGCTGCGCTTATCAGGCCTGCACAATACGTTCAGCCCGGCGGTTTTTACCCCGCACACACGCAAAAAAGCCCATCCGTCAGGATGGGCTTCTTCACTTTATTTGATGCCTGGCAGTTTATGGCGGGCGTCCTGCCCGCCACCCTCCGGGCCGTTGCTGCGCAACGTTCAAATCCGCTCCCGGCGGATTTGTCCTCCTCAGGAGAGCGCTCACCGACAGACCACAGATAAAACAAAAGGCCCGGTCTTTCGACCGGGCCTTTCGCTTTTATTTGATGCCTGGCAGTTCCCTACTCTCGCATGGGGAGACCCCACACTACCATCGGCGCTACGGCGTTTCACTTCTGAGTTCGGCATGGGGTCAGGTGGGACCACCGCGCTACAGCCGCCAGGCAAATTCTGTTATTAACCCGCTTTTCGCCGGTTAATCTTATCTGTATCAAGCTGAATGTCGTCTCTTCGCCAAAACATCTTCGGCGTTGTAAGGTTAAGCCTCACGGTTCATTAGTATCGGTTAGCTCAA
>NZ_JAOWES010000083.1:1144-3959 GCF_030334095.1 Citrobacter sp. Cf118 | reverse complement strand
TCAGGGAGAACTCATCTCGGGGCAAGTTTCGTGCTTAGATGCTTTCAGCACTTATCTCTTCCGCATTTAGCTACCGGGCAATGCCATTGGCATGACAACCCGAACACCAGTGATGCGTCCACTCCGGTCCTCTCGTACTAGGAGCAGCCCCCCTCAATTCTCCAGCGCCCACGGCAGATAGGGACCGAACTGTCTCACGACGTTCTAAACCCAGCTCGCGTACCACTTTAAATGGCGAACAGCCATACCCTTGGGACCTACTTCAGCCCCAGGATGTGATGAGCCGACATCGAGGTGCCAAACACCGCCGTCGATATGAACTCTTGGGCGGTATCAGCCTGTTATCCCCGGAGTACCTTTTATCCGTTGAGCGATGGCCCTTCCATTCAGAACCACCGGATCACTAAGACCTGCTTTCGCACCTGCTCGAGCCGTCACTCTCGCAGTCAAGCTAGCTTATGCCTTTGCACTAACCTCCTGATGTCCGACCAGGATTAGCTAACCTTCGTGCTCCTCCGTTACTCTTTAGGAGGAGACCGCCCCAGTCAAACTACCCACCAGACACTGTCCGCAACCCGGGTAACGGGTCCACGTTAGAACACCAGCCATTAAAGGGTGGTATTTCAAGGATGGCTCCATGCAGACTGGCGTCCACACTTCAAAGCCTCCCACCTATCCTACACATCAAGGACCAGTGTTCAGTGTCAAGCTATAGTAAAGGTTCACGGGGTCTTTCCGTCTTGCCGCGGGTACACTGCATCTTCACAGCGAGTTCAATTTCACTGAGTCTCGGGTGGAGACAGCCTGGCCATCATTACGCCATTCGTGCAGGTCGGAACTTACCCGACAAGGAATTTCGCTACCTTAGGACCGTTATAGTTACGGCCGCCGTTTACCGGGGCTTCGATCAAGAGCTTCTCCTTACGGATAACCCCATCAATTAACCTTCCGGCACCGGGCAGGCGTCACACCGTATACGTCCACTTTCGTGTTTGCACAGTGCTGTGTTTTTAATAAACAGTTGCAGCCAGCTGGTATCTTCGACTGATTTCAGCTCCATGAGTAAATCACTTCACCTACATATCAGCGTGCCTTCTCCCGAAGTTACGGCACCATTTTGCCTAGTTCCTTCACCCGAGTTCTCTCAAGCGCCTTGGTATTCTCTACCTGACCACCTGTGTCGGTTTGGGGTACGATTTCGTGTTACCTGATGCTTAGAGGCTTTTCCTGGAAGCAGGGCATTTGTTACTTCAGCACCGTAGTGCCTCGTCATCACACCTCAGCGTTAAAAAGGTACCGGATTTACCTGGAACCTCCGCCTACATGCTTAAACCGGGACAACCGTCGCCCGGCTAACATAGCCTTCTCCGTCCCCCCTTCGCAGTAACACCAAGTACAGGAATATTAACCTGTTTCCCATCGACTACGCCTTTCGGCCTCGCCTTAGGGGTCGACTCACCCTGCCCCGATTAACGTTGGACAGGAACCCTTGGTCTTCCGGCGTGCGGGTTTTTCACCCGCATTATCGTTACTTATGTCAGCATTCGCACTTCTGATACCTCCAGCATACCTCACAGTACACCTTCAACGGCTTACAGAACGCTCCCCTACCCAACAACACATAGTGTCGCTGCCGCAGCTTCGGTGCATGGTTTAGCCCCGTTACATCTTCCGCGCAGGCCGACTCGACCAGTGAGCTATTACGCTTTCTTTAAATGATGGCTGCTTCTAAGCCAACATCCTGGCTGTCTGTGCCTTCCCACATCGTTTCCCACTTAACCATGACTTTGGGACCTTAGCTGGCGGTCTGGGTTGTTTCCCTCTTCACGACGGACGTTAGCACCCGCCGTGTGTCTCCCGTGATAACATTCTTCGGTATTCGCAGTTTGCATCGGGTTGGTAAGTCGGGATGACCCCCTAGCCGAAACAGTGCTCTACCCCCGAAGATGAATTCACGAGGCGCTACCTAAATAGCTTTCGGGGAGAACCAGCTATCTCCCGGTTTGATTGGCCTTTCACCCCCAGCCACAAGTCATCCGCTAATTTTTCAACATTAGTCGGTTCGGTCCTCCAGTTAGTGTTACCCAACCTTCAACCTGCCCATGGCTAGATCACCGGGTTTCGGGTCTATACCCTGCAACTTAACGCCCAGTTAAGACTCGGTTTCCCTTCGGCTCCCCTATACGGTTAACCTTGCTACAGAATATAAGTCGCTGACCCATTATACAAAAGGTACGCAGTCACCCCATAAAGAGGCTCCCACTGCTTGTACGTACACGGTTTCAGGTTCTTTTTCACTCCCCTCGCCGGGGTTCTTTTCGCCTTTCCCTCACGGTACTGGTTCACTATCGGTCAGTCAGGAGTATTTAGCCTTGGAGGATGGTCCCCCCATATTCAGACAGGATACCACGTGTCCCGCCCTACTCTTCGAGTTCACAACCTGTGCATTTTGGTGTACGGGACTATCACCCTGTACCGTCGGACTTTCCAGACCGTTCCACTAACACACAAGCTGATTCAGACTCTGGGCTGCTCCCCGTTCGCTCGCCGCTACTGGGGGAATCTCGGTTGATTTCTTTTCCTCGGGGTACTTAGATGTTTCAGTTCCCCCGGTTCGCTTCATTACGCTATGTATTCACGTAATGATAGTGTGACGAATCACACTGGGTTTCCCCATTCGGAAATCGCCGGTTATAACGGTTCATATCACCTTACCGACGCTTATCGCAGATTAGCACGTCCTTCATCGCCTCTGACTGCCAGGGCATCCACCGTGTACGCTTAGTCGCTTAACCTCACAACCCGAAGATGTTTC
>NZ_JAOWES010000082.1:0-175405 GCF_030334095.1 Citrobacter sp. Cf118 | reverse complement strand
ACTCATGATGAACCCTGTTCCATGGCTCCAGATGACAAACATGATCTCATATCAGGGACTTGTTCGCACCTTCCCTAAGTATTGGATCAATGTATTCTCCTTGTTTTCTTAGTGGTTTCTCTTAATAAGGTTTGGTATTGAGCCGGTGTGATTAACTCACGAATGAAATCACTCTCAGATGTTGCCGGGTTTAATAACCTGCTCAATGTCTGATTTTCTGCTGCAAGCCTCACTCCTTCGCCGTGGGCGTTGTCGTAGAGCGTGATCTCTGCATACCATTCATTAGAATAAGGTTGATTGGCCTTATAACCGTGTTCAATGTACCAGGCATCATAGGCAACCATTGCAGCCCCCGTGAGTATATCGAGCACGTCAGAGCGTTTTACGGGGCGTTTACGCTCCAGAATCGGAAAGCCCTGCATGTGTCCAGATAAGTAGCGGTTTGCTAAATCGCCTTTCCAGACAAACGAAGGATTAACCCACACCTTTAGCACGCCTTTCTGGTGCTCAGCTTTATCAACCTTGATGTAGTGTTTACGTTCAAGACCAGATAAAACACGATTGAGATGATCCGGCGTGGTGTTCAGTATTACGCACAGATCTGCACGTTTAATAAATGCTAAGTTTCGCCTGTCAACTTCGTTACACAATGCAAATACTTTCGTGAAATCTGGCTTGGTTAATACGTCTGCGTATTCCTTGATCCCGTTATAGGATGCATTCCCTGGAAGGTCGCCAAACTTATTAGCGTATTCACGGTGTGCCTGTTTTGATTTGGCGGTGTCTGCTGTCGAGAAGCTCAAATGCAGATCCTGAACAATGCCACCATCAAGCAAATATTCTATCGAGTCGTAGTGAAGAATTTCACCACTTTCCACTTCGACAACGTACAGAACATTATCTAAAGAAACGAGTTGTTGGGTAGGTCTGGAAAATGCTGAAAGCGGGTGATCGTGTTGCGGGGCATCTCTGAAAAAATAACCGTCTTCGTATGCTTGAATCAATGTTCCTCCTTAGTTGGTGTTCTCCTTTCGGTATTGGTCATAACGGATAAGTGCAGATTGAAACATTTCCATTCGGTCTGTATACCCTCTCGATTTTGCTGCTTGCATTGATGCGTAAATAACGTGGCGTTTCACTTCGCCGTTTACCAGGTCATTAAACACCTGGTCACTGCTGTAATACTTCAATAATGGCCTCCTTCGGATTTTGGATGCAAAAAGCCCCAGGCAGTTACCCCGCCCAGGGCTGAAAAGTTTCAGAAGGTTTTCTCCCCTTCATACTTACCATAGTACACTATTTCACTAACGTTTGTCAATACCCAAACGGTGATTTCGTAAAATATTTTTGATTATTTTCAACATTTTGCATTTTTGCTTTGCGATTAGTGCTCTTTATACCAGGAATAGATGGTTGCTGTCAATCAAAATCCGTGGTAGAAGTTGCCACCATAGAAGACAGCCCTGCCTTCCATTCACGAACACCATCTCGCCATTTCTTGAGAAAAAAAGTGAAAAATGGCGATTTTCACACTATCTTTCCCTTTAAATACAGATACCTACCAAATTCGCTATAATAGTAGAGAGATTCTCTCTCTGCACTGAAGTGCATCAGCACGAGACAATCAGTGATGATTGGATTGGGATGTTTGCACGTATGGTAATGTCATAGCTACCTTGCACCAGATAAACAGACAGCCTAAAGGATTTAGGGTGGTTGTTTGGTTGGTGGTTAATCAAGTTTGGTTGGTGGTTAATCAAGATCGGTGGATGACATTAGGCAGGAATGCCATTGGATCATTGCAGAGTGTTGTTAATGGCGGCGTAGTCGCTGTATGGCATTAAGCAAAGTTTGGGCGGTAGTAGCCCAAGAGATAGAATACCGATTAACTAACTTTAAGTTAGTTGGGTTTAATGGGGTTATGTTTGGGAGCGTAGCGAGCATAACAAGCATCTGTACAGGAGAAGCACCTTTGATAAAGGTAACTTGCCAAAAATACTCTCTCCTGTAATGGCTATCTTACATGCGCGGCGTGAGCCTGTCACCGATGCCAGCGCATAACAGTAAGGTTCCGGCGCTTCGCGTCGATTACCGATCAGACCTTCACCCAACGGTAGATCGTCCGTCTTGAAACATCAGCGCGGTATTTCTCAACAAGGTCACTCACCTTAAGATTATTCCTAAGATAGTCCTGCATCACTTTATCTTTAATGCTGTGACTATGCTCTAGGGGATGGCCTGGTCTCTGCCCCGCCACCACATGCAAGGTTTGCAGCGTATCAGCACAGTTGACAGTTATCAGAAGATCACGCTCTCGTTGTGCTTTGTGATAAACAAGACATACAACAGGCATAGGCGAACGGACACTTTCAGCACGGTCTGGATGAATAAACCTCATACCACGATGGATAATCATCATTTCATGCAAATACGGCGAAGCCCAAACATACCGCAAGAAAAATCCCGTCTGAGGTCTGAACGGAATTAAAAATATTGCTCTTTCTGGCTTGTGTGCCTCTGCTAAAAACTCAGCCACTTTAGAATATGGTGGGTTACAGAATATAGATTTCTCCTGGCTCCAATCCATCAATAAAGCATTATCTTCTTTTGTCCAATATCTATCACAGTGGCTATTATCTTTCGACGCTGCTGCATCACGAGTGAATTTGAAACGTTTATTCAACACCTCATAAATAACTTTCGGTGTTTGCCAATCGTCAGAACCATTTTCTGTAATCTTCGTTCCGTGTCTTAAATACCTGCTGAGGTCTACGCCCTGTTCTGTCATTTATTCCATGCCACTATCGCCACCGAAAGTGGCACAAATAGACCATTAAACACACTACAAATCAAGCGGTAATCCAACGTTATTAACCATAAAATAAACTCGGGAATGTAGCCTAAGTTAAACTTTGAACTTCTATTTCAGAATCACTTAACTTTTATAAAGCCTTACGCCGTGCGGCTATCATCGATCATTGTCCACAATGAGCACTTTCACCTGTGCAACATTCGTTGAACGAGTTCCCTTGTTTTATTGTTAAAATGTAACAACTCAATTTTTCATGCCAAAACCGTCATTACTGAGAATAACTCTCATCACGTGAGGTCTCATCACTACAAATGATAAATACTATCATTTACCGTGAAAATCTCTCCCGATTCGATACACTTTAGCAAAGTGTATTCTGTAACCTGTTGATTTAACTCACTCAGCACACCTTTTCATCACCTCACCATGCAAAAAGGGGTAACTCCCCGCCATCGAAAATAAATCTCTTGACAAAAACGCCGTTTCATGAATCATTTAAACAAACAATTTTTAAGTTATTTTTCAATTAGTTACTGATATTTGGGCATTTCTACGCCTGGAATGAGAGTGGCCTCGATCACGCCGTTCAGCACGTCAGGCAACCGCGCACACATTTTAATCATTCTGTGCTCTTTATAAATAACGTATCGTGTAGTATGTTGAAAATAATCATTTTCTGATCAATGATGTTTTCACCGAAACGAACAAGAGGAGAGATAAAGATGAAAGGTATTAGCCAAGCGCTAAAGAGTGCAGACGAAGTTAAGGCAGTGGCGGCAGAGCTACAGCGCAACGCCAGAAGCAATCTGTTCTATTGCCTGTGGGTGTTCATGTATGAGAGCGGGTTACGTATCTCTGACGTACTCAAGCTCAAGTATGAAGACGTAGTGGGGCAATCTCACTTGAAGGTAAAGCAGGAGAAAACAGGAAACGTGGTAAGACCAAAGGTTACTACTTCCATGTTGTCAGTAGTGGAACAACGCAAGGTAGAGCAAGCCACTATGCCAGTGAAAACTGATTTCATCTTTAGCAAGGGCGATCTCCGTAGCAAAGGCCACGCCGTAACCCGTAACACCGTGTTTGCTGAATTTGGAAAGATGGGCCGTAGAGCGGGATTCTCTAACGTGGGATGCCATACACCTCGTAAAAGCCGTGGACGTGTGATGTTCGATGCAGGGGTGGCTATAGAGACAATCGCCCATTTCCTGGGACAGACAGATCCGCGCTCAACAATGTACTACATCGGGTATGGTCAGGACGTGCAGGACGATTTAACAGAGGAGTTTTCTTTAGAATGGTGATCAACATGGAAAACAGTTACGGATTGAAAAAGCCGGAACAATGGCAACATGAAAGTTTTCTTGCCCTACTGTTTCATTACGACCATGTAGAAGCCTGTTTCATGGCAGATGCAAGCAAGGAGCGACCAAAGAATCACAACTGGAACAGAGCGAAGGAGTTGTTAGAAATCCTGATTGAATAGCTGGCTGGTAACACGGACGAAAGCGAAGTGAGAAAGGCTAGAACCGTCCGAATACCTGCCGTGGCAGAAAGTCAGCTTAATTTGCTTTTGATGTGGCTACGGGCTTTACAGGAATAATACGAGGGAGGCGCAATGCTCCTTTTCACAATACGGAATAACTATGCTCACTGAATGCCTTACCAATTAAATAAAGGGAATCAGCACCGCATCTCTATGCACAAGGAGAGGATGTTTTGGTTCACCTGTTACATTGATTTTAAAACATTTCGTATCAGAAGGCAGAAGCGCACGCACAGCATCAGAGCGATTCAAATGCCGTCCGTCATCACCCCATGCAGCAACTACCAATCCAGCATTAGCTACCGTTTCAACTATGTAGCGATCATTATCTGAACCAACAGGATTAGCCATCCTCATCATTTCGAAGCGATTTGTATGGACGTATGCAAACAGATTGACAATACGCACCCCACCCCATCCCCAGCTTTTTGCAAACGAGATACAACGGCCCATAGTGCGATCATCTTTTTCAGCATCAGCATAAGAAGGATTCAGACCTATAAAGACCACATAGGGTTTTGTTTCATCCCAGGTTCTGGTTATTGAATAGCGATACTGTTTGCAATCTGAGAACACTGCACTTTTTAACATTTCCATTTGAAAACCTTTTTTAGTTGTGTCCGTGCAAACACGGTTTATCAATTTGTTAAGTGTCTAGCAATAGAAGCCATAACGCCCCGTTAGTGGTAAGGAGACAAACGGAGCGTAGCGGCTTCATGAAATTTAGGTTTATTTATTAACTGATAATAACTCCAGAATGCCATAATGCGCTTGTCTATGACAGTTAGGACATAACGCAATCGCATTCTCAACAGAATCTTCTCCACCTTTAGAAAGCCACTCAATGTGGTGAACCTCAAGAAATGGTGTGCCATCTTCTTTCAGGAAGGGTGCATCACGCTTACAGTTTTGGCACTTACCATTAGCCCTTAAAAGAACTTCTGCAACCACATACGGGCTTCGCTTATAAACTCGAGTTGTGACTTCGGTTAGCTCTGGAGTTTTACTTTCCGTTGCTAAAATCCGCTCCCGTGTAGATGAGGGTAATTTAGCAGCAGCCTCTACTGCTTCTTCAAACTCCGACTTCACTTGACGGTAACACCATTTACCCTGTTGATCTTGGTACAACTCCCAAATTCCATGCACAGAGGGTTGATAGATTTCAAAAATCTTTCCACGCTTGAATAATCGATCATATTCATGATAACGATGAGTTACATCATCTGTTCTTCTGGCAACTTTATTACAATCCCAATGGCTTCTATTACAGTTAACAGTGTTAATGGCGAGGTTTAAATGAGTGTTGTCCCTATAATGAGGAAATTTTGACCTCAGATAAGCATCGACATTTTTCAAAGTTGCAGCTCCACCCAATAGTTCCACCACCTGAACAATGATAACCCTCATTGGTTGATCACCATACTTGTAAGTTCGCTTAGATTTTTTTGACATACCCAACCCTCATCAACAACTAAGATGTATCATAGGAAATCTATCAAGCATAATTTTTGCAACCAACTGAATTTAGGGAAAAATACTTAACCCCTTGGTGGAACAACGTTACCAGTTTATGCAATCAACTACCGGAAGTAAATCTCTCAATAGTGGTCTATGGGTGTAACGTGCTGTTATACCTAATGATTGTGTCCGACTGTGGCCAACGACAAACTGCACCATTACGGGCAAAGCTTTTGTCATTGCCCCCGAAATGAAAGTGTGACGAAGGGCATGGATCACCCTCTTCTGTCCAAATTCATTAAACTTTTGTATTTCACAAGCAGACATGATGCTATGCCACTCAAGCCCGATCTGTTCATACGTTGGCAACTCACCGAAAACAGGCTCAGTAGATTTGAGCGATTTAATACGCGCTAAAAGTAACTTTTCTAAAATTTTGTTTAACGGTATCTGCCGCACAGCCTGATCAGTTTTCCCGCCGTCAATGAAGATGTACCAGCGTCCTGTTTCTTCATCTTTTCGAATATGCTCTTTACGGATAGCAGCAATTTCGCCCCGACGTGCCCCGGTATAAATCAGAGTCAGGAAATAATCACGCCGCCAATCGGTGCAAGTATTCAGATATTTTACAAAGCGCTGCATCTCAGATTTTGAGTAAGAGCCGCCCTTATTCTCCATTACTTCGTATTTGATCCCTTCCGTTGGCGCTTTTTCTAAAATGTCTTTTTCATCTTTCAGGAACACTTTGAAAAAAGAAGAATAGATCTTGAGATGCTTTTTAACGTTGGCACTACTGATCAGATCATCTTCTGGTACATCGAACTCAATACATTCCTCAAGACTCAAACGAGAGTATGGAAGTTTAGTTCTACGCGGGAGGTTTTTAATCACTTCCAGCGTCTGCCGTATTTGCTGCTTCGTGATCACTCCAACAGGAAGATCACCGATAACACATAGCAAAACGTCATAGAAACGCTGGTTTTCGTTGGCGACAGCCACCGCCCAGCCCTTTCCTTTCTCACTGGTAAACATCTTCCAGGCGACAGAGAGCAGAGGTGTATTGTGGCTTTCAGGTTCAACCGTAGGGGATACAGCCTTTTTAGCTACTGGCTTTTTCTGCCGTTCTGCTTCTGTTAGCTTGAATTGCATCTCCTCAACCAAAGAGCGATATCGAACAAGATCACCAGAATAGAAAGCATCATAGGCTTGTTGGAGCATGGCCTGATGTAAATCAATCTGCCCCGCCACGTAGTAAGCCTGTTCTACATCACTTTGGTCAAAAGAAACTTTCTTCTTAAACAAAGTGGCAAGCAACATCCGCGCCGTTGAATCATCGCCGCTATATATACGATTCAGATGAACTTCCGTACGACCTTTCGCCTCAGTTACACTGTCAATCGGAGAGATTGCACTTTCAGGATCGATCTTTCGCTGCATCCGTCCAAGTTCCGGCATCCGTTGAGCTTCTTCAACGCCCATCCTAAGCCAATCCAACAGATAAGTATCAAAGTCTCTCTGTGTCGCTTCTCTGAAGCCGTCAATGTGCATTTTGAACTGTTCAACAGATAGTGAACCACTTTGAACAAGGGGGATGTAAGCGCTAAGACGTGACATTGTAACCTCGACAGCTTGCAAGGAATCTGTGCCGAGGCTTCGACGAAAAAATGTTCCATCTGTAAGTCGAAAGTTGATGTAGTAGATGTTACCGCGTTTCGTCGTGAATCGCGGAGTCTTGTTGTACACTCTGTTCCTCATTGCGCCACCCATTTTGTTATGTATTTCATGGAGTTAACGCTAACGTCTTGATTGGATTTGGTGATTTTTTACCTTCACAGGCGTCGAACAGGAGAATCAACGGCGCCAGTCAGCGCCATTTTAAGGCCGCGTAGTATAGCGGTTCGCGCCCTTATAAGAAAGGTTTAACGTCACCGACGCCTTCACGCAACACCACCGGAGAATCGTCGGTTAAATCAATGACCGTGGTCGGCTGCTGGCCGAGATATCCGCCGTGGATAATTAAATCCACCTGTTTCTCCAGGCGGTCTTTAATTTCTTCCGGATCTGACTCGGTAAATTCGCTACCCGGCAGCATCAGTGACGTGGAGAGCATCGGCTCGCCCAGCGCTTCAAGCAGCGCCAGTGCTATCGGGTTTGAGGGTACGCGCAGGCCGATGGTCTTACGTTTTTCTTGCAACAAGCGGCGCGGAACCTCTTTCGTCCCCTTCAGAATGAAGGTGTAGTTGCCCGGCGTGTTGTTTTTAATTAAACGGAAGGCCACGTTGTCGACAAATGAATAGGTCGACAGTTCAGACAGGTCACGGCACATCAGCGTAAAGTTGTGCCCGTCCGGCAGGTGACGGATGCGGCAAATGCGCTCCATTGCGCCTTTATCTTCAATTTTGCAGCCCAACGCATAGCCGGAATCGGTTGGATAGACGATCACCCCACCTTTACGCACGATTTCAACGGCCTGATTGATCAGGCGCTGCTGCGGGTTTTCGGGATGAATATAAAAAAACTGGCTCATACTTTCCTCTCTGTGATCTCGGGCTGCTCCCAAAGTTGCCAGACGCCTTCTACGCCTGCGGGCAACCAAAGTTTACGACCCAACTCAATCCATGGGCAGGGTAGATGAAAATCAGACCCTTGCGATGCCCACAATTGATGCTGACGCGCAAGCGTCGCCAGATGGGTGCGTTCATTGGGAGACTGCTGACACTGCGCTACTTCCATCGCGTCGCCGCGATGTTCAGCAAAATGTGCAACCAGTCTTTTCAGCCACTTAGCGCTAAGATCGTACCGCCCAGGATGAGCCAGAACAGCCTTACCGCCAGAATGATGAATGACATCAATAGCTTGTTCTATTGTACACCACTGTGGCGGAACGTAACCGGTTTTCCCACGGGCAAGATATTTTTTAAAGACATCCGCCATGGTTGTGGCTTTGCCACATTCCACCAGGAAACGCGCAAAATGGCCCCGCGTAACCGCCCCGCCATCAGCCAGGCGCAACGCCCCTTCCCACGCGCCGGGGATATGCGCTTTGTCGAGTCGTTCGGCAATCAGGCGCGCACGCTGCTGACGACGTTCCGTTTGTTGCGCCAGAAAATCGCACATCATGGGATGGGCGATATCAATGTTCAGACCCACTATATGGATCTCATGGTTTTCCCAGACAGTTGATATCTCGACACCAGGGATCAAATTTAACGCTAATCCCGAACGTGAAATTTCTTCTCTTGCCGCCGCAATGCCCGCCGTGGTGTCATGATCGGTGATCGCCAGTGTACCGACTCGCATCTCTACCGCACGGTGTACTAAGGCTTCTGGGGTTAATCGCCCATCGGAGGCTGTAGTATGACTATGCAGGTCATAAATCACTGCGTAATTCGTGTCGCTCAAGGCGGCTCCCGTTTCAATAAATGTCGTAACACGCCCATCATAGCGGTTTCGGCAAATATACTGAAATCAGGTGTTGACTTTATCCCACCGAACTAGTTAACTAGTACGCAAGTTCACATGAAGAAGGTATCTGCAATGAAAGCAACATTTTTTCTGCACGGTTGGTGGCGCACTTCCTGATTTCGGGCAGTGTCTTACGTCTGCAATTTGCAACCAGATACCCGGCCCGCCTAATGAGCGGGCTTTTTTTTGAACAAAATTAATGAGAATAACGATGCAAACACAAAAACCGATACTCGAACTGCTTGCCTGCGATGCCGCCTACCGTGAGAATCCGACATCGCTGTTTCATCAGGTGTGTGGCGCACGTCCGGCAACGCTGCTGCTGGAATCTGCAGATATCGACAGCAAAGACGATCTGAAGAGCTTGCTGCTAGTCGACAGCGCATTGCGCATTACCGCTCTCGGTGACACTGTCACTATTCAGGCGTTATCCACAAACGGCGCATCGCTGCTGCCCTTGCTGGATGCTGCCCTGCCCGCTGGCGTTGAGAATGAAAAACAGACGAATGGTCGTCATCTGCGATTCCCTGCCGTCAGCCCTCTGTTGGATGAAGACGCCCGTTTATGTTCTCTTTCCGTATTTGATGCTTTTCGCTTACTGCAGGGGCTGGTGAATGTTCCTGTGCAAGAACGTGAAGCGATGTTCTTCGGCGGTCTGTTTTCCTACGACCTGGTTGCCGGTTTTGAAGATTTACCTCAGCTTGAAGCGGGCAACCGTTGTCCTGACTACTGCTTCTATCTGGCAGAAACGCTGATGGTTATCGACCACCAGAAAAAAAGCACCCGAATTCAGGCCAGTGTTTTTACCCCCAATGATGCGGAGAAACAGCGTCTTAACGCCCGTCTGGCGCAGCTGAGCCAACAGCTTACCGAGCCTGCGCCGCCGCTGCCCGTTACTGAAGTCCCGCAGATGCGCTGCGAATGCAATCAGAGCGATGAAGAGTTTGGCGCCGTGGTGCGTGGGATGCAAAAAGCGATTCGCGCGGGCGAAATTTTCCAGGTAGTTCCGTCCCGCCGTTTCTCGCTGCCCTGCCCGTCACCGCTGGCAGCCTACTATGTGCTGAAGAAAAGTAACCCCAGCCCATACATGTTTTTCATGCAGGACAACGATTTTACGCTGTTTGGCGCCTCCCCGGAAAGCTCGCTGAAATACGATGCCACCAGCCGCCAGATTGAGATCTATCCGATTGCCGGCACTCGTCCGCGCGGTCGTCGTGCGGACGGTTCGCTTGACCGCGACCTTGACAGCCGTATCGAGCTGGAAATGCGTACCGACCATAAAGAGCTTTCTGAGCACCTGATGCTGGTTGACCTTGCGCGTAACGACCTGGCGCGCATCTGTACGCCTGGCAGCCGCTATGTTGCTGACCTCACCAAAGTCGATCGTTACTCCTTCGTTATGCACCTGGTTTCACGCGTGGTCGGCGAGCTGCGTAACGATCTGGATGTGCTGCACGCTTACCGCGCCTGTATGAATATGGGCACGTTAAGCGGAGCGCCAAAAGTTCGCGCTATGCAGCTTATCGCCGAGGCAGAAGGTCGTCGCCGTGGCAGCTACGGCGGCGCGGTAGGTTACTTCACGGCTCATGGCGATCTGGATACCTGTATTGTCATTCGTTCCGCCCTCGTGGAAGACGGTATTGCCACCGTACAAGCCGGTGCCGGAATTGTTCTGGATTCTGTACCGCAGTCTGAAGCCGATGAAACCCGTAATAAAGCGCGCGCGGTTCTGCGTGCTATCGCCACCGCGCACCACGCACAGGAGACCTTCTAATGGCTGACATTCTGCTGCTCGATAATATCGACTCTTTTACCTATAACCTGGCGGATCAGCTGCGTACTAATGGTCACAACGTGGTGATTTACCGCAACCATATTCCGGCCCAGACGTTGATTGACCGCTTAGCAACGATGAAAAATCCTGTGCTGATGCTCTCTCCAGGCCCAGGTGCGCCAAGCGAAGCAGGTTGCATGCCGGAGCTGTTAACCCGTCTGCGCGGCAAGCTGCCAATCATCGGCATTTGTCTGGGACATCAGGCCATTGTTGAGGCCTATGGTGGATATGTGGGCCAGGCTGGAGAAATCCTGCACGGCAAAGCGTCCAGCATTGAACACGACGGTCAGGCAATGTTTGCTGGTCTGGCTAATCCGCTGCCGGTGGCACGCTATCATTCGCTGGTTGGCAGCAACGTTCCGGCAGGATTAACCATTAACGCCCACTTTAACGGCATGGTGATGGCGGTGCGTCACGATACCGATCGCGTCTGCGGCTTCCAGTTCCATCCGGAGTCCATTCTGACCACCCAGGGCGCGCGTCTGTTGGAACAAACGCTGGCCTGGGCGCAACAGAAGCTTGAACAAACCAATACGCTGCAACCAATTCTGGAGAAACTGTACCAGGCGCAGACGCTGTCTCAGCAGGAAAGCCACCAGCTGTTCTCCGCCGTGGTCCGCGGTGAACTGAAGCCGGAACAACTGGCTGCGGCGCTGGTGAGCATGAAAATCCGTGGCGAACACCCGAATGAAATTGCCGGTGCGGCAACCGCGCTACTAGAAAACGCCTCTCCGTTCCCGCGTCCTGATTATCTGTTTGCCGATATTGTCGGTACCGGCGGCGACGGCAGCAACAGCATCAATATTTCTACCGCCAGCGCCTTTGTTGCAGCGGCTTGCGGACTGAAAGTTGCCAAACACGGCAACCGCAGCGTCTCCAGCAAGTCAGGCTCTTCGGATCTGTTAGCGGCATTTGGCATCAATCTGGATATGAACGCCGACAAATCACGTCAGGCGCTTGACGATCTCGGCGTGTGCTTTCTGTTTGCGCCGAAATACCACACCGGTTTTCGCCATGCCATGCCGGTACGCCAGCAGTTGAAAACCCGCACGCTGTTTAACGTGCTCGGCCCGTTGATTAACCCGGCACATCCGCCGCTGGCGCTGATCGGCGTTTACAGCCCGGAGCTGGTGCTGCCGATTGCCGAAACGCTGCGCGTGCTCGGATATCAGCGGGCAGCCGTAGTGCACAGTGGTGGCATGGACGAAGTTTCGCTGCATGCACCGACCATTGTGGCAGAGCTGCACGATGGGGAAATCAAGAGTTATCAACTGACGGCAGAAGACTTTGGCCTGACGCCTTACCACCAGGAACAGCTGGCTGGCGGCACGCCGGAAGAAAACCGTGACATTCTTAGTCGCTTGTTACAAGGTAAAGGTGAAGCCGCTCATGAAGCCGCTGTTGCCGCGAATGTCGCCATGTTAATGCGCTTGCACGGTGAAGAAGATTTAAAAGCCAATGCGCAAACCGTGATTAATGTACTGCGCAGCGGTGCGGCCTATGACCGTGTCACTGCACTGGCAGCAAGAGGGTAAATGATGCAAACCGTTTTAGCGAAAATTGTCGCAGACAAGGCGATTTGGGTAGAAGCCCGCAAACAGCAACAACCGCTGGCCAGCTTTCAAAATGATGTTCAACCCAGCTCTCGTGATTTCTACGATGCGCTGCAAGGTGCGCGCACCGCCTTTATTCTGGAATGTAAAAAAGCATCTCCGTCAAAAGGCGTGATCCGTGATGACTTCGATCCGGCACAGATTGCGGGCGTATATAAACATTATGCTTCCGCGATTTCCGTACTGACCGATGAGAAATATTTCCAGGGCAGTTTTGATTTCCTGCCTATCGTCAGCCGCATCGCGCCGCAACCTGTTCTGTGTAAGGACTTTATTATCGATCCTTACCAGATTTACCTGGCGCGTTTCTACCAGGCGGACGCCTGTTTGTTGATGCTGTCGGTCCTCGATGATGAACAATATCGTCAACTCGCCGCCGTCGCCCACAGCCTGAAAATGGGCGTACTGACCGAAGTCAGCAACGAAGAAGAGCTGGAGCGTGCTATCGCACTGGGCGCCAAAGTCGTTGGTATCAACAACCGCGATTTACGCGACTTGTCGATTGATTTGAATCGCACCCGCCAGCTTGCGCCGCGACTGGGCCACGGTGTGACCGTCATCAGCGAGTCCGGGATCAATACCTATGGACAGGTGCGCGAACTCAGCCACTTCGCCAACGGTTTTCTGATTGGTTCCGCGCTGATGTCGCATGATGATCTGCACGCTGCCGTGCGTCGCGTACTGCTCGGCGAGAATAAAGTCTGCGGTTTAACCCGGGCTCAGGATGCCAACGCGGCGTATAAATCTGGCGCGATTTATGGCGGACTGATTTTTGTACCCACATCGCCACGCGCGGTTAGCGTTGAGCAAGCGCGAGAGGTCATGACCGGCGCGCCGCTGCAATACGTCGGGGTGTTTCGCAACACAGATATTATCGATGTACGTGAAACAGCGGCTGCTCTGGGACTCACGGCCGTGCAACTGCATGGTAGCGAAGATCAGACCTACGTAGACGCGCTACGCAATGCGCTACCCGCACAGGTACAAATCTGGAAGGCGCTCAGCGTCAGCGATAAGTTGCCAGCCCGGGATTATCAGCATGTCGATAAATACGTATTCGACAACGGTCAGGGCGGCAGCGGGCAACGCTTCGACTGGTCACTTTTAGGCGGACAATCGCTGGATAACGTATTACTGGCTGGCGGACTTGGCGCAGATAACTGCGTTGACGCGGCAAAAACCGGCTGTGCCGGTCTCGATTTCAATTCTGGCGTAGAGTCACAGCCGGGCATCAAAGATGCACGTCTTCTGGCTTCGGTCTTTCAGACGCTGCGCGCATATTAAGGAAAAGGACATGACAACATTACTCAATCCGTATTTTGGTGAATTTGGCGGTATGTATGTGCCACAGATTCTGATGCCTGCCCTGCGCCAGCTGGAAGAAGCTTTTGTCAGCGCGCAAAAAGATCCTGAATTTCAGGCGCAGTTTACAGACCTGCTGAAAAACTATGCGGGTCGCCCAACCGCACTGACCAAGTGCCAGAACATTACTCAAGGCACCAACACGACGCTGTATCTCAAGCGTGAAGATTTGCTGCACGGCGGCGCGCACAAAACCAACCAGGTGCTGGGCCAGGCGTTGTTGGCGAAGCGCATGGGTAAAACGGAAATTATCGCCGAAACAGGCGCGGGGCAGCACGGTGTTGCATCTGCTCTCGCCAGCGCACTACTGGGGTTGAAATGCCGTATTTACATGGGCGCGAAAGATGTTGAACGTCAGTCGCCGAACGTTTTCCGTATGCGTTTGATGGGTGCAGAAGTTATCCCCGTTCACAGCGGTTCCGCAACGCTGAAAGATGCCTGTAACGAAGCGCTGCGCGACTGGTCTGGCAGCTACGATACTGCGCACTATATGCTCGGTACAGCGGCAGGTCCGCACCCCTTCCCGACTATTGTGCGTGAGTTCCAGCGGATGATCGGTGAAGAAACCAAGGCGCAGATTCTGGAAAAAGAAGGTCGTCTGCCGGACGCCGTTATCGCCTGCGTGGGTGGCGGTTCTAACGCCATCGGTATGTTCGCCGATTTTATTAATGAAACCAGCGTCGGTCTGATTGGCGTAGAGCCAGGCGGTCACGGGATTGAGTCTGGAGAACACGGCGCGCCGTTGAAACATGGTCGTGTCGGGATTTACTTCGGCATGAAGTCCCCGATGATGCAGACCGAAGAAGGACAGATTGAAGAGTCTTACTCTATTTCCGCCGGACTCGATTTCCCGTCGGTCGGGCCACAGCATGCGTACCTGAACAGCATTGGTCGCGCCGATTATGTTTCAATAACCGATGATGAAGCACTGGAAGCCTTCAAAACGCTGTGTCTGCACGAGGGGATTATTCCGGCACTGGAGTCCTCCCATGCCCTGGCGCACGCGTTGAAAATGATGCGTGAAAATCCGGAAAAAGAGCAGTTACTGGTGGTTAATCTCTCCGGTCGCGGCGACAAAGACATTTTCACCGTACACGATATTCTGAAAGCGCGAGGGGAAATCTGATGGAACGTTACGAAAACCTGTTTGCGCAGCTGAAGGACCGCAAAGAAGGTGCTTTTGTCCCCTTCGTAACCCTGGGCGATCCGTCTGTTGAGCAGTCACTGAAAATCATTGATACGCTGATTGAAGCTGGTGCCGACGCGCTTGAACTCGGCATTCCGTTCTCCGATCCGCTGGCCGATGGCCCAACCATTCAGGAAGCCACTCTGCGTGCGTTTGCCGCCGGCGTCACACCATCGCAATGCTTTGAAATGCTGGCGCTGATTCGCCAGAAGCATCCGACAATTCCCATTGGGTTGCTGATGTATGCCAACCTGGTCTTCAGCAAGGGCATTGACGAGTTTTACGCCCAGTGCGAAAAAGTGGGTGTGGATTCTGTGTTGGTAGCCGATGTCCCTGTTGAGGAGTCTGCGCCATTCAGAACTGCTGCACTGCGTCACAACATCGCACCGATTTTCATCTGCCCGCCGAACGCTGATGAAGAACTGCTACGCCAGATTGCCTCTTACGGTCGCGGCTACACTTATCTGCTTTCACGTGCAGGCGTGACCGGTGCCGAAAATCGTGCGGCATTACCGCTGCATCATTTGGTTGAAAAGCTGAAACAATATGATGCTCCGCCTTCTTTACAGGGCTTCGGTATCTCTGCGCCTGAACAGGTAGCCGGAGCTATTGAAGCCGGTGCTGCCGGTGCAATTTCCGGCTCGGCAATTGTGAAAATCATTGAGAAAAATGTTGCGGCACCGGAACAGATGCTGGCTGAGCTGAAAGCGTTTGTCAGCACGATGAAAGCCGCCACCCACCAGTAAGTTAAATCAACCGCCAGAGACGTCTGGCGGTTTCACCCTTCTTCCGTGTGCTTCATTCTATACATAGCGCTATCCGCATTCTGAATGGCCACATCCAGTTCACCGTTCACCTCTGCAATTCCCCACGATACTGACAATGGCACGGTATGCCCATCCACCACAAACACATGACTGGTCACCTGCCCGCTAATACGTTGCGCGATTGCTATGGCGTCAGTTGCCTGCGATCGAAACAGCAGGATCATAAATTCATCCCCGCCGGTACGAATCACAATATCGTGGCTGGTGCGGGTGTTTGACAGCATCCTGTTGGCGATAATTTGCAACGCGCGATCGCCCGCCGCGTGGCCCCAGGTATCATTGACGGCCTTAAATTTATTGCAGTCCAGTAGCACCACCGAACAGTGTGATAAATCCCGACGCTTGATAATGTCGAGTATTCGGCGGTTAAAACAGCCGGTCAGAGTATCGATATAAACCTTGAGGTCGCTTTCGTTTAGCCATGACTTTAACGAGAAGCTAATGATGATGAAAAAGAACGGCGCCAGCAGGATAACAATCCCGGCATGTGTATCGCGCGCCATAAAACGGCCTAATGAAAGCGAATAGTGCAGCGCATATTTCTCCGAAAAATTGCGTATCAAATAGCTGGATTGCCCCGCACATTTGCCGGATAAGCAGAGGCTCTCTTTGTTGGTCAGATTCACTAACTCCACGTTCAATCCGGGAAGGATTTGATTATCAAACGCCTCGGCTAACGCTTCCTGCAGCTCAGGCTTCGAATGATCATAGACCAGATAGGCAACGATTTGGTCTGATATCTCCTTACCCGACAGATCATAGATATAGCTCACTACGCTGTAGGCTTTTTCACCGGTAATTTTATCGGTATAGAAGTTTGTTGAACTGAGAGCTTTATTTTTGACGTTTTTTTGCAACAACCGGGTATAGAAATCGGTGGGCGGATAGAAAAAATGCGTTATATCCATCGCCATTTCGGAGTCAGAAAAACTGAAATTGCGCGAGTCAGAAGCCATAAACCAATAAAAATAATCTGAATTGCTGGCGATAATGTAACGGTGCGCATCGAAGCTGCCTGGATTTAGCTCATTAACCATTCCGCGAATGAACTCCGCCGCAGTATACATACACAGCGCATTATGGCTGGGTTGCTGAGCAATAATCGTCCCCGTTGCAGAATGAACCCGCTTTGGGTCGGCGTTAATTCCCCATTCATCTTTGTTTCGCGGAACAAACTGCGCCATAACACCACACTGTTCGCCGGTTTTGATGTGGTAATAACGCTCGCCAATCGCATCGGCAATCAGTTCATTATCGTTAAAAATGTCCAACATGTGAGCTTGCAGGCGGCTAACACCTTCACTGGCGGCCGCCATACGCTGTTCATAAATGATAAACAGAAACAACGAGGTAAAAATCAACGTAATGAGCCCGGATACCAGCAGAGCCTGCCTGTTTCTGAGCTTATCCTGCACAATCTTCACGAGTCCACCCTGATAGTTAACAGTATTGCCAAATCGGTTACCCGTTTATGTTGTTGCATAACAGCGTTGTACGTTGATAGAGAATGTTTGCCACTCCGAAGCAGGTACGTTGATGTAGCCCGCAATCGCGCGCTTAGGTTACAGATTTATACAACAAAAGCACATATTTGTTAACATAAGCGCAAACTAATCATCACCTTCGATAGGATACCCTGCCCGCCGGATGGCCTCGCGGCAGTCGTTTACGCCTGCGGCATAGCCCGCCTCAATCTCACAAACCGGACTTGCGCTGCAATAAGGTAGTGTAACCGGAGTCGCAATAAGTTTCTCCAGCGCCTCAATTTTATCCATGTAAAGCAATAATTCACGTGCAACACTCACGGCAAACGCTGCCGTTTGATCCTCGTAGAACGGTTCCAGAAGTGTGATTTTTTGCTGTAGCAGATGGCGGGTCAACATCATCAGCAATACCCTCAAAGTTGGTTTGCTTAAAGAGTAGCACTACATCAAAGGGGAGAAAGGCAGGATGTTTTCCCCAGAATTTTTTAAATGAAGAACGAGGGGAATTTTTCCTGGTTGCTAACCACGGGCAGGTATGCCCGGAATCTATACAGTTCAGTCGTTTTGGTTGTGCAACCATTAATGAAGTTGACTTCAAAAAGTCCCTTGCGAGACACTGAAGTAAAGCATGCCAAATATGGGTGAACTTGTTGAGACATCTATTGATTAAATTAGTTATGTTAAGCGTTGGATTTTTAAGCGCTGGGGACATACTGGCAAATACTCCGGAACAGGTAATCACCGCTTTCCAGAGGGATTATAAATATTGGAATGACCAGTCATTTCAGAGAAATCAGAACTACGGAAAGCAAGAAGTTATGCTCCTGGCCCAGAAGGGTTGGAATGAGCTTTTGAATAAATATACAAAACCTGGTTTTCAGGGCGAGCCTATAGCTTTTGGTTCTGAGTCTAGTCATGATCCTGAGCAAGAGAACATCATATCGGTTCAGATTACTGAAAAAGTAGCGACCGTGACGACCAGATTATCGAGGCAGTATTATTCACCTATTTATGAATATCAATTATCCAAAGAGAATGATACCTGGTACCTATCTCAGATATTTTTAGTTGATGATGATGGAAAATATCCGAGTTTGTAATAAATAGTGCACTCATTACAACCTTATGAGTTAAAAAAATCTGCCATAATGACAGATTTCTTTAATCTATCATTAGAGATTTGCAACGTTATGATATACTTTTTGAACATCATCGTCATCTTCAAGAGCATCAACAAGCCCTGCAAAGACTTCTAAATCTTCTGGTGAAAGTTCAATTTCTGATTGAGCAATCATTTCTAATTCTGTGGTTGAGAACTCAGTAATTCCTGCAGCTTTTAGAGCTGCAATGCCTTTGTGAAGATCTGTAGATTCAGTATAAATAACGATGTTTCCTTCTTCCTCGGTTACATCACGAACATCTACTTCAGCATTAAGTAGAATTTCAAAAATATGGTCAGGGTCTGTCCCTTCAAATACAATTACTCCGGTATTGTCAAACATATAGCTGACAGAACCCGCCGCTCCGATATTCCCGCCTTTTTTATTAAAAATTGAGCGGACATTAGCAATCGTACGGTTAACGTTTGAAGTCAATGTTTCAGCGATAATCAGTGAGCCACTGGGACCAAAGCCTTCATAACGCCCTTGCACGAATGTTTCATCGCTGCCGCCTTTGGCTTTATCAATGGCTTTATCAATAACGTGTTTTGGAACCTGCGCTTGTTTCGCACGTTCAATAACGAATTTTAAAGATGTATTTAATTCTGGGTCTGGTTCGCCTTGTTTAGCAGCAGCATAAATTTCTACACCGAATTTTGCATATACATTAGACGTTGCACCGTCTTTAGCTGTTTTTTTAGCAACAATATTTGCCCACTTACGTCCCACTGGAATGATCTCCTCGAAAATTCATTTACATTATTGAATGGTAAATAATCTGCCATCACATTATATCATGATGTATAAACATTAGTCCATGAAAAATAAAATATCCAAATTTTACGATATGTTACTTTAATTTTATCAATAGGTAACATTTTGGATAAGTTATCCCCTTATTATCTGCAGGTTCTTTTTTGTACGTAATAAATGAGCCGCAGCAATAATGCATAAGAGAATAGAAACAAAAGCGATATTCCAGATAAACACACAGGCTATTAAAGTTACCGCGGTACTGCTTAAAGAGAGCGCTACAAGTCATCTTGCACAGCGCCTTATTTGATAGTGTGTTCGTTTAGTACCGGGACAAGATACTTAGCCTATATTTACTCCACCACTACAACAAAGGGAAATGCTAAATGGGTGGAACGGTACAACCAGCATCTCTGACTGATGCGTTCAGAAGCACACGTGACTCAGTTGACTACGGCTGGTCAAAACAACAATACGCGTGGAAAAGAATAGAAAAAACTGGTCATTTGATGACCAGTTTTGCAGAGGAGTTTTGCAGAAGAACTTAAAAACGATAACCCGCAGAGAACATAAACACCCACGGATCGAGGCGTACACTGTCGCGCTGCTGGACGCCACCCATTTTATAGCTTGCAGTGGTGTCGATATCCATGTACCAGACCGACATGTTAATCAGCCAGTCGCGGTTAATCAGATAGTCCATACCGACTTGCCCTGCTGCACCCCAGGAATCTTTCAGGCTCAGGTCCGATAATCCTGTTTCTTTACCGTTATCGTTAAAGCCTTCATCGAAGAAGGTCGTGTAGTTCACACCAACACCTACGTACGGACGCAGTTTACTGCTGGAGTCACCGAAGTACCACTGTGCCATTAACGTCGGCGGCAAATGATGTACGGTGGCAATATCACCCGTTGCTGCAGTGCCAATTTTATGGCGGAACGGCGTAGCCGCCAGTAATTCAACACCGATATTGTCGGTTGCCATGTAGGTAAATGTCAGACCCAACTGCGTGTTATTGCTGACATCAAAGCCACCTAAGCTGCCCAGCGTACCACCTGCACCTTCCGTCGGTCTGACGGTGGCTGAACCTGCACGAATAAAGAACTCTCCAGCTTCATGCGCAAATGCGTTACCAGAGAGAAGAGTTGTTAAAGCCAATGCTGCAACTGTTAATTTTTTCATGTCCGCTCCATCGTTATGGTTATAAAAGCGGAATGAATATACCCACATTGGAGTAATAAATGATCTAACATAGATCACATTGACTTTGATAATTTAACATTTATTGATCCAGATTAAGTTAGAACTTGCATTCAAAATCCTGGTTAAATTAATTCAGATCAATTTTGATATATTTTCAATGTGCAAGTACCTCCAACTCATTGCTGATGGGTGATGGTTATCTGCACGCGATGCGCAGATAACAAACAGCGTTCATGCACGACGCTGAAGTCATAGCCAAAAATTACCGCAGCTTTACAAAGATATGCTTTTCCATACATCGCGCGATGCTGCCACTGTAGAGTTATCCAGGGTACAATTGCCCGCAAATGAACACCTGCAAAACTCAAGGAGAGTGCATGTCTATCACGGCGAAATCCGTTTACCGTGACACGGGAAACTTTTTCCGTAATCAATTCATTACCATCTTGCTGGTATCGTTGTTGTGCGCGTTTATCACAGTGGTGTTAGGGCATGCCTTTTCCCCCACTGACGCACAAATTGCGCAACTCAGTGAAGGCGATCAGTTAACCAGCAGCGTGGGGTTGTTCGATCTGGTGCAAAACATGACCCCGGAGCAACAGCAAATTTTGCTACGCGCTTCCGCGGCGTCTACGTTTTCCGGTCTGATTGGTAATGCAATCCTTGCCGGTGGTGTCATCCTGATGATTCAGCTGATTTCAGCAGGTCATCGGGTCAGCGCATTACGTGCCATCGGCGCCAGTGCGCCAGTGTTGCCAAAGCTGTTTATTCTGATTTTTTTGACTACTCTGCTGGTGCAAATCGGTATTATGCTGGTTGTTGTTCCCGGTATTCTGCTGGCCATCCTGCTGGCACTCGCACCTGTGATGTTGGTACAGGACAAAATGGGTGTCTTTGCCGCGATGCGCAACAGTATGCGTCTGGCGTGGTCGAATATGCGACTGGTTGCGCCGGCAGTAATCGGTTGGTTGCTGGCAAAAACGCTGCTGTTGCTTTTTGCGCCAAGTTTTGCAGTACTTACGCCGAATGTAGGCGCGGTATTGGCGAATACGCTGAGCAATATGATCTCCGCGGTGTTGCTGATCTATTTGTTCCGCCTGTACATGCTGATTCGCCAATAAACCCTGAACGCATTCCGGGCTTGTACCCGGTGCTTTTGATGACGGAATCGAAGAATGAAGCAGTTTCTTGATTTTTTACCGCTGGTTGTCTTTTTTGCTTTTTATAAGCTTTACGACATCTATGCGGCGACCTCGGCGCTGATTGTCGCGACGGCTGTAGTGTTGATTTACAGCTGGGTTCGCTATCGCAAGGTCGAGAAGATGGCGTTAATCACCTTTGTCCTGGTGGCCGTATTTGGTGGCCTGACTATTTTTTTCCACAACGATGAATTCATTAAGTGGAAAGTAACGGTGATTTACGGGCTGTTTGCTGGTGCATTGCTGGTAAGCCAGTGGGTGATGAAAAAGCCGCTGATCCAGCGCATGTTAGGTAAAGAACTGACCCTGCCGCAGCCAGTGTGGTCGAAACTAAATCTAGCCTGGGCAGTCTTTTTCATCCTGTGTGGTCTGGCGAATATCTATATTGCATTTTGGCTACCGCAGAACATTTGGGTCAACTTCAAAGTGTTCGGCCTGACCGCCCTGACTTTATTCTTTACGCTGCTGAGTGGAGTCTATATTTACCGTCATCTGCCGCAAGAAGATAAATCGTAATACATGCTCGCCAGATCTGCGGATCTGGCGAATTTTTATCCCCTCGCGTTCCATAGAGCTGACAACCTGACTTACATCTGCTCTGCATGCCGCATCCCCTCTGTTCTCGACGCACAAATTCTAGTAGCATCGCGCCTGTAATCTTTCTCTATAGTCGGTTCTACAATGACAACAACGAATAACACTCCCCAGGGTGAACTGGTTTTACGCACTCTGGCCATGCCTGCCGATACCAACGCGAACGGTGATATTTTTGGCGGCTGGCTGATGTCACAAATGGATATAGGTGGCGCGATTCAGGCCAAAGAGATCGCACATGGTCGTGTGGTAACTGTGCGGGTTGAAGGAATGAGCTTTTTGCGCCCGGTCGCCGTAGGTGATGTAGTGTGTTGCTATGCTCGCTGTGTGAAACGCGGGACAACCTCAATCAGCATCAATATTGAAGTTTGGGTGAAGAAAGTCGCTTCTGAACCTATTGGTCAGCGTTATAAGGCCACCGAAGCTCTGTTTATCTACGTTGCCGTTGATAAAGACGGGAAACCGCGTCCAATCCCCACGTTGGCCTGATAGCACACGCCAGTAATGCTATCCGGCAATCATCACTCTTGATCATTGCCGGACGGCCTGATGCTTACTCGATCTGCGTTGTGCCGTTTAATTTGAAAACAATATTTACCACGAGTCCGGAACCGGGTTTACCTGCTTCATAACGCCATCTACGCATCGCGTTTTTCACTTCACGCTCAAACATATTGGCAGGCTGCGCAGACAGGATCTCCACATTTTCAACCCGACCATCCGGCGTTACGTTAAATTTGACCTTTACCCGCCCTTCAATGCGCAGCGCCTGAGCTCGCGCCGGATACTGAGGCTGATTACGGCTTAAAGCACGTGGACCCGATGGCGCACTGACCACCGGTTTGCTGGTAGTTGCCGGCGCGGTATTGGTCATTGTGCGCGTAGGTGCCGTATTTTCCAGCGGGGAGGCCAGGCGCGGTTCTGCTGGTTTAACATCGCGTTTCGGCTGTTCTTCCACCTTTTTCACCGGTTTTGGCTTTGGTTTAGGCTTAGGCTTCGGTTTTTCAATCACCACCGGCGCCTCTTTTGGTGGCTCTGGAATCGGCTCTGGTTCCGGTTCAGGCTCGACAACGGGTTCCGGCGGCGGCTGAACGGCCTGAGGTGGTTCGAGATCGGCAGGCGCGACCATCGTGACAGAGATCGGCTGCGCTGGCGCAGGCAGTTCAATAACCTGATGTACCGAGGTATACAGCAAACCAGCCACTACGGCACCATGAATGCCGACAGACAGTAACGTTGGCCAGGGAAAGCGACGAGGTAAATCAAGGGTCATTGAAGTCATAATCGTTTCAGTAAAAAAACCAGGCCCTGATTTTAAATGCAAATAGCAATCATATTCAATAAGCCCGTGGCGGTAACTGACATTTAGAACACGATTTTATGATAAAAAACCACTTTCAGAGTATGGCCTTAACATATCAGTTATCTTTCCGTTGCAGTTGTTAGGCCTTTCCAATAACGTTATTAACGACTTTTACCGTTCAAGGAGTTCTACCCGTGCTGTATGTTATTTACGCCCAAGATATCGCAGACTCTCTCGAAAAACGTCTTTCCGTGCGCCCTGCTCATCTGGCTCGCCTGCAACTCCTTCATGACGAAGGTCGTTTGCTCACGGCGGGCCCCATGCCAGCGGTCGATAGTAACGATCCCGGTGCGGCGGGTTTTACCGGCTCGACGGTGATTGCCGAATTTGAATCTTTGGAGGCGGCACAGGCGTGGGCGGAAGCCGATCCGTATGTTGCAGCGGGCGTTTATGCTCAGGTTTCAGTAAAACCGTATAAGAAAGTATTTTAATAACAAAAAAATATTTATTACTCATTATGTTAGTGTAAATACAATCAAAAATACATTAATCGAGGGCGCATTTAGGTACGGATGAATCTAAATGCCCTCTCTCCGCTACGCTCCTCGATCTCAACCTGACACTTGACTGGAGTTTCCTTGCAGGGCGCTTTTCACAGTCAAAGCCACCGCTAATTGATGCATGGTCCAAAACTGCAACTGATCTCCCCTCTGAAAACTATCAAGCTTAAAGGGGGAAGTTCACAAAGCGGGTTAAGCTTGTTACCCCCAAGATGGAGGCGTGGTAAAGAAACTTGTCAATGCATCACGCTCAACAACTGTAATGATGACATAATCAGGTTTGAATGATTCGACCATGTCCTTCATCATCCTCGGAGTCACTCTCCCATGATGAATTTGAAGAGTTTCTTTAAATTCTCGAGACATAAATGGAGACATTGCATTACCGAAAGAATCTCTTAACCAAAGAACTTTTTTATTGCTCAGAGCATTATCTGAAACAATTAATGTAGGTACTGTCGGTGCCTCAATCGCAATAAGTTTTTCATGTGCGATGGTATTACCAGTAGTGTAGTCTATTTTATCAACATTCAATCCATTGATTTCAGGGGATTTTATGTCAACTTTAATGTCTCTTATTTTGTTCGTTCTGAGGAATGCGGCAAGGTCACCAGGAGTACCATTAGACACGTTAAAATCACTCTCATTAAACTCCTTAGTCCATTCCATTTCAGAATTATCCATTACATGACGTAAAAGATTAAAAACCACTGATGAACCATAATGATTCCAGTGAGTATCTGTATAGAAATACAATGGAACTGAAGATGCTTTCTTTGCCTCTAGCATTGGTGTAAGAGTATCAATATAGATATCTTTATTATCATTAATTATTCTTCTGATTATTGGACTTTTAGAATGTTGATCCCAACCAGGAAGCATATCTGTATAAATCGAATCTTTATCTGGACCAATTGTTACAATGAATTTTTTAACCCCATGCTGCTGAAGATATTCCTTCCAGGAATGCATCGTGTCATGCAATGATTTAACTGTCGCTTCGTTTGATGAATTAACACCATCTCTTTTAGCAATCAACGTATTCGCATATCCATTACCCAGAAAAAGCCATCCATTCTTTCCAACCAAAACTTTATTTGGTTCAACAGATATACCTGCTAAATATGCCAGATATCCTACTTCGCCTTCGGTAGAATCCATGTTATACAATGACTTCATATTTTCCAGTAATGTGGGCTTGGTGAATAACGAACTATTAGCCACTAAATTATATGCTGGCAAAATAAGCATAAGCACTGCAGTGCTGATTACAAATATATATGTTTTTACTTTCATAATCACCACCATTAAAAGTTAAAATAAAGAAATACAGGACTGGTCGTATGGAGAGTCATATACAGGCCCATAACCATAACAATGCTGAGCGTTAGCACCTTTACCATGCTGTGCTTTCTTGCTTTGACAATCTCAAGCGAATTCCTGCATGACACAATACCGAATGCACAAGCTATCGCAGCGAACTGAATTGCATACCCCACAATACCAACCGGGAAAATCGTCAGCAATTTGTCAGCCAGCATGCCCAATGCTGACATATTTGTAATTGGTATATTAACTAAAGAAATATTGTGCGCTGACTGCATATTAAACATCGCAGTTATTATATTCAATGCATCCTGCATGGTATGAGCTCTGAAAAAAACCCATGCGATATGCACATATAAAAATGTTATAAACCATGCTAAAGGTTTATACATTACCCCCCCAAATTTGGACCATGCTCTGTGCACAACCAGTGCAATCCCATGCATAGCCCCCCAAATGATAAACATCCAACTGGCTCCATGCCAAAGCCCACCAATTACAAAGGTGATGAATAAGTTAAAATATGTTCTTGAGACTGAGCATCGGTTTCCTCCTAGCGGGATATATAAATAATCACGCAGGTATCTACCCAAGGTAATATGCCATCTACGCCAGAAGTCCTGAATATTAAGTGCTTTATATGGAGAGTTAAAGTTTATAGGCAACCAAATGTTGAATAGCAATGCTCCGCCAACTGCCATATCACAGTATCCACTAAAGTCAAAATAAAGCTGAAATGTGTATGACAAACTAGTTACCCAAGCACTATAAAAATCATGCTGAGTTCCGACCACATAACCGATTTCCGCCCATTGAGCGAAGGTATCTGCTATAATGGCCTTCTTAAAGAGGCCGATCCCAAAAATCATCAAGCCCATTAAAATATTATTGTAATTAACTGGTACGGTCTTTAATGATTTAAACTGCGACATCATCTCTTTATGATGAAGAATGGGGCCTGCAATTAGATGAGGGAAAAACGTAACAAACAACGAGTAATTTACAAGATCATATTCCTTTGCCGTTCCTTTATAACTATCCACAAGAAATGCTATCTGCGTAAACGTGTAGAAACTTATACCAATAGGTAATATTATTCCTTCAATATGCAAGTGTTCGCCAGTTATAACATTAATGTTATCCAGGAAAAAGTTCATATATTTATAATAACAAAGCACCACCAGGTTGGCGATAATGCCAACTGTTAGCATTATCTTTTTCCTTTTTGCCCCTTTTGCCAACTGGACGCCAAGGCTATAGTTAACAATTATAGAACCAAGCATCAAGGGAAGATAATTCAGACTCCAATAACTATAAAAATACAAGCTAGCTATAACAAGCCATAACTTAGCAAAGTATAAAAATTTATATTTATTTAGTAGAAAATAAACAAAAAAAGTTATCGGCAGAAACGCAAATATGAATTCTGGGGAGCTGAAAATCATTGTTCAAAATCCGACCAAAAAAGTAAAAATGAATTCTAGCATAGCAGATCGCAAGAATCATCTTATGTTTACGAAGGTACGAACATGCTCTCAATGTAGATGGCTATCAACAGAACGCAGAAAAATCAACCTTTAAGCAATAAAAATGCAGCATTCTGACAGATTTTCCCGCTGCTTCTACAGCTCTCTACTCCAGTACTGGCAAGGAAGTCTGCTGATATCCTGCTATCTCATGAGTTCCACATTTGTGAACCACTGATATGAGGAGTTCTCTCCAGTTAGTAGTTGATATTAATCAATTGAGTGGTAACATTCAGCACATCGATACCATAAGTGATTATACAGATGTTAAAGTACAGACCTGATATTGATGGACTGCGCGCCTTAGCGGTGATGTTGGTAGTATTATACCATGCAAAATTCCCTGTCAGTGGGGGATTCTTAGGGGTAGATATTTTTTTTGTTATCTCCGGATATCTGATAACAACGATTATCTATAAAGAAAGCAGAAATAAAAAATTCTCTTTTCTTAATTTTTATAAACGTAGAATAAAAAGATTATTACCTGCATTCATTTTCCTTCTGGCAGTATTATTTATTGCAAATTATATTTGATGCCTGATGAGTTAATATCATTTTCTAAAAGTGCTGTTTACTCATTACTCGGCGTGAGCAATTTTTATTTTTATAGTGGCACAGGGTATTTTAATACAACGACATATGAACCACTTCTTCACACATGGTCCCTGTCTGTTGAAGAACAGTTCTATGTAATATGGCCTTTTATTGTATTTTTACTCGCAAGACACGCCGGAAAAAAGAAAGCACTTGCTATATCGGGGATATTGTTTGCTGTATTTCTTGGCGTATCTCAGTACGGTGCAATAAATTATAAAACAGCCGCCTATCTCTTGCTGCCGTTCCGTTTTTTTGAGTTAATGTCAGGTGCTCTTCTGGCAATCCATAGAGATACTATTTCAAAATATCTTCGAAATGGTTCAACGCTGTCTCTTGTTGGTGTCCTGCTTATCATTATAAGTGCAATGGTTATCAATTCGGACATGCCTTTTCCTGGCGTAACTGCATTGCCAGCATGTCTTGGTTCTGTAATGCTACTTGCGGCAGGTGACTCCCCAAAAAACTTTATTTCTAAAGTGTTTTCATGGACTCCCGTGGTCTATATAGGGAGAATATCTTATTCACTTTATTTGTGGCACTGGCCGATTCTTATACTTGCCGAATATCGAGGTATTGATCTCACACCTACTAACGCTGCAGGGCTTATAGTCGTGGCAATCATTATGGCAAGTGTGAGTTATCATTTCATCGAAAAACCCTTTAGAAAAGACACAATAAATTCTTTTTCGAAAGCATTTATTATACTTTATTCCATTCCATTGCTATTTTCTCTAGGCTACGCGAAATATATCACCAGTAATGATGGATTTCGCGAAAGCAGTTTTTCTCTGGTCGCTGAACTGGAAGGAAAAAACGCTTCCAATATCATGAGACCTAATTGTATTGACAAACTTTTCATAGGCAATGTTAGCCAATGTTATCTGGGTGTAAAAAAAGAAGATGCTGACGGCGTCCTGTTAGGTGATTCATTTGCAAATGCATATTCCTATTTTGTAGATATTCTCGCGAAGGATGCTGGGCTTACGATTAATGATACAGCATATAGTTCCACTCCGGTAATTTCAGGAATTTTTATGCAAGATGTCAGAAATAAACTATCTGACATTGATGCGCAGCTAATAATGAACTACACCAAGCATCGATTAGAATATGCTGCAACGCGTAAACTTGCAATTATCTCAGTCTTTTGGGATCAATACGGACCGCAAAATAACCTTTTTCGCGTATACAATGAGACAGGTGATGTGTCCGACAATGCGTATCAAATGCAAGTTGATTCCATTAAATATCTACTATCACACAATGTTAAGGTTTATATATTGGCGAGGCCGTTTGACTTAATCGGTGCTTCAGCCATTAACAAGCTCCGACAGATTAAACTCAGGCATGGCGATGCTGCTGGCGAACAGTACGCTTATGGAGTGCCTAAAGCTGAAAGAATTGAGTATCGTCTTAAAAAGGAGTTTCCACAAATTACGCTCATCGACCCTAATGACGTTCTGTGTTCGAATGGGAAGTGTAAGTCGGTTATTAACGACACTATAATATTTAGAACTGATGGTGCTCACTTGAATGCCGTGGGAGCTAAAGAAATTGGGATTGAGTATTTAAAAAGCCATGGAAATCCATTGAGGTAGAAAGGTATGCTCATCAATATGAGAAATGAATTGCAATAGAAAATAGCGTTGAGAAACAGAACAAAAAGCTGTGACATTGGGCACCGCCAGCGGTGCCCTTTTGGGATCAGATGCTGTGGATCGCAAACAGCAACGAGTTGCGTTGATGGTTGAGAATGCACTTTCTGATAGTGTGGATACGCATATTACGACGCGATTGTCCTTCAAGCCAACGTGCTTTACGGCGGCTAGCCTGACGCAGCATCCGCCAGCGTCCCACTTCCGTTCTACTACGCTTCATGTTTACTACTCTTTCAGTCACTGAGTGGCCATTATAACGCCACACCGAATGCAGACCAGCGGTTTTCCCGTGTTTTTATTTGCCAGATTAATCCTGATGCGTAAACTCTTAACAATACGCTTTCAAAAGGATTTTTAAATTTATGACAACCTTCTACACCGTGGTGAGTTGGCTGGTCATTCTGGGTTACTGGGTACTCATTGCTGGCGTAACATTACGCATTCTAATGAAACGACGCGCAGTGCCCTCCGCAATGGCCTGGCTTTTGATCATCTATATTCTGCCATTGGTAGGGATCATTGCTTATCTGTCCTTCGGTGAGCTCCACCTGGGTAAACGCCGCGCCGAACGCGCCCGGGCAATGTGGCCGTCAACGGCCAAGTGGCTGAACGATCTTAAAGCCTGTAAGCATATTTTTGCGCAGGAAAACAGCAGCGTCGCCTCCTCCTTATTTAAACTGTGCGAGCGTCGTCAAGGAATCGCCGGCGTTAAGGGTAATCAGCTGCAGCTGCTCACCAGTTCAGATGACGTGATGCAGGCGCTGATCCGCGATATTCAGCTGGCGCGCCACAACATCGAAATGGTGTTCTACATATGGCAGCCAGGCGGTATGGCCGATCAGGTAGCCGAGTCGTTAATGGCTGCCGCGAGGCGTGGCATTCACTGTCGCCTGATGCTGGACTCCGCCGGCAGCGTGGCGTTCTTCCGCAGCCCTTGGGCGGCGATGATGCGTAACGCAGGTATCGAGGTTGTAGAAGCGCTGAAGGTGAACCTGATGCGCGTATTTTTACGCCGTATGGATCTGCGTCAGCACCGCAAAATGATCATGATCGACAACTACATTGCGTATACCGGCAGCATGAACATGGTCGATCCGCGCTTCTTCAAACAAGATGCAGGCGTTGGGCAATGGGTTGATTTAATGGCAAGAATGGAAGGCCCGGTAGCCACCGCTATGGGCATCGTCTATTCTTGCGACTGGGAAATTGAGACCGGAAAGCGCATTTTGCCCCCGCCGCCGGACGTCAATATCATGCCGTTTGAGCAGGCCAGCGGGCACACCATTCACACAATTGCCTCGGGTCCTGGTTTCCCAGAAGACTTGATTCATCAGGCGCTGTTAACCGCAGCTTATTCAGCGCGCGAATATTTAATTATGACCACGCCTTACTTTGTTCCCAGCGACGATTTGCTGCATGCAATTTGTACGGCAGCGCAGCGTGGGGTCGACGTCAGTATCATTCTTCCACGTAAGAATGATTCCCTGCTGGTTGGCTGGGCAAGCCGGGCCTTTTTCACTGAGTTGCTGGCAGCTGGCGTTAAAATTTATCAGTTCGAAGGCGGCCTGCTGCACACCAAGAGCGTACTGGTCGATGGCGAGCTGAGCCTGGTCGGTACCGTTAACCTGGATATGCGCAGTCTATGGCTCAATTTTGAAATCACGCTGGTCATTGACGATGCTGGATTCGGCGGCGATCTCGCCGCCGTGCAGGATGATTATATTTCGCGTTCCCGCCTGCTTGATGCCCGTTTGTGGGTAAAACGACCACTCTGGCAGCGGATAGCAGAGCGACTGTTTTACTTCTTTAGTCCGTTGCTGTAAAACGTGCCCATCAGACAGTAAACAGGTAGTCATTATGGATATGGATTTGAACAATCGCCTGACCGAAGACGAAACGCTTGAGCAGGCTTACGACATTTTTCTCGAACTGGCTGCGGATAACCTCGACCCGGCAGATATCATTCTGTTCAATTTGCAGTTTGAAGAACGCGGCGGTGCCGAGTTATTCGATCCGGCAGAAGACTGGCAGGAGCATGTTGATTTTGACCTGAACCCTGATTTCTTTGCCGAAGTGGTGATTGGTCTGGCAGATACAGAAGACGGTGAGATTAACGATATTTTTGCGCGCGTTTTATTATGTCGCGAAAAAGATCATAAGCTCTGCCATATTCTCTGGCGCGAATAATCAAACAAAAAAGCTGCTCTCGCAGCTTTTTTTATTTTTAGCCCGGTAGTTTGCTTCCGCAACGGTTACAAAACTGCGCGCTATGTTCGTGCTGCGCCTGCTGACACTGGGGACATTTTCGTTGGTGCCCGCGATGCTGGAACGCACTGCTCATGTGCGTGGTAATCAATCCCGTCGGTATCGCAATCACCGAGTAACCAATCAGGATAAGCACGGACGCCACCATGCGCCCCAACGGAGTGTGCGGCGTAATATCGCCATAGCCGACGGTGGTTACAGTAACAATCGCCCAATACACTGACGCATTCAGCGTAGTAAATCCATATTTTGGCCCTTCAATCAGATACATCATCGCACCAAAAACCACCATCAGAATGGCGATAAAGGAATAGAATAACATCAGCTGATGTCGGGCACTTTTTAACGCATTCCAGAACACCCGTAGAGAAGGCATAAAGCGCAACAGCTTGAGAATACGCAGGACGCGCAGGACACGCATCGCCCGCCAGGCGAAAACATAACTCAGACTGATTTCCGGCCATAGCCACATCACATACAGCGGCAGAATGGTGGCAAGGTCAACTATCCCCCAGAAACTAAACACATATTTGGCGGGATTGGCCCAACAGCATAAGCGCAGAAGATATTCGAGAGTAAAAACCAGAGTAATAAAGATCTCCAGCCAGACAAAAACGCGCCATTCCTCAAAGGTTAAATGGTATTGCGTCCCTACTCCGGACTCAATGAAGATAACAATGACGCTGAGCAAGGCGAATAGCGCGCACATACCTTCAAAGCGACGCCCTGAACGGGTGTTTAAATCGAATAATTTGCGAAAGAGCGCGCGGCGGACAGAAGAGACTAAACCTGGCACAGATACCTCACCAAAAAAAGGGCTGACTTTTGTCAGCCCTCGGAATTATAGCGGGTCTACTTTCAGGCAGGAAACTGCGTGTCGGAAACTTCCTTCGAGAACCGGGCGCGTTTTTGCGCATTCCGGCCCTGCAATCGGGCAGCGCGTACGGAACACGCAACCGGAAGGAGGGTTAATCGGGGACGGTAACTCGCCTTCCAGCAACTGGATAACCTTGTTCCTTTCCTGATCCGGATCGGGGATCGGCACCGCAGACATCAGCGCTTTGGTATAAGGATGCAGCGGGTTATGGTACACCTCGTCATAGGTCCCTAATTCCACCGCATGTCCGAGATACATAACCAGCACACGGTCGGAGATATGTTTAACCACCGCGAGGTCGTGGGCAATGAAGATTAACGATAATCCCATTTCTCGCTGAAGTTGTTGCAGCAGGTTAACCACCTGGGCCTGGATTGACACGTCCAGCGCCGAAACGGGTTCATCGCAGATAATCAACTTCGGTTCGAGGATCAGCGCGCGGGCAATACCAATACGCTGACACTGGCCACCTGAAAACTCATGTGGGTAGCGGTTAATCAGGTTGGGCAGTAATCCTACCTTCATCATCATCGCTTTCACACGATCGCGGACTTCCTGACCAGGAAGATTCGGATGATAAGTTCGCAGCGGTTCGGCAATGATTTCACCAATGGTCATGCGCGGGTTTAACGATGCCAGCGGATCCTGGAAAATCATCTGGATATCACTGCGTACTTCCCGCCACTCATCGGGTTTCATGCCGAGTAAATCTTTACCCAGCCAGGCAACCTTTCCATCGGTGGCCTTCACCAGGCCGATAATCGCACGGGCAAAGGTCGATTTCCCGCAGCCTGATTCACCGACCACGCCCAGGGTTTCGCCCTCATACAGTCGCAGGGTTACGCCATCAACTGCCTTCAGGGTTTTAGATGGTTGCCAGAACCACTGTTTGCCATCTTTAATATCGAAATGGACTTTAAGGTCAGCAATCTCAAGGAGCACTTTACGTTGTTCGGTTACCGCATTCATACCAGTTCCTCCACCGGCTTAAAGCAGGCGCGCAAACGGCCTGGACTAAATTCCTCCAGTGGCGGAGCACTGCTACAGATTTCCATCGCATGCGGGCAACGCGGCTGGAATGGACAGCCTTTTGGCAGACGCAGCAGGTTCGGTGGGTTGCCCGGGATCGTGAGCATCTCTTCCCCTTCTGCATCCAGACGAGGTACGGCATTCAGCAAACCAATCGAATACGGATGAACGGGCTTATAAAAGACATCCCGCGCACTGCCGTATTCCATCGTACGACCGGCGTACATCACCAGAACTTTATCGCAAATACCGGCAACAACCCCCAGATCGTGGGTGATCATGATAATCGCGGTGTTGAATTCGCTTTTCAGTTCATTCAGCAGCGTCATGATTTGCGCCTGTACCGTCACATCGAGCGCAGTGGTCGGTTCATCGGCTATCAGTAATTTGGGCCTGCACAGCAACGCCATAGCGATCATAACGCGCTGACGCATACCACCGGAGAATTCATGCGGATACATTTTCATGCGCTTACGCGCTTCCGGCATTTTCACCGCATCCAGCATTCTGACCGACTCTTCAAAAGCTTCCGCTTTGCCCATGCCTTTATGCAGCATCAGAACTTCCATCAACTGCTCCCCGACCCGCATGTACGGATTGAGAGACGTCATCGGGTCCTGGAAAATCATCGAGATTTGCTCGGCGCGCAGTTTGTTCAGTTCACGTTCCGGTAAGTTCAGAATTTCACGTCCGTTGAACGTTGCGGAGCCCCCGATACGACCATTAGCCGCCAGCAGGCCCATCAGGGCAAAGGCCGTTTGCGATTTACCTGAACCGGATTCTCCGACAATACCCAGCGTTTCTCCAGCTCGCAGAGAAAAGTTTAAATCGTTGACCGCAGTTACATCGCCGTCGGGGGTAGCGAACGTCACACGCAAATCTTTTACGTTCAGCAGTGCGTTAGCCTGTTGTTGCGCGAGCGGCGCGGTTGAGGTTTCAATTACGCTCATGGCTGCACTCCTTAACGGTCTTTCGGGTCGAGGGCATCACGCAAGCCATCGCCAATAAAGTTAAAACAGAACAAAGTGACCACCAGGAAACCTGCCGGAAACAGCAGCAGCCATGGTGAGACTTCCATTGAGTTGGCACCATCACTGAGCAGAGCGCCCCAGCTACTTAACGGCTCCTGCGTACCTAATCCCAAAAAGCTCAGGAAGGATTCAAACAGGATCATGCTCGGCACCAGCAATGAAGCGTATACCACCACCACACCCAGCACGTTCGGCACAATATGGCGGATAACGATACGCACGGTAGACACCCCACCCACTTGCGCCGCTTCAATAAACTCTTTGCGCTTGAGGCTCAGCGTTTGTCCACGCACGATACGCGCCATATCCAGCCAGGAGACCATCCCGATAGCGACAAAAATCAGCAGGATATTTTGCCCAAAGAAGGTGACCAGCAGGATCACGAAGAACATGAACGGGAAGGAGTTGAGAATTTCCAGCAGACGCATCATCACCGAGTCGATTTTTCCGCCGAGGTAGCCCGACAGAGAACCGTACAGCGTACCGACAACCACCGCGACCAACGCCGCCGCAATGCCGACCATTAGCGAGATGCGCCCGCCAATCGCCACGCGCACCAACAGGTCGCGTCCCGACGAGTCAGTACCGAAATAGTGGCCTGATTCCGTATCCGGCGCGCTGGACATCATGCCCCAGTCAGTATCGAAGTAGGTAAACTGCGACAGCATCGGCGCGAGCGTCACGAACAGCGCAATAATTACCAGCACCACCAGGCTTGCTACCGCAGCTCGGTTATGCATAAAGCGTCGACGCGCGTCCTGCCACAGGCTGCGGCCTTCGACCTCCAGCTTTTCACTGAAATTCTCCAGCGCTTCGCTGTTTTTCTTACTTAACATCATAGCGAGCTCCAGTATCAGTAACGAATTTTCGGGTCGATAACGGCATAAAGCACATCGACAATCGCGTTAAACACGATGGTCAGAGTACCCACCAGTATGGTCAGACTCAGAACCAGCGAATAGTCGCGGTTTAACGCGCCGTTGACGAACAATTGACCAATGCCCGGCAAACCATAGATGGTTTCAATAACCATCGAACCGGTGATAATGCCGACAAATGCCGGTCCCATATAGGACAGCACTGGCAACAGCGCAGGTTTTAACGCATGGCGGAAAATAATCCGCCGCATCGGCAACCCTTTGGCGCGCGCGGTACGAATAAAGTTAGAGTGCAGCACTTCAATCATCGAACCGCGAGTAATACGAGCGATACTGGCGATGTAGGCCAGTGACAAGGCCACCATTGGTAGGATCATAAATTTCAACGCCCCACCGTTCCAGCCCCCGCCGGGCAGCCATTTCAAGGTTATGGCAAATATCATGACCAATAAGGGAGCGACCACGAAACTGGGGATAACTACCCCAGTCATTGCCACCCCCATCACCGTGTAATCCCAACGTGTATTTTGCTTCAGCGCGGCTATCACCCCGGCGCTAACGCCGACGAGTACCGCCAGAATAAAGGCTGCCGCACCCAGCTTCGCAGAAACCGGAAAACTCGAAGCAACGAGGTCGTTAACCGTGTAGTCTTTATATTTAAAGGATGGTCCAAAATCGCCATGCGCCAGCTGTTTCAGATAGCTGAAGTACTGCGTCGAGATAGGATCGTTAAGATGATATTTCGCTTCAATATTCGCCAGCACCTCTGGCGGTAACGCGCGTTCCCCGGTGAATGGGCTTCCGGGCGCAAGGCGCATCATAAAGAATGAAATCGTAATAAGAATAAACAGCGTCGGAATCGCTTCCAGACAGCGACGTAATATGAATTTTAACATTGCCCGTACCTTCTGGCGTGTGCCTTTATACCTCTTTAACCCCGACGTTCAGGTAAAGCGGTATTAATAGTTCGAAGAAAAAAGACACTGTGGGGCAAAAATGATTGCCCCACGTCTTGCCATTAATGCTTGATAATATACAAGTCTTTAACGTGGATATTATCCATCGGGTCTTTACCGGAGTATCCGCCAACCCATGGTTTCACCAGGCGGGCATTAACATAGTAATAAACCGGTACAATCGCAGAATCTTTATCCAGCTGCTGTTCCGCTTTCGAATACAGTTCACTGCGCTGCGCTTCATCCGTCACTTTCAGCGTATCCGCAATCAGCTTATCAAATGCCGGGCTCTTATAGTGGACGGTATTATTGGAGCTGTCGGACAGCACCATATTCAGGAAGGACGTCGGTTCGTTATAGTCCGCACACCAGCCCGCACGTGAAACATCATAGTTGCCCTGATGGCGCGTATCGAGGAACGTTTTCCATTCCTGGTTTTCCAGCTTCACATTAGCACCCAGATTTTTCTTCCAGATAGATGCCGCTGCAATAGCCAGCTTCTTATGCAGGTCTGAAGTGTTATACAGCAGGTCAAAGGTCAGCGGTTTCTCAGCGGTATATCCGGCCTCAGCCAGCAGTTTCTTCGCTTCTTCATTACGTTTTTCCTGAGACCACTTGAACCACTCTGGCTCAACCAGTTTTGCGCCATCGGTGTATGGAGGAGTAAAGCTATACGCCGGCAGGTCACCCTGGTTTTTCACTTTATTGACGATAATGTCACGATCCAACGCCAGCTTCAGGGCGGTACGAACACGAACATCGTTGAACGGTGCTTTCTGGTTGTTGATTTCGTAATAATAGGTGCACAGATACGGGTCAACGTGGACTTCGTTCGGGATCTCTTTTTTCAGTTTCTGGAATAACTCAATCGGCATGTTGTTATAGGTCATGTCGATTTCACCGCTGCGATAGCGGTTAACGTCAGTCACTTCAGAAGAAATAGGTAGGTAGGTTACCTGGTTAATAACCGTTTTGGCGTTGTCCCAATAGTTGGTATTACGCTCAAGCACAATGCGTTCGTTCACAACCCAGTCTTTCAGTTTATACGCACCGTTAGTAACGATGTTAGCGGGCTGGGTCCACTTCTCGCCGAATTTTTCAACAGCAGCTCTAGGAACTGGTGAAACGGAAGAGTGCACAAGCAGTTTGTAGAAATAAGGAACAGGTTCGCTGAGGGTGACTTCAAAAGTATGATCGTCGAGAGCTTTTACGCCGAGATCGGTGATCGGTTTTTTACCGGCGATAATATCATCAATATTGACGATGTGACCGTACTGCAAATAACTGGCGTACGGTGATGCAGTATTTGGATTAGCCAAACGTTGCCAGCTATACACGAAATCTTGCGCGGTAACAGGCGTGCCGTCAGACCACTTAGCATCTTTACGCAGATGGAATGTCCAGACTTTAAAATCTTTATTTTCCCATTTTTCAGCCACGCCAGGCGATGGTTTGCCATCGACATCACTGATTAATAAACCTTCAAACAGGTCACGGTTAATGTTGGATTCAGGTACACCTTCGATTTTGTGGGGATCGAGTGACTGCACTTCCGAACCGTTATTACGCACCAGAGTCTGCTTTTCAGCAAGCTGCACACCCGCTGGCACTACTGCCGCCGTGGCAACATTTCCAGCGACTAGCGCAGTTAAGATCCCCGCAGCTACTAAACTTTTTTTAGTGATGTTAGTCATTGTGTTGTACTCCCTCATTATTATGGCTGGTTTTTTAACCAGACTGTTAATCCTGTCAGGATCACTGTACGGCACCGGAGATTTTCTGCCGTCAGGTCGTTTTTTGTTTTACTGCTTGCTATCACCGACTTTATTTATTCTGGCGGTTCGTATGACCGCCTTACGTCGATTATCTACGTGCCTCCCCTGCCGGAAACACGCTATTACCCTGTTGAGAGAAACTAACTGCAAATGATTCTCATCAACGTGAATTCTTCTGCATAATACCTGGCCGGAAAGTATCAAATGCGTTTCTTAACCGCCAATACATTTTACAAATTTGTTAACCAATTCTCTTTTATTGGAAATAAATCTCACAAAGAAAGTCTTACGAATGAAGGTTTTTTACAACAAATCCATAAAAAACAATAAATTACATCAAGCCAAGTGTTAACTACCCTGTCAGGTGTCAACACCACGTCAAAATGCACATAAATTTAACAATTGGCTATTAATTAGCACATTCAACTGAAAAAAATGCTGAAATAACTAATAACATTTCGATAATCCTTCAGCAAGCCCCAGAGTATGATGTTAATTAAATAACAGCGATATCAGGCTCTCTGGCAGATAGATGAGTGTTACATTCATAAAATTAATGAATAAACAAATGAATAACCATCAGCATTTTTTATTATCACTATGCTGATTTTCAACTTTAGTGAGAAGTTTTACTGATAATGAAATGAAACGGAGCCGGGACCGACTCCGTTTGTACAGAAGAGAGATATCAGGCCAGCAAACCAGGGAAAATGGATTTGATACCTGTAACAATGAATTCGATACCCAAGGCCATTAACAGTAGCCCCATAATACGCGTAATGACGTTGATGCCAGTTTGTCCCAACAGTCGTACCAGCCATGGCGCCATGCGAAACAGCCCCCAGCAGCACAGGGCAAACAGCGCAATCGCGACAAAAAAGCCAAACAGGTTAATCGCACTGTGATATCGCGTACCCCAAACAATAGTTGAGCTTATCGCCCCCGGGCCCGCCATCAACGGCAATGCCAACGGTACAACGCCGATACTCTCACGAATTGCAGTTTCTGATTTTTCCTGTTTGTTTTGTTTATCTTCCCCTAGTTTTCCGCTAATCATTGACATCGCAATAGTCACAACCAGAATGCCGCCGGCAATCCTGAACGAATCTATTGAGATACCGAAAAGTTGCAGAATACCATCACCAAGAAACAGAGAAGTCCACAGAATGATAGCGACCGACAGGTTTGCCGTAAGGTTGGTTTTGTTTCGCGCTGCAGCAGTTTGATAACTGGTCATACTGATAAAGACAGGGATGATCCCTACCGGGTTGACCAACGCAAATAACCCAATGAAAAATTTAAAATAGACAGGAAAATCAAATAGCGTTTGGATCACGGTTAGCTCCGAAGCGTTAGCCGGATAAAATGAGTCATAAAAATTGATAAAATCCGCGCTGAAGATACGCCTTTTGTCAGCATACTTCACCTTCTATCTTCGTATATCTACGTAAATACGCTACCAATACTCAGTGTTATTAATATGTATTAATTATGCTAACGTTATTAGCATTCATTACGTCAATTTATTAACACTTAACGAGAAACGCTAAAAGGGCCTGCTGAAAGGTGTCAGCTTTGCGAATTTTTGATCCAGATCACGCAATTACTACTCAGAAGTGAGTAATCTTGCTTACGCCACCTGGAGGTAACGCGTTAGAGTTAACTGGCACTAGCGTATAAGCTCTTTTAGTAAATCAAAGTAAAGTGGACGTTAATTAACCGTTTGATTTTCAAACCGTTACACAAATTTTCGTCGGTCTGTCTATACTCTCGTATCGAGCAGATGATTTACTAAAAAAGTTTAACATTATCAGGAGAGCATCATGGCTGTTACTAATGTCGCTGAACTTAACGCACTTGTAGAGCGCGTAAAAAAAGCCCAGCGTGAATATGCCAGTTTCACTCAAGAACAGGTTGACAAAATCTTCCGCGCCGCCGCTCTGGCTGCCGCAGACGCTCGAATCCCTCTCGCGAAAATGGCCGTTGCCGAATCCGGCATGGGTATTGTCGAAGATAAAGTGATCAAAAACCACTTTGCTTCTGAATACATTTACAACGCTTACAAAGATGAAAAAACCTGTGGTGTGCTGTCTGAAGACGACACTTTCGGTACCATTACCATTGCGGAACCAATTGGTATCATCTGCGGTATCGTTCCAACCACTAACCCAACTTCTACCGCTATCTTCAAATCGCTGATCAGCCTGAAGACCCGTAACGCCATCATCTTCTCTCCGCATCCGCGTGCAAAAGATGCAACTAACAAAGCAGCAGACATCGTTCTGCAAGCAGCAATCGCTGCTGGCGCACCGAAAGATCTGATCGGCTGGATCGATCAACCTTCCGTTGAACTGTCTAATGCGCTGATGCACCACCCGGACATCAACCTGATCCTTGCGACCGGTGGTCCAGGCATGGTTAAAGCGGCATACAGCTCCGGTAAACCGGCTATCGGCGTAGGCGCAGGTAACACCCCTGTTGTTATCGACGAAACCGCTGATATCAAACGTGCTGTTGCATCTGTTCTGATGTCTAAAACCTTCGATAACGGCGTAATCTGTGCTTCTGAGCAGTCTGTCGTCGTGGTTGACTCTGTATATGATGCAGTACGTGAGCGTTTTGCGACTCACGGCGGCTACATGCTGCAGGGCAAAGAGTTGAAAGCAGTCCAAGACGTTATCCTGAAAAATGGCGCGCTGAACGCAGCTATCGTTGGTCAGCCGGCATACAAGATTGCTGAACTGGCAGGCTTCTCCGTACCAGAAACCACTAAGATTCTGATCGGTGAAGTGACGGTTGTCGATGAAAGCGAACCGTTTGCTCATGAAAAACTGTCTCCGACGCTGGCAATGTACCGTGCGAAGGACTTCGAAGACGCAGTCATTAAAGCTGAAAAACTGGTTGCGATGGGCGGTATCGGTCATACCTCTTGCCTGTACACTGACCAGGACAACCAGCCAGAACGTGTTGCTTACTTCGGCCAGATGATGAAAACCGCACGTATCCTGATTAACACCCCAGCTTCTCAGGGTGGTATCGGTGACCTGTACAACTTCAAACTCGCACCTTCCCTGACTCTGGGTTGTGGTTCCTGGGGTGGTAACTCCATCTCTGAAAACGTTGGTCCTAAGCACCTGATCAACAAGAAAACCGTTGCTAAGCGAGCTGAAAACATGTTGTGGCACAAACTTCCGAAATCTATCTACTTCCGTCGTGGCTCTCTGCCAATCGCACTGGATGAAGTGATTACCGATGGTCACAAACGTGCGCTCATCGTGACCGACCGCTTCCTGTTCAACAACGGTTATGCAGACCAGATCACCTCCGTTCTGAAAGCTGCTGGCGTTGAAACCGAAGTGTTCTTTGAAGTTGAAGCTGACCCAACTCTGACCGTTGTTCGCAAAGGTGCTGAGCTGGCTAACTCCTTCAAACCAGACGTAATCATCGCGCTGGGCGGCGGTTCCCCGATGGACGCCGCGAAAATCATGTGGGTTATGTACGAGCACCCGGAAACTCACTTCGAAGAACTGGCGCTGCGCTTTATGGACATCCGTAAACGTATCTACAAGTTCCCGAAAATGGGTGTGAAAGCGAAGATGGTCGCCGTCACCACCACTTCCGGTACCGGCTCTGAAGTGACTCCGTTTGCGGTTGTTACTGACGATGCAACTGGGCAGAAATACCCGCTGGCAGACTATGCGCTGACTCCGGATATGGCGATTGTTGACGCCAACCTGGTGATGGATATGCCGAAGTCCCTGTGTGCGTTTGGTGGCCTCGATGCCGTCACTCACGCTCTGGAAGCTTACGTTTCCGTACTGGCTTCTGAGTTCTCCGACGGTCAGGCTCTGCAAGCGCTGAAACTGCTGAAAGAAAACCTGCCGGCGTCCTACCATGAAGGTTCTAAGAACCCGGTAGCACGTGAGCGTGTACACAGTGCAGCAACCATCGCCGGTATCGCGTTTGCTAACGCCTTCCTGGGTGTATGTCACTCAATGGCGCACAAACTGGGTTCTCAGTTCCACATTCCTCACGGTCTGGCGAACGCCCTGCTGATCAGCAACGTTATTCGTTATAACGCGAACGACAACCCGACTAAACAGACTGCATTCAGCCAGTACGACCGTCCGCAGGCACGCCGTCGCTACGCTGAAATCGCAGACCATCTGGGTCTGAGCGCACCGGGCGACCGTACTGCCGCGAAAATCCAGAAACTGCTGGGCTGGCTGGAAGAAATCAAAGCTGAGCTGGGTATTCCTAAGTCTATCCGTGAAGCTGGCGTTCAGGAAGCTGACTTCCTGGCACACGTGGACAAACTGTCTGAAGATGCGTTTGATGACCAGTGTACTGGTGCAAACCCACGTTACCCGCTGATTGCTGAACTGAAACAGATCCTGCTGGATACATACTACGGTCGTGAGTACAGCGAAGGCCAGACCACCGCTAAGACTGAAGCAGTAGCTGCACCGAAAGCAGAAAAGAAAGCGAAGAAATCCGCTTAATTTTCTCAGATAAGTTTTAGTTTCACTATAAACGGTCCCAGTTGGGACCGTTTTTTTTCGTCTTGTGTTATGAAAATTGAGTGCTCCCCAATTTAACCATGTGAATAGAATGGCACGGTAAGAGATGTATTCAGGAAGATGTGAGAATAGCCGTCAGAAGAGAGTCTGACAGGGTAGAGAATATTGACGAATGTCCCGGCCTACCCTGTATTTATAAGCGCTCAGAAGCCTGCAGGTTAATCGTGGCTGTGTCGTTCTTGTATCGCCGTCAGAGAGCCCTCAGACTGCGCCTGTTTGTAGTGTTTACGGCATACCGACACATAGCGTTCATTCCCGCCAATAACCACCTGCTCGCCCTCGTTATAGGGCCTTCCAGACTGATCAAGACGTAAAACCATGCTGGCCTTACGCCCACAGAAACAAATGGTTTTTAATTCAACGAGCTTATCTGACCACGCAAGCAGGTATTCGCTACCGCCAAATAATTCACCACGGAAATCTGTGCGTAAGCCATAGCACAACACAGGAATATCCAGCCGATCGACAACTTCAGATAATTCATAAACCTGTTGTCGAGTCAGAAACTGCGACTCATCAACCAGTACACAGTGAATTCTTTGCTGCTCATTTTCAGCACGAATCTCTTCGTACAAAGATGAATTTTGGTTAAACAATTTTGCAGGTGACGACAGACCTATACGTGAACTTACTTTTCCAGCACCAAAACGGTCATCAATTTCCGCTGTATATACAACAGCACGCATCCCACGTTCCTGATAATTGTACGAAGATTGCAGCAATGCAGTCGACTTACCGGCATTCATTGCAGAATAGTAAAAATATAGCTGTGCCATTGACCGAAGGCCCTCACATGGGGAAATAAATATGCGCGGGATTGTATCATATTTCACGAAAGTGTCGGTGTAGCGTTGCGCCCAAAGGCGTATAAATGCGCGGGCAAGCCCGCTCAGTGCCGCCTGAATTTAAGTAGCAGGTTGTGAGAGAGCATACAACCATCGACCATACAGCCCGAGCTCGGACGCGTATATACACTCTCTTTCACAAATAGTGCTCATGAAATTTATCAATGTCACTTATCATCATACGGCAATAAAGAAACCCTTCCCATATTGTTATTGAATCTACCCACTCTCACCATGTATTAGCGAATTCACGTAAGCAAAACTAATACAAAAGGTTGAAATCACTGCAAAGAGATACTATTTGTACACCATAAAATGTGACCTGAATCTTGAATTTTTACTCTCAGCCGCTGAGAAGCCCCCTCGCCAATAAGCCTTTTTTATGCCCAACATCATGGGGAATTTAAGACAGGAGAATTAATTCTGTTACTAAATAAAGCGCAATTTTGAATTCCTTACATTCCTGGCTATTGCACAACTGAATTTATCGCTCTATTATTAGCTCAACAAACCACCCCAATATAAGTTTGAGATTACTACAATGAGCGAAGCACTTAAAATTCTGAACAACATCCGTACTCTTCGTGCGCAGGCAAGAGAATGCACTCTGGAAACGCTTGAAGAAATGCTGGAAAAATTAGAAGTTGTAGTTAGCGAGCGTCGCGAAGAAGAAAGCGCTGCTGCCGCTGAAGTTGAAGAACGCACTCGTAAACTGCAACAATATCGTGAAATGCTGATCGCTGACGGCATTGATCCGAACGAACTGCTGAATAGCATGGCTGCTGTTAAATCTGGCACCAAAGCTAAACGCGCTGCACGTCCGGCTAAATATAGCTATGTTGACGAAAACGGTGAAACTAAAACCTGGACTGGCCAGGGTCGTACACCGGCAGTGATCAAAAAAGCGATGGAAGAGCAAGGTAAACAACTGGACGATTTCCTGATCAAGGAATAATTCAGAAATACTTTGCTTAAAATCCCGCCATTGGCGGGATTTTTTTTACTGGTACTTCGCTCAGCCTTACCCGGATTAGGTATAAAAAAATGGCGCTGTTAATACAGCGCCGTTCTGACCAGATAATGCCAGAAGGTTACTTCTTAATACCCATCTCGTCTTCCAGCCAGGCTTTAAATTCAGCGCCGAGAGTATTATGGCGAATACCATATTCGACGAACGCCTGCATATAGCCCAGTTTATTACCACAGTCATGGCTTTTGCCCTTCATGTGATAAGCTTCAACCGTCTCTTTTTCAATCAGCATATCGATTGCATCTGTCAGCTGAATTTCATCACCCGCTCCCGGAGGCGTTTTAGCCAGCAGAGGCCAGATATCGGCACTAAGAACGTAACGACCCACAACGGCCAGATTAGAAGGCGCTACGTCAGCTTTTGGTTTTTCAACCACGCCAACCATCGGGACACTTTCGCCCGGGGATAATTCAACGCCTTTACAATCAACAACACCATAAGCCGTAACATCTTCTACCGGCTCAACCATAATCTGGCTGCTACCTGTTTCATCAAAGCGATGAATCATTTCGGCAAGGTTGTCGCGGGATAAATCAGATTCGTATTCGTCAAGAATTACGTCCGGCAGGATTACAGCAACCGGTTCATCGCCAACCACAGGGTGCGCGCACAATACTGCGTGGCCCAGACCTTTTGCCAGACCCTGACGCACCTGCATAATAGTCACATGCGGCGGGCAAATAGATTGCACTTCTTCCAGCAGCTGACGTTTTACACGTTTTTCCAGCATCGCTTCAAGTTCAAAGCTGGTATCGAAGTGGTTTTCAATAGAATTTTTAGACGAGTGAGTTACAAGTACAATTTCAGTGATGCCCGCAGCAATACATTCGTTTACGACGTACTGAATTAATGGCTTATCAACCAACGGTAGCATCTCTTTCGGGATTGCTTTCGTAGCCGGTAACATCCTGGTTCCTAATCCCGCAACTGGGATAACGGCTTTTTTGACTTTTGAATTAAGGGCAGCCATTTAAAACTCTCCTGGACTGTTCATGTATTGAACGTGTTCATCATTCTGTATCGCATCCGAGTATATCAGTACAGCGACAAACTTCTGGTCTGAAAAGGACGCGCGTCGGTATAATTAAGATAAATACGAATAAATCTGGCGCTGATAGTAGCACTCACAGCACGGGGAGGGTGAACCAATTTCATTTGCACGCCTCTCAATTGTTCATTCCGCAGACAACATCAAGCGCAGGCGCCCTCCCGCCCCCCATATTTGGCATTGCCATGACTCACAATGTTGGCTCAACTGATTAAGATACGTATTACCTAAGGTACCCAGCGGAACGCCATTGCTGATTTGCACTTGGTGGGAACCTGTATTTAATGTCGCATTCAGCCCTGCAGATACCAGAATCAGATTTTTTAATCCGCTGTGGTAATACCCCACCAGCAAGGGAAACTGCCCTGGTAAATTGGCTTGCCGCAACAAATGATTTACCTGTTTCAATAACGTACCTAACTCCGGCAAGCGCTGATTTTGTTGTGTCAGTTGCTCCTGCAGTAAACCATTAAATAGCGCCCGCAATAATAATGCAGCCAAAACACCATTATCCCCTGCCCGCGTCACATCAAGGCAATAGAATGCAAGGTCATGATCCGACAGCGGCGCAATATCCAGCACCAGCCCCGGTTGGTCGGCTACTACCAATTGTCGATAGTTAATGCGACAGTGCGAAATCACTTGCGACACAGGAGGCTGTAATTCTTTTAGCAGCTTCGCGGCGGCGGCAGGATCGTCCACCATCGCATCCCAGTCGCGAAACAGCCGCTCTTCTTCTTCCACGCGTGAATTAAACATGTTGGGATAAAGACATGCAAAGACGGTTTCTCTCAAGCGATTAAGGTCTTTCACCGGCTTCAATAGGACATCATCCACCCCGAGTCGTAGCGCTTTGGCTATGTCGGACATGTTTTCCGTCGCAGAAATCACCAGTATCGGGGTCTGATCGCCACGATTGCGTAGATACTCAACCAGTTTGAGGCCGTTCATTCTTGGCATAGCCAGATCGCAAATCATCAGGTCTGGTGTGAAGTGTCCAAGTAGTTCAAGTGCTTCAAGCCCGTCGCCAGCCACCGCCGTTGTCGCTCCCAAAGAGGAAAACCATGAGTCCATGAGTGAGCGAAATACCGGCTCATCCTCAACGATAAGAATCTGTTTTCCGACCAATGGCTGCGTCATATTCTCCCCCCTGACTGGCTTTAATAAATAGTGGCATGCTATTGCCACTCACGCCTGTCAGAATTAGCTTAAGTGTTGATAAAAAATGCGTTAGACGTTGGTTTTCACCAGGGGTAGAAGTTCATCCATTTTCTTCTCGACCGCCAACTGCCCGGCAGCAATTGCTGCACTGGCGCGGTGAAAATCCAGCGTGGATATTTGTGGACAAAACGGCTGAATCAGTATGTCTGGAGGGTCGCCGGCCATGCGGTTACGTTTCAGACGATTTTCCAGAACCTGAATAGACGTCGTCATGATCTCCATCGCTGTCGGTGCCGTGACCGCACGCCTGGCCGTAATGTTGCTCAATCGCTCTTTCAGACGGGCATGCCATGAAAGCTCGTCAGCATCATTACCCGATTCGGCATCGCTATTGACGTTGAAGGAGAGTAAATCTTGTTGCATGAGATGAGCATCGTGTTGCAGGTCGACCGCGATAACAATATCGGCCCCCAACGCACGAGTCAGGGATACAGGGACGGGATTCACCACCGCGCCATCGACCAGCCAGTAACCATTATGCGCCACGGGAGACATCAGACCAGGAATACTACAGGAGGCTCGGACAGCCAGATGCAAATCACCTTCGGTAAACCACAACTCCCGCCCCGTACTCAGATTAGTAGCAACTGTTGCGAAACGGCGTGTGCATTGCTCAATTGCTTCTACCGGCATGACATTACGGTACTGATTGAATACCCGTTCACCGCGCAGTAAACCTCCCCTGCGCCATGAGAGATCCATCAGCCGTAAAACATCCCAATAGCTGAAAGAACATACCCACTTTTCAAGAGCAGGTAACTTATTGCAGGCGTAGGCAGCGCCAACCAGCGAACCGATGGAGCACCCTGCCACGATATCAACATCGATGCCCATATGCTTAAGGGCTTTAATAACCCCAATATGCGACCAACCTCGCGCCGCGCCGGAACCTAGCGCCAGCCCAATTTTTATTTTTCTCATTATACGTACAAACTTCCCCTGGCTTGCAGACGTAGCAACATCGCTACCGCTCAGTTAACATAGTGCCACTCTGGCGTTTTTACGCCGTTTTTATATTCCAGGGAGTACTTTGTGTCTCAGCTTTGTCCCTGTGGTAGCGCTGTCGAGTATAGCCTATGTTGCTACCGTTATGTGTCCGGCGCGCAAGTAGCACCTACGCCGTCACACCTCATGCGTTCTCGTTACTGTGCTTTTGTGATGAAAGACGCAGATTACCTTATCAGGACCTGGCATCCAGATTGTCATGCGGCCTCGTTTCGCGACGACATTATCGCAGGATTTAGTCATACAGAATGGCTCGGACTGACCGTTTTTGAACAAGAGACGGCAGACACAGAAAATACCGGCTATGTCAGTTTTGTCGCGCGGTTTTCTGAACAAGGTAAAACAGGTGCAATTATCGAGCGCTCTCGTTTTTTAAAAGAAAACGGTCAGTGGTACTATATAGACGGTACACGCCCTCAAATTGGACGAAACGATACCTGCCCTTGTGGCTCCGGTAAAAAATTTAAAAAGTGCTGCGGCTAATCAACGCCCGACAGTATCAATTTTGCAAACATTCTCAACAGGATCACCGCTGCAAATGCATTCATTACAAAGAAAAGTGCTGCGTACTATTTGCCCGGACCAAAAAGGTCTGATCGCGCGCATTACGAATATCTGTTACAAGCATGAACTGAACATCGTGCAAAACAATGAGTTTGTGGACCACCGCACCGGACGCTTTTTTATGCGCACCGAACTGGAGGGCATTTTTAACGACGTCACGCTGCTTGCCGATCTGGACAGCGCCTTACCTGAAGGCTCAATTCGTGAATTAACCCCAGCAGGCCGCCGCCGCATCGTCATTTTGGTCACCAAGGAAGCGCATTGCCTGGGCGATCTGTTAATGAAGGCCAATTATGGCGGGCTGGATGTTGAAATCGCCGCGGTGATCGGCAATCACGAGACGTTGCGTCCTCTGGTTGAACGGTTTGATATTCCGTTTGAGCTGGTCAGCCATGAAGGTTTAACACGTGACGAACATGATCAGAAAATGGCTGACGCTATCGACGCCCACCAGCCGGACTATGTCGTGCTGGCTAAATACATGCGCGTTCTGACCCCGACATTTGTTTCACGCTTCCCAAATAAAATTATCAATATTCACCATTCATTCCTGCCAGCATTCATTGGTGCTCGCCCGTACCATCAAGCTTATGAGCGCGGCGTGAAAATCATCGGCGCGACGGCCCACTACGTAAATGATAACCTTGATGAAGGCCCAATCATTATGCAGGACGTGATCCATGTTGATCACACTTACACTGCCGAAGATATGATGCGTGCGGGTCGCGACGTTGAAAAAAATGTTTTAAGCCGTGCGCTGTATCAGGTTCTGGCTCAGCGCGTCTTTGTTTACGGTAACCGAACGATTATTCTGTAATCGATTGATAAGTTAATTGGTTACCTTTACATCTTTACGTGTAAAAATCAGGCAACCAGTTCTTTTTTATGAACGGAATGCTTTACAGGGGCGCATCATTTGATATGATGCGCCCCGCTTCCAACGGAAGCAGGCCAGTAATTAGCATTACCCCGTGGTGGGGTTCCCGAGCGGCCAAAGGGAGCAGACTGTAAATCTGCCGTCATCGACTTCGAAGGTTCGAATCCTTCCCCCACCACCATTATTTACTACAGCGATGTAGTTATCCCGGTGAGCAATACAGAAGTTTGCACTTGTCGGGGAAGGGTGAGAACCTTCGATTAAGGTTCGACTCGAGCGAAAGCGAGAGAACGTTGCCAACGGCAACGGCCCGAAGGGTGAGGAGCGAAGCGACGAATAATCCTTCCCCCACCACTATTCATTCTTTTAGATTCACAAAATTAGTATACCCCTGGTGGGGTTCCCGAGCGGCCAAAGGGAGCAGACTGTAAATCTGCCGTCATCGACTTCGAAGGTTCGAATCCTTCCCCCACCACCATCACTTCATAAAGCACCAACACAAAATCAATCTGCAATGCCCCATATACTTCCTATTTGGGAAGGATGAGAAGCTTCGACCAAGGTTCGATTCGAGCGTTAGCGAGAAAGCGTTGCCGCAGGCAACGACCCGAAGGGCGAAGCGCGCAGCGCTGAGTAATCCTTCCCCCACCACCATCACTTCATAAAGCACCAACACATAATCAATCTGCAATGCCCTTTATTTGCCTGATGCGCTGTGCTTATCAGGCCTACAAACTCGACACATGCCCACAAATTGCCTGATGCACTACGCAGGCCTACGGCGCTCGCTGAAACCTGCGTAGGCTGGATAAGGCGTTTGCGCCGCCATCCGGCAAACAGGCATAAAAAAACCCCGCCGAAGCAGGGTTTTATCTTTCACAGAAATACGATTAGTGACGTGCACGAACAATCTGGTATTTGCGTGTCAGATATTCGACCGGGACGCTCCAGATGTGTACCAGACGCGAGAATGGGAACAACAGGAACAGCGTCATACCCAGCACAAGGTGCACACGGAAAATAAATGCGACGCCATCCAGATACTGAGACGCTCCGCCATGGAAGGTCACCACTGTCTGCGCCCAGTTCACCAACTTCATCATCTCGCTGCCGTCCATATGCTGGGCGGAGAACGGAATGGTCAGCAGACCCAGCGCACACTGGATAACCAACAGAGAGAGGATCAGAATATCCGCTCCGGTGGTGGTAGCCCGCACTCGTGGGCTGAACAAACGACGTTTCAGCAGCAGTACACCGCCAATCAGACACATTACGCCGCTAGCGCCACCCGCGAACATCGCCATCTTTTGTTTCACTTCAAGCGGCAGCCACGCTTCATACATCCAGTGTGGCGTTAACATACCCAAGAAGTGCCCGGCAAAAATCCCCAGGATCCCAATGTGAAACAGGTTTGACGCCAGGTTCATCCCTTTGCGATCCAGCATCTGACTGGAGGCCGCACGCCACGTATACTGCCCGTAGTCATAACGCAGCCAACTGCCGATCAGAAAGACAGAACCCGCGATGTACGGATAGATGTCAAAGAAGAACGTATTCAGGAAGTGCATTAGTGCTGTCCTCCGGTGGTGATATTCAGATACTGCGGCGCAACGGCCCCGGCAAAACGACGCTGGTGAGCGGAGATTTCCGACTCGCCACACCCCTGATCGGCGAAGAATTTTACCTGCTCTTCTTCCCAGACCGCATCCAGCGCTTGTGGAGTATCATCACGGGCTTCATCCGCAATTTTTTCAGCCACTTTATCGCTGTCGATTACGGTATTCGCCAGTTTTAACAGTAAATCGAACAGTACTGCATAACGGCTTCCACGCTGCTGCAAACGAGCGCTGAGCAAAGCCAGGATCGGCGCAATATCCTGCAAGCCACCTAGCGCTTCGCTTTTCGGCAGTTGCGCAAGATATTCCAGATACAACGGCAGATGATCGGGAAGTTCGCGGCTGTCGAGCTGCAAACCGTGCTGTTCATACTGTGCCATCAGGTCAACCATCGCCTGACCGCGATCGCGGGATTCACCGTGTACATGTTCAAACAGCAGCAGCGAGGTGGCACGGCCACGATCAAACAGTTCGCTGTAACTTGCCTGCACATCCAGCACGTCTTGCGCGATTAGATCGCGCAGGAAAACGCCCAGAGTCTGGGCATCCTCTTTATCCAGGTTCTCAGATGACGCGAGTGCATCGAAAAGTTCCTGCTGATGCTGCCACAGGGCAGCATCCGGGTACTCGAGCAAACGCGAAACAATGACGAGTTCAATCATTGGTGCGGCTCCGTTTTGCTGGTCACATCGACAGCGTCGATGCGGCGGCTGTTGAACAGATTGAATTTAGTATCAGAACCGTGGCAACCGTCACCGAAGGTAAAGCCACAACCGCTTTTCTCCGGGAACGCGTCACGCGCCAGTTCACGATGGCTGCTCGGTACCACGAAACGATCTTCGTAGTTCGCGATCGCCAGATAACGATACATTTCCTGTGCCTGCGCTTCGCTCAAGCCCACCTCTTCCAGCGCACGGGTATCGACTTTACCGTCAACGGTTTCCGCACGTTTGTAGTGACGCATCGCCAGCATACGTTTCAGCGCCAACAGCACCGGCTGAGTATCGCCTGCTGTCAGCAGGTTCGCCAGGTACTGAACCGGGATACGCAGACTGTCAACGTCCGGCAGAATACCGTTGCTGCCCAGCTCGCCCGCATCGGCGGCAGACTGAATCGGTGACAATGGCGGCACGTACCAAACCATCGGCAATGTGCGGTATTCCGGATGCAGCGGCAGCGCCAACTTCCAGTCCATCGCCATTTTATAAACCGGAGACTGCTGTGCGGCATCGATAACGCTCAGCGGAATACCATCTTTCAGCGCCTGTTCAATAACAGCCGGATCGTTCGGATCGAGGAACACGTCCAGTTGACGCTGGTACAGATCTTTCTCATGCTCGGTGCTTGCCGCGCTTTCAATCGCATCCGCGTCATACAGCAGTACGCCGAGGTAACGGATACGACCGACGCAGGTTTCGGAGCACACGGTCGGTTGACCGGCTTCGATACGTGGATAGCAGAAAATGCACTTCTCTGACTTACCGCTCTTCCAGTTGAAGTAGATTTTTTTATAAGGGCAACCGGTGATGCACATACGCCAGCCGCGGCATTTGTCCTGATCGATCAGCACGATGCCATCTTCTTCACGCTTGTAGATGGCACCGCTCGGGCAAGTTGCCACGCACGCCGGGTTAAGGCAGTGCTCGCACAGACGCGGCAAATACATCATGAAGGTGTTTTCGAACTGACCGTACATCGCCTTCTGCATGTTCTCGAAATTTTTGTCTTTCGCCAGCTTCTCGAACTCACCGCCGAGGTCATCTTCCCAGTTCGGACCTTTGGTGATTTTATCCATACGCTGACCGGTGATCAGCGAGCGCGGACGGGCAATCGGCTGCGCTTTGCTGTCTGCCGGGGTGTTGTGCAGAGTCTGGTAATCGAAGTCAAACGGTTCGTAGTAGTCATCAATACCTGGCAAATGCGGGTTAGCAAAAATTTTACCCAGCAGCAGCGCTTTGTTACCCATGCGCGGCACCAGTTTACCGTTGATCTTACGGATCCAACCGCCCTTCCATTTTTCCTGGTTTTCCCAATCAGTGGGGAAGCCAGTACCCGGTTTGGTTTCAACGTTGTTAAACCAGGCATACTCCGCACCTTCACGGCTGGTCCAGACGTTTTTACAGGTTACTGAACAGGTGTGGCAACCGATGCACTTATCGAGATTCAGCACCATGCCGACTTGTGAACGAATTTTCATTTTACGCTCTCCTGTACCTGGTCATTGCCTTCGCCATCCAACCAGTCAATGTTCTTCATCTTACGAACCACCACGAACTCATCACGGTTCGAACCTACGGTGCCGTAGTAGTTAAAGCCGTAGGCCAGGTGGGCATAACCACCAATCATGTGCGTCGGTTTCGGTGTGATACGGGTCACCGAGTTATGGATCCCGCCGCGCTGCTCGGTAATCTCCGACCCCGGAATATTCACAATACGTTCCTGGGCGTGGTACATCATGGTCATCCCGGCCGGGACACGTTGACTCACAACCGCACGGGCGGTGAGTGCCCCGTTACTGTTAAAGACTTCGATCCAGTCGTTATCCTCGATACCCAGATCTTTCGCATCCGCTTCGCTCATCCACACGATCGGACCGCCGCGGCCTAACGTCAGCATCAGCAGGTTATCGCTGTAGGTGGAGTGGATACCCCACTTCTGGTGTGGCGTCAGGAAGTTGAGCGCTTTTTCCGGGTTACCATTTGATTTCTCGCCCATCACCTCTTTCACCGAACGAGTATCAATTGGTGGGCGGTAAACCAGCAGGCTTTCACCGAAGTCTCGCATCCACTGATGATCCTGATACAGCTGCTGGCGACCAGTCAGCGTACGCCATGGGATCAGCTCGTGAACGTTGGTGTAACCAGCGTTGTAAGAAACATGTTCATCTTCCAGTCCTGACCAGGTCGGGCTGGAGATAATTTTGCGCGGCTGCGCCTGAATATCGCGGAAGCGGATTTTCTCGTCTTCTTTATTCAGCGCCAGATGCGTATGGTCACGGCCGGTAAATTCACTCAGCGCTGCCCAGGCTTTCACCGCCACCTGACCGTTGGTTTCCGGTGCCAGGGTGAGGATCATCTCAGCGGCATCAATCGCCGTATTCAGCATCGGCTGGCCTTTTGCCGGGCCTTCAGCCTTGGTGTAATTGAGCTTGCGCAGCAGATCCATTTCGCTCTGGGTATTCCAGGCAATCCCTTTCCCGCCGTTACCGACTTTATCCATCAGTGGGCCGATGGACGTGAAGCGTTCGTAGGTTGCCGGATAATCACGCTCAACTGTCATGATGTGCGGCGCGGTAACGCCTGGAATCAGATCGCATTCGCCTTTCTTCCAGTCTTTAACATCCAACGGCTGCGCCAGTTCGGCGGCCGAGTCGTGCTGGATAGGCAGCGTCACTACGTCGGTTTCTTTGCCAAGGTGGCCCACGCAAACTTCAGAGAATTTCTTGGCGATAGCCTTGTAGATTTCCCAGTCGCTCTTCGATTCCCAGGCTGGATCAACGGCGGCAGACAACGGGTGAATAAACGGATGCATATCCGAGGTATTCATATCGTCTTTTTCATACCAGGTGGCGGTCGGCAGCACGATGTCGGAGTACAGACAGGTGCTCGACAGACGGAAGTCCAGGGTGACGACCAGATCCAGCTTGCCGTCCAGTCCGTTATCCTGCCATTCCACTTCTTCTGGCTTCACGCCCCCCTGTTTACCCAGATCCAGCCCCTGAATACCATGTTCAGTACCCAGCAGATACTTCAGCATGTACTCGTGGCCTTTACCGGAAGAGCCGAGCAGGTTAGAACGCCAGATAAACAGGTTACGCGGATGGTTTTTACCGTTCTCTGGTTGTTCAGCCGCAAAGCGAATAGAACCTTCCTTCAGAGATTTAATAGTGTAATCCACCGGTGTCATCCCGACTTTTTCCGCCTCACGCGCAATGTACAGCGGGTTAGTACCCAATTGCGGCGCAGATGGCAACCAGCCCATACGTTCAGCGCGAACGTTAAAGTCAATCAAATGGCCACTATAGCGGGATTTGTCTGCCATCGGGGACAGCAGTTCCTGTGCCGTAACCGTCTCATAGCGCCATTGGCTGGAGTGGTTATAGAAGTAGGACGTACTGTTCATGTGACGCGCCGGACGCTGCCAGTCAAGGGCAAACGCCAGCGGCTGCCAGCCGGTCTGCGGACGCAGTTTTTCCTGGCCCACGTAGTGCGCCCAGCCGCCGCCGCTCTGGCCGACGCAACCACAGAACACCAGCATGTTGATAAGCCCACGATAGTTCATATCGAGGTGGTACCAGTGGTTCAGACCCGCGCCAACAATAATCATTGAGCGGCCGTGCGTTTTATCTGCGTTATCGGCAAATTCACGGGCAATACGCACGATCTGAGCGCGCGATACGCCAGTGATTTTCTCTGCCCATGCCGGGGTATACGCTTTGATATCGTCGTAGCTGGAGGCGCAGTTTTCATCGTTCAGACCGCGTTCCAGACCGTAGTTGGCCATGGTCAGATCGTAAACGGTCGTCACCAGCGCAGTAGAGCCATCTGCCAGTTGCAGGCGTTTTACCGGCAGTTTGTGCAGCAGAACATTTTCCAGTTCAACTTTGCTAAAGTGCTCGGTACCTTCGCCGCCAAAATACGGGAAGCCGACTTCAGCGATGTCGTCCTGGCTGCCCAACAGGCTGAGCTGCAGTTCGGTTTCGTTACCGGACGTGCCGTCGCGCTGCTCAAGGTTCCATTTACCTTTTTCACCCCAGCGGAAACCAATTGAACCGTTTGGCGCAACCATTTCGCCGTCGGTATTGATGGCAACAGTTTTCCACTCTGGATTATTTTCCTGACCCAGGGAGTCAACCAGATCGGCGGCACGCAGCATACGACCCGCCGCATAATACCCGTCACGCTCTTCGAGCATCACCAGCATCGGGAAGTCGGTGTAACGACGCACGTAGTCGGTGAAGTATTGGCTCGGGTTATCAAGGTGGAACTCGCGCAGCATGACGTGGCCCATTGCCAGCGCCATTGCGGCATCGGTGCCCTGCTTCGGAGCCAGCCACAGATCGCAGAGTTTGGCGATTTCGGCGTAATCCGGGGTGATGGCGACCGTTTTAGTCCCTTTGTAGCGAACTTCCGTGAAGAAGTGCGCATCTGGGGTACGGGTCTGCGGAACGTTGGAACCCCAGGCGATGATGTAGCTGGAGTTATACCAGTCGGCAGATTCCGGAACGTCAGTCTGCTCACCCCAGGTCTGCGGAGACGCAGGCGGCAAGTCACAGTACCAATCGTAGAAGCTCAGGCAGGTGCCGCCAATCAGCGACAGATATCGTGCACCGGAGGCGTAGGAAACCATCGACATCGCAGGGATCGGCGAGAAGCCCGCCACGCGGTCAGGACCGTAGGTTTTAACGGTGTAAACGTTAGAAGCGGCAATCAGCTCATTCACTTCCTGCCAGGAAGAACGCACGAAACCACCACGACCACGCGCTTGTTTGAAGCTTTTTGCTTTATCGGCGTCTTCGATGATGGAGGCCCATGCGTCTACCGGATCGCTGTGCAGTCTTTTCGCTTCACGCCACATTTTCATCAGGCGTTTGCGCATCAGCGGGTATTTCAGACGGTTAGCGCTGTAGAGATACCAGGAATAGCTTGCACCACGAGGGCAACCACGAGGCTCGTGGTTTGGCAGGTCCGGACGGGTACGCGGATAATCGGTTTGCTGGGTTTCCCAGGTCACCAGACCATTTTTCACATAGATTTTCCAGCTGCATGAGCCAGTGCAGTTTACCCCGTGGGTTGAACGCACGATTTTGTCATGCTGCCAACGCTGGCGGTATCCGTCCTCCCAGTCCCTGTTGGTATTGAGAAGCTGGCCATGCCCATCGGCAAAGGTTTCGCCCTTCTGCTTGAAGTAGCGAAACCGGTCCAGGAATTTACTCATCGGTTTTCTCCTGTAGGAGCCTGACGGCTCTCTGATAAATCGACATTGCTTGATTGAGAGCGAAGGTAACGCTCTGAAAGGGCGTGAGAATTGATAACGATCAAGGCAGGCAGGGATGAAAAATGAGGGTTGGTTTTTACATACCCCCAAAGTGGGATATTGATATTTAACGTAATAAATTGAATTTAAAGGATTTTTAATAATTCAATTATCATGCAAATGTTAAATTCTTTATAAGTGGGTATTAAGGGGTATCCCCCCTGCTTAGCATGTTGCGTACGCCGTTCTCACAGGCTGTTGTCATGCCACAATACAAAAGTATGTTGTAACTAATTACAGACAAAAAAAAGCGCGGTCTAACACCGCGCAATGGATAATCAACAGTTACTGCTTTTTTACTTTTTAGAATGACGTCCGTATACCGCCCAGGTGATAACCACACAAGCGACATAGAAGATCAGAAATACTTTCATCGCACCGACCGGAGAACCGGTTAATGCCAGGGACGTGCCAAATGCTTTCGGGATAAAGAAGCCGCCGATCGCACCAATAGCAGAGATAAAGCCCAACGCTGCCGCCGTATCGGTTGCCGCCTCGCGCATCGCTTTCTCCTCTGAACCACCTTCAGCTTTTACTCTGTCCATCGTCAGTTTGCGAAAGATTACAGAGATCATCTGGAAGGTTGAACCACTCCCCAGACCAGCCGTCAGGAACAATGCCAGGAATACCGCAAAGAAGGCGATAAAGTTGCCGCCGACACCATTTGATGGCAGCGTCAGGAACAGTAAGGCACTGAAAATAGCCATCAGAATGAAGTTCACCAGCGTGACGCGGGTCCCGCCCAGACGGTCAGAGATTGCGCCGCCCGCAGAACGCGCCAACGCACCAATGAACGGGCCAAAGAAGGCGTAATGCAGGATCTGCACCTCAGGGAACTGCGTTTTCGACAGCATCGCGAAACCGGCAGAGAAACCGATAAAGGAACCGAAGGTCGCCAGATACAGCAGGCTCATAATCCACAAATGCCCGCGTTTCAGCACCGGCAATTGCTCTTTCAGCGAGGCTTTGGAGGTTGCCAGTTCGTTCATACCGAACCATGCGGCCAGCGTGAAAATAGCGAGGAACGGCACCCAAATCCATGCGGCGTTTGCCAGATACAGCTGTGTACCATCCGGTTGTTCAACCCCATGGCTACCAAATGCGGCAAAGATTGACAATGAAACCACCAGCGGCGCGACCAGCTGCATCACGCTGACGCCCATGTTGCCCAGGCCACCGTTCAGACCCAGCGCGCCGCCCTGTTTCTGCTTTGGAAAGAAGAAGCTGATGTTTGCCATACTGGACGCAAAGTTCGCACCAGCGAAGCCGCACAGCAGGGAGATAATAATAAAGGTACTAAACGGCGTGGAGGTATCCTGCACCGCAAAACCTAACCATACGCAAGGAATGATCAGGATGCCGGTGCTAAATGCCGTCCAGCGACGTCCACCAAACAGGGGGACCATAAAGGAGTACGGAACACGCAGCAGCGCGCCGGACACCGAAGGTAATGCCGTCAGCATGAACAGCTGTTCAGTGGTGAAATCAAATCCGACTTTCGGTAAGTTCACCGCCACGGCGCTAAATAACATCCACACGCAAAACGCCAGCAGCAAGCAAGGGACGGAAATCCACAGGTTACGGCTGGCGATTCGTTGACCACGCTGCTGCCAGAAGGCGGGATCTTCCGGCCGCCATTCGGTAATTACAGCTCCAGATGCCCTTTCCGGGGCAGATGAGTGACTCATAGACACCTCTGATACTTGTTTCGATGCCTGCAACATTAGGGTTTACAGCTGGAGGTAAGTTGATATAAATCAAAGGAAAAGGTGTCATTATTCATGCCTAAAATTTATTATTACCCTTAATGAGTACATAACTTCGGTAAAAAAGATGTGGTTTTTCACGCTTCTGTCGCCCCCTACTCCCCGTCGCCCAGGATCTCTCCCTCCACTGGCAATTAAGAGGTAGCCCGTTTGAGGTATGGGTATACTCCAGTGTATCGCCGAGAATAACGCCACTGCCTGCAGCAGAATCGTCATTCAATAAGGTTTTCTGTTCGACGAAAACCCGAAGGAACAAGTCACCATGTTTAAACGTTGTCTCTCCCCGCTTACGCTGGTCAACCAGGTGGCGCTGATTGTTTTATTGTCCACAGCCATCGGCGTGGCGGGTATGGCTGTCTCCGGTTGGCTGGTTCAGGGCGTTCAGGGTAGCGCCCATGCAATCAACAAAGCGGGATCGCTGCGCATGCAGAGTTATCGCCTGCTGGCTGCCGTACCACTGGACGCTAGCGATCAACCGCTGCTGGATGAAATGGAGCAAACGGCGTTTAGCCCGGAGTTGACGCGTGCCGCAAAACGAGACGGACAACAGGCGCAGTTAAAAGCATTACAGGATTACTGGCACACTGAACTTGCGCCGGGACTTGCGCATGCGCAAACGCCTGATGCGGTAGCGCAGGATGTGACGCGCTTTGTGGGCGGACTGGATAAATTGGTCACCGCCTTTGACCATACCACCGAATTACGCATTGAACGCGTCGTCCTGCTGCATCGCCTGATGGCCGTATTTATGGCATTGCTGCTGGTTTTCACCATTATCTGGCTGCGCGTGCGCCTGTTAGAGCCGTGGAAACAGCTGCTGTCGATGGCGCGAGCCGTCAGCCAGCGTGATTTTACCCAACGCGCGCATATCAGCGGTCGTAATGAGATGGCGGCTTTGGGCTCGGCGCTAAATAATATGTCGGAAGAACTGGCCGAAAGTTACGCTGTGCTGGAACAGCGAGTACAGGAGAAAACGGCGGGGCTGGAGCACAAAAATCAGATTCTTTCTTTTCTGTGGCAAGCTAACCGCCGCCTGCATTCTCAGGTGCCGTTGTGCGAACGCCTCTCTCCGGTACTGAATGGTTTGCAAAATTTGACCTTGCTGCATGATATTGAGCTCCGGGTTTACGACCTGGAAGATGAAGACAATCATCAGGAATTTACCTGTCAGTCAAATGCCAGCTGTGATGAGAAAGGTTGCCATCTGTGTCCTCGCGGAACGCTGCCCGCGATTGACGGCGGGATTACATTGAAATGGCGATTGACCGATGCGCATACCCAGTATGGTATTCTGCTCGCCACCTTGCCGAACGGACGCCATCTCAGCCACGATCAGCAGCAGTTGGTTGATACTCTGGTTGAGCAACTGACCGCAACGCTTGCGCTCGACAGGCATCAGGAGCGTCAACAGCAGTTGATTGTGATGGAAGAGCGTGCCACCATTGCGCGCGAACTTCATGATTCTATTGCACAATCGCTCTCTTGTATGAAGATGCAGGTTAGCTGTTTACAGATGCAGGGCGATGCGCTTTCAGATAACTGTCGCGAGTTGCTCAGCCAGATTCGTAACGAGCTAAATGCTTCATGGGCACAACTGCGAGAACTGTTAACCACCTTCCGTTTACAGCTCACGGAACCTGGATTACGACCGGCGCTGGAAGCCAGCTGTCAGGAGTACAGCGCCCGTTTTGGATTTACGGTTAAGCTGGATTATCAGCTACCGCCACGCCTGGTCCCTTCGCATCAGGCGATTCACCTGCTACAAATTGCGCGCGAAGCCCTGAGCAACGCACTTAAACACTCTCAGGCCAATGAAGTGGTCGTGACGGTGGTGCAAAATGGCAAGCAGGTCAAACTGACAGTGCAAGATAACGGCTGCGGCGTACCGGAAAACGCCGAACGCAGTAACCACTACGGCATGATAATAATGCGCGACCGCGCGCAGAGCTTGCGCGGCGATTGCCGCGTACGCCGTCGCGAGACGGGCGGTACTGAAGTTGCTGTCACTTTTATTCCCGAAACAAACTTCACAGAAGTCCAAGGAGATACCCATGAGTAATCTGGAACCGGCAACTATCCTGTTGATCGACGATCATCCGATGCTGAGAACCGGTGTAAAACAGCTTGTCAGCATGGCGCCCGATATTACCGTTGTCGGCGAAGCCAGCAATGGTGAGCAGGGTATCGAGCTGGCTGAATCCCTTGATCCCGATCTGATCCTGCTTGATCTCAACATGCCAGGCATGAACGGTCTGGAAACCCTCGATAAGCTGCGTGAAAAATCACTGTCGGGCCGTATCGTTGTGTTTAGCGTATCCAATCATGAAGAAGATGTGGTTACCGCACTGAAGCGTGGTGCCGACGGTTACCTGCTGAAAGATATGGAGCCGGAAGATTTACTGAAAGCATTGCAGCAGGCTGCCGCTGGTGAAATGGTGCTGAGCGAAGCCTTAACCCCGGTTCTGGCCGCCAGCCTGCGCGCCAATCGCGCAACGTCCGACCGTGATGTTACTCAACTGACGCCGCGCGAACGCGATATTCTTAAACTCATCGCCCAGGGTCTGCCTAATAAGATGATCGCCCGCCGCCTCGACATCACCGAAAGCACAGTAAAAGTTCACGTGAAGCATATGCTGAAGAAAATGAAGCTCAAATCACGCGTTGAAGCCGCGGTATGGGTGCACCAGGAACGCATTTTCTGATAACGCGCTCATGCGTCATTGTTAACGAGGATCATTTTCCGAAACGGTAATAAACGGTTCGGTCAGTGATAGCGTGATCTCATTGGAAGAGACACGCTGGCCCTGCTCATCTTCTACCACCACAGACAACCGCCAGCGGTTTGTCGCACCTTCTCTGTTGTCCCACTTCGGCATAATAATCGTCCAACCCTGCGCGCTTCGGCTATTGCTGCCAGCCGTTAAGCTCAATGCCTGAGTATCACCCTGCCATGCCAGACGACGGATCCCATGCAAACTACGCACCTGCAGCTTCAACGCCACTGTCTCACCAGGCTTGAGATCCCAGGGCGGCGTGGCCAAAAATACCGACAGTGTTTTACGCTGGCGATACTCCAGCGTCGGCAGATTGTTACGTTGTGGATCGTCATAACGACTGCCGCGCAGCGATCGGCTGTTTGGCACCTCGCTTACCATCAGCTGTTTTTTTAGCGGCACGCCAAAACGGTAATTTAACGTTAATCCGAGGTTATTCTGACTGACGCCATTTTCACCCTGCTTATGCTGTGCTGTCACGGTGATCAGCGGCACCGGCGTATAGCTCAATCCCAGATTCACCGCCACAGGATTGTGGTACCCGGTTCCGGAATGAAACAGATCCACCTGGTCGCCAAAATACTGCTCCACGCTGACGCTGGTATTGAGATGTTGATAGAACGGCATGCGCATTTGCGCGGTCAGGTCGTATCCCCGAGCCATCCGTTGTTCTTGAGTTGCAAAACGATCCTGCCAGGAGGACAACGGTTGATAGTAATTAGCAGATAAACGGAGGTATTCACCCCACGCCTCTGCCCCCACGCCTCCCCGAGGCAGATTCTCATCCAGCAGGTTGTCATAAAAGGTGTTGTAACCCAGTAACCAACCGTCACGAACCCAGCGCTGCCCAATCCCCGCATTACTGAACAGGCCTCCGTCCTGTTGCGTCAGCCCCAACTGGCTCCAGGTAAGATAACGTTGATTATCCTGCCACGGTATAAACCAACTTCCCCGACTCCCGGTAAAGCTGCCTTCGTTATCCACCTGCAACCCGACGCTGGCGTTTCCCCAGGGAGAGAGCCAGGATTCCAGTTGCTGATTCACCTGTTCGCTGACCCTGTCGCGCACCTGGCCAAACGCAAACTGCTTCGCCTGTTCACCGGTATCAAGCCCGTTATCGGTCATGCTGGCTTCACCAAACGCTTTGACCATTTCGGCAAAGTGCTTTTCGCCTGCCCGCGACTCCGGCGCCATACCAAGATCGGGCAAGCCATCACTATTGTTATCGAAAGGGTTTTCCGCCTGGTGAATAAATGACGATTGCGCGCTGGCAGTACCGCCTGCCAACGGCAAGAGTGCAAATACAGCGAGAGATAAATAAATATTACGGCTCAAATCGTTAGTGGTTTCTTATATCTATTAGCCACATCGGCATACTTATCTTAAACCATAACGTCTTCAGTATTGATTTTCAGCCCTTCCTTCCTTTTTCGGCATTATCCTGGCATCTAGAAATAGGTGTAACATATGTGTCAGTTTTTAACGCTCACATGCAGCAAAAGGAGTAAAAATGCAAAAGATAGTGATCGTCGCGAACGGTGCAGCCTATGGAAGCGAATCGTTATTTAACAGCCTACGTCTGGCTATCGCCTTGCGCGAGCAGGAAGGGGATCTCGACCTGCGTTTGTTTTTAATGTCGGACGCGGTAACCGCGGGATTGCGTGGTCAAAAACCCGCGGAAGGATACAATATTCAGCAAATGCTGGAGATTCTTACGGCGCAAAATGTGCCGGTCAAACTGTGCAAAACCTGCACCGATGGCCGTGGGATCACGATGCTGCCGTTAATTGACGGAGTAGCCGTCGGCACACTGGTTGAACTGGCTCAATGGACGCTGGCTGCAGATAAAGTACTGACCTTCTGATACACCGCTTTCAGGCAAGCACACTGAAAGTGTCGATAATTTCCGGATTTAATCGTAGATGGGCGCGGTTTCGTTGAACGTTAGCACGCCCTTTCAATCCTTTTGAGGGATTTTGTCACTTTTGTTTAATCGTTATGCCATTTTTTGATCAAAATCAGCATCCCGTTGCTCCCCCTTTGGTGTTATGCAATGAGTGAAATGTGAACAACATCACGCAGCACTTTCGACAGAAAGTACGTTGTTTTCAAGAACGGGGTGAAAAATGGCATTAGTGAAGGCAAGTTTAAAGTTATTTGGTGGCGATACGGTGGTTGTGCGCTGTTCCGAGCGCTGTCACATCCATCTGATGAGCGAGAAAAATCACGTCAAAGACACGCAGTCCGACATCTTAAGCGTGCAGGATCGTGACAACGCATGGTTGACCGTGCCCTATACCGGCATCTGGAATGTGCTGATCGACAGCCACAGCCAGTCGCTAGAGCATTCAATAAGTTATATTGCAGCCTAAGCGTTAATTGCCCGAAAAGCGCCTGGCTTTCGGGCATTCAGTTCCCGGCTGGATTCAGGCAACCCCTGGCCGCATAACGCCTTCCGGCAGATTCTCTCCCAACAATCGTTTGACCGTGATCACCAGATCGTTAAGACAGTCATCCTGCATTCCCAACTTGACCAGCTCTTGTTCCAGCGAGAACAAATACTGGGCGTTGGTGCCTAAAGGTCCGCTCGCCGCGGCGATAAGCGGCGCAATCACCTGCGCGCGCGTGTCTGACTCAAACAGCGGATGACGCGGATCCATAATAAAGACCAGCGCGTTCACCGTCCGACCATCATCCAGCGCCAACTGGCACCAGGTGGGCAGATAGCATCCGGTGATCATTTCACGCTTCCACAGCAAAGAGAGCTCTTGTTCCAGCGACGCGTTCGGCAGACGATAGGCTACACCAGTAGTGCGTCCGCCCTCTTTCAAGGCCAGCATACGTCCTGGCTGACCCGCCGTTCCTCGCCCCGCCGTCAGGCGCAGGCAAAAAGCGCGGTGCCAGCCGACTAACGTCCCGGTACAGGACTCATCAAACTCTAAGGCCGGATTCCACATCAACGATCCATAACCGAAGATCCACACCGGTCCATCATCGGGTCGGCAAGCAAGCGTGGCCGCCAGTGAGGCTGCCCGTTGTTCCGCTGACCAGAGTAGTGATTCTTCAATAGCACCAAATGCCGTCTTACAGTCGGCATTCAATAAAAAATCACGCGTTAACACCTTACACCTCCGCCACTGCTGCTTCCCTGCGACAACTTTTTTGACGCCTTCCGGGCTTTTTTACTGCTCATTTTGAAACCAATAGCTGGACAATAGGCAATTCACCGCTCGCTTGCAAGCCAGCAAAGCGTCAACGGCATTTTATATCCTCTCGCGTTGATACGTCCTGCACTATCATTTGTATCAGGATTATCAGCAATTTTTGTTGACGCTAAAGCCTAATGCTTTGTTATTTAAATATTCTATAAACAAGATATGCAATTTTATTCGCTTTGATGCAAAAATTGGTCCATGCCGTAAAATTACGTAAAATCGGATCGGAAATACCGAAAGATCTGTTATTTTTTACATTCTTTAATACTTTTATAATTATAAATACCTGCAGAGATGGAGAATTAGTTCAATGACACAAGTACATGAGGCGGTAAAAACCCGCCACAAGGAGACCTCTCTCGTCTTCCCGATTTTGGCGCTGGTAGTCCTGTTCTTCTGGGGGAGCAGTCAGTCACTACCAGTGGTCATCGGTATTAATGCGCTGGCCCTTATTGGTATATTAAGCAGCGCATTCAGCGTTGTCCGTCATGCGGATGTATTAGCGCATCGACTTGGCGAGCCCTACGGGTCGCTGATCCTCAGCCTGTCCGTCGTTATTCTCGAAGTCAGCTTAATATCCGCATTAATGGCGACCGGTGATGCTGCGCCTACCCTCATGCGCGACACGCTGTATTCAATCATTATGATCGTCACCGGAGGTCTGGTCGGTTTTTCATTACTGTTGGGTGGCCGTAAATTTGCTACTCAGTATATGAACCTGTTTGGTATTAAACAGTATTTAATTGCCCTGTTCCCACTGGCCATTATTGTCCTGGTGTTCCCAATGGCTCTACCGGGCGCTAATTTCACCACTGCGCAGGCGTTGTTGGTCGCGTTAATTTCTGCCGCGATGTACGGCGTATTTTTACTAATCCAAACCAAAACGCACCAAAGCCTGTTCATTTACGAGCATGAAGATGAAGGCGACGATGACGACCCGCATCACGGTAAGCCGTCAGCACACAGCAATATGTGGCACGCCGCCTGGCTTATCATTCATCTGATCGCCGTTATCGCCGTAACCAAGATGAACGCCAGCCCTCTGGAGACATTGCTGACTGAACTGAATGCACCAGTGGCCTTTACCGGTTTCCTGGTCGCGTTACTCATCCTCTCTCCTGAAGGGCTGGGCGCGCTGAAAGCGGTTCTGAGCAATCAGGTACAGCGGGCGATGAATTTGTTCTTCGGTTCAGTATTAGCCACTATTTCACTGACCGTACCAGTGGTGACGCTGATCGCATGGGCAACCGGGAATGATTTGGTGTTTGCGCTGGGCGCGCCAGAGATGATTGTGATGGTTTCTTCACTGGTATTGTGCCATATCTCTTTCTCCACCGGACGCACCAATGTGCTTAACGGTGCGGCACATCTGGCGCTGTTTATCGCCTATCTGATGACGATATTTGCCTGATGAAAGAAGCCGGACACCGACATAACTTGTCGGGTCCGGCTTCTTATTTCCTTTCGTATACCTGATAAGCGCAAGCTCTATCAGGCACACAAAATGAATTAGTTCTCAGTATCCAGCTCGTCGAAGCTTTTCACCAGGTCATCAATCGCTTTAATCTGCGTCAGGAACTGTTCCAGTTTCGCCAGCGGCAGCGCGGATGGGCCATCGCATTTCGCATTGGCTGGATCCGGATGCGCTTCAATAAACAGACCCGCCAGACCTACCGCCATACCGGCGCGAGCCAGTTCGGTAACCTGCGCACGACGACCGCCGCTTGCTGCGCCAAACGGGTCACGGCATTGCAGCGCATGGGTAACGTCAAAAATCACCGGTGAGTTGCCGGAGACTTTCTTCATCACGCTGAAGCCCAGCATGTCTACAACCAGGTTGTCATAACCAAAGTTAGCGCCACGGTCGCACAGAATAACCTTATCGTTACCACCTTCATGGAATTTATCCACGATATTGCCCATCTGGCCAGGGCTTACGAACTGCGGTTTCTTCACGTTGATAACGGCACCGGTTTTCGCCATCGCTTCCACCAGATCGGTCTGACGCGCGAGGAATGCCGGCAGCTGAATCACATCCACCACGTCAGCAACAGGCTGCGCCTGGCTGGCTTCGTGAACGTCGGTGATCACTTTTACGCCAAAAGTCTGCTTCAGTTCCTGGAAGATTTTCATCCCTTCTTCAAGGCCCGGTCCACGGTAAGAGTGGATGGAAGAACGGTTGGCTTTATCAAAGGAGGCTTTGAACACGTAAGGGATACCCAGCTTTTGAGTAACGGTTACGTAGTGCTCACAAATGCGCATCGCCAGATCGCGGGATTCCAGCACGTTCATTCCGCCAAACAGCACGAACGGCAGGTCATTTGCCACGTTGATGTCGCCAATGCTAACCACTTTTTGTTTCATAGGATCGCCTTAAACGGTAGGTAAAGTGTCATTAATCAATGCAATACAATTTGCTTGTGCGAAATAGTATTAATCTGCGCACGAATCATTTCGCTGATCGGGTCTTCCGGACACTGCTCAACGAAATAACTTAAATCGGTCAGCGCAACATGTTCACACTCGAGCTGCGCGTAGATTAATCCACGATCGCGTATTTCATACGGATCTTCAGGATTAAACTGTAATAGTGCTTCGCTGGCACGCAGAGCCAGCTCCATTTGCCGCTCTTCCATCAGCGATGATTTCAGCGTGTCGAGCAGCTTGCGGATTACTTCTGCATTATCCGCCTCATCCAGGTCTTCGTTAAACAGCTCCGCGACCGGGCTGATATTCCCCTTCAGCCACACTTCCAGCGTGTGCTCATTTAACGTTTCGCCATTGAACGGATTGATTAGCCACATTTCGCCATCGAGCGATTCAATACGCAGGATGAGTTGTGTCGGGAAAATCACCGGCACCAGCGGTAGCTCCAGTCGGTTGGCAATCCACAACAAGATAGCGCCCAGAGATACAGCGCTGCCCTGACGATTTTTCAGTACCTTATCAAGCCATAATGCATCAGAAAGACGATAGACGCCGTGGGTATCCGTAAACCCCCATTCGCCGTAAAAAAGTGCCAGCAGTTTTTCCAGTTGCTCATCCTGAGACAGGAGCTGGCTAATTTCTTCTTGCGCCAGACTAACCAGACGTTCCAGTTCGTCATACACAGTTTGTGTTGGAAAATCCAGACGGATAGACTCCGACGCCAGGATCATCCCATCACACAATGGCGCTTTATTAAATTCGAAATCAGCTAACGACCTCATGCTTACCCCAGTAACGGTATTTTTGTGGTGGCGAGTTTAATGATGATGTACAGCACCACCAGCGCCAGCGGAAATGCGACTAATCGCGCCTGCTGACTGCGCGCCCGACGATAATCGAGCGCAATAAAACCCAAAACGATGTAAATGATAACCCCAAACAGCTTTTCAGTCAGCCATGTCCCGTGCTCAGTGAATGGCAGGATGTGCGCTTTAACCATTAACGCTATGCCGCTGAGTAATAAAACGGTATCGACAACCGGCGGCACGATGCGCGTCCAGCGCGCACAGGCAAGGCGCGAGTCGGTGTAACGCCACCAAAAACGCAGCGTTAACAGACCAACTGAAAGCGCAATGCTGATGAGATGGACGTTGAGTAACACGCTGAAAGTACTCATGATGGGATGCGTCCAAGCGTAATTCGCTCGTTGCCGCCATAGTCGCGGCAGGTTTCAACCGCCTGGTAACCGGCATGAGTATAGGCGTCGCGGACTGCCTGTCCTTGCTGCCAGCCGTGCTCCAGCAACAAATAGCCGCCGGGCGTTAGCATGTGTCGAGACTCGTCAATGATATGCACGATATCCGCCATACCCTGCTCACCCGCCACCAGTGCCGATAGCGGCTCAAAACGTACATCGCCAAGCGCCAGGTGCGGGTCCTGTTCGTCGATATACGGCGGATTGCTGACAATCATGTCAAACTTCTGCCCCTGCAAAGCGCTGAACCAGTCGCTTTGCAGCACGCAAACATTGTCGATGGCCAGATGCTGTTTGTTGCGAGTTGCCAGCGCCACGGCATCGGGCATGCGGTCAACCGCGGTCACCGCGCAATCCGGACGCTCAGTTGCCAGCGCCAGCGCAATGGCGCCCGTACCGGTTCCCAAATCGAGAATACGACACGCAGAGGCAGGCAGACGAGCCAGCGCCTGCTCAACAAGACACTCAGTATCCGGGCGTGGAATAAGCGTAGCCGGAGAGACAAACAGCGGCAGCGACCAGAACTCGCGCACGCCGGTCAGATGTGCCACCGGCTCACCTCGCTGACGGCGTTCCAGTAATGTATCGAGCCGTTGACGCTGCGCCTCGGTTAACACCGTTTCGCCGAACGCCAGAATAAAGGTGCGCCCCTTACCGGTGACAAACTCGAGTAAAATCTCGGCGTCGCGGCGCGGGCTTTCGCTTGCCTGTAATTGGCTTATCGCGTCACGCAGCCAGTGCTGATAATCCATTAATCCTGCTCGGACAACGCCGCCAGTTGGTCGGCCTGGTATTCCTGGACAATCGGCTCAATCAGCATATCCAGTTTGCCTTCCATCGCTTCATCCAGACGGTAGAGCGTCAGGTTAATGCGGTGATCGGTCACACGACCCTGCGGGAAGTTATAGGTGCGGTTACGATCGCTGCGATCGCCGCTGCCCAACAGGTTACGACGTTCAGAGGCTTCCGCCTGTTGACGTCTTGCCACTTCGGCGGCACGAATTCGCGCCCCCAGCACCGACATCGCTTTGGCTTTGTTTTTATGCTGTGAACGTTCGTCCTGGCATTCCACTACGATACCGGTCGGTAAGTGGGTAATACGGATTGCGGAGTCTGTGGTGTTAACGTGCTGACCGCCCGCGCCTGATGAACGGAAGGTATCAATACGCAGATCAGCCGGGTTGATATCCGGCAGTTCGGCATCCGGCAGTTCCGGCATGACAGCGACCGTACAGGCAGAAGTATGAATACGCCCCTGCGATTCCGTCGCAGGTACGCGCTGCACGCGATGGCCGCCGGACTCAAATTTCAGTCGCCCGTAAACGCCTTCGCCGCTAATCTTGGCAATAACTTCTTTAAACCCGCCATGTTCGCCTTCGCTGGCGCTCATGATCTCTACCCGCCAGCGACGCGATTCAGCGTAACGGCTGTACATGCGGAACAGATCGCCGGCAAACAGCGCCGCTTCATCACCACCGGTTCCCGCACGCACTTCGAGGAAGGCGTTACGTTCGTCATCGGGGTCTTTAGGTAACAGCAGGACCTGCAGATGCTGTTCCAGCTGCTCGCATTTCTCTTTTGCTTCGCGCAGTTCATCCTGCGCCATTTCACGCATTTCAGGATCGTCGAGCATCATCTGAGCCGTCTCGATATCTTCCTGAACCTGTTGCCAGTCCGTAAAACAGCGAGAGACATCGCTTAATTGCGCATATTCGCGCGACAGCGCACGAAAGCGATCCTGATCTGCGATAGTACCCGCATCACCGAGCAGCGCCTGAACTTCTTCATGGCGTTCATGCAGGGCTTCCAGTTTGGCAACGATAGAAGGCTTCATAGGCGTAAATGCACCCTGTAAAAAATAAGATTGGTGTGCTGCTACTCCAGCCCGAGGCTGTCGCGCAGAATATTCAGGCGTTCACTATCCCCGTCACGGGCGGCCTGTTGAAGTGATTTGGTTGGTGCATGGATCAGGCGGTTGGTCAGTTTCCAGGCCAAATCCTGCATAATGGCTTGCGCATCACCGCCCTGCTGAAGAGCGGCCAACGCTTTAGCGGTCAGTTCATCACGGATCTGTTCTGACTGACTGCGATACTCGCGGATAGTGTCGCTTGCGCCCTGGGCGCGTAGCCAGGCCATAAACTCGCTGGCTTCCTGCTCCACAATCGTTTCGGCTTCCACCGCCGCCGCTTTGCGCTGGGCCAGGTTATGCGAAATGATGCTTTGCAGGTCATCAACGCTGTACAGATAGGCGTTAGACAATTTACCCACTTCCGGCTCGACATCGCGCGGTACAGCGATATCCACCAGTAACATAGGCTGATTGCGACGGTTTTTAAGCGCGCGTTCCACCATTCCTTTACCGATAATCGGCAGCGGACTGGCAGTAGAACTGATAATGATATCGGCATCCTGCAAACGCGCGTCGATATCACTCAGTGAAATCACCTCGGCGCCGACTTCATCCGCCAGCACCTGCGCACGCTCGCGCGTACGGTTGGCGATGATCATCTTCTTCACTTTATGCTCGCGCAAGTGTCGCGCTACCAGCTCGATGGTTTCGCCCGCACCGACTAACAGCACGGTTACCGTTGAGAGCGATTCAAATATCTGCCGCGCCAGAGTACAGGCGGCAAACGCCACCGACACGGCGCTGGCACCGATGTCAGTTTCTGTACGTACACGTTTAGCAACAGAGAATGATTTCTGGAACATGCGCTCCAGCGCACTGGCGTTCTGGTGGCCTTTTTGCGAATCCGCAAATGCTTTTTTCACCTGCCCCAAAATTTGCGGTTCACCGAGCACCAGTGAATCCAGACCACTGGCAACGCGCATCAAATGACTGACGGCGTCGTTGTCCTGGTGCCAGTACAGGCTATTACGCAGGTCTTCTTCATTGAGGTTATGGTATTCGCACAGCCAGCGAATCAGCGCTTCTCGCAGGTTATCCTGCTCTTCCACGCTGAGGTAAATCTCTGTGCGGTTACACGTCGACAGCACTACCCCGCCCTGCACCATTGGCAGCGCTTGCAGGCTGTCCAGCGCCTGATCGAGCGTATCCGGCGAAAACGTTACGCGTTCTCGCAGCGATACAGGTGCCGTTTTATGGTTAATACCAAGCGCTAAAAGGGTCATGTGTGCGGGAATAGTACCAGCGTTGATAAGGTTAGACTGGGTGCATCATACAGGATGCGTGCGGTCAATAAAAGAGACTGACCCCTTTTGGAGTAATAGCTTAGTGCACAAATTTAAGCGATTTAAGATAACTTGAACGTAGACGATGTCAGATGGTGGCGCTAGCATTGAGAGTTATAACTGCAACGTATCTCAAGGATTTGTCATCATTATGACCCTGCCTGATTTTCGCCTGATTCGCCTGCTGCCCCTTGCGGCCCTGGTTCTTAGTGCCTGTACCCTCAACGCGCCGAAAGGTCCCGGCAAAAGCCCCGATTCCCCGCAGTGGCGCCAGCACCAGCAGGAAGTACGCGCCCTGAACCAATATCAGACGCGCGGTGCGTTCGCTTATATCTCCGATCAACAGAAAGTGTATGCCCGCTTTTTCTGGCAGCAAACCGGTCAGGATCGCTATCGTCTGCTGCTGACCAACCCGCTGGGCAGCACGGAACTGGAACTCAACGCGCAGCCGGGCAACGTTGAACTTGTCGATAACAAAGGTAAGCACTACACCGCCGACGACGCTGAAGAGATGATCGGCAAACTGACCGGCATGCCTATTCCGTTGAACAGCCTGCGCCAGTGGATCCTTGGCCTGCCGGGTGACGCTACTGATTACAAGCTCGACGACCAATATCGTCTGAGTGAAGTGAACTACAGCAAAGATGGTAAAAGCTGGAAAGTGGTCTATAGCGCCTACGACAGCAAAACCCAGCCAGCGATGCCGGCAAACATGGAGCTGTCGGACGGCTCCCAGCGTATTAAGCTGAAAATGGACAACTGGATTGTGAAATGATGACTCATTGGCCCTCTCCGGCAAAACTGAATTTGTTTTTATACATCACCGGGCAACGTGCAGACGGTTACCACACGCTGCAAACGCTATTTCAGTTTCTTGATTATGGCGACACGATAGATATTGCGCTGCGTGGCGACGGCGAAATTCGCCTGTTAACCCCGGTGGAAGGCGTTGCGCACGAAGACAACCTGATCGTCCGTGCGGCACGTTTGCTGATGAAGGTAGCATCTGAAAACAATCGCCTTCCCAACGGGAGCGGTGCGGACATCAGTATCGACAAACGCCTGCCGATGGGCGGCGGTCTTGGCGGTGGTTCATCAAATGCGGCAACCGTTCTGGTGGCGCTGAACCATCTCTGGCAGTGTGGACTTTCGATTGATGAACTGGCGGCACTAGGTTTAACCCTAGGGGCGGATGTTCCCGTGTTCGTGCGCGGCCATGCGGCCTTTGCCGAAGGCGTAGGAGAAATTCTGACGCCGGTGGAGCCTGAAGAAAAGTGGTATCTGGTTGCTCACCCGGGAGTCAGCATTCCGACACCGGTGATTTTTAACGATCCCGACCTCCCGCGCAACACGCCAAAAAGGTCAATAAAAACGTTACTAAAATGTGAATTCAGCAATGATTGCGAGGTTATCGCAAGAAAACGTTTTCGCGAGGTTGATGCGGCGCTTTCCTGGCTGTTAGAATACGCGCCGTCGCGCCTGACTGGTACAGGGGCTTGTGTCTTTGCTGAATTTGACACTGAGTCTCGTGCTCGCCAGGTGCTTGAGCAAGCCCCGGAATGGCTCAAAGGCTTTGTGGCGAAAGGCGTCAACCTCTCCCCATTGCACAGAGCGTTACTCTAAATCCTTCTGGTTTCAGGAAGATGGCGAAATGACGAACCGCCAGGAGCATACAAAAGTATGTGACTGATGTGAGGAATTGATGCCAGCGAACATGAAACACGAAGGATACCGAGTAAGCCGGGCAAGCTGAGTTGCGGTGACAACGTCACCCTGTTCCAGACGTTGCATCGCGCTCTTTAATACACCGCATGGAGAGGATACTGCCTGGCCCGCACAGTTTTCGGCAGATTCTTTCCACCAATGGACGCATGCCTGAGGTTCTTCTCGTGCCTGATATGAAGCTTTTTGCTGGTAACGCCACCCCGGAACTAGCACAACGTATTGCCAACCGCCTGTACACTTCACTCGGCGACGCCGCTGTAGGTCGCTTTAGCGACGGCGAAGTCAGCGTACAAATTAATGAAAATGTACGCGGTGGTGATATTTTCATCATCCAGTCCACTTGTGCCCCTACTAACGACAACCTGATGGAATTGGTCGTTATGGTTGATGCGCTGCGCCGTGCTTCCGCAGGCCGTATCACCGCCGTTATTCCTTACTTCGGCTATGCACGTCAGGATCGTCGCGTACGTTCCGCTCGTGTACCGATTACCGCTAAAGTCGTCGCTGATTTCCTGTCCAGCGTTGGCGTTGACCGCGTCCTCACCGTTGACCTGCATGCTGAACAGATCCAGGGCTTCTTCGATGTACCGGTTGATAACGTATTTGGTAGCCCGATCCTGTTAGAAGACATGCTGCAGCTGAACCTGGACAACCCGATTGTGGTTTCTCCGGATATCGGTGGCGTCGTGCGTGCCCGCGCTATCGCTAAACTGCTGAACGATACCGATATGGCTATCATCGACAAACGTCGCCCGCGTGCGAACGTTTCTCAGGTGATGCACATTATTGGTGACGTTGCAGGTCGTGACTGCGTACTGGTTGATGACATGATCGATACCGGCGGTACGCTGTGCAAAGCAGCAGAAGCACTGAAAGAACGTGGTGCAAAACGCGTATTTGCTTACGCAACCCACCCGATCTTCTCAGGTAATGCGGCAAACAACCTGCGCAACTCTGTTATTGATGAAGTCGTTGTCTGTGACACTATTCCACTAACTGACGAAATCAAAGCACTGCCAAACGTGCGTACATTGACCCTGTCGGGTATGCTGGCCGAAGCGATTCGTCGTATCAGCAACGAAGAATCCATCTCTGCTATGTTCGAGCATTAATCGAGCCCGGCTCAAAAACCCGCTGCGGCGGGTTTTTTTATCTGTAATATTTATTTGTATGACTTTTGCCTCCTTCACCTGCCATTCAGTTGACAGATGATGCGCCCATGGATGAAACATTATTGTGAACAGATTATTTTCCTCACATGTGATGCCTTTCCGCGCCCTCATCGACGCTTGTTGGAAAGAAAAATATACTGCTTCCCGCTTCACCCGCGACCTGATCGCCGGGATAACGGTCGGGATCATTGCCATTCCACTGGCGATGGCGCTGGCAATAGGCAGTGGCGTTGCTCCGCAGTACGGTCTGTATACCTCAGCCGTTGCTGGGATTGTTATCGCCCTTACCGGGGGCTCGCGCTTTAGCGTATCTGGCCCAACCGCCGCCTTCGTGGTGATTCTGTATCCGGTGTCGCAACAGTTTGGGCTGGCAGGCCTGCTGGTTGCCACGCTCATGTCCGGGATATTCCTGATCCTTTTCGGCCTCGCCCGCTTTGGTCGTTTGATCGAATATATTCCGGTCTCCGTGACGTTAGGTTTTACCTCAGGTATCGGTATCACCATCGGTACCATGCAGATTAAAGATTTTCTCGGCCTGCAAATGACCCACGTGCCAGAGCACTATTTGCAGAAGGTGGGCGCGCTATTTATGGCCTTGCCGACCATCAACGTGGGTGATGCCGCGATTGGCGTGGTGACACTGGGGATCCTGATTTTCTGGCCGCGTCTGGGTATCCGATTACCGGGCCACCTTCCCGCACTACTGGCAGGCTGTGCGGTAATGGGTATCGTGAACCTGACCGGCGGCCATGTCGCCACCATCGGATCTCAGTTCCACTATATTCTGGCTGACGGCTCGCAGGGCAATGGTATCCCACAGTTGCTGCCGCAACTGGTATTACCGTGGAATATGCCAGAGTCAAACTTTACTCTGAGCTGGAGCTCGTTACAGGCGCTGTTACCGGCAGCCTTCTCGATGGCAATGCTCGGGGCGATCGAATCTCTGCTGTGCGCCGTCGTACTTGATGGGATGACCGGCACCAAACACAAAGCTAACAGTGAGCTGATTGGTCAGGGACTGGGCAACATCGTCGCACCGTTCTTTGGCGGTATCACCGCCACGGCGGCAATTGCCCGTTCTGCGGCAAACGTCCGCGCGGGTGCAACCTCGCCAATCTCAGCGGTTATCCATGCGATTCTGGTGATCCTTGCCCTGCTGGTGCTTGCACCGTTGCTTTCCTGGTTACCGCTTTCCGCCATGGCCGCCCTTCTGCTAATGGTGGCATGGAACATGAGTGAAGCGCATAAAGTGGTGGATTTGCTGCGTCATGCGCCGAAAGACGACATCATCGTCATGCTGATGTGTATGTCGCTGACGGTGCTGTTCGATATGGTTATCGCCATCAGCGTCGGTATCGTTCTTGCATCTCTACTGTTTATGCGTCGTATTGCACGCATGACGCGTCTGGCGTCGGTCAACGTAGACGTACCGGACGATGTGCTGGTGTTGCGCGTCATTGGCCCGCTATTCTTTGCCGCGGCGGAAGGATTATTTACCGATCTCGAGTCGCGTATTGAAGGTAAGCGCATCGTAGTCTTGAAGTGGGACGCGGTCCCGGTACTGGATGCCGGTGGTCTGGACGCTTTCCAGCGCTTTGTGAAAAAGCTGCCTGAAGGCTGCGAGCTGCGGGTATCTAACCTGGAATTTCAGCCGCTGCGCACCATGGCGCGCGCGGGTATTCAGCCGATCCCCGGTCGTCTGGCATTCTTCCCGAATAAAGACGCCGCTTTAGCGGATATTAAATAGCAAAAAGGCTCCCGTGAATGGGAGCCTTTTTATTGCCGGATGCGGTTCGCTTATCCGGCCTACAAAACCCAAACATTGCACCGAACCCGTAGGCCCAGTAAACGCAGTGCCACCGGGCAATTACGCGTTTAAAATGCTCAATGCCGTTGCCTTCACGCTGGCCAGCAGGACTTTCACATCTTCCAGGCACACCGTCGGGTTCAGCAGCGTCAGCTTCAGGCAGGTGATGCCATCCGCTTCGGTCACGCCGACGTTGGCGCTACCTGAAGCCAGCAGCACGTCGCCAATACGCTGGTTCAGCAGCGCAACGAACGCTATATCGTCGCTTTCAGGACGGAAGCGGAACAGCACGCTTGCCAGCTGTGGTTCCATCACCAGTTCAAGATGCGACTGGGTTTTGACAAACTCAGCAACATCACGCGCCAGCGTTACGCCATTATCAATGATTTCGGCATACTGCTTTTTGCCCAGCGCTTCGAGGCCCATCCACAACTTCAGCGCATCGAAACGACGCGTGGTCTGCAGCGACTTCGATACCAGGTTTGGTACGCCAGCCTCTTCATCGAAATCAGAGTTCAGGTACGCCGCCTGGTAACGCATCAGCTCGTAGTGGCGTGCATCTTTTAACAGGAACGCACCGCAGCTGATGGTCTGGAAGAACTGTTTGTGGAAATCCAGTGTCACGGAATCTGCCAGCTCAAGGCCGTTGAGGAAGTGACGATACTGCTCAGAAAGCAGTAACGCCCCGCCCCATGCCGCATCCACGTGCATCCAGATCTGATGTTCTGCCGCCAGCGCCGCAATATCCGCTAACGGATCGATGGCGCCCGCATCTGTCGTGCCAGCCGTCGCGACAATGGCCATCACCTGCTCGCCGTTGGCTTTCGCCTGGACCAGCTTGTCTTTCAGGTCAGCCAGATCCATGCGTGAAAACGCATCGGTCTTCACCTGGGTGACGGAGCGATAGCCCAGCCCCATTAACGCCATGTTCTTCTGCACGGAGAAGTGCGCGCTTTCAGAGCAGAACACTTTAATTTTGCTCAGATCACCGGTCAGACCATCTTGCTGAATGGAATGTCCCAGGCGAGCAAAGAAGGCGTCGCGCGCCAGCATCAGGCCCATCAGGTTGCTCTGGGTGCCGCCGCTGGTGAACACGCCGGCATCGCCTGCCGCATAACCCACCTGCTCACGTAGCCATTCGATCAGTTTGATCTCAATGATCGTGGCCGACGGGCTTTGGTCCCAGGAGTCCATACTCTGGTTAGTGGCGTTGATCAGCACTTCCGCCGCCTGGCTAATCACCAGGCTTGGGCAGTGCAGGTGCGCCACGCACTGAGCATGGTGAACCAACAGGCTGTCTTTGAGAAAGTATTCAACCGCACGCTCAATAGCGGCCTGGTTGCCCAGGCCCTGAGACGTAAAATTCAGGTTGATACGTTCACGCAGTTGTTCAACGGTTTTGCCCTGATACATCTCAGGCTGCTTCAACCATTCAACGACCGCTTGCGTACTCTGCTCGATAGCGTCCTGATAGGCGGCGATGCTTTGCGCCGAGCCGGACAGAATCGGGTTTACGTCTGACATTCGATCCAACTCCGTTTAAACCGGCTTCACGCCAGCGCCCAGCAGGGCGTTTTCGAATTTATCGAGGAAAATTTCCAGCTCAGCGTTGGTGATCAGCAGAGACGGCAGCAGACGCAGCACGCAGCCGTTGCGGCCACCACGCTCCAGAATCAGCCCGTTTTCGAAGCATTTCTTCTGCAGCAACGCAGACAGCTCGCCATCAGCCGGGTAGCAACCCATATGATCCTGCGCTTCGTTCGGATTCACGATTTCCAGGCCGATCATCAGGCCCAGACCACGCACCTGGCCGATAACCGGGTAGCGTTTCTGCAGGTCAGTCAGTTTGCCTTTCAGCCACTCGCCCTGGGCGGCAACTTTATCGGCAATCTTGTCGTCTTTGAGGATCTTCAGCGTTGTCAGACCGGTCGCCATCGCCAGTTGGTTGCCGCGGAAGGTGCCAGTGTGGTGGCCCGGAGCCCACGCATCGAATTGCTTTTTAATGCCCAGTACCGCCAGTGGCAGACCGCCACCAACCGCTTTGGACATCACAATGATGTCTGGCTCAATGCCAGCGTGTTCGAAGGCGAACAGCTTACCGGTACGTGCGAAACCAGCCTGAACTTCATCGATGATCAGCAGAATGCCGTGTTCCTGAGTCACTTTACGAATGCGTTGCAGCCATTCGACCGGAGCAGGATTCACGCCACCTTCGCCCTGCACCGCTTCGAGGATTACGGCAGCCGGTTTACGCACGCCGCTTTCAACGTCGTTGATCAGGTTTTCGAAGTAGTAAGTTAATGCTTTGACGCCAGCGTCGCCGCCGATACCCAGCGGGCAACGGTACTGATGCGGATACGGCATAAACTGCACTTCCGCCATCATATTGCTGACCGCTTCTTTCGGTGACAGGTTGCCGGTCACGGACAGCGCGCCGTGGGTCATCCCGTGGTAGCCGCCGGAGAAACTAATGATGCTGGAACGGCCGGTCACTTTCTTCGCCAGCTTCAGCGCCGCTTCAACAGCATCTGCACCGGACGGACCGGTGAACTGCAGGCAATATTCTTTGCCCTGGCCCGGTAATAAGGACAGTAAATATGATGAGAATTCATCTTTTAATGGGGTAGTAAGATCAAGCGTATGTAACGGTAAGCCGCTTGTGATGACACTTTGAATGCTCTGCAGCACTTCAGGATGGTTATGACCAAGCGCCAGGGTTCCGGCACCTGCCAGGCAATCAAGATATTGATTATTTTCTACATCAGTAATCCAGACGCCCTGCGCTTTAGCGATTGCTAATGGCAGTTTACGTGGATAGCTGCGGACATTAGATTCAAACTCAGCCTGTCTTGCTAAAAAGGTATCATTGCTCTGTGGTAATGAATTAGCACTTAAAGTATCAATACGGACTTTATCCGTCATCATATCACTCCTACAACCAGGTGTAGATTAACGCCTGATTGAATAAATGGTTATAAGGATTACCTGTAAAAAAGCGCGGCTAATATATGTTGTTTTAGCTTAGGACTCAATCATTTATTTCCTTGCATCAGAAATAACAACTTTCCCCTTAAAAATCAAAGCACAAAGACCATCCGCCATTACTAAATCCTAAAGAAATATAGCTATTTAATTAACAATGTTGTCGCTAATTGCAACGCAGACAATGTAATAAAAACCATGAGATTTTCATTTTTTTATTATTTTTTTACACGTTTTTACCATTAATAATGTAGGCACTTTCTTGTTACGACATGATTTTTCACTTATTTGCCTACAAACCGAATAAAAAAGTCGATCCCTTAATATAAATCACTTAGTATGGCGCGCTTATTTGCAGGCTTTGTAAATAAAATTAATGCGCAGCACCCGGTAACGCGTACAGGCGACACTCGTTATCGACAACAGGTATACCCTGGGTTGTCAGCAGAAATGTTCGCGGGCGGACATTTCGTAAGGCGAACTTTGTTCCCTTATGCCGAGAATGAAAATTTTCTAGCCATACTTTTATGGCGCCCTGATATGAGATTGTTATGACTCGCATTTATCCACCATCCGTCGTTGCCAAATTTGGCGGCACCAGCGTCGCTGATTTTGATGCGATGAACCGAAGCGCCAGCATTGTCCTTGCTGATCAAGATGTCCGTTTAGTCGTTTTGTCTGCTTCAGCAGGCGTGACAAACTTACTGGTCGAGCTTTCTGAAGGTCTGGAAACGCATCAACAATTAGATAAGCTTGAGACTTTACGCGCCATCCAATACAACATTATTTCCCGCCTGAAGCAGCCTTCCGTTATCAGCACGGAAATCGATAATCTTCTCAACAATATACATCGTCTTGCACAAACGGCGATGGTTTCACCGTCTGATGCGTTAAGCGATGAATTAGTCAGCCATGGCGAGCTGATGTCCTCACTACTGTTTACTGAAGTCTTACGTGAACGGCAGGCCGAGGCCGAGTGGTTTGACGCCCGCTGCGTGATGCGTACTAACGCGAACTTCGGCTGCGCCGAACCCGAGCTTGGCACACTGCACCACCAGGTGGAGACTCACCTGCGCCCTCGTCTTGAGCAAGCGATTATGGTGACTCAGGGATTTATCGGGCGTGATGCCGCAGGACACACCACAACGCTTGGACGCGGCGGTAGTGATTATACGGCTACGCTTCTCGGTGAGGCGCTTCACGCCACACGCGTTGACATCTGGACCGACGTCGCAGGGATCTACACCACCGACCCACGCATTGCGCCGCGGGCCAAACGAATCGACCATATCTCATTTTCCGAGGCCAGCGATATGGCCGCCTACGGTGCGAAGGTCCTCCACCCGGCTACGCTACTCCCGGCAATGCGTAAAAGCATTCCGGTCTTTGTTGGCTCAAGTAAGGATACTGCCGCCGGAGGTACGTTGGTGCACAACACCACCGATAATCCACCTCGCTATCGTGCGCTCGCCGTGCGTCGTAAACAGACGCTGTTGCGGTTACACAGTCTGGAGAAGCAACCTTCCTGCTCTTTCCTGGCGCAGTCCTTCGCCATTTTGGCTCGCCACGCTGTCACGGTGGATTTGGTTACAACCTCAGAGAATAGTATTGCGCTGGCGCTGGACGCCACTCATGCAACCTCAGGTGAAGACCATGTGCTGACCACCGCATTGTTTACCGCATTATCCTCCCACTGTCGTGTAGAAGTGGAAACCGGGCTGGCGTTGGTCACTTTGGTGGGGAATCAACTCACACAGGCTGCGGGAGTTTGCAAAGACGTTTTTGCCTGGCTTGAAGAGCATACGGTACGAATGATTTGCCATGGAGCATCGAACGACAACCTGTGCATCCTGTTACCGGCTGACGATGCAGATAGCGCGATTAGAGCATTACATTACCGGTTATTCGAATAATTCTTCTCTTATTCTGTCGCATCCAGTTTAAGCAATGCTCATAAACAAGCAGAGCCCTGGTTTTATAACCGAGGCTCTTCATTCTGACCACCGCCCTCTCAACAGAGGGAGGATTTAGTTATGACGGTGATTGGTGTCACCACGACGACAGCGTTTGTCATAATGACGTACCCACCAGTAACGGTCACTGATTTGTTCGTGTCCACCCACTCTGGCACCTGCTAACCAGAGAATACCGCCAACAAAAATACTGAGCACCGCACCATGTGCGAAAAACTGCGGCAGATTAAATTGCGGCAACTGGTTTAAAATTGAATAACCCACACCCACAACCATTACCACCAACCCTAAAGCCATGAGCACGTTACCGAGTAGCGAAGCGTTTTTGCGTTTCATGTGTCACCTCCGGAACTTTGGGTTGTTACAGGGAATACCCCTAATCCTTATGTGTAAAGTATAGACAACACTGCCGTTCGCAAGTGCGGGAGCGATCACAATTACAAACACTCATGCAACAAAACTTTACAAATAAGCCACTGAACATACTCATTTTCTAATAGTCCATTTGTGCAATTATTCAGCTTTTGGCGATAAGCACGCAGTTTTTTGTCAAGCGCACCGTCAGACAGTAAACTACACGTCGTTTATCGAAACACTCAGGACAAAACACGTGGCGATTAAATTGATTGTCGGCCTGGCGAACCCCGGCGCAGAGTATGCGGCAACGCGACACAACGCAGGCGCATGGTATGTCGATCTACTGGCAGAGAGATTACGCGCCCCCCTGCGCGATGAGCCGAAATTCTTCGGTTACACCTCCCGAGTAACGCTTGAAGGTGAAGATGTCCGTCTGCTGGTACCGACCACATTTATGAATCTTAGCGGCAAGGCCGTCGGTGCGATGGCCAGTTTTTATCGTATTAACCCCGATGAAATTTTGGTCGCGCACGATGAATTAGACCTGCCTCCTGGCGTCGCCAAATTTAAGCTTGGCGGAGGCCATGGCGGACATAATGGCCTGAAAGACATCATTAGCAAATTAGGTAATAACCCCAACTTTCATCGTTTACGCGTTGGAATTGGCCATCCGGGCGATAAAAATAAAGTTGTCGGATTTGTTTTAGGCAAACCGCCTGTTTCAGAACAGAAGTTAATTGATGAAGCGATTGACGAAGCGGCACGTTGTACCGAGATTTTGTTCAAAGATGGCCTGACCAAAGCTACGAGCCGGTTACACACCTTTAAAGCGCAATAAGCAGTGATGTGCGGCATTTTTCTCGCGTGCTGTGTATAATAGGCAAAGTTATTTACATTTCTACAATCTGTTTTCCATAACAGGTTGAATATCAAAAGATTAAGGTGATTTAAACATGGGATTCAAATGCGGTATCGTCGGTTTGCCAAACGTAGGCAAATCCACCCTGTTCAACGCGCTCACAAAAGCGGGTATTGAAGCGGCAAACTTCCCGTTCTGTACTATCGAGCCGAACACGGGTGTTGTCCCGATGCCCGATCCGCGTCTGGATCAGCTGGCCGAAATCGTCAAACCACAGCGTATCCTGCCTACAACGATGGAATTCGTCGACATTGCCGGTCTGGTAAAAGGCGCGTCCAAAGGTGAAGGTCTGGGTAACCAATTCCTTACCAACATCCGCGAAACCGAAGCTATCGGCCACGTGGTGCGTTGCTTTGAAAACGACAACATCATCCACGTTAATAACAAAGTGGATCCGGCTGACGACATCGAGGTTATCAATACCGAGCTGGCGTTGTCCGACCTCGACACCTGTGAGCGCGCTATCCATCGTGTGCAGAAGAAGGCAAAAGGCGGCGACAAAGACGCGAAAGCGGAACTGGCTGCGCTGGAAAAATGCCTGCCACAGCTGGAAAACGCCGGCATGCTGCGCGCGCTAAAAACGCTGACTGACGAAGACAAAGCGGCCATCAAATACCTGAGCTTCCTGACCCTGAAGCCAACCATGTATATCGCTAACGTCAACGAAGACGGTTTTGAGAACAACCCGTACCTCGACAAAGTGCGCGAAATCGCGGCTGCCGAAGGTTCTGTTGTGGTTGCCGTTTGCGCTGCCGTTGAAGCTGACATCGCAGAACTAGATGATGCTGATCGTGAAGAATTCATGGCTGAAATGGGTCTGGAAGAGCCGGGCCTGAACCGCGTTATCCGTGCTGGTTACGAATTGCTGAACCTGCAGACCTACTTCACCGCTGGCGTGAAAGAAGTCCGTGCATGGACCATTCCTGTCGGTGCCACGGCTCCGCAGGCAGCCGGTAAAATCCATACCGACTTCGAGAAAGGCTTTATCCGCGCACAAACCATCGCGTTTGAAGATTTCATCACCTATAAAGGTGAGCAAGGTGCGAAAGAAGCTGGGAAAATGCGTGCCGAAGGTAAGGACTATATCGTCAAAGATGGCGATATCATGAACTTCCTGTTCAATGTCTAAATTTGTTGTCTCATGAGATCTCAACACATCTCATAAAAATCGCAAAAAGCTATAAAATCCACGCAATTGCGTGGATTTTTGTTTTCATTGCGTCTCAACTCATCTCGTCACAACACCGTCAAAAATGAGTACATATTGACACTGGCTCCTTCGTGAAGCAGACCGTCCTACAGTTTCTCCAGAATTAAACACGCTTCACGATTAAGCGTAATGAACTCCTGCCAGCTATATTGCTGTTGGTAGTTAAGCTGATACTGCTTCTCTACCTGGCAAATAAGCGGACGTGTTTCATAAATCGCACACAGCTTTGTCTCCATCTGATAGTGCTGACAAATGCCGTCACCGCGATCTAGAAATCGCGTTTCACTGGCGCGATCGACGTGGCGGCAACAAGCGCCGCACTGGTTACAGGGAAACGCGGGCGTTAGCGTCATAGCTTACTTAACCAGCTACGCACAGAGCGGGTATTCCCTGCTTCAAACGGTAGCGTAATATTACGGCGCTCAACCTCTGCACGCAGCAACAAACCGCGCTCAATTTCACTATTCACCGCGTTAAGATGCAGCGAGAAACGCGATAACGCAGACGTATCAATAGCAAACTCTAACGCCGAAAGCTCCAGTAGATAACGATCGAGTTCAACATTCACCTGCTGATAATACTCTAGTGCTTTTTGATACTTATCTTTAAACGTATCCAGAAACGCCCAGACCTTTTTCATCAATGCGCTGTGTTCCAGGAAGTAGTTCATTACCAGCGTCAGAATACCTGTCGCCAGCGCACCGCAGAACGCGGCCAGTTCCGGACCAAAAGGAAAGACGAGCATCTTGGCTAAAGCATCATTAACCACCACCCCAGCAGCCACGGCCACACCCGCAGCCACCAGCTTGCTCACCGCTTTAGCTAGCTGCCCCGGCGTTAACCCCTCAGGGTTAAAGACCATAACTTTAAAGGCCTGTACCAAATTGTTCCACATCTCACGAATCAGGCGCACCATCATCTTCTTAGTCGTAAAGAAGATATTGAAGAGCGTCGTCGTAATGCTGGAGAGCACGCCACCGATGGCACCGTCTTTAAAGGACGTCAGGAAAGTGCTGAATTTACCCTGCACTCGCTGCCAGACTGCGCGTAATGCCTCCGCCGCATCTTGCAGGAAGTCTCCGGCATCGAATGAACGACGATGCTTCTCAAACATCACGGGAATACGCTCGCGGAACTCAAACCAGGTCTCTGCCAGAACCAGCCCCAACATCTGCCGCGTTCCCATGCGAAATGCATTGTTCATTGTGGCGGTGGCGACATTCTTCGCAAACTTGCTGCTGGTGTAATATTCCCCATTGATCGTACCGTTGTATTTTGCCCGCGCCTTTTTGTCGGCCTCTTTCATCCGTTCAAAATCGGCGGCAGCTTTATTTTCCAGCTTATTCAGTTGTTTTTGCTCTTGCTCGGAAAGCGTTGGCTGGCTGCGCAAACGGGCAATTTCCTGCGTGGTCACAGCATGCTGTTCTTGTAGCGTTTGCACGAAGGCATCCATCGTTTTCGCCTTCTTCGCCTTATTCAGCGACTCATTCGTGAAGGTCAGATTTGATGAATCATTAGCCAGATCGGCACCATCGCATTCGGCAAGGATACGCCCTGGATCGTTGTGAATTTCATGGGCGGCAATAATATGGTCGAGGTTCTTTTTATCATTAGCCGCAAATTTCTCACCGGTGTAGGTATCGGTCAACGTACCGGCCTCGTGCGCCTTTTTTCCCGCCTGGTTGGTGGCAATGTAGTTTTCGTGGCTATGGTAATGATGAGAATCATACCCTTCACGTTGCTCGTACCGTTGACGCTCGGCATCGGTAGCATACACTCCCTCGCGAGCGTTATGAATGGTATTCACATCGCCGCCGTGTTTATCCTCCAGCAAGAAAAAATCCAACCCAAAAGAGGTGGTCAGACTCTTGACCACCGTCTGATGTAACTCTTCACCCCAGTCAAACCTGGCTGTGTTCATTGTGCTCGCCCATAGCAATGCCGGGCAGATTCGCCCGGCGAGTCGATTAAATACGAGAAGAAAATGCGTCAAACTCAGAAGCAGAAGCCGCCAGTTTTTCGTCCAGAATCTCTTTGTTCAGCAGGTTCATACCATTGCTGTCGGTCTGCAGTTGGATCACCCCATCTTCGATAATGGCTTCACCGTTTTCCTGCGTCACCGGCTTGAACAGCGGCGTGGTGATCACGTCGGTCATGATGGCGGCTAATTCATAACCATGGTCGATAATCGCCATGATCTCTTCCGACTCACTAATCTCGGTAGTGATATTCTTCTCATGACGTTCAACAATGATGGCATGCATCGCTTTCAGCGGCTCAAAGTAATGCTGAATAAAGACGCTATGCATACGGGTTATTGATTCATAAATGCTATTTACATACTGCTGCACCTTCGTCAGCTGCGCTTCAGCCGCATTCATTTTTTCCACCGCCGCGGTCACTTCACGGGAGCTTTGATAAGCATTGTTAAGCGCCTTTTCGGCATGGCTATCGTAAGCCCAGCCCGCAATAGCAATCAGCGGAGCCACCACTGCACCGCCAAGCACCATCGCGCCGCCCGCCATCCCCCAACCACCTGCGGCCAGGGAACCACCACCAATCGCCGCCATTGTGGCGTTATACGCCGCCGCACCAGACAGGGCGGCGATCGGCGTACCGGTAGAAGCTGCGGCAAACGCCATCACGCCGCTGTACACGGCAAAACCAGCGGCAGCACCAGAAACCCCGGCTCCGACGACCGTCGTCAGGTATTCCGTGGCGGAAATCGCCAGATTCTGAATTTTATTGATGTTATGCTGTGGTACCTTCAGACGAAGATCTTTATGCCCATCTATCGCCATACGCGCCAGCAGATCGTCGGCAATCGTTTTAAACTCATTGAAATCTTTACCGATTTCCAGCTCTTTTTCACCCAGTTCGGCCAGTTTTTTCGACGTTGTTTCATTTGCCAGATCAAAGCTCTCTTTATGCTTATCAAAGCGACGCTGCGCGCGATCTAATACATCATCAGCTTCCGATTTTTTCTGATAGCCATCATAAGCTTTTTTGCCGCCAAACGCCGTTGCCGCTGCCGCGACGCCCAGAATAATGAATGGTAATGCCATAGATAATAATCTCCTGTGCAATAAGTCGTTGTTACCCGCTACGCATCACATTCCTGAACAGGAACTGAGTCGCGATCGCCAGTGATGTAGTTATGCAGTAAGTTGATGACCGTTTTTTTCAACCATTCTGGTTCCAGAATTTCTATATTCGGTAACCAGAATAGAATTAGTGGAATAATTTGATTCTCATGTGCTGCCTTGCAAAGCAAAGTCACGCCATCATTCTCTTCGCGAATCAATTCTTGCTGAGGCAGTAAGTCTCGTCTTAAGAAGTAGCCAGCAATACTGTGTTTAATACGCACCCGCACCTCAAACGTCTCTTCACTCACCCAAGGATCGCGATGCTCATCAATTAATGACAGTGTGGGTGTATCGACAGCAAAATGCTCTTTCCGGATATCCAACCACCGAATTTTACTTAACGAAAAAGACTTTAGTTTCCCGTCCTCAGTCGCCTGCAGATACCAAATATTTTTCTGGTTAGCTAATTTATAAGGATGAACGGTGCGCGTTTTGTCTTTATATAAAATATGACAGACGCTGTTTTTCTGAATCGCTTTTTCTAATAAGTTAAAATACTTTCGCAAATCATTTCTGACTGAATGCTCAGGACGACCAAACTGAACTCTAACATGCTGTTCTGCAGCTCTTTTCTCTAAGCTAAGCCAAAAATCCTCATCTCTGTCAGGAAAAACCGCGTCGGCGTCCAGCAGCTTTGCCAGTGGATCATGAAGGGCATAGGCGCTATTATTCTGCGCTCGAATCGGTATCAATCGATACTCTCCGCCACCACACCCCTCAATAAAGGAGGAAAGCATATTAAGATCACGATAGACCGTTCGTTCAGTGATATTAAATTTCTTCATCAACTGATAGCGATTCACAACGCCACAAGTTTGTAGCTCTATTAGGATATCGACTAAACGTTCTGCTGAGCAACTCCTTGCTGAATCAGCCATAAGCACCTACTTTTCTGTTTTCCTGACATGAATTATATATAAAATGCTGACATATCCTGTCAGTGTATCGGCACGTTGATCATTTTTTTTAGAGAAATCGGCAATTTATTTGACCGTTAGTCGCATTGGGCAATTTTTAGGGGCAAAAAGCTCTCCTCGTCAAGAGTAACTACCAGAGATATACAGCCAAAAGACCGCCTGCATACATACTCAACAAACTGGCTAACGGCTATCTCTTCCACTAAGCCAAATTTACAATGTGTTGATACGTTAACATTAATAAATAACGGTTATTTTATTGAAACCCAAAATTTCGGCGAGCGTTTAATACACGACCCAACTTTGAGCCTTGTGCGCTAAACAGTGACTTAACAGTACCTCCACGTTTCAGCTTTGTAACATCCACCAGCAAATTAGCGATTCCCTCCACATAATGCACTCATTCCTCCGGTTGATGAAAGGAAGCGGTTGGGTTAATCATATTGAGGCGCGCGGAAGCCAGGGGCTGTCTACCCGCACGGTATCGCGGTGATCGAGCCCCTGGATAAGATGCAGTGCACTGAGACGGCCAATTTCATAATGCGGCAGCTGTACTGTGGATAGCGGCGGCAAAAACAGCTCGCCGGTGCCTACCATGTTGTCATAGCCCAGTACGGCAACATCCTGCGGAATGCGCAGCCCTCGCCCCAGCAAGACCTGGTAGATAACAAAAGCCACGCGGTCGTTACCGCATACCACCGCATCAAACATCGGACGCGTGCCACTCAGGTAATGCCCGGCAATCTCCGCCGCATCAATATGGTGACTCTCGCCCGCCGGAAGATAGTGGTGGAACATGGCATCAGGGTCTACGCCCGCTTCACGACAGGCGCGCTCCATTCCCGCCCGGCGGCGATCGGTGGCCACAATCCCTTTTGGCAGGTGTATGCACAGCAGCCGACGATAGCCTGCGGCCAACAGCGCTTTCACGCCAAGATATTGCCCTTGCTCATCATCAGGAATATAGGTGGGAAAAGGGCCACTGATGCTTTCGCAGTTCGCCAGCACGCAGCGATACTTATGCAGCTTTTCCGGCACCGGAACCTGACGCAGCCCCATCGCGGTGTAGATAATGCCGTCAGGGCGATGCGCCAGCAGCAGATCCACCATTTTCTCTGGCTGGTCATTGCTGAACATATTCACCACAAAGCTATTCCAACCGTGCGCCCGCGCGGTCTCTTCGATAGAGAGCGTTATCTCCACGGAAAACGGCGTGGTCATGGTGTCCAGCGCTAACACCCCGATAGTGTTAGCCGTGGTTTTCGCGCCACGAATTTTTTTCGCGGAGAGATCGGAGACATACCCCAGCGCATCTACCGCTTCCATCACCTTTTTATAGGTTTCTGGCCGCAGTCGTTCGGGCTCGTTAATCGCTCGCGATACGGTCATTAACGAGACGTTAGCCCGTTGCGCCACATCCTTTAAAGATGCCATACCCTCTCCTTTGACGGCGTTCACCCTTCCGGGTCTGAAAATGCGATCTTGATAACACCCGCAAAATGTTAACGTTAACTTTTGTGATTAACATCGATATTACCATCAATTCCGCGAGAAAACCGAGAATGTTAACGTTATCTTTTGCTCAATTCACTGACAGGGACAAGCAAATGACAGCATTACTCGCCGCGGCCAACGAGGCCCTAAACCAGCAAAAAGATCGTATCAATCCGCGCTGGTATCCGCGCTATCACCTCGCCCCTCCGGCGGGCTGGATGAATGACCCTAACGGCCTGTCCTGGTTCGATGGTTACTACCATGCGTTCTATCAGCACTATCCGTGGCAACCGGTCTGGGGGCCAATGCACTGGGGCCATGCGCGCAGCCGCGACATGGTGAACTGGGAGCACTTACCCATCGCACTGGCACCAGAAGGGCCGGAAGATAAAGACGGCTGTTTTTCCGGTTCAGCGGTGGTTGACGGCAATAAACTGGCCCTGATCTACACCGGGCACAAATTCGACGGCGAAGCGAAAGAGGAAAACCTGTATCAGGTACAGTGCCTGGCTACCAGCACCGACGGGATTCACTTTGAACGCCAGGGCATGATTCTGAATACCCCGCGAGGCGTACACCATTTTCGCGATCCGAAAGTCTGGCAAGAGGGAGACCGCTGGTACATGGTGGTGGGTGCCCGGGTCGACGACGTCGGAGAAGTACAGCTCTATCGCTCGCAGGATCTGCAGCACTGGCAGTTTGCCAGTACGCTCGCCCAGGCCGATGACGGCATGGGCTACATGTGGGAGTGCCCGGACCTCTTCCCGCTGGACAATAAACTCGTCTTCATGTTCTCGCCGCAGGGCATCGCCGCGGACGGATACGATTACCGTAACCTGTTCCAGAGCGGCTATATGGTCGGCGAATGGCAGGATGACCATCAGTTCCACGTTACCCAACCCTTCCAGGAGATGGATCACGGGCATGATTTTTACGCCCCTCAATCATTTATCACTCCGGACGGTCGCCGCGTGGTGATCGGTTGGCTATCCATGTGGGAGTCGCCGATGCCAGAACAGGCCGACGGCTGGGCGGGCATGCTTACTCTTCCCCGGGAAGTGACGCTCGATGCAGATCTGCGGCTGCGCATGAACCCGGTCAAAGAGCTGGAGGCATTACGCGGTCAGCTTCATGTCTGGCCGGTCAGTGACCTGAACAATCGCACCCTGATGGTAGAAGAACAGGCGCATGCTCTCGAAGTCGAACTGAGCCTCGATATCGCCCGCAGCCATGCTGAACAGTATGGCATCGCGCTGGGTGACGGGCTGCGCGTCTTCGTCGATACCCAGGCACAGCGTCTGGTGCTTGAACGCCGCTATCCGCAACACGGCCTCTCGGGCTGCCGTAGCATACCGCTGCCCGCCAATGATGTGCTGGACCTACGTCTATTTATCGATAGTTCGTCGGTAGAAGTCTTTGTTAATCACGGCGAGTACACCCTCAGCAGCCGTATTTATCCTGAACCGGACGATCGCCAACTGACCTTATTTAGCCAGAACGGACACGCCATTTTTAATAACGGGCATGCCTGGCCGCTCGCCGCCAATTAAACACCCGTCTCACTGCTTTGGGGAAAAATAATGACAATCTGGACGCTCGGAGATGCCGTGGTGGATTTGCTACCGCGCGACAATATGCAGTTTGAAGCCTGTGCGGGAGGCGCGCCCTTCAATGTGGCAATCGGCGTCGCCCGCCTCGGCCATGACAGCGGCTTTATCGGCCGTGTGGGCAATGACACTTTTGGCCGCTTTCTGCATCAGACGCTGGTAACAGCGCAGGTGGATACAGGAAGTCTGGAGTTTGATGCACAACAGCACACCAGTACCGTACTGGTTTCACTAGCTCCCAACGGTGAGCGGCAGTTTGAGTTTTTGGTTAATCCGTCTGCCGATCAATTTCTCAGCCCGGCGAGCCTGCCCGACTTTGGTGCCGATATTCTGCACTTCTGCTCGCTGGCGCTGGTCGCCCCTGACTGCCGAGCCACGCTTACCCAGGCGATGGCGGCTATGCGCCAGGCCGGTGGCTCGCTGAGCTTTGACATCAATCTACGTCCGCAGATGTGGAGCAACGAAATGCAGATGTTTGACCTTGTCAGAGAGTTTGCCCGGCAGAGCGACATTCTGAAGATGTCGGAAGAAGAGCTGCTGTGGCTAACACAAACCGACTGTCTCAGTAGCGCCTGCGAATGCCTGGCTGATTTTCCCGCGCGCCTGAAAGTCATAACCCGCGGTGCCGATGGCGCTATCGTTTTCTGGCAGAACAGCAGGCTGACTTTAAGCGGCTATAGCGTCGACAGCATCGATACCACCGGCGCCGGTGACGCCTTTATGGCCGGGCTGCTGGCGGCACTCGCCGGAGAAGGCTGGCCCACATCGACGTCAACGCTACTTCCGCTTATCGAGCAGGCCAGCGCTTGTGGTGCTCTGGCGACCACCCGGCGTGGCGCGCTAAGCGCGTTTCCCGACAGCCAACACCTGAGCAGCTTTATTCAGTCACAACCGTCGCTACGGAGAACGATTACCCCGTAATAAAGCGCACTGTTACGTCTTATCAGAAAGACCTTACAATGACCTGATCTGGATTGGAAAAATCATGAAGATAAATATGCCGTTCAGTAATGATAAATATCGATACTCATCCGGGTATCTGCTCTTTTTCTTTGCCGCCTGGTCGTTGTGGTGGTCTTTTTATGCAATATGGCTAAAAAATAAACTTGGCCTGTCCGGATCGGAGCTGGGAATGCTGTATGCCGTAAACCAGTTTTTCAGCATGCTGTTTATGCTGGGCTACGGTTTTCTGCAGGATAAGCTCGGTACCCGCAAACCCCTTATCTGGATGATGGGGACTGTCATCACGCTCAGCGGTCCGTTCCTGATTTATGTTTATGAACCGCTGCTGGTCTCCAACTTCAAGCTTGGTATGGCGCTGGGAGCCATTTTCTTTGGCCTTGGCTATCTTGCGGGTTGTGGTCTGGTAGAAAGCTTCGTCGAAAAAGTGAGCCGCAAATTCAACTTTGAATTCGGCACCGCCCGCTTGTGGGGATCGCTTGGCTACGCCGCAGGGACTTTTGTTGGCGGTATCTTCTTCAGCATCAACCCACACATTAACTTCTGGTGCGTATCGGTTATGGGGGTGTTATTCCTGTTAATTAACGTGGTGTTCAAAACCAACTCACCCGCCCCATCGTCTGTAAAAACGCGTTCTCCTGAACCCGACGCGCTGACCCGAAAGGATTTTCTCACTATCTTTAAAGATACGCAGTTCTGGTTTTTCGTCATCTTTGTCGTCGGCACCTGGTCGTTCTATAGCATCTACGATCAGCAGATGTTCCCGGTGTTTTACGCCAGCTTATTTGACGATCCCGAACTGGCACCACGCGTATACGGCTACCTCAACTCGGTACAAGTCTTTATGGAGGCCGTCGGTATGGCGCTGGTTCCGTTCCTGATTAACCGCATCGGGCCTAAATCCGCATTGCTGCTGGGTGGAACAATCATGACCTGTCGAATCCTGGGTTCAGCACTGTTCACCGATATATATATTATCTCCTTGATTAAAATGCTCCATGCGCTGGAGGTCCCACTGTTCGTTATTTCAGTGTTTAAATTCAGCGTAGCGAATTTTGATAAGCGCCTGTCGTCAACGATATATCTTATTGGCTTCAATATCGCCAGTTCCATTGGCATCATCGTGCTGTCGCTGCCTGTCGGTAAGTTGTTTGATAAAGTGGGCTATCAGGAAATCTTCCTGATTATGGCGAGTATCGTGGTAATAACACTAATATTTGGCTACTTCTCGCTGAGTAAAAAGCATCATCAGCAGAAGGGTATCAATGAACTGGTGACAGAGTAGCGAAGTTTTATTAATATCGCGACAGGGCCATTAGCCCTGTCGTACCCCCTCAACAGTAAGTACGAACTGTCGATTTACTCAGGCATGTTCCAGCCAGTTGCGGAATATTTGCGCTCGCAGTATTCCCTGAAAATCAATCAGCCCAGAACAACCAAGCTTCTTGATCAGATTCTGCCGGGCCTGGTAAATCGTTTTTAAGTGTAGATTTAACAATGCGGATATCTCAAAAATAGTTCGACCTTCTCCTAACTGCGTTAAAATATATTTATCTCTCGCGGTTAATGAGATATTTGAATCCGATTGATTCTCGTGATTACCACCAGCACGAGTAATATCAACAATAAATTGTTTGATTGAGGCAACTCCGATATCTACTGGTAGTCTGTAAAGCGAAACATCATTAAGATACTGATACAAATGACCATCAATCAGCAATACCAGACGATGCGTTTTCAGATTGTAATTTTGCTTTTTTACCGCCTCAAAGTGATTCGCGGTAAAGAATACAAGTCGCGCCTTGTCATCTTCAAAAACGATATCTGCAAGAATATTCTTTAACCCTTGCCTGATAAAAATATCATCAATCCATAACTCTGCGTTTAGAGTATGTTCCTGAACGATGTTCATCATTATGGCCTCAATGAAAAATCATAATTGATTTAGAGGGGTGCTATGTATAGTCTTAATCCAAAAAATGCTTAGCATAAGGGCTTTCAGCATATAACAAGGGTACTGTACATATTTTGTTAATATGAAGACTTATTAAACGTCGTCAGCTGTGTAGCGCAATACTATTTCCAGGGTTTTTCTGATAACATCTGCCTGGACAACGTCAACCGTTGACTCCAGAGAACCAATCAGGCTTAAAATGATGTTTTTATTATTAACATTATCACCTGCCAGAATTACATTTGTTACCGCCTGCCCCAATACCACAGACTCATCTGCTAATAGCTCACCTGCATTATGGAAGTAACTTGATAAAGCTTTATCCGTCATTACGTTGTGGACATTAATTTCATGGAGCATGGTAACCTCGCTTGTATAGTCTGGAAGATTATCTTTAATGTAATTTAGGGTTTTTGCTGGCACTGAATGCACTCTCATCTCTGGTTTTATCCGGTTTTCTGCTTATTTTCTCCGGATTAATGTTTGTAAAATCATTGATAACGCTGTCAATTAATTGCTTGCGTGTGCCATCTATTTCACTGGCCTGCATAAGTCGCAATTGCTTAATCACTGCAGCTAACGAAACGTCTCTATGCATTCGCAGAATTTCTAGCACAGCCAAACCTGTAATTTCATGTTTCAAGCGTTCACTATCAGTTTTCTTCATAACGCCTTCACTACTTGCCCCTATCATATAAGGGGTTTATTTTATTCAAAGAGCAGGCCAATTAACGCATTGTAATGTTTTTGTTCTTTATCCCCTGATGCTTTTTCAAGACGACACAAAAGCTTAGTGCAAAGTGATTTGCGGTTCAGATTACGTCCATCTTTGAGTATCTCAGTGACGATTTCTCCCAATGTTTCCTGTTGAGTTGGCAGATGCGCCTTCGCAAAGTAACGAGAAATCGCGCTTGCAGTATCAGTGCGAACGTTATGCTGCTGCATGTCATGCTCCTGTATCAAAATGCTGGTGAATATTAAGTTTTATAACAGTAGCAAAGTTGTACCAAAAATGTGTACAACAAGATTAATTTGTTTTTACCAAAATGTGCTAAATAATATAAATCAATTACTTACAATTGTATCGATTGATATAAACATTAGGATCACTGTACAAATCACGTCGTAACATGGTTAAATTTCATCTTAATCAGACCGTTCAATTGTGAAGTTAAAGTTAGAATAATGTATTAAAATCAGGACATAACCTGGGTTGTCTGATACTGTCATATATCTTCCTCTCCCTTATTCCCGGACTGTCCATGCTCACGACCATTATTTACCGCAGCCATCTACGTGATGACGCCCCCATCAAAGCGCTTGAGGATATGGTGACAGCCGCAAATATCAAAAACAGGCGATCTGATGTTACGGGAATCTTACTCTTTAACGGTCACCACTTTTTCCAACTGCTTGAAGGCCCTGAGGAGCAGGTAAAAGAGATTTATTGTTGTATTTGTAACGATCCACGGCACCACAATATCGTTGAGCTGATGTGTGATTACGCTCCTGCGAGAAGATTCGGAAAAGTGGGAATGGAGTTATTTGATCTACAAAAACATGAACGCAATGACGTTCTGCAAGCTGTGCTGAATAAGGGAACATCAAAATTTCAGCTCACCTATGATGACAGGGCGTTACAGTTTTTCCGCACATTTGTCCTTGCGACGGAAAAATCGAGCTATTTTGAAATACCAGCGCCGGATTGCTGGAGTTTTATTGCCGACAACTCTTGTACTCTCCTGGATGAAAACACACTCCCATCCGATATCGATTTCAGCTTTGCTTTTCAACCAATTATCGATCCTATGTCGCAACGCGTCATTGCCCTGGAAGCACTTATTCGTGGTAGAGACGGTGAAACGCCCGCAACTTATTTTGACAACTTAAATCCTGAGGAACTGTATACTGCGGATCTGCAGAGCAAAAAGACTGCTTTTGCAATGGCAAGCGCGCTGGGACTTAACGACAAAATGCTGTCAGTCAATCTGCTCCCCATGACCCTGGTAAACAAACCCAATGCAGTCAGCTTTCTTATAAACGAAATCGCTGCGCACAGGCTGGTGCCTGAACAAATCATTGTAGAGTTTACCGAAAGTGAAGTTATTTCTCGCTTTGATACGTTCGCGCAGGCCGTGAAGTCACTCAAGGCAGCGGGGATCTGTGTGGCGATAGATCATTTTGGGGCTGGTTTTGCCGGGCTTCAGCTTCTGTCTCGTTTTCAACCCGACCGAATTAAGATAAGCCGCGAGCTGATCACGGATGTGCATAAAAGTGGACCGCGGCAGGCTATCATTCAGGCAATTATCAAATGCTGCGCGTCACTGGAAATTATGATTTCCGCAGTCGGCGTTGAAAAACCCGAAGAGTGGATGTGGCTTGAATCCGCGGGCATTGAAATCTTCCAGGGTAACCTTTTTGCACAAGCCTGCCTGAATGGTATTCCGTCTGTTGCATGGCCAGAGAAAAATGATTTCTCAGCGTCAAAATAACTAACGCATTGTTATAAATCAACAATCATCACAACCGCCCTCATGCTGAACATAAAAACTCAGCATTTACTCCTTGTATGATAGTAAAGTAAATCTTAATTTTGCTAGAATCTTATATATGTTTTGTACAATTTGGTGCATGTTGTACAAAGTAGCAGGAACCGCATATCGGTGACGGAGAATCAGGAGTGTTCGGGGGAACTATGGCTTATTACAGCATTGGGGATGTCGCAGAACGTTGCGGGATAAATCCTGTCACCCTTCGGGCATGGCAACGACGTTACGGTTTACTGAAACCTCAACGCAGTGAAGGTGGTCACCGACTCTTTGATGAAGAAGATATTCAGCGTATTGAAGAAATAAAACGTTGGATTAGCAATGGCATACCTGTCGGCAAAGTAAAGGCATTGCTGGAAACCAGTATCCGTCAAGCTGACGACGACTGGAATCAAGTACAAGAAGAGATGATGAGCATTCTTCGCATGGCGCATCCACCGAAGCTGCGAGCCAAAATTACCGCACTCGGTCGCGTTCACCCCGTAGATGCGCTGATTGATCACGTTTATCTTCCCGTACGTCAACGGCTGATACTTGACCATAATACATCCCGCATAATGAACAGCATGCTTGATGGCGCATTGATTGAATATGTTGCAACACTGCTGTCTGAAACACGGCGCAAGTCAGGAAAGGATGCTCTCCTGATGGCCTGGGATGTTGAAGACAGAACCCGTCTGTGGCTCGAAGCCTGGCGTTTATCGCAATCTGGTTGGCATATTGCCGTTCTGGCTGAACCCATTGAATCGCCAAGACCTGAACTTTTCCCTGGGCAAACGCTTTTTGTCTGGACCGGTATCGCGCCAACCCGCAGACAAAATGAACTGCTACAACACTGGAATGAGCAAGGTTATAAGGTCATTTTCCACAGCCCGTAGCCAATACGTAATACGTGTAAGATAAATCATACGACTCTCATTTTTTGGGTGGTTATTTTGAGTACCATCCAAGGAATATGTTGCCCCTATTCTCCTGACTTAACACCCGCCATAGCATAAAAACAAAACAACATACTCACCCGTTGGTATTATTTTTTTGTCGACGACATCACCTTTTTCCTAAGTAAAATTCATTAGATCAACTGGCGTACACCTAATACTTATTCTAGGGTTAAATTATGTCTTCTTGTGCCACATTATTGTTTTTCTAAAGTAATAAATGTGGTTATTTGAAAAAGGTAAAGGATATGGCTCTAGTCTTAGACAAACGCTTAATTCTTTGTTGCTGCGCCTTTTCCATTATCTCTGTGGCAAATGCAGCAACCGTTAACGGAACATTTCAGGTGCTGATGACGATTCAAAAGGCCTGTACCGTGACAGCGGGTTCGGCTTCAAATATCACACTTGGTCCGGTGAATACCACGGCGACAAATACCAGTGCAAGCAACACTATTTCAATTAATTGCTCAAAAACCACGCCCTATTTTATCGGCCTGGCACCGTCGGCTGCCAATGGAGGGACGACGACGGGCTCGGGCGCCATGTCCTCTGTGGCTAACGCTGCCACCAATACCGATAAAGTGCCCTATCAGCTAAATCGCACGTCAGCAACAGGTCCGGTATGGGGAAATACCGCCACCGACACCGCACCTGGGAATGGCGTAGCAGCGACAGGGACCGGCCTGGTGCAAACTTTTACTGTTTATGCCACCGCACCGAGCGCCAACTTCACTCCTGACGACTATGCCGACACGGTAACGGTTAACGTTAACTACTAACTTCAGGAAGCTATATGAGAGTAAAACTGCCTGTTAAGCAGTGCGCCTGCGCATGCCTGCTAGGGATGGTTGCGAGCGCCAACCTTGCCACCGCCAGTGGGCTGCAAATAGCCCCGGTCACGTTAACGTTGCAAGCGACGCAAAATGCCGATGGTATCTGGCTGAGTAACGCGGGTGAAAATGTGCTCAATGCCCAGGTTCGGGTTTTTCGCTGGAGTCAAAGTGCTTATGACAACAAACTTTCCCCCTCTCAGGGGCTGGTGATAAGCCCGCCGATGTTGGCATTAGCCCCTGGAGAACGTCAGTTAATTCGCGTTATTCGCACAAGCCCTCCCTCGGCACATGCCGAAGACGCTTATCGTTTGTCGATAGATGAGTTACCTCCTGCAAAAGTAGAAAAAAATAAGCTTCAGTTTGTGCTGCATTATTCCGTTCCCGTTTTCATTCAACCAACATCAGCGGCACAAACGCAGGCAAAACTGCAATGGAAATTACAACAACTGGATGGCAAAAAATTCATTGAAGTCAGTAATCAGGGAAATGGGCATGCACAGTTATCTGCTGCAACATTTATAAGCCCTGACGGTACTAAAAAAGTCATTACACCCGGACTATTAGGCTACGTTTTACCAGGCTCAACAATAGCGCTGGATAGTCTCCCCGTCGGCCAGTAATAACCATTATGGCGGGAAAATTGAAGTCACAATCAATGGCCAAAAAACAGTACAAGATCTGTAACAGACTCTGGCTTCTGGTGAAATATTGCTTTCTCAATGGAGTATTAATATCGGGAATGGTTTGCGCACAAACGCTGAATAATAACCAGAGTGAGAATGGTGTTATTAATAGCACCTCACAAATTACGGGAGTCGATTTGTATCTCGATGTCACCTTGAATGGGAATCCCGTTGGGCTGGTACATTTTGGCTACGATAATGGAAAGCTTTATGCGGGAGCTGATACCCTGAGTAAAATGGGCTTTCGCTTTGCTCCAGACGCCACTAACGCCGTCTGCCTGAACGATATCCCCCAGCTAACCATTGACTACAACGTTCAGTTGCAAACGCTCTCGCTTACTGCGCCACTTAGTTCACTCGATCTTGCAACCACGCAGCTTAACTCGCCTACCGAAACCACGCCAACGGCAACAACATCACGCGGAGCGCTGCTCAATTATGATATCTATACCCAGCAGGGGGATGAGAGCGCAATCAATACCTTCAGTGAACTTCGCGCCTTCAATGCTGCCGGCGTGCTCAGCACCACCCAGTTGACGCAGTACTCCACTGAGGAATACGCCGATAACAGCTTTGAGCGCCTTGATACCAGCTGGCGTACCTCATTTCCTGATACGATGTTGGCGTTAACCGTTGGCGATACCCTGACAAGCTCACTCATCTGGTCCCGACCTACGCGTATTGGCGGCATTCAGATAGGCACCGATTTTGGTTTACAGCCCTATATGCCAACCACCCCGCTCCCTGCATATCTGGGATCCGCGACGTTGCCATCAAACGTTGAGCTGTACGTGGACGGTGTCAGGTACTACAACGGAGAAGTCCCCGCAGGTAGTTTTCAGATCAACACCATGCCTAACATCAGCGGCGCGGGAACGGGTCAGGTGATGATGACAGACGCGCTGGGCAGAACGAGCGTACAAAATTTCTCGTTCTACAACGATCAGCAACTCCTGCGGGAAGGATTAACCGCCTGGTCGGCAGAATTGGGCACGGTACGCGAAAATTATGGTTATTCCTCTTTTGACTATGCCAGCGCACCGGTATTGAGCGCTACATGGCGTCGCGGGTTTAGCAATACGTTGACCGCCGGGGCTCACGCGGAAACCAGCGATGGACTGATTAACGCAGGCTTCAGTAACGACTGGATCCCGGGAACCCGCAGCGGCACATTTTCGACATCACTTGCCGCAAGTAGCGATTCAGGGCAGAACGGATTTCTGTATAGCTTTGGTTATCGTTGGTCCGGCGAACGGTTTAATTTCAGTACCAGTACCACGGCAACTTCTGGCGATTACCGCGATGTCGCCACCCATTATGGTGAGCCGCCCCCAACGCTTAACAGCAACACGGTCATTGGCTATTCGCTGGAATCTGTCGGAAATGTCAGCCTGAGTTACCTGCAGTTTCGTTATCCACACGAAAATGCGGTGCGCTACGCTAACGCCAGCTGGTTCAAATCCGTTACAGACAACATCTCACTGAATGCCGGATTCAACCAGAACATTGACGATAACCGCGATCGCAGTCTCTATCTGATGGTAACGATTACCACTGATAACAATCTGAGCGCCAGCAGCACGCTACAACGCACCAACGATGAAACCGGCTATCAGCTCAACGCCAGCAAGACGCCGCCTGCCGACGGCGGTTGGGGCTGGAATCTGGCCGCCAGTCAGCAGGCTTCCCGACAAAGTGGCCAGGGAGAAGTAGGATATCTGGGGCGTTATGGTAAAGCGTACGCGGGATTCAGCCGTTTACCAGATAACCATTACGGCTACGCAGGCGCAACCGGATCGCTGGTGACCATGGGAGGCGGCTTGTTTGCAGCAAGGGAAATCAACAATGGTTTTGCCGTCGTCTCAACTGACGGCGTGCCTGATGTTCCAGTCAAACTGCAAAATAACCTGATTGGTCGCAGCGATGACCAGGGACTACTGCTGGTCACGCCGCTCAACAGTTATCAAAAAAACCTGATCAGTATTGACCCGATGGATCTCCCCACCAATATGCGGATCGCACGCGTTGAGACGAATGCCACGCCTGCAGATCGTTCCGGTACTTTGGTTAGTTTTGGCATCACCACCGTACGTGCTGCGCAGGTTATCCTCGTCGACAATCAGGGTAAGCCAATTCCTGAAGGTAGCATGGCTTACGCCATCAACGGAAAAGGACAGTCGTCTGTCGTTGGTTTTGATGGGATGACCTGGTTCGACACACTGGAGCAGCACAACACGCTGCGCGTTGATACGGACACCGGTAGTTGTCGCGTGCAATTTGACTATCCCGTGTCAGCAAAGGGGATTATGCAAATAGGCCCACTGGTTTGTCGCCCACACTAACAGGAGTACGTTCATGAGGTTAAGACATCTGCTACTCATCGCTGCCGTACTTTTTTGTCCGGCAATTAGCCATGCGGTAACCTGTTCGGTGAGCAATGTTCAACCCATAAATTTAGGTTCGGTCAATCCACTGTCTGCAACAGGCGCAACGTCATCAATGACGTTCAGTTACACCTGCACCAAAGAGCTTGGTGACGCGCTGGCAGGGATCAATCTCTGTTTTAATATTGGCGCCTCGGCCGTCAGCGGCCAGGTGACACCGCGAAATATGTCATTAAGCGGAACGCCTGCCAGTACACTGGCATACCAGCTTTACCAGGACAGCGGGCGCACCAAAGTTTGGGGCAGCCAGTATCAGTCGGGAACCACTTTTCCCATGGTACAGCTTAACCTGCTGAATCTGACTCCAGTGACGGGTTCACTCACGGTATCGGCGCAGATCGTCACACCACAAACCGCAGCCGTCCCCGGAAATTATCAGGATAACTATACGACGGCAACAGCCCTTGTCACTCTCAATCCCGGATTGCTTTTCCCGCCAACAACCTGTGGCGATACCATTGCTGCCAGGCTGCCTTTCACCGTATCGGCGACCGTAAGCAAACAGTGCAATATCACCTCTGCAACCGATATTAGCTTTGCGCCAGCCAGGGCGACCGGGCGTAACCTTACGGCTTCAAATACCGTGGGCGTAGCATGTTCCAATAACACGCCTTACACCATCGGGCTTCAGCCCTCCAACGGTAATACGGCAGGCAGCGGCGTGATGGCGGGCACGGGGTCAAATACGGATAAAGTCCCCTACCAGCTTAGTTCGACGCCAGGTCCTTCCGGTACGGTCTGGGGCAATACATCACTCAATACCGTCGCGGGCAACGGTACGGGGACAACAACTACCTACCCGGTTTACGCCACCGTCCCCAGCGCGAACTACACGCCAGACAACTATGCCGATACCGCTACCATCGCCGTAACCTACTGACCTCAGCTTAACCGCAATAAAGCAAATACATTTTGTTATCAAATTATTTACTTTTAGAGGTGCGTCATAAATCTAACAAATTACGATTTTTATATATTATGCATATTAAATTACGCACCCTGCAAAACAACCCAAATACAAGCAAAGACAAAGAATAACTATTCAATCGCAAGTTAAAGTCCATACTAATCATGGTGATAATTCGTGCTGGTCGGGCAGGCCCTTCTATGAAAAAAATGTTAAATTTAGGTTTATATGGTGAGATTCACTGTATACCACGGCCAAATTAAGAACATATTACTTTTATAACTAAGGTTTATCATGGATAAGTTATCTTACGCTTCAGATAGCAGCACATCTGCCTGGAATACCTACCTGCAACAAATCGAGCGTGTGGCCCCTTACCTGGGCGAACTTTCCCATTGGGTGGATACCCTGCGCCACCCAAAACGCGCGCTGATTGTCGATATCCCGGTGCAGATGGATGACGGCACTATCCGTCATTTTGAAGGGTATCGCGTGCAACATAACCTCTCCCGCGGGCCGGGCAAAGGCGGTGTGCGTTATCATCCTGATGTTGATCTTAATGAAGTGATGGCCCTGTCCGCTTGGATGACCATCAAATGCGCAGCGTTGAACCTGCCGTACGGCGGTGCCAAAGGTGGAGTGCGCGTCGATCCGTTCTCGCTGTCTGAAGGCGAACTGGAGCGTTTAACTCGTCGTTATACCAGCGAAATCGGTATTATCATTGGGCCGCAGAAAGACATTCCTGCGCCGGATGTAGGTACTAACGGAAAAGTCATGGCCTGGATGATGGATACCTACTCCATGAACCACGGCACCACCGTGACCAGCGTGGTCACCGGTAAACCTATTCACCTTGGCGGTTCATTAGGTCGTGATAAAGCCACCGGTCGCGGCGTTTTCGTCAGCGGTCTGGAAGTCGCGCGCCGTGCCAACATCGAAGTTGAAGGTGCTCGCGTTGCAGTGCAAGGTTTTGGTAACGTCGGCAGCGAAGCCGCCCGACTGTTCGCGGCATCTGGTGCACGCGTGGTCGCGATTCAGGATCACACCGCTACGCTGTTTAACCCCACAGGTATCGACATGACCGCGTTGTCTGCCTGGCAGTTAGAGCACAAACAGATTGCCGGTTTCCCGGGCGCTGAAACCATCGCCAGCGAGGCCTTCTGGAGCCTGGATATGGATATTCTTATTCCGGCCGCGCTCGAGGGTCAGATCACCCGTCACCGTGCGGAAACCTTGACCTGTAAACTGGTACTTGAAGGCGCTAACGGCCCAACCTATCCGGATGCCGACGATGTGCTGGCAAGCCGTGGTATCGTGGTTGTGCCTGATGTGGTCTGTAACGCCGGCGGCGTAACCGTCAGCTACTTCGAATGGGTTCAGGATATGGCAAGCTTCTTCTGGAGTGAAGAAGAGATCAACAATCGCATGGACAAAATCATGACTGATGCGATGGTGCATGTTTGGGAAAAAGCAGCTGAGAAATCCTGCTCCCTGCGTACCGCAGCCTACATCGTTGCCTGCGAACGCATTCTGCTGGCACGAAAAGATCGCGGAATTTATCCGGGCTAACGCCGAAATCGACCATGCCTACAAACCACCTGTTCTGCAGGTGGTTTGTTTTCCATAAAAAATCGTTCAAAAACTTTCCGCACAAATACCGCCCGACCTCTCACTTTCGCTGTTTTATGCACCATGACGTTCCAATACGGAACATTATTATGCTGCTATGTTTCGTATTGAAACGCTCTTCACAGCAATTTTCTTTTGCAAACCCGTGTGCAAAATTACCTTATCGGCAGCGAGCGGTCGCCGTGGCGTTGTACAAACCGATACCCTACATCAGATGGCTGCCCAAATTTGGCAGCCATCCAGGACTGTCTGCGGAGCATAAATAATGAAAAAATTGATCAACCGTGTTGAAGACGTACTGAATGAACAACTCGCCGGACTGGCGAAAGCGTATCCTTCCCTGGCACTGCATCAGGACCCAGTGTATGTCACCCGCGCAGATGCACCGGTGATGGGCAAAGTGGCGCTGCTTTCCGGCGGCGGCAGCGGGCACGAGCCTATGCATTGCGGCTACATTGGTCAGGGCATGCTCTCCGGCGCCTGCCCGGGTGAGATTTTTACCTCCCCCACGCCGGATAAAATGTTCGAATGCGCCATGCAAATTGATGGCGGGGAAGGCGTGCTGCTGATAATCAAAAATTACACCGGCGACATTCTTAATTTCGAAACCGCTACCGAGCTGCTGCACGAAAGCGGCGTCAAGGTCACCACCATGGTGGTGGATGACGATGTGGCGGTGAAAGACAGTTTGTATACCGCCGGACGCCGTGGTGTGGCTAATACCGTATTGATCGAAAAACTGGTCGGCGCGGCCGCCGAACGCGGTGACTCGCTGGAAGCCTGTGCTGCGCTGGGTCGTAAGCTGAATAACCAGGGCCACTCCATTGGCATAGCCATTGGCGCCTGTACCGTTCCGGCAGCCGGACAACCGTCGTTCACGTTACAGGATAACGAGATGGAGTTTGGCGTAGGTATCCACGGGGAACCGGGCATTGACCGCCGCACCTTCACCTCTCTCGATCAGACCGTTGATGAAATGTTCGATACCCTGCTGGAAAACGGTAACTACAGCCGTACGCTCCGCCACTGGGACAACGTCCAGGGCGCGTGGCATGAAGGTAAAGAAAGCAAACGTGCGTTACAAAGTGGCGATCGGGTTATTGCGCTGGTCAATAATCTCGGTGCGACGCCGTTGTCTGAACTCTTCGGCGTGTATAACCGCCTCGAAAGCCGTTGCCAGGATGCAGGCATCGTCATTGAGCGCAACCTGATCGGCTCTTACTGTACCTCTCTGGATATGACCGGCTTCTCCATCACCCTGTTACAGGTGGATGACGAAACGCTGAACTTATGGGATGCACCGGTTCACACCCCTGCTCTCAACTGGGGTAAATAAGGAGATTCATGATGTCCCTCAACAGAACACAGATTGTTAACTGGCTCTATCGCTGCGGTGAAATATTCACCACTGAAAGTGATTTTCTCACCGGACTTGACCGGGAGATCGGCGATGCCGACCACGGTCTGAACATGCATCGTGGTTTCAGCAAAGTCGTTGAAAAGCTGCCGTCCATCGCGGACAAAGACATCGGCTTTATTTTGAAAAACACCGGTATGGTGCTGCTCTCAAGCGTCGGCGGGGCCAGTGGACCGCTGTTTGGCACGTTTTTTATCCGCGCCGCCCAGGTGACTCAGGCTCATCAAAGCCTGACGCTTGAAGAGCTGTATCAAATGATTCGTGATGGCGCAGAAGGTGTGATTAGCCGCGGTAAGGCTGAACCTGGCGATAAAACCATGTGCGATGTCTGGCTGCCGGTAGTGGAGTCTTTACGTCAGTCATGCGAACAGAAGCTGAGCGTCCAGGCGGCTCTGGAAGCGGCAAGCCAACAAGCGGAAGTCGCAGCGCAAAGCACCATCACCATGCAGGCTCGCAAAGGCCGCGCCAGCTATCTAGGTGAGCGCAGCATTGGGCATCAGGATCCCGGCGCAACGTCGGTCATGTTTATGATGCAAATGCTGGCTCAGGCGTCCAGAGAGTAAGGATAAAGCGATGGTAAACCTGGTTATTGTTTCTCACAGCGCCCAACTGGGCGAAGGCGTCGGCGTGCTGGCCCGGCAGATGTTAATGGGTGATGGTTGCAAAATCGCCATTGCCGCAGGCATTGACGATCCTGAGAATCCGATTGGCACCGATCCGATTAAGGTGATGGAAGCCATCGAGTCCGTGGCCGATACGGACCACGTGCTGGTGATGATGGATATCGGTAGTGCATTACTGAGTGCGGAAACCGCGCTGGAACTGCTCGACCCTAACATTGCCGCCAAAGTGCGTTTATGCGCAGCACCACTGGTTGAAGGCACACTAGCCGCGACGGTTAGCGCCGCCGCGGGTGCTGATATCGATCGGGTCATCCGTGATGCCATGAGCGCCCTCGACGCCAAATGTGAACAACTGGGTTTACCTTCGCCATCCGCAGCGAAACCCACATCCGCTGAACTGTCTCCCGACGCTGATGCCCGTTCTGTTGCCATTGTGGTGAAAAACCCTAACGGCATCCACGTCCGCCCGGCTTCGCGGCTGGTTTCTGCGTTGTCTGGTTTTAACGCCGACATGTGGCTGGAGAAAAACGGCAAGTGTGTGGTCCCTGATAGCCTGAATCAAATAGCCCTGCTGCAGGTACGCTGTAATGACACGCTACGCCTGATTGCTAAGGGCGAACAGGCAGAGGATGCGCTGGCCGCATTTAAACAGTTGGCGGCAGAGAATTTTGGTGAATCGCTCGAGCCCGCGCATACTGATAACAAGGCAACTCTGGCTCCCTCAAAAGTCACGGGGACGGCATTTTGTCACACGCCGTTCTCGCCAAAGGTAAACCCGCAGTCCGCCGCATCACTGCAGGCTGAGCAGCAGCGATTACAGACCGCCATCCAAAGTACGCTGAACGATCTGAGCAAACTCACCGCTCTTGCTGAAGAACGATATTCCGCAGATATCGCCGCCATCTTCTCCGGTCACCACACGCTGTTGGACGATCCTGAACTGTTTGAAATGGCCTGCGATGTAATGCGTGAAAAACAATGCAGTGCCGCCTGTGCCTGGCATCAGGTGCTGAGCGATCTCAGCCAGCAGTATTTACAGCTCGATGATCCTTATCTGCAGGCGCGATACATTGATATTGAAGATTTGCTGTCTCGTTCACTGCAACATTTGACGGGAGAGAGCGCACAAATTCCCGCGTTCTTGCGCCCCACTATCCTGGTCGCTGATGTCATTTATCCGTCTACGGTACTGCAACTCGATCCGAAGACCATCAAAGGTATCTGCCTGCGGGACGGCAGCGAAACCTCTCATCCGGCGATTATCGCTCGTGAAATGGGTCTGTGCTGGATGTGTCAGCAAGGCGCTGCTCTCGATAGCATAAAGATGGGCGATACTCTGACCATTGACTGTGTCACACAGCGGATAACCCGCGCAAACTGATACCGAAGCACACCCTTTTCGACAAAGGGTGTGCTTCTTCCCTATTCGCGTCGGGAAATGTCTGTTTGTTCGCAAAATGGGGTGTCGATCACGCGCAACGGTCGATCCTGAACTAAGGTTTTCTCATGGTAAATGCCGCTACTTCGGCACACCGCTAAGGAGATTAACCGATGATAACGCCTGCAACTCGCCATCCAGGCCTGCTTTCTGTTGCAATAAAACTGACTCTCGCCAGTACCTTTTTTGCCCTTTCCTCTTTTGCCGTCAATGCAGAAGACGCGCCAGCCGCTACACCGCAGCCGCCAGATATCCTGCTTGGACCTCTGTTTAACGATGTACAAACGGCTAAACTGTTTCCAGACCAGAAAACCTTTGCTGACGCAGTTCCTAACAGCGATCCTCTCATGATCCTTGCCGATTACCGGATGCAGAAAAATCAGTCCGGATTCGACTTACGCCATTTTGTGGAGGTGAATTTCACCTTACCGAAAGAAGGCGAGAAATACGTTCCCCCGGCCGGGCAATCATTACGCGAACATATTGACGGACTGTGGCCGGTCCTCACCCGCTCGACAACTGACGCTGAAAAATGGGACTCGCTACTGCCACTTCCAGAGCCGTATGTGGTGCCTGGCGGGCGTTTTCGCGAAATATATTATTGGGACAGCTATTTCACCATGCTGGGGCTTGCCGAAAGCAATCACTGGGATAAGGTCTCGGACATGGTGGCAAACTTCGCTTACGAGATTGATTCCTGGGGACACATTCCTAACGGCAACCGCACCTACTACCTGAGCCGTTCGCAACCGCCGTTCTTTGCCTTTATGGTTGAACTGCTGGCGCAGCACGACGGGAATGACGCGCTGAAAAAATACCTCCCGCAGATGCTCAAAGAGTACAGTTACTGGATGGAAGGCGTCGAAACACTCCAGCCCGGTCAGCAAAATAAGCGCGTGGTTAAACTGGATGACGGTACCATTTTGAACCGCTACTGGGATGACCGCGATACGCCGAGGCCAGAGTCCTGGGTCGAGGATATCGCCACCGCTAAAAGCAACCCAAATCGCCCTGCCACAGAAATCTACCGCGACCTGCGTTCAGCTGCTGCATCCGGCTGGGATTTTAGCTCCCGCTGGATGGACAATCCTAATCAGCTGGGCACCCTGCGCACCACCAGCATCGTTCCGGTCGATCTCAATGCGCTGATGTACAAAATGGAAAAAATGATCGCCCTCGCCAGCAAGGCTGCCGGTGATGATGCCAAAGCGGCGCAGTACGATGGCTTCGCTAATGCCCGACAAAAAGGGATCGAAAAGTACCTGTGGAACGACAAAGAAGGCTGGTATGCCGACTACGATCTGAAAAGCCATAAAGTACGCAACCAGCTCACGGCCGCCGCCCTGTTCCCGCTGTATGTCAATGCGGCGGCAAAAGATCGCGCCAGTAAAGTCGCCACGGCCACCCAGGCACATCTGCTGCAACCGGGCGGCCTTGCTACCACGTCGGTGAAAAGCGGCCAGCAGTGGGATGCTCCCAACGGCTGGGCTCCGCTCCAGTGGGTCGCGGCATCCGGGTTACAGAATTACGGTCAGGATAACGTCGCCATGGACGTAACCTGGCGATTCCTCACCAATGTTCAACACACCTACGATCGCGAGAAAAAGCTGGTTGAGAAGTATGACGTGAGCTCCACAGGCACAGGCGGTGGTGGCGGTGAATATCCATTGCAGGATGGTTTCGGCTGGACCAACGGCGTCACGCTAAAAATGCTTGACCTGATCTGCGCCAAAGAGAAGCCCTGTGACAGCGTACCCGCATCGCGGCCAACACCGACAAGTACACCACCAGCCGAGCCTAAAAAACAGACTCAACCGACGCCATAACGTCATTACCTGAGCCGTTTTACTCCCCGAATCCGCGCTTCGTCGCGGATTTTTCTGTCATATTTTTCGCTATTTAAGCTGCCTCTATCCCCTCTAGCCCTTATGGGGTATCCGGTGTTTTCATCCGTGAGAATTTGATTCTGAACATGTTTTTATTCGCTGTATATGTAAATATATAGCGAATTTGTAACCTTCAGGATACTGATAATGGCACTGACAAGACGGATGTTTGTCCAACTCGTGGCATCTGCACTGCTGCTACGCCATCTTCCCGCATTGGCGCAAACGCCGCTAACCGTTGCCGTTGGAGGCTCGCCAGGGCCGAATATAACCCAACGCGTGGTCAGCGCGGGGGCGCCCGCTGACATGCTGCTGCTGGCCGTCGCGCCGGAAAAACTGGTAGGGCTTTCCTCCTTTGATTTATCTCGCCAGACCGCCATCCCGTTCCACGATGATATTCGGGCATTGCCGAAACTGGGCAGGCTGGCAGGACGCGCCAGCACGCTCTCGCTTGAAGCACTCCTGGCGCTTAAACCTGACCTGGTTATTGACTGCGGTAATGCCGATGAAACCTGGCTTTCTCAGGCCAGACAAGTGAGCGCACAAACTCACATTCCCTGGCTGCTGATTAACGGCGAACTGCGCCATACCCCAGAGCAGTTGCACGCAGCCGGTGAAGCATTGGGCGTCGTCTCGCGTACTGCAATGCAGGCCGCGCTGGCCCGTCGATTTATCGATAATGCAATAGCTTTCTCGCATACAGCTGCAGCGAATCTGCGTTTTTATGCCGCGCGCGGTGCCAGAGGACTGGAGACAGGTTTACAAGGTTCTTTGCATACCGAAGCGGCAGAACTGCTGGGGCTACAGAATGTGGCGCACATCCCCGGAAGACAGGGGCTCACACAGGTTTCAATGGAAAATCTGCTCAGCTGGCAGCCCGATATTATTTTGGTGCAGGATGCGATGACAGCGCAGCACCTACGAGAAGATCCGATCTGGCAAGGGGTCAAAGCGGTTGCTGACCGGCGCATTCTGTTTCTCAGCGGTCTGCCGTTTGGCTGGTTGGATGCACCTCCTGGCATCAACCGTTTACTGGGGTTACGCCGCCTGCACGCCTGGCTTGAACCGCAGGTTAACAAGAGCTTTAAAGCCGATATGCAGCGCTACAGCGAACTGTTCTGGCATACCACGCTAAGCGATGCACAGTATCAACGTCTGGTGGCAGTCTGATGAAAACATCTACCCTCGGTTTTCTGATGATTGCTGCGGTGGTGCTTTGCGCGAGCGTCGCTGCGGTATCGGGCGCGTACCGCCTGGATGCGCAACAGGTTGTGAATCTTATTACAGGTACTGATGACGTCCCGATGCAGGACAAAATCGTCTTCTGGCAAATCCGCCTGCCGCGCATTCTGGCTGCATTGCTGCTCGGCGCGGCGCTGGCAGGCGCAGGAACCACCTATCAGGGCATGTTCCGCAACCCGCTAGTCTCGCCGGATATCCTCGGCGTGGCGGCGGGTGCCGGTTTAGGTGCCTGTACGGCAATCCTGTTTGGATTACCGATCCTGTTTATTCAACTGTATGCGTTCACGGGTGGTTTATTCGTGGTCGCCGGTGTCTGGTTGATTACCCGGCGAGTCAAGCGCCACGACCCGGTGTTAACGCTGGTTCTGGTCGGGATTGCGCTGGGTACGGTATGTGGCGCGGGGATTTCACTCATCAAAACGCTGGCCGACCCGTATACCCAACTCCCGTCTATCACCTTCTGGCTGCTGGGCGGTTTATCAACGATTACGCTGCACGATCTGTGGTTCTCAGCACCGCTGATCTTCACTGGACTGGTCCCGCTATTGCTGCTGCGCTGGCGCATGAACCTGCTCACCCTTTCGGATGATGAAGCACGATCGCTTGGCATCAACGTCTCCCGACTACGGCTGGGATTGATCGTCTGCGCAACATTAATCACCGCCTGCACCGTCGCCATCGCGGGCATCATCGGCTGGATTGGGCTGGTTGTGCCACATATCGGCCGACTCCTCAGTGGCAATAACCACCAGCAGTTGCTGCCGGTTTCCATGGGAGTCGGCGCCATTTTGCTGCTGCTCACCGATACCCTCGCCCGTACGCTTAGCAGCACGGAAATTCCTCTGGGGATCTTGACTGCATTTATTGGCGCACCGTTCTTTTTGCTGCTTTTGCTACGGGGAAACCGACCATGACGCTATTAATCGTGCGCCGGGCATCGCTGGGATACCACAGTCAACAGCCCGTGCTACGCGATGTCTCCTTTCAGGTTCCGCCCGGCTCCGTCTGTTGTCTGCTTGGTGCCAACGGTAGCGGAAAAACCACCCTGATGCGCACCATTCTCGGCGTTCTTTCGCCGCTTCACGGTGACATTTTGCTTGATGGCATCGCCATAAATCATCTCAACGATCGGCAACGCGCCGCCGCTATCGCCTGGGTTCCTCAGGCGCATGACGGCGCGTTTGCCTTCACTGCGCTGGACATGGTGATGATGGGGCTGGCCCCACAACTGGCGGCATTTGCGGTTCCCGGGGCTAAAGAACACGAAATTGCTCATCAACAACTGGCGATGCTGGGGATCTCTCACCTGGCGCCCCGGCGCTGGAACACTCTGAGCGGCGGAGAGCGCCAACTGGTATTGATTGCCCGCGCGCTGGCGCAACGTCCGCGCCTTTTGTTGCTGGATGAACCCGCTTCCAGCCTGGATTTTGGGCATCAGATCCGTCTGCTCGACACGCTGGTGACGCTGAAAAATTCGGGTATGGCCCTGCTGATGTCTACGCATCATCCGTTGCACGCCCGGGCAATCGCCGACAGCGTGGTACGCGTTGAACCGAACGGTGAAGTGTCGCAGGGGCTTCCTGAACACCAGCTCGCCACCGATCGCCTGGCTGCGCTGTATCACGTTACACCGTCACAAATCGCCCATCACCTCTTTGGCTCACACAATTAAGGAATAAGAATGCTCATTGACGACATTGATTTTGCCGATCTTTACCGTAAACAGTTACAACTGGCGAACAGAACCGAGAAAAAGCCGGAGCACTGGGATAAACGCGCGGAAAAAATGGCGGAGAATTGCGCCTCATTAACCGACAGCTATTTGCTACAGCTGTTGGGGAAAATCGACCTGCAAGGGGCGGAGTCGCTGTTTGATATGGGCTGCGGTCCCGGTACGGTCTCGCTGGCGCTGGCTAAAAAGATACCAATAATTTACGGCGTAGATTACAGCCAGGGAATGCTTAGCGTTGCTGCCCGCCGCGCTGTGCAAATGAACGCCCGTCACGTACAGTGGGTGCAGCGGGCCTGGGAAGAACACTGGGATGATTTACCCCAGTGCGATATCGCCGTCGCCTCGCGCTCTACGCTGGTTGCCGATATGCGCCAGGCGATGACCAAACTGAATAATCAGGCCCGGCTGCGGGTTTACACCACCCATCTCGTCAGTTCATCTTTCGTTTCCCCCACCATTCAACGTGCGCTGGGCCGCGAGGTGATTGAGCTTCCCAACTATATCTATGCGCTTAATGTCCTGTATCAGATGGGGATCCACGCGCACGTTGATTTTATCCGCGGCCCCAACTGCCAGCAGGACAACAGTACCTGGACGCGCTTTCTGGAAAACGTGCGCTGGAGTATGGGCGAACTAAGCGCCGACGAGGTCGAACGTCTGGAAACCTGGTATCAGCAGCAGGATCCACGCGCGATTGCCCCTGCCAGCCGTGACTGGGCGCTTATCTGGTGGGACAGCGTCCCACGGGAGGCGCTGCGATGATCTACTTTTCGCAGGCGCAAACCGACGCGCTGCTGCTGGAAGATATTCAGGGCGGCGATCTGACTACCCGCGCGTTGGGAATTGGCGCACAGCCGGGCGTTATGGAGTTTTACCATCGCCAGGGCGGGTGTGTTAGCGGCACCGCCGTTGCCAGACAAATGCTGACGTCATTGGGCATAACCGTCAGCGATATTATGGCCGATGGCGAACGAGCGAGCGCGGGACAGAGAATAATTTGTGCGCACGGAAATGCGGCGGCGCTACACCAGGGCTGGAAAGCGGTACAAAACGTTCTGGAGTGGAGCTGCGGAGTTTCGGGCTATCTTGAGAGCATGTTGAGCCAACTGCGCCAACGCTATCCTGATGGGCAGATTGCCTGCACCCGCAAAGCCATTCCCGGCACGCGTTCGTTGGCGACTCAGGCAATACTCGCTGCCGGGGGCATTATTCATCGCGGAGGATGCGCCGAAACGGTGCTGCTGTTCGCTAATCACCGCCGTTTTCTTACCAACCCAAACGACTGGACAAACGCGGTTGCGCGCTTACGCAGCCATGCGCCAGAAAAAAAGATCGTCGTCGAAGCGGATACGCCAGATGAAGCATTAGCCGCGCTACGCGCCGCGCCCGATGTTCTGCAACTCGACAAATTCACCCCTGAGCAGGCGACAGACATTGCCCGCCTGGCACCTTCACTGGCCCCTCATTGCACGCTGGCGCTGACTGGCGGCATTACCCTCGCCTCGCTGGCGAGTTATCTCGACTGTGGCATCAGGCTCTTTATCACTTCCGCACCTTATTACGCTCCACCTGCGGATATCAAAGTTAACCTGAGCCCGGACGCACGTGGCATATAACATTAAAAAATGGACTAACAATAATGAATTTCAACAAAAGTTGTCTTTACACAGCCCTGTCGTTTGCTTTCGCGCACAGTGCTTTTGCTGGGCAAGAAAGCGAAACCATGACCGTCTGGTCAAGCCCGGCCTCTGCGGCAACCACTACGGTTCTCGGCCAGGAAACGATCCAACAGTTGGATAAACAAAACGTGGCGCAGGCGCTAAGCGTCGTCCCCGGCGTGGTGCTGCAAAAGTCGGGCAACCGCAATGAGCAGCAGGTGAAAGTACGCGGTTTTGACAGCCGTCAGGTTCCCGTCTTTTTTGACGGTGTGCCGGTGTACATCCCCTATGACGGCAACCTCGATTTAGGCCGTTTTCTGACATCCGATATCGCTTCAGTTGAAGTATCCAAAGGCTACTCATCTCTGCTACAAGGGCCTAACCAGATGGGCGGTGCCATTAATATCACCACCAAAAAGCCCACCAAACCAATTGAAGGCAGCATCGGTTATCGCCAGGGCTGGAGTCGTAGCAAAGACAACGCTCACGATATGCACGCTTCATTTGGCGCCAGTAACGATCTGGGTTACATTCAGCTCAGCGGCAGCCAGTTGAAGCAGGATTTCCTTGGCTTACCGCACGGCGTGGACAATCCGGTTGCGGGCAGTCACGGCAAGATTGCCAACTCGTCCGCCGATGATAAACGCGGCATCGTGAAGCTGGGCTTTACCCCTCGCGGCGATGATGAATATGTCCTGACCTATATAAATCAGGACGGTGAAAAAGATAACCCACCATATGCCGGAACCAGCAATCAGAAATCACGCTACTGGCAATGGCCACAGTACGATAAAGAGAGCTATTACTATCAGGGCACCACCCATCTGGGCGATCGTTTCACTCTGAAAAGCCGTCTGTATCGCGATACCTTTGAAAATACGTTGATGATGTACAACTCGCTTGCCGATCTGAAAAACAAAAAAGGGAACTACAGTCATTATTCAGACTATAGCGATGGGGCTGGCCTGCAGCTCGCTGCGGATATGCGTGAAAACGACCTGCTCTCTTTCGCCGTAAACTGGAAGGATGATGTTCACCGTGAGAAAGGCGCACCGAATGCGGCTTACGACCGTTACGAAGACCGCACCTGGTCTGTTGCCAGTGAATATCAGTGGGCAGCGGCGGATAATGTCGATGTAGTGGCGGGAATAAGCTATGACTGGCGCGACAGTCTGGAAGGCATGAAGCACGAAAAAAATGGTAGCGTCACCCACTATGATGACAACAATCAGTCGGCCTTCAACTGGCAGATGATGACCAAATATCACTTCGAAAATGCAGACACATTAGCGCTGTCCTATTCTGACAGAACGCGTTTCCCTACGTTGAAAGAACGCTACACGACCTCAAAACCGGCCTATAACCAGGTGGCGCTGGTCAATCCGCAGCTTAAACCTGAACGCGCCCGCAGCGTGGATCTGACCTGGAATGGGTCACTTAGTCAGAACTGGGGATTCGAAGCCAGCGTGTATTACAACCGCATCAGCGACGCCATCCTTTCACACAATATTGATGCCGACACCATTCAGAATCAGAACAGCGGCCGGGTGGATTACACTGGTCTGGATGCAGGCGTTAAAGGTAAAGTCTTTGATATACTGGATGTCGGTCTGAGCTACGGCCTTATTCATGCAGACGTCAAACGCAGCGACATCGGCAAGATTACCGACCTGCCAACGCAAACCCTGACTGCCTGGATGACGCTGAAGCCATGGGATCCGCTCAGTATTACGCTGTCAGAAGAGGCCCGTTCGTCGAGCTATAGCAATAGCGACGGCTCACAGAAAGCCGCTGGTTTCGCCATTACCCATTTACGCGCTGACTACGCCATCGGTCACGGATTCAGCGTTAACGCGTCGGTCAATAACCTGTTCGATACGCAGTACGTTTATAGTGAAGGATTTATTGAAGAAGGCCGTAATTACTGGGCGGGGATTGAGTATCAGTTCTGACTTAGCAATACAGAGAAACGGCCCCCGCGGGGGCCGTTCGATTAATCTCGCCGCACCAGTCGGAAGACACCCAGCACAACAATCGCGCCGACCACGGCCACCAGGAAGCTGTGGAGATTAAACCCGCTGACATCGCCGCCGATACCAAACATCGTTGCCAGCCATCCACCGACCACAGCACCGACAACACCGAGAATACAGGTCAGGATAAATCCACCGCCATCGCGCCCCGGCATAATCAGTTTGGCGATAACCCCCGCAATCAGACCAAAAATAATCCAGGCAATAATTCCCATTTTCAGGCCCTCTTTCCAGTGAACGCACGCGCAAGACATTCTTGCGCCAGCCTTTAAAGTATAGGCAAACCATCGCTATATGCTGTTTTCACGCAGACTTAATTCATTGGCGTTGGTAAAAAATTTCATCCATTTGTATTAAGTTCCGTTGATTGATGCCGATAATCCAACGACAAACCAGGCATCCGGGAGTCATTAGGTGTGAGTAACTACAATGAGCAGTTCCTGAAGCAAAATCCGTTAGCGGTGTTAGGTGTACTTCGGGACTTAAAATCGCAGCAGGTTCCACTGCGTATCTCCTGGTCGGGCGGCCAGTTCATCAGCAAAGTTCTGGCCGTCAGCCCGAACGAGCTGGTCATGGATTTTGGTAGCCAGGAATATGAAAACCAGGCCGTACAGCGGGCCAGTCAGATCTCGATTATCGCCGAAACGCAGGGAGCCAAAGTAGAATTCACCCTGCCACAGTTAAAAAAAGGTGAGTATCAGCAACTGCCAGCGTTTATTTCATCCTTGCCGCCTTCCCTGTGGTTTGTTCAGCGTCGGGAATATTTTCGCATCGGCGCTCCGCTGCATCCTCCCTATCGCTGCACGGCAAAAATGCCGGACAACAGCACGCTGTGCTTTCGCTTATTCGATTTGTCGCTTGGCGGTATGGGCGGGCTGTTAGAAACGGCAAAACCAGAAGGACTGGTAGAAGGTATACGCTTCGCGCAGGTTGAACTGAACATGGAACAATGGGGGGTGTATCACGTTGACGCCCAGCTTATTTCCATTAGCGAACGCAAAGTTATCGACAGTAAAAACGAAACCATTACCACTCCCCGCCTGAGCTTTCGTTTTCTCAACGTCGGCCCGGCGGTGGAGCGGAACTTACAGCGGATTATTTTTTCCCTTGAGCGCGAGGCCCGGGAAAAGTCGAACAAAGTGCGCGATTAACATCACCTGAATTACATTACATCCAGCGCTTGCTGAAGCTTCCAGATATAGCGCGGAGCCTGCGGCGCCGGATGATTGTCCGCAACATGTTCAATAAATTCATCCGGGCTGAGATCGTTGATCTTATTGATGGCTTTCTTCCTGTCGGAAGAGAACGTTCGCAGCAATGCTCCCGCTCCGTTAGCGTACGATACTACCAGCGCATACTGCATCACCTGTGGATCCTCAATCCCTGCCAGCGGCCCGGTCTCCAGAATGCTCAGGTATGCGGCCCCCATGGAGATATTGCGTTCGGGGTTTTTCAACTCGCTGGTCGACGGCTCTCCGCTCCATCCCATGCGACGATAAACATCGCGGCCTGAAGTCGAGGCTTTTAACTGCATCAGACCAATCGCATTAGACTTACTGACCGCATTCGGATTACCGCCTGATTCAATGGCAATAATAGCGGTAATCAATTGTGGACTGACACCCCAGGCCGCACCGGCTTTTTCACTGATCGGCATCCATTGCATTGCGCGTTTAACCGGAACTTCAGCATTCCACGGCGGGTTTTTGTAATCATGTTTTGAACTACAGCCCGCAAGTAATACAACCAAAAAAGCAAACCATCTCAATTTCACGTCATCTATCCTTATAGCCGGAACCTGTCGCTGAGGTGACAACGACATACCTACGCGGCATGATATACATTTGGTTTTAGTTGTAGCAAGGAAATGCCATGTCCCGGTTTCACTTAATTGCCCCATCGGGCTACTGTATCAATCAGCAGGCTGCCTTACGTGGGCTTGCACGTCTTACTGAGGCCGGTCATCAGGTCGACAATTCAGCGGTCATTGCGCGCCGCTGCCAGCGTTTTGCGGGTACAGAGGCAGAAAGGCTTGCTGATGTGAACTCGCTCGTTAATCTGAAAACCCCCAATACCATTGTGATGGCGGTACGTGGCGGCTATGGCGCGAGCCGTTTACTGGAAGATATTGACTGGCAAGGGCTGGCAGCCCGCCAGCAACAAGATCCGCTGCTGCTGTGCGGACACAGCGATTTTACGGCGATCCAGTGTGGTCTACTGGCTCAAGGGAATGTGATTAGCTTCAGCGGCCCGATGCTGGCGGCCAACTTCGGTGCCGAGGAGATAAACGCATTCACCGAGCACCATTTCTGGCAAGCATTGCGTAATGCCCAATTCACCCTCGAATGGCAGGGTGACGGTCCGCAGTGCGCGACTGAAGGTACACTGTGGGGCGGAAATCTGGCGATGATCATTTCGCTGATGGGTACACCGTGGATGCCGGCCATCAAAAACGGCATTTTGGTGCTGGAAGACATCAACGAGCATCCATTCCGTGTCGAGCGCATGCTGCTGCAACTGTACCACGCCGGAATACTGGCCCAGCAAAACGCCATTATCCTCGGCAGTTTTAGCGGCAGCGCGCCGAATGATTACGACGCTGGTTACAATCATGATTCAGTTTGTGATTTTCTGCGCGCCAGGCTGTCCGTTCCGTTGATCGGCGGCCTCGATTTTGGCCATGAACAACGCACCGTCACCCTGCCGCTGGGAGCCAGAGCGGTGCTGAAAAACGATAAAAACAGCACTCAGCTCACCTTAAGTGGGCATCCGGTACTAAAATCGTAAAAAAAGCAGCTAATGGGGCTAAGTAAAACGCTGTTTCTGTCGTTATTATGGTAGGGTTTATTAATACGAAACAGCGTAATTCAGGAGTAACCGAACGTTGGATGCCGCAGCAATTATTAGCCTTTTTATTTTGGGTTCCGTTCTCGTCACCTGCAGTATCTTACTCAGTTCATTCTCATCACGTCTCGGTATCCCAATTCTGGTGATATTTCTCGCTATCGGTATGTTAGCGGGTGTGGATGGTATTGGCGGCATACCTTTCGATAACTATCCTTTCGCCTACATGGTGAGTAACCTGGCACTGGCGGTTATCCTACTCGACGGCGGCATGCGCACTCAGGCCAGCTCTTTTCGCGTTGCGTTAGGCCCGGCGCTATCGTTGGCGACGGTCGGTGTGCTGATTACTTCCGGACTCACTGGCATGATGGCCGCGTGGCTGTTTCATCTGGATCTTATCGAAGGGCTGCTGATTGGCGCGATTGTTGGTTCAACTGACGCCGCGGCGGTCTTTTCCCTGCTTGGCGGTAAGGGACTTAACGAACGCGTTGGCTCTACGCTGGAAATTGAATCCGGTAGTAATGACCCGATGGCCGTGTTTTTGACCATCACACTCATCGCCATGATCCAAAATCACGAGACCGGATTAAGCTGGATGTTCGCGGTGCACATTATCCAGCAGTTTGGCTTAGGAATCGTTATCGGTCTTGGCGGTGGATATATGCTCCAGCAGATGATTAACCGCATTTCTCTGCCTGCCGGACTGTATCCACTCTTGGCGTTAAGCGGTGGGATCCTGATTTTTGCCCTGACCACTGCGCTGGAAGGCAGCGGTATTCTGGCGGTTTATCTGTGTGGTTTCCTGCTGGGGAATCGCCCCATCCGCAACCGATTTGGTATTCTGCAAAACTTCGACGGTCTGGCCTGGCTGGCGCAAATCGCCATGTTCCTGGTGCTTGGACTGCTGGTTACGCCGTCCGACCTGCTGCCTATCGCAATCCCTGCGCTGATTTTGTCTGCGTGGATGATATTCATTGCCCGCCCGCTTTCGGTCTTCGCCGGACTGCTGCCATTTCGTGGCTTTAATCTGCGCGAGCGTATTTTCATCAGTTGGGTGGGTTTGCGCGGCGCGGTGCCGATCATCCTCGCCGTCTTCCCAATGATGGCGGGCCTGGAGAACGCGCGCCTGTTCTTTAACGTCGCCTTCTTCGTGGTACTGATCTCGTTGCTGTTTCAGGGAACGTCACTTTCATGGGCCGCGAAAAAAGCCAAGGTGGTGGTCCCTCCCGTCGGCTGGCCCGTTTCGCGCATTGGTCTCGATATTCACCCAGATAACCCGTGGGAGCAGTTTGTTTATCAGCTCAGCGCAGATAAGTGGTGTGTGGGTGCCGCGCTGCGCGACCTGCATATGCCGGAAGAAACGCGAATAGCCGCCCTGTTTCGTGACAACGTGCTGTTTCACCCCTCCGGCAGCACGCGTCTGCGCGAAGGCGACGTATTGTGTGTTATTGGTCGCGAGCGCGATCTCCCGGCTCTCGGCAAGCTATTCAGCCAGTCGCCACCGGTGTCGTTAGACCAGCGCTTCTTCGGTGATTTTATTCTTGAAGCCAGCGCGAAATATGCCGATGTGGCGCTGATTTATGGCCTGGATGATGGCACAGAGTATCGTGATAAGCAGCAAACGCTGGGCGAAATTGTCCAGCATCTGCTTGGTGCCGCGCCGGTCGTCAGTGACCAGGTGGAATTCGCTGGCATGATCTGGACGGTGGCCGAGAAGGAAGATAATGCAGTGCTGAAGGTCGGTGTTCGCGTTGCTGAAGACGAGGATGAGTAAAGCGGATGTTGTTTGCCGGGTGGCGGCAGCGCCTTACCCGGCCTGTAAAATGCACTGAATCTACAGGGCAGATCAGCGCAGCGCCATCAGGCAACCCCGTAAATGTTACACCGTCACAACCGGTACGCGCAGCGCCAAAGAACACATTAACTCGTAGCCCACCGTTCCTGCTGAGGTAGCTACATCGTCAATTTTAATCTCTTTGCCCCACAGCTCTACCGGCGTCCCGATCCCTGCCTGAGGGCACGGTGTCAGATCTACCGCCAGCATATCCATTGAGACTGTCCCTACCGTCCCGGTACGTACACCATCCACCAGCACAGGCGTTCCGCTTGGCGCATGGCGCGGATAACCGTCTGCATAGCCGGTCGCCACTATTCCAATGCGCTGCTCGCCGCTGGCGGTGTAACGGCCACCGTAACCCACCCGATCGCCAGCTTTCAGCGTTTGTATGCCGATTATCTCGCTGCTCAGAGTCATCACTGGCTTCAGGCCGGTGTTGGCGATGTCCCGCCATTGTCCCGAAGGCGACGCACCATACAAAATAATACCCGGACGAACCCAGTCATAATGCGCTTCAGGGTGCCACAGCGTGGCGGCCGAATTCGACAGTGACCGTCTGCACTCCAGTCCTTCTGTTGCCAGCGCAATACGCGCCATTGCTTCCTGGATACCTTCGGGGTGCTCTGCATCTGCAAAATGCGACATCAGCGTCATTTCGCCGACGTTGGGCATCGCCCGCAGCTGTTGCCAGACCGTTGGAACTCTTTCCGGTAAAAACCCAAGCCGGTTCATACCGCTGTTCACCTTCAGGTAAACGTCGAGCGGAGCCTTAAGGCGCGCATTCTGCAATGCTTTTAGCTGCCAGTTACTGTGTACACAGGTGGTCAGTCGATAATTGTCATATACCGTCAGGTCTTCAGCGTGGAAAAAACCCTCCAGCATGAGTATCGGGCCTTTCCATCCGCGCTCGCGCAGGGTTATCGCCTCTTCAAGATTGAGCATGGCAAAACCATCGGTTGTGCCCAGCGCATTCCAGACGCGTTCAATGCCGTGTCCATATGCATTGGCTTTTACCACCGACCAGACGCGAGCGTCCGGCGCTGCCTGGCGGGTAATGGTCAGATTTTGTTTCAACGCCTGCAGGTCAATGCTGGCCAGTATCGGGCGGGTCATCTCACGTCCTTATCAGTTATGTGCGCCATGTAAATGCCGTGGACGAGAGGGGGTAAACCCCGGACTGTAACGCGCCACACTCAGATCGTCATAAGGTATGGCTGGCGTACGGCCAGAAAGGATATCGCTCAGCAACTGACCGGAACCGCAGGCCATGGTCCAGCCCAGCGTGCCGTGGCCGGTATTGAGCAGCAGATTCTTAAAGCGGGTGCGCCCCACCACTGGCGTACCGTCCGGCGTCATCGGACGAAGTCCGGTCCAGAAGGTTGCCTGCTCCACATGACCGCCGCGCGGGAAGAGATCGCGTACGACCATTTCCAGCGTTTCACGACGAGGTTGTAGCAGCTCTGTATTAAAACCGACAATCTCCGCCATGCCGCCAACCCGAATACGATTGTCAAAGCGGGTAATAGCGATTTTGTAAGTTTCATCAAGGATAGTAGAAACCGGCGCACCGTCGTCTTGCGCTACCGGAATAGTCAACGAATAGCCTTTGAGCGGATAGACCGGGATATCAACGATCCCTTTCAGCATCGCCGTGGAATACGAACCAAACGCCATCACATAGGCATCGGCTTTGATAATCTCTTCGCCGCACTGGACGCCATAAATCTGCTCACCATCGCTCAGCAGCTTATCGACCGGGGTGTTAAAGCGAAACTTAACGCCCGCCTGCTCCGCCATCTGCGCCAGACGCTGGGTAAACAACTGGCAGTCGCCGGTTTCATCATTCGGTAAACGCAGACCGCCGGTCAGTTTGTGCGCTACTTCTGCCAGTGCCGGTTCGACTTCCGCCAGACGATTTGCTTCCAGGAGCTGATATGGCACGCCAGCGTCTTCGAGCACGGCGATGTCGCGAGTGGCGTTCTCATACTGTTGAGCGGTACGGAACAGTTGCAGGGTTCCGCCCTGACGTCCTTCATACTCAATACCGGTAGAGGCGCGCAGCGCTTTCAGACAATCACGGCTGTATTCCGCCAGTCGCACCATGCGTCCTTTATTTTCCATGTAGTGGCTGGTGTCGCAGTTGCGCAGCATCTGCCACATCCATTTCAACTGGAACTGGGTTCCGTCAAGACGAACGGCCAGCGGAGCGTGGCGCTGAAACATCCATTTGATTGCTTTAAGCGGTACGCCTGGTGCCGCCCATGGTGCCGCATAACCTGGAGATATTTGCCCCGCGTTCGCCGCACTGGTTTCCAGTGCCGGACCGGGCTCACGATCAATGACGGTGACATCGTGTCCAGCCTGACTTAAGTACCAGGCGCTGGTCACGCCAACGACACCACTTCCCAGTATGACAACTCGCATAGCCACTCCGTTAACAGTAAAAGAACAATCATCTAATTACATCTTGATAACTCAGTTGAAAATATTATTCAACATATGACTTTTTTATGGTGACTTATCTCACATATAGCGCTGATGGCGGGGAACTCTCTGCTTTGGCATCTCCTGCTGTGCGTTATTTTTATCCAGCATAAAATTTTGCGGCCATGCCGTTTTTCAACGCCTCGCTAACGAGAAATCGCAAAGAAAAAATTTCTGCCGCAGCACGTTTTTTAACACCATGATCTATGCTTGAAATGAGGTACTCCAGACAGAGAGTGCCGCCAACAATGAGGGTGCGCGAATGGCTACGATTGATTCCATGAACAAGGACAGCACACGGTTAAGCGATGGACCCGACTGGACGTTTGATCTGCTGGATGTCTATCTGGCAGAGATAGACCGCGTGGCGAAACTCTACAGACTGGATACCTACCCGCACCAAATCGAGGTGATCACCTCCGAACAGATGATGGACGCTTACTCCAGCGTCGGGATGCCGATCAACTATCCTCACTGGTCGTTTGGTAAAAAGTTTATTGAAACCGAGCGCTTGTATAAGCATGGTCAGCAGGGACTGGCCTATGAGATTGTTATCAACTCCAATCCGTGTATCGCGTATCTGATGGAGGAGAACACCATCACCATGCAGGCGCTGGTGATGGCGCATGCCTGCTACGGACACAACTCCTTCTTCAAAAACAACTACCTGTTTCGTAGCTGGACGGATGCCAGTTCCATCGTCGATTACCTAATCTTCGCACGAAACTATATAACCCAGTGTGAAGAACGCTACGGGGTGGATGAAGTCGAAAAGCTCCTCGACTCCTGTCATGCGCTGATGAACTACGGCGTTGACCGTTACAAACGCCCGCAAAAAATCTCCCTACAGGAAGAGAAAGCCCGGCAGAAAAGTCGTGAAGAGTATCTGCAAAGTCAGGTCAATATGTTGTGGCGCACGCTGCCGAAGAAAGAGGAAGAGAAAAGCGTGGCGGAAGCCCGGCGTTATCCCTCTGAGCCACAGGAAAACCTGCTGTACTTCATGGAGAAGAACGCCCCGCTGCTGGAGTCCTGGCAACGTGAAGTGCTACGCATTGTACGCAAGGTCAGCCAGTATTTTTATCCGCAGAAACAGACGCAGGTGATGAACGAGGGCTGGGCCACTTTCTGGCATTACACCATCCTGAACCACCTTTATGATGAAGGTAAAGTCACCGAACGGTTTATGCTGGAGTTTCTGCATAGCCATACCAATGTGGTATTTCAGCCACCCTACAACAGCCCGTGGTATAGCGGGATAAACCCTTATGCCCTGGGGTTTGCCATGTTCCAGGATATCAAACGTATTTGTCAGTCGCCGACCGAGGAGGACAAATACTGGTTCCCGGATATAGCGGGTTCCGACTGGCTGGAAACCCTGCATTTCGCGATGCGCGATTTCAAAGATGAGAGTTTTATCAGCCAGTTCCTGTCACCGAAGGTAATGCGCGATTTCCGCCTGTTCACCGTGCTGGATGACGATCGTCACAACTATCTGGAGATTTCTGCAATTCATAACGAGGAAGGATATCGTGAGATCCGCAACAGGTTGTCGTCGCAATACAACCTGAGCAACCTGGAGCCGAATATTCAAATCTGGAATGTCGATTTGCGTGGCGACCGTTCGCTCACCTTGCGCTATATTCCGCATAACCGCGCACCGTTGGATAAAGGACGCAAAGAAGTGCTCAAGCATGTACACCGGCTTTGGGGTTTTGATGTGATGCTGGAGCAGCAGAATGAAGATGGCAGCGTGGAGCTGTTGGAGCGTTGTCCGCCAAGGATGAACGGTCTGTAAATCTTATTGCCGGAGGCGGTGTAAACACCTTATCCGGCCTACGAAGTGCATGCATTCCAGGCCGGATAAGACGCTTTGGCGTCGCCATCCGGCTTTGAGCGATTAACGGCCCTGAATCGCCAAATCGCCCGGCAGATTCTTCTGCATACGATGCCAAATCTCGCCACTGTCGTGACCGTAGCGGCGCACCGTTTCATACACCTGCTCATGAGCACCCTGCTCGCAGAGTTCTGACAGCTTGTGGTAGAAGCTCAGCGCCAGCGCGCGCGCTTCCGGGTTGGCAAAATAATGGCGGCCAATGCGGGTATATAATCCTTTCATACCGTTGAGGATCAAACCGTAAATCGGATTGCCGGAGGCAAATGCCAGACCGCGGAAAATGTTATAGTCCAGATCGGCAAATGCGTCAGCGTGGTCAGCCACCTGATTTGCCGTCGCCAGAACCTCCTGTGCTTTATCAGGATGCTGGCGAAACGCAGTACGAACAAAGATCGTCGAAATATTGGTACGCACAGACAGCAGATTATCAATCAGCTGCGGAACACTCTCGTGATCGAGGCGCGCCAGCGTTTCAAGAATATTCAGCCCGGAGGTTTCCCAGAAGTTATTTACCTTCGTCGGTTTGCCGTGTTGAATGGTCAACCAGCCATCTCGCGCCAGACGCTGCAATACTTCGCGTAGCGTGGTACGTGTCACCCCAATAAGTTCGGAGAGTTCACGTTCAGCGGGCAAAATAGTGCCAGGTGGGAAGCGGTTATTCCAGATACTTTCAATGATGTACTCTTCCGCGAACCCAGCCGGGCTTTGCGCCTTAATGACCATAGTAAAAATTCCATTACACAGCAAAACATAGTTACACACATCATACCAGATGGGTATCTTAGCTGATAGCTGACGCAATGAAGAAAAAGTGGATCAAGGCTTCATTTTCCAAATAACGCTACAGTACAGCCAACCTTGCCAGTCTTGTGAATAGCTTGCCTGTACTCCCTCCTCCCGCTAAGCTTTGCGGTCAAACATAAAAATATGATTTCATTTTTAAAGGTAGGGAAATCACCATGGAGCTATCATGGGGCCGCGCGATGTGGCGCAATTTTTTAGGTCAATCACCAGACTGGTACAAACTTGCACTGCTTGTCTTCTTAGTCGTTAACCCGATTATTTTTTTCATCAACCCTTTTATCGCCGGCTGGTTGCTGGTGGCCGAGTTCATTTTCACGCTGGCGATGGCGTTAAAATGCTACCCACTGCTGCCTGGCGGGCTGTTGGCTATCGAAGCTGTCATTATTGGTATGACCAGCGCAACGCATGTTCGTGAAGAGGTTGCCGCAAACCTTGAGGTGTTATTGCTGCTGATGTTTATGGTGGCAGGCATCTACTTTATGAAGCAGTTGCTACTGTTTATTTTCACGCGTCTGCTACTCACTATTCGCTCCAAAACGCTGCTGTCGCTGGCATTTTGTGTTGCGGCCGCTTTCCTCTCGGCGTTCCTTGATGCGCTGACCGTCGTGGCCGTGGTAATCAGCGTTGCGGTCGGTTTTTATGGCATCTACCATCGCGTTGCCTCTTCCCGCGCGGAAGACAACAACATGCTCGATGACAGCCATATCGATCAACACAATAAGGTCGTTCTTGAGCAGTTCCGTGGTTTTCTGCGTAGCCTGATGATGCACGCGGGTGTCGGTACGGCGTTAGGTGGCGTGATGACCATGGTGGGCGAGCCACAAAACCTGATTATCGCCAAAGCGGCTGGCTGGCATTTTGGCGACTTCTTCCTGCGCATGTCGCCGGTTACCGTCCCGGTACTGATTTGCGGCCTGTTAACCTGTGTACTGGTCGAGAAATTGCGCTGGTTTGGCTATGGCGAAACGCTGCCGGAGACCGTCCGTGATGTCCTGCAACAGTTTGACGATCAGAGCCGCCAGCAACGTACCCGCCAGGACAAAATCAAACTGATTGTCCAGGCGATTATTGGCGTCTGGCTGGTAGTTGCGTTGGCCCTGCATCTGGCTGAAGTAGGATTGATCGGTTTGTCGGTCATCATTCTGGCAACCTCCTTGACGGGAGTCACCGACGAACATGCGATAGGTAAAGCCTTTACCGAGTCGCTGCCCTTCACCGCCCTGCTGACCGTGTTCTTCTCTGTTGTTGCGGTGATTATCGATCAACAGCTCTTTTCGCCGATCATTCAGTTCGTATTGCAATCCTCAGAACATGCCCAACTGACGCTGTTCTATCTCTTCAATGGCCTGCTGTCTTCTATTTCTGATAACGTATTTGTCGGTACCATTTACATTAACGAGGCCAAAGCCGCGCTGGAACAGGGGACCATCAGCCTCAATCAGTATGAGCTGTTAGCGGTGGCGATCAATACCGGGACCAACCTGCCTTCGGTGGCCACGCCAAACGGCCAGGCTGCATTCCTGTTCCTGCTGACCTCTGCACTGGCGCCGTTAATTCGCCTCTCGTATGGTCGCATGGTGTGGATGGCTCTGCCTTATACTCTCGTCCTGACGCTCGTCGGTCTGCTTTGCGTCGAGTTCACGCTTGTCCCGGTGACCGAGTGGATGACCCAAACGGGCTGGTTAGCTACACTTTCATAACAATTAACCGGGCAAATCACTGCCCGGTTTGACTTTTTGCATGATAATTATCCGATTACGCAAATTTTCAATTCCCGCTAGTGGCGCATAAAGTGAATTGGTTTAAACTGCGGTCTCTACGCATGTTGCAGGGAAATGATTATGTTGCGATTTTTAAACCAGTGCTCCCGAGGTCGTGGGGCATGGTTATTGTTGGCGTTAACCGCCTTTGCGCTGGAGCTCGTTGCGCTGTGGTTCCAGCACGTCATGCTGCTAAAACCTTGCGTGTTGTGTATTTACGAACGTAGCGCATTATTTGGCGTGATGGGTGCAGGGCTGGTGGGTGCTATTGCACCAAAAACACCGCTGCGCTATGTGGCGATGATAATCTGGATTTACAGTGCCTGGCGCGGACTTCAGTTAGCATATGAGCACACCATGATTCAGCTGCACCCATCCCCGTTTATGACCTGTGATTTTGCCGCTCGCTTCCCAAGCTGGCTGCCACTGGACAAATGGCTGCCGCAGGTGTTTTTAGCGTCCGGTGACTGTGCTGAGCGTCAGTGGTCTTTTTTAACCCTGGAAATGCCGCAGTGGCTGTTGGGGATCTTCGCCGCCTACATGGTAGTCGCCGTGCTGGTGGTGATAGCACAGCCGTTCAAACCGAAAAAACGTGACCTCTTCGGTCGCTAACAGAGACGCTCCTTCGGGAGCGTTTTTTTTGGCTTAAATTCATTGCCTGCTGGCATCTATAAGATGTATATTAAATGCATCTTATAGATGCCACACCAAGGAGATGTCTTATGTCCCATTTACGCATCCCGGCAAACTGGAAAGTTAAACGCTCTACTCCCTTCTTTACCAAAGACAATGTCCCCGCAGCACTTCTTTCTCACCATAACACTGCAGCAGGCGTTTTTGGCCAGCTTTGTGTGATGGAAGGTACGGTAACGTATTACGGTTTTACCAATGAAGACGCAAAAGAGCCTGAAGTAAAAGTGGTGATTAATGCCGGTCAGTTCGCGACCAGCCCGCCGCAGTACTGGCATCGCGTTGAATTAAGCGACGACGCCCAATTCAACATCAATTTCTGGGTTGAAGATGACAACCATGGAGATGAGATGTATCAGGCGAAAAAGTCTTAAGCCCTTACGCCTGCTAATCGATGGGCGGCTTAGTCCGCCCATGAAGGTTTGTTCAAAATATGGTCCTGCCAGTCACGCACTTCCGATTCTTTCACCGCAATATGACGTACTGAAATACGCTCGCCGTGCATTGCCGCTTTGGACCCCGTCAGCAGTGGATGCCACTCCGGCAGCCCTTTACCTTCCGCTAACAGACGATACGCACAGGTCATCGGCAGCCATTCAAAGGTAGGCAGATTATCGCGCGTCAGTTTGATACAGTCAGGCTCGTACTCGAATCGGCGTTCGTAATTACGGCATTGACAGGTTTTGATATTGAGCTGCTTACACGCGACGTTGGTAAAATAAATTTCGTCGGTGTCTTCATCCATCAGCTTATGCAGGCAGCATTGACCACACCCGTCACATAATGACTCCCACTCGGCATCGGTCATTTCATCCAGGGTTTTACTTTGCCAGAAAGGTATGTCGCTCATCAGGGTATCCGCTATTGCAATAAAGCTGCACCTTATAACCAGTCTGGCACGCTGATGCAAGTTTTGCCGCCCGAAAAGGCGGCAAGAAGAGATTACAGCACGCGTGTCGTCAGCGTTTGACCATGAAAACTGATGGCCAGCTCATCACCGCTGTTTAACGGCCCAACACCTGCTGGCGTCCCCGTCAACACAACATCGCCCGCTTTGAGGGTAAAGAAACGACTCATATAGGCAATCAAAGGAACGATTTGATGGATCATATCCGCCGTGGAGCCGTGCTGGCGTGTTTCACCGTTGACCGTTAACCCCAGCATCGTATCCTGCGGATCGCCGTTAAACTCGGCCACCGGAATAAACCCCGACAGCGGACAAGAGTTATCAAAACCCTTCGCTTTTTCCCACGGCTGCCCCGCTTTCTTCATTTTGCCCTGAATATCACGCAGGGTCAGATCCAACGCGACGCCATAGCCCGCGATGGCTTTGCGCACATGTTCTTCCGTCGCCTGACGTAGGGTCGCGCCAATCAGTACCGCCAGCTCAACTTCATGGTGAACTGAACCCATATCAGAAGGGATCACCAGCGGCTGGCGCAAATCGCACAGCGCAGTTTCCGGTTTGATAAACAACACCGGCTCTTCCGGAGGGGTTCCACCCATCTCTTTAATATGGTTGGCATAGTTACTCCCTACGCAAACCACCTTACTCACCGGATAATCCAGCAGAGCACCATGCCAGTTATGATGTTGATACATTATTTTCCCCTAACGTAGTTATCGATTTCAGGTACTGCATCGATGGGGCGTGCTGCTGCCGGATGCAGTTTAACGTTTAGCGTCTGGTGTATTTTGTTTCGCCGCAGCCAGATGCTGTTTAAGTAAATCTTCTGGCGGTGGTGGTATTTGTAAATAATAGCCCTGCTCGGTGAGTGCCTGTTTTACTTTTTCCAGATCGGCATTAACGAGCTTTTTACGGCCATCAAGCGGCAACATCATTGCCAGCGTCGGCTGACCAAATCCTTTCATCAGTTCTTCAGGAACTCGCGAGAAATCGTCTTTTTTTTCGACATATAAATAGGTCTGGTCACGTTTACTGCTTCGGTAGATCACACAAAACATATCTTTTACTCTGAATTCACGGAATGGTGGCTTGCCTCAATATAATACTGACTATAACATGCCTTATAGTCTTCGGAATATCACCCCGCGCTGGGGATGATAAATAGCAAATTGAGTAAGGCCAGGATGTCAAACACGCCAATCGAGCTTAAAGGCAGTAGCTTCACCTTATCAGTGGTTCACTTACATGAAGCAGAACCCGAGGTTATTCGTCAGGCGTTGGAAGACAAAATCGCGCAGGCACCTGCTTTTTTAAAACATGCTCCCGTCGTGGTTAACGTGAGTGGTCTTGAAAGCCCGGTAAACTGGTCAGCGTTGCAGAAAGTTGTCGCGTCTACTGGATTGCGCATTATCGGCGTTAGCGGATGCAAAGACGCCAGACTCAAGGCTGAAATCGACGAAATGGGTCTTCCTTTACTGACTGAAGGTAAAGAAAAAGCTATTCGTCCTGCGCCCGTTGAGGCCCCGGCTCACGTCGCTCCGCCGCAAAACGTTACTCCCATCACAAAAACACGATTAATAAATGTGCCGGTTCGTTCCGGTCAGCGCATTTATGCACCACAATGTGATCTGATTGTTACAAGCCACGTCAGTGCAGGCGCAGAGCTTATCGCTGATGGCAATATTCATGTTTATGGAATGATGAGAGGCCGTGCGTTGGCAGGCGCTAGCGGTGATCGGGAAGCGCAAATTTTTTGTACCCATCTGACGGCAGAACTGGTGTCTATCGCAGGTGTTTATTGGCTGAGTGATAAAATCCCAGCAGAATTTTATGGCAAAGCGGCACGTCTGCAATTAGCAGAGAACGCTTTGACAGTTCAACCGTTGAATTGATCCCTTTTTAACAAGGAATTTCTATGGCACGCATTATTGTTGTTACTTCGGGTAAAGGGGGCGTTGGCAAAACCACCTCCAGCGCGGCCATCGCTACAGGTTTGGCCCAGAAGGGAAAGAAAACTGTCGTTATTGATTTTGATATCGGCCTGCGTAACCTCGATCTGATTATGGGTTGTGAACGCCGCGTCGTTTATGACTTCGTCAACGTTATTCAGGGCGATGCGTCGTTAAATCAGGCGTTAATCAAAGATAAGCGTACCGAAAATCTCTTTATTCTTCCGGCCTCACAGACTCGCGATAAAGACGCGCTGACGCGTGAAGGCGTCGCGAAAGTTCTGGACGACCTGAAAACGATGGAATTCGACTTCATTGTCTGTGACTCTCCGGCGGGTATTGAAACCGGTGCGCTGATGGCCCTGTATTTTGCCGATGAAGCGATAATCACCACTAACCCGGAAGTTTCCTCTGTACGTGACTCTGACCGTATTCTGGGTATTCTGGCGTCGAAATCTCGTCGTGCGGAAAACGGTGAAGATCCGATTAAAGAGCATTTGTTGCTGACGCGCTACAACCCTGGCCGCGTAAATAAAGGTGACATGCTGAGCATGGAAGACGTACTGGAAATTCTGCGAATCAAGCTGGTTGGCGTGATTCCTGAAGATCAGTCAGTCCTGCGCGCGTCTAACCAGGGTGAGCCGGTTATTCTCGACATCAATGCTGATGCCGGTAAAGCCTATGCTGATACCGTAGACCGTCTGTTGGGAGAAGAACGTCCTTTCCGCTTCATTGAAGAAGAGAAGAAAGGTTTCCTCAAACGCCTGTTCGGAGGATAAGTTATGGCATTACTGGATTTTTTTCTCTCGCGGAAAAAGAGCACAGCGAACATCGCTAAAGAGCGACTGCAGATTATTGTTGCGGAACGCCGTCGTAGTGACGCCGAGCCACATTATTTACCGCAGTTGAGGAAAGATATTCTCGAGGTTATCTGCAAGTATGTACAAATTGATCCTGAAATGGTGACCGTACAGCTTGAGCAAAAAGACGGCGATATTTCTATCCTCGAACTTAACGTGACATTACCTGAAGCCGAAGAATCTAAATAACGGCTTTGCTCAGAGAGTCATCGTTACAAAAAAGGCAGATTATTCTGCCTTTTTTATTTTCTGTTTCTTGCCAACCTGTTGCACTTTTATTCCAAAGTAAACTTTGGATAGTTTTCGGTAAAATAGCGACGCAAATACTCAACCGTAATACGGATTTTTGCCGACGTCGCCAGCCGGGAAACATACACCGCCCAAATATTTGCTGGTTGATAATACTCGGGCAATATGTGTATCAGGTTTCCGCTGGCAATGTTGTCGCAAACGTCCCACCATGACCGCAGGGCTATTCCCTGCCCATCAAGGCACCACTGATGTACCACTTCGCCATGATTAGACGACAGAGGCCCCGTAACTTTAATCGAATGCGTGCCCTCTTTATTGCGCATTTGCCAGATACCAAACGGATGGTCGCGCTCTTTGATGACCAGACAAGGAAGAGTGGCAAGATCGTTGAGTTGCTTCGGCGTCCCATGCTGCGTCAAAAATTCCGGCGAGGCGCACAAAATACGGTAGTTAGTCGCCAGCTTGCGGGCAATCAGGTTCGGCGCGATATCATCCCCGATACGAATATCAAGATCGATGCCCTCATTCACCATATCCACCAGACGATCTTCAACATCGAACCTCAGTTCTAACTGCGGGTACTCTTTTGCCAGCGCCGACAGCGCCGGAGCCACTACCCGGCGGCCAAAACCAAAGCTACTAATAATACGTAACATCCCCCGCGGAACCTGCCTGGCATCAGAAAGCTCGTCCATCATTTGATCGACATCCTGTAGGATCCGCTGCGCCCATTCGTAGATCCGCTCCCCCTCTTCCGTGATGGTTACGCGCCGCGTTGTTCTATGCAGCAGTACTACATTTAGCGTTTGCTCCAGCAGGGCAACGCGCTTACTGATAAAAGCCGGTGATACGCCCAGTTCCTCGGCAACGGCGGTAAATCCTGCACGACGGGCAACCAGCATAAAGACGCGTAAATCATTTAGCAGCGGCAGATTATTCATGATCTGTGTTTTATGTTTCACCAGTAAGGGGGATTAACTATTAATCAGTCAATTATAGGATAAGGGGAAAGTCAATTTTGATGGCGCACAAGTGAGAGCTGCTATGAAGAAAACCTGGCGTATCGCCGCTATCCCCGGAGATGGCATTGGTAAAGAAGTCCTGCCTGAGGGCATTCATGTGTTGCAGGCAGCCGCCGAGCGTTGGGGGTTGTCGCTCAGCTTTGAGCAAATGGAATGGGCCAGCTGCGAATACTACGCCCATCACGGCAAGATGATGCCCGATGACTGGCATGAGCAGTTGCAATCCTTCGATGCTATCTATTTTGGCGCGGTTGGCTGGCCGGACACCGTGCCTGACCACATCTCATTATGGGGTTCGCTGCTTAAGTTTCGCCGCGAATTCGACCAGTACGTCAACCTGCGCCCGGTGCGCCTGTTTCCAGGAGTTCCTTGCCCACTGGCTGGCAAGCAGCCTGGCGACATTGATTTCTACGTCGTACGCGAAAACACCGAGGGAGAATACTCTGCCCTCGGCGGACGCGTGAGCGAAGGTACTGAACACGAGATGGTGATCCAGGAGTCGGTCTTCACCCGCCGTGGCGTCGACCGAATTTTGCGTTATGCCTTTGAACTGGCACAAAGTCGACCACGCAAAACGTTGACTTCGGCGACCAAATCCAATGGGCTGGCCATCAGCATGCCCTACTGGGATGAACGCGTCGAAGCGATGGCGTCACACTATCCTGAGATCCGCTGGGATAAACAGCATATTGATATTCTGTGCGCCCGCTTTGTCATGCAGCCTGAGCGATTTGACGTCGTGGTTGCTTCCAACCTGTTTGGTGACATCCTCTCCGATCTCGGTCCAGCCTGTACCGGAACGATTGGCATTGCGCCTTCTGCCAACTTAAATCCGGAACGCACCTTCCCGTCCCTGTTCGAGCCGGTACACGGTTCGGCCCCGGATATCTACGGTCAGAATATCGCCAACCCTATAGCGACTATCTGGGCTGGAGCCATGATGCTCGACTTCCTTGGCAACGGTGATGCCAACTATAAAGCCGCCCACGACGGTATTCTGGCGGCAATTGAGCAGGTCATTGCCAGCGGCCCGAAAACGCCAGATATGAAAGGCTGCGCCACCACCCAACAGGTAGGTGAAGCCATTCGTCAGGCACTGTGTCGCTAACGCGAATCTGATTAAAAACGGGAGCGCCAGCTCCCGTTTTTTTAGGTTTTCTACTGTGGGTATTCTTGCAGCAGCGCGTTGAGTCGTTCTGCCATCAACTCGCCACGCCAACCGGAAATCAGCTCCGGCAGAGTCTGCTGCGGCTTTAATTTCCAGTGCCAGTTGAGCAACTGGTTAATCTGACGACGCGAAGCAAGCAGCTCGACGCTAAGATTATGTTCCGCACTCACTTCAGCAACCAGCGTCTTAATGGCTTTGAACGCCTTGCGGTAGCCTGGCATATCCATCAAATTCAGCAGCGGCTGCGGCAGCGACTCTTCCGGTAAGGCCTGTGCCTTTTCTACCAGGGAGATCAGCGTCTTGCCGTGGAAGCGAATTTCACTGCCGGAAAGTCCCAGACTATCCAGCTCACCCAGACTGCCCGGCATATAACGAGCGACCGACCACAGGTGTTCTTCACGCACCACAAAATTCACCGCCAGATCGCGCTCACGAGCTTTACGCAGTCGCCAGTCGGCAAGCAGTTGCAGGCAGGCCAACTGACGGGTACGCAGTTGCCAGGCGTTGGTGATGTCGCGCCATGCGTCTTCAGGTGCCAGAACCTCCTGGCGACGCTGCTGCATTAAGCGACATTCGTCCAGTGCGGCTGGCAGCCAGCCGCTGGCTTCAGTTTCGACCATCAGTTTTGTGGTGATCGGTAATAGATACCAGACATCAGCCGCCGCGTACTCACACTGACGCTCGGTCAGCGGTCTGGTCAGCCAGTCGGTACGCGACTCGCTTTTGTCGAGCGCCACGCCCGTAAACTCTTCCACCATCGCGGCAAAGCCCCACGACAGCGGACGACCGCAAAAAGCAGCCAGAATTTGTGTATCAATCAACGGCTGCGGCAGTTCGCCAAAAGTGTTGAGAAACACTTCCAGATCTTCGCTGCCTGCATGTAGGAATTTGGTGATGGCAGTATCACGCAGAATATCGCGCAGCGGCGACCAGTCGGTGATCCCCTGCGGATCAATCAGAGCAACGTGTTTGCCATCAAACAGCTGGATCAGCCCCAACTGCGGATAATAGGTACGCGTGCGAACAAATTCTGTATCCAGGGCTATCGCCGGAAATTCACGGACGGCTTCGCACAGCGTGGCCAACGCGTCGTCCGTGGTGATCATTTGATAATTCAAATCGTGCTCTCTTAGGTTTGCGCCAAAAAAAACGCCGGATTACCCGGCGTTTTCTGCTGGCTGACTTAACGCTCAGCCTTTATTGTCCACTTTGGCGCGCGCTTCGTCACGTAATTCTCGTCGCAAAATTTTACCGACGTTAGATTTCGGCAACTCATCGCGAAACTCCACCAGCTTCGGTACTTTATAGCCCGTCAGGTGACGACGACAGAAAGTGACCAGCGCTTCATCGGTTAACGAGGCGTCTTTCTTCACCACGAAAATTTTTACCGCTTCACCGCTGCTGCCGGACGGAACACCAACCGCAGCCACTTCCTGCACGCCAGGATGTTGCATGACCACGTCTTCAATTTCGTTCGGATAGACGTTAAAGCCGGACACGAGGATCATGTCCTTCTTACGATCGACAATACGCAGGAAGCCTTCATCATCCATCACTGCAATATCGCCGGTGTGCAGCCAGCCGTCTTTGACGATTTCGTCAGTGGCGTCTGGTCGCTGCCAGTAGCCCAGCATCACCTGCGGGCCTTTCACGCAGAGCTCCCCCGGTTCTCCCGGCGGCACTTCGTTGTCGTCGTCGTCCACCAGCTTGACCTCGGTGGAAGGCACCGGTAACCCGATACTGCCGCTGTGGTAGTCGATATCGTGAGGGTTGACGCTTACCAACGGCGCGCACTCCGTCAGGCCGTAGCCTTCCAGCAGATACTGACCTGTCAGCTTCACCCAACGTTCAGCTACCGCCTGTTGAACCGGCATTCCGCCGCCTGCCGAGAGGTGGAGTGAAGAGAAATCCAGTTGCTGGAACTCTTTGTTATTCAGCAGCGCGTTAAACAGCGTATTGACGCCAGTCATCGCGGTAAATGGATACTTCGCCAGCTCTTTTACCAGCCCCGGAATATCACGCGGGTTAGTAATCAGCAGGTTTTGACCACCTAGCTCAATAAACAGCAGGCAGTTCATCGTTAGCGCAAAAATGTGATACAGCGGTAGGGCCGTTACCACCAGCTCTTTACCCGGATGCAGCAACGGGCCATAGGTGGCATTAACCTGCTCCAGGTTAGCCAGCATGTTGCGGTGTGTAAGCATCGCGCCTTTCGCCACGCCGGTTGTCCCGCCAGTATATTGCAGGAACGCCAAATCTTCCGACACGACTTCGGGCTTCACATACTGCATGCGATAACCGTTTTGCAGCGCACTGCGAAACGAGATGGCATCCGGCAGGTGATATTTCGGCACCAGACGCTTGATATACTTGACGACGAAGTTAACCAGCGTCCCTTTGGCTGTGGACAGCTGATCGCCCATACGCGTCAGGATCACGTGTTGCACAGACGTTTTGTCGACTACTTTTTCCAGCGTGTGGGCAAAGTTAGATACGATGACAATCGCCGACGCGCCGCTATCGTTGAGCTGATGTTCCAACTCGCGAGGCGTGTACAGCGGGTTCACGTTCACGACAATCATGCCGGCACGTAAAATCCCAAACAGCGCGACCGGATATTGCAGCAGATTCGGCATCATCAGCGCGACGCGATCGCCCTTTTTCAGCCCGAGCCCCTGTTGCAAATAAGCGGCAAACGCACGGCTACGCTCTTCAAGCTTGCGGAAGGTCATCACCTCCCCCATGTTTACAAACGCGGGCTGATCGGCATACCGTCTTACTGAGTGTTCAAAGAGTTCCACCAGGGATTGATAACGGTCAGGATTGATCTCCGCAGGAACACCAGCGGGATAACGGTTAAGCCAAACCTTTTTCAATACATCACCTCTAAAATGCGTATTCGTCGTCATCACAACCCCAGACAATAAACAAACTGTTAACATAATATTAACTCAGCGTACCAGTTTGTTTATTACACAACGACAAGGTTGCGAAGCACGTCACTATTTATTTTTCTTATATCCACGTTAATGCAGAAACAGCGGACAGGCCGCTGTTTCTTTTACCAATAAAACAAAGAGTTACTCTGTTACTATGGTCTGAACCTGTGCCGGGCCGGGATTGTACCAGCCCCATCCGCCATAGCCACCGTAAGGCCAGCCACGCGCACCGTAGAACCAGGGGTCGATAGGCTGAGGCGGCATGACAATCTGCTGAGTAATATGCCAGCGTTTATAACCGGTTACCTGCATCAGCATGAATTTATACGGCGTATTACCTATTTTTCCGTCCACCGTACCGCTAATCGGGCCGACGACGGTGACCAGTTGCCCGCGAAAGTCCACCGGGTCGAGGAAGCCATTTACATCAGCATAAATCCGCCCGCGAGAGGCTTCACCCAGCACAGGACGCGCACCACTATCGAGCGGAACGGTGGCAATTTCCAGACGGGATTTTCCCTGCTGGTTCTGAATATCCACCACTTTGCCACCAAAACGCGCTTCCTGTCCGACATACAGCTGCGGCGCATTCATCACCCGCACCAGATCCTGCTGCGGCACCGGGCTCGAACCTTTAATCGCATCCGGGATGGTGACGCAGCCGCTAAGCATTAACGCCAAGGCCCCCGCCAACACACCTTTCAATAACTGCTTTTGCACCGCCATATTGCGACTCCCTTTTCTTAGCTTCTGCCCCGGCCTGTTCACAATGCTGTGCACCGACGTCTATGAAAATAAACCGGGGATGTACTACTAAGATTCATTCTTTACCGGGAAGTTTCTTCCACGCCACGGTGTTACGTAAATAAACCGGTTCCGCGTGTTCGACCGCTACGGTCTTACCCGCAGCCAGCATTTGCGCGGCGACAGGCAGCATATCTTCAGCAGCAGGAAGCAGCACGTCACCATCGCTGAGCGTCAGACCGCTGTCTTTACCAAGCTCAGGCCAGGCTGGCCAGCCCGTCCCAACAGTTACCCACTCGCCAGAAAGCTGCAGTAAACGCTCATGTACCTGCTCGGGGGTTAACACCGCTTCGGTTTCTTCACCGTGCCAGTTGCCGTTGTCATCACGCTGGTATTCGGCCCAGTAGACTTCGCCCATTCGCGCATCAATCGCCGCCAGTACACGAGTCGCGCCCGACTTACGCCAGGCGCCCTGCGCCATGGTCGCCAGGGTGGAGACGCCGATCATCGGTAAGTTTGCGCCTAACGCCAGCCCCTGAGCAATGCCAATACCGATACGCACGCCGGTGAAACTGCCGGGACCGCGACCAAACGCCAGGGCGTCGATATCGGTTAACGTGAGATCGCCAGCGGCCAGGATTTCCTGAACCATCGGTAAAATTCGTTGGGTGTGTTCTCGTGGGCAAAGCTCAAAGTGAGCCTTGATAGTACCGTCATTCCACAGGGCAACAGAGCACGCCTCTGTGGCGGTATCGATAGCCAGAATTCGCATGGGTGTTTGTGATCAGATCAATAAATTTGGCGCGCATCTTACCACACTCCGTAACAAATTACTCAGTCGTTGGTATGGCAAGAAAGCGAACCGCGCGAGCTATGTCACGCGTCCGCGGCGCAGGAGGAAGACTCGCCAGGAAGGTGGCGCCGTATGGCCGCATAACCAGACGATTGTCGCAAATCACCAGCACGCCGCGATCGTCGGCATCACGTATCAGACGCCCTACCCCCTGCTTCAGGGTGATGACCGCATCCGGCAACTGGACGTCTTCAAACGGATCGCCGCCGCGCAGTCGACAATCTTCCATTCGGGCTTTTAACAGCGGGTCGTCCGGCGAGGTAAACGGCAGTTTGTCGATTATCACCAGCGACAGCGTATCACCGCGCACGTCCACGCCTTCCCAGAAGCTGCTGGTGGCAACCAGTAGCGCATTACCTGCGCTGACAAACTGCTGTAACAGTTGCCCTTTACTGGTTTCGCCCTGCAGCAGAACGGGAAGCGTCATGGTGGCGCGGAATTGTTCCGCCAGATCGCGCATCATCGCGTGCGAAGTGCACAGCATAAAGCAGCGACCGTTGTTCGCTTCAATAATAGGTCGCAGCATGGATGCTAACTGGCGCGCAGCCCCCGGCTGGTTGGTTTGCGGGAGATTACGCGGCACGCACAGCAGCGCCTGGCGCGTGTAATCAAATGGACTCGGCAATAACATCGACTCGGCATCTTCAATCCCCAACCTCGCGGTGAAATGATGAAGGTCATCGTTTACCGACAGCGTCGCAGAAGTAAAAATCCAGCAGCCCGGCTTTTGTTCCATCACTTCTTTGAATTTATCCGCCACAGTGAGCGGCGTCAGCGCGAGAGTGAAATGGCGGGAGGTGCATTCATACCAGTAGCTGAAGCCTAGCTGGTTGATCTCTTTCAGACGCTTCAGGCGCGCACGGTAAAGTGTGGCGCGTTCAAACGCGGCATCCAGCAACGCCGAACGCCCAAGAGACAGCTTCGCCACGTCATAACATAGCTCCAGCGTGTCATCGAGCAGCAAAAACGCGCGCTGTACGCGCTGGTCGGCCAGCAGTTCCCGCAGGTTTCCGCGATAGCCCGGCTCACCAAGTTGCAAGCGGAAGTCCTGAGCGCTTTGTGCAAGGCGATCGGCGCACTTTTGCAACTGCTGAGTGTCTTTCAGCTCGGTGCGATAGGCAATGGTGATGTCTTTCGCCAGGTCTAACAGCTGGCGACTGGAGAGCGATTGACCAAAGTACTGGCTGGCGATATCCGGTAGCTGATGCGCTTCATCGAAGATCATTACATCAGCTTCCGGGATCAGTTCGCCAAACCCGCTCTCTTTTACCACCATATCAGCGAGAAACAGATGATGGTTAACCACGACGACATCGGCATCCATCGCTTTTTTACGCGCTTTCACGACAAAACACTCTTTATACAGCGGGCAGTCGCTGCCCAGACAGTTGTCATTAGTGCTGGTGACCAACGGCCAGGCCTGAGAGTCTTCCGCCACGCTGACGCAGGTGCTGATGTCCCCATCAAGGGTTTGATTTGACCAGGAGCGCAGCAGGATGACGTCGCTTAACGTTTGTACCGGCAAGTCACCACCCGCGAGTGCCTGCTGTTCGAGACGTTCAAGGCACAGATAGTTTGAACGCCCTTTCAGCAGCGCCAGTTTACCGGTGAACTTTAGTGCCTTAGCGACGGTCGGGAGATCGCGGCTGTATAGCTGATCCTGCAACGCCTTCGAGCCCGTGGAGACAATGACCTTCTTTCCGGCACGCAGCGCTGGGGCAAGATAAGCATAGGTTTTACCCGTCCCGGTTCCGGCTTCTACCACCAACGGTTGTGATTTTTCGATGGCATGACTGACGGCGATGGCCATCTGCCGCTGTGGTTCTCGCGGTTTAAAACCCGGTATCGCTTTAGCCAACTGACCGTCTGCTGCAAAATCGTCCGTCACACTGCCCCCTGTTCATTTGAACAGGGATTATGTCAGGCCAGCAGCTCTTTCGCCAGTTGAAGAGGTGACGTGGGCACAACATTATGGCAGTCTTGGCGCAACCCAAAGCCATTTGAAAACACGTAAATGAGGAATGATTTATGACGATTGTGCGCATTGATGCCGAAGCGCGTTGGTCCGACGTGGTTATCCACAACAACACGCTGTATTACACCGGCGTGCCGGAAAATCTGGATGCAGACGCTTTTGAGCAAACGGCAAATACGCTGGCGCAAATTGATGCGGTGCTGGAAAAACAAGGCAGCAACAAGTCACGTATTCTTGATGCCACCCTGTTTTTGGCAGACAAAAATGATTTTGCCGCCATGAACAAAGCCTGGGACGCGTGGGTTGTTGCTGGTCACGCGCCGGTACGTTGTACCGTTCAGGCCGGGTTGATGAACCCGAAATACAAAGTTGAGATTAAGATTATCGCTGCAGTTTAAGCGGCGTTATTCGTCTTCATCTTCAAAGCGCGCCACGATCCGCTCGCCGGTATGACTGGCGCGTAACTCTTCAGCAACAAGAGCAATGGCTTGTCCGCTGCTCATCCCCTGCGACATCAGCTCCTGAATACGCTCTACCGCTTTTTGCTGCTGCTCATGACTGAGTGAAGGTAAACCTGCAAACATTGTTAACTCCTGCTAAATTGTCTGCGCTAATTATTTCATGCTACCGGGCAGTTAGCCAGTAGAGTAGCAACGAGTCAGGACTGATGAAGACGTTATCTCCCGCAGTAATCACATTACCCTGGCGTCAGGACGCCGCTGAACGCTATTTTTCGACATTAAGCCATCTGCCCTGGGCGATGCTGCTGCATTCGGGTCAAGCCGACCATCCGCATAACCGCTTTGATATTCTGGTGGCGGATCCCGTCACCACGCTTGTTACGCGAGCTACAGAGACCGTAGTGCAGGACGGGCACGCAACCTCTCGCTCGCTTGATGATCCCATGACGGTATTACATTCCGCACTAACCGCACACAAGATTCACCCTGAATATCACCCCGACCTGCCGTTTCAGGGCGGTGCGTTAGGTCTGTTTGGCTACGATCTTGGCCGACGCTTCGAATCTCTACCCACTATTGCAGAGCGCGATATTACGCTACCGGATATGGCCGTTGGCATTTACGACTGGGCACTGATTGTCGATCACCAGTTGCAGACCGTATCGCTGCTCAGCCATACCGATGTCGAGGCTCGCCTGAAATGGCTCGACGCGCAACAACCACCAACGCGTGAGCCGTTTACATTAACTTCGGCGTGGCAGTCTAATATGAGCCGTGCTCAGTACGGCGAAAAATTCCGCCAGGTGCAGGATTATCTGCACAGCGGTGACTGTTACCAGGTCAATCTTGCCCAGCGTTTTCAGGCGCATTACCAGGGCGATGAGTGGCAGGCATTTGTCACTCTCAATCACGCCAACCGCGCCCCGTTTAGTGCATTTATTCGTCTTGAGGAAGGTGCAATCCTCAGCCTTTCGCCGGAACGATTTATTCTGCTGGAAAACCAGCACATACAGACGCGTCCGATTAAAGGCACGCTACCGAGGCTTGGAGATACCGATGCCGATCGTGAGCAGGCCCGGCGACTGGCGAATTCGCCGAAGGATCGTGCGGAAAACCTGATGATCGTCGATTTGATGCGTAATGATATTGGCCGCGTTGCCGTACCGGGTTCGGTACAGGTTCCGGAGCTGTTTATCGTCGAACCGTTCCCTGCCGTTCATCATTTGGTCAGCACCATTACCGCACGTCTGCCTGAGTCATTATACGCCACCGATCTGCTACGCGCCGCCTTCCCCGGCGGCTCTATTACCGGCGCGCCGAAAGTGCGGGCGATGGAAATTATCGACGAACTGGAGCCGCAAAGACGCAACGCCTGGTGCGGCAGCATTGGTTATCTGAGCTTTTGCGGCAATATGGATACCAGCATTACCATTCGCACGCTGACAGCCACAAACGGACAAATTTATTGCTCCGCAGGCGGTGGTATTGTTGCAGACAGTCAGGAAGACGCTGAATATCAGGAAACATTTGATAAAGTGAATCGCATTTTGCACCAACTGGAGAATTGACACGTGGAATACAGCAGCCTGACGCTTGATGATTTTTTATCGCGCTTTCAACTCCTGCGCCCGCAGGTCAATCATGCCGCGTTAAACCAGCGCCAGGCCGCCGTACTGATCCCCGTCGTGCGTCGCCCACAGCCGGGGTTGCTGTTAACCCAGCGTTCCGTTCACCTGCGCAAGCACGCCGGACAGGTCGCATTCCCCGGTGGGGCGGTGGATAGCAGTGATGCCTCGTTAATTGCCGCCGCCCTTCGCGAAGCGCAGGAGGAGGTGGCGATCCCACCTTCATGCGTAGAAGTGATTGGCGTTCTGCCGCCTGTCGACAGCGTGACCGGTTTCCAGGTCACCCCTGTGGTAGGCATTATCCCGCCTAATCTGCCGTATCGCGCCAGTGAAGATGAAGTTTCCGCAGTGTTCGAAATGCCGCTGGCCCAGGCCCTGCATTTAGGTCGTTACCACCCGTTGGATATTTACCGTCGTGGCGATTCACATCGCGTATGGCTTTCCTGGTATGAGCAATATTTCGTCTGGGGAATGACTGCCGGAATAATTCGTGAGCTGGCGCTGCAAATTGGCGTCAAGCCCTGACTATACTTATCTTTACGCACACAATAGACAACTTGAAACTCAGGTCACAACATTAGTAAAACCGCGGTTATCTATTAGTTTAATTCATGTGAATAGTTAAGCCGATCGCCGCGTTCCCTCTTACACTATGCGCAGTTATAACATCGTTACTGGAAAGCCCAGTCGCCCTGTAGGAGTATTATCGTGATTAGTCTATTCGACATGTTTAAGGTGGGGATTGGTCCCTCATCTTCCCATACCGTAGGGCCTATGAAGGCGGGTAAACAGTTCGTCGATGACCTGGTCGAAAAAGGATTACTGGACAGCGTTACTCGTGTCGCCGTCGACGTGTATGGTTCACTGTCGCTCACGGGTAAAGGTCACCACACCGATATCGCCATTATTATGGGTCTGGCGGGCAATGAGCCTGCTACCGTGGATATTGATAGCATCCCCGGATTTATCCGCGACGTAGAAACGCGTGGACGCCTGCTGCTTGCGCAGGGTCAGCACGAAGTGGATTTCCCGCAGAATGACGGGATGCGTTTTCACAACGGCAACCTGCCGCTGCATGAAAACGGAATGCAGATCCATGCGTACAATGGCGAAACCGTCATTTATAGCAAAACCTACTACTCAATCGGCGGTGGATTCATCGTTGATGAAGAACATTTTGGTCAGGATGCCTCGGGCGAGGTCAGCGTGCCTTATCCGTTCAAATCCGCTACTGAAATGCTGGAATATTGTAACAGCACCGGCCTGTCTCTTTCTGGCATGGCAATGCAGAACGAACTTGCGCTGCACAGTAAGAAAGAGATTGAAGAGTACTTTGGCCACGTCTGGCAAACCATGCAGGCATGTATCGATCGTGGCATGAACACCGAAGGTGTGCTGCCGGGTCCGCTGCGCGTTCCTCGCCGTGCTTCAGCCCTGCGTCGTATGCTGGTTTCCAGCGATAAGCTGTCCAACGATCCAATGAACGTGATCGACTGGGTGAACATGTTTGCGTTGGCCGTTAACGAAGAAAACGCCGCGGGCGGTCGCGTAGTGACAGCGCCAACCAACGGTGCCTGCGGTATCGTGCCTGCGGTACTGGCCTATTACGATCATTTCATTGAGTCCGTTAGCCCGGATATCTATACCCGCTATTTCCTGGCGGCCGGTGCGATTGGCGCGTTGTACAAAATGAACGCCTCTATCTCTGGTGCAGAAGTAGGTTGTCAGGGTGAAGTGGGCGTAGCCTGCTCCATGGCTGCCGCGGGTCTGGCTGAACTGTTAGGCGCAAGCCCGGAGCAGGTGTGTGTTGCTGCTGAAATCGGCATGGAACATAACCTCGGTTTAACCTGCGATCCGGTTGCCGGTCAGGTACAGGTTCCGTGCATTGAGCGTAACGCAATTGCTTCAGTGAAGGCGATCAACGCTGCGCGTATGGCAATGCGCCGTACCAGCGCGCCGCGCGTCTCGCTGGATAAAGTCATTGAGACTATGTACGAAACGGGTAAGGATATGAACGCCAAATACCGCGAAACGTCACGCGGTGGCCTGGCGATCAAAGTTCAATGTGACTAATACTTAATTTTCGCCCATCTGCGACGGATGGGCGAATTTGCCCCCTCTCCCTCGTCTACTGTAATTTTCCCCACTACACTTGCTCTGTTGCTGTTGGCTTCTGTGACCAACGGCTTATCGGGCGGCCCGCATGCAAACAGCACAACGGATCATTAAAAATTATCGCCGGAATCGCTTAATCGTCTGCACAGTATGTGCACTACTGACGCTCATCCTCACATTAACTGTCAGATTTATTTCGGAGCGTAATTTAAATCACCGAAATATCGTCACCTTTGCCAACCATGCTGTAGAAGAACTGGATGACGTGCTTTTACCCTTGCAGACCGGACGGGATGTATTGCTGCCGTTGATTGGCCTCCCCTGCTCAGTGGCGCGTTTACCCTTAAGCAAACATGCCGCAAGGTTGCAAACGGTGCGTTCTATTAATCTGATTCAAAGCGGGATCCTCTATTGCTCCAGCATTTTTGGTTATCGTAATGTTCCCATTAGTCAACTGCAGCCCGAATTACCCAGCAGGGAACCGCAACTGCTGCTGTCTACCGACCATTCGTTGATTAAAGGCAGTCCGATTCTGACTCAGTGGTATCCGTCCTCTGCCGATGGTGAAGATGGCGTGCTGGAAATCGTCAATATTGACTTATTGTCGTCTATGTTGCTTGAACCCCAGCCGCCGCAGATCACCGATGCCAGCTTAACCGTTGGTAATCGGCATCTACTGTATGATCAAGGTGTTGTCGATACGCTGCCTAAGCTAAATGATGAAAAACGCTACCAGCTTTCATCTCAACATTTCCCGTTTACCATTAGCGTCACCGGCCCCGGTCCCAGTGAGTTGGCGGTAAAACACCTGCCAACACAGCTGCCGCTGGCGGTGATCCTAAGTTTATTAGTGGGTTATCTGGCATGGCTGGCTACCGCCAGCAGAATGAGTTTCTCATGGGAGATTAATCTGGCCCTTGCTGCTCGGGAATTCGAACTATTTTGCCAGCCGCTGCTTAATGCGCAAACCCAGCAATGCATGGGCGTGGAAATCCTTTTACGCTGGAATAACCCACGCCAGGGTTGGATCTCTCCGGAAGTGTTTATTCCCATTGCAGAGGAGCACAACCTGATTGTGCCGCTTACCCGTCATGTCATCGCAGAAACCATTCAGCAACGACACGTTTTCCCGATGAGCAGCCAGTTTCATATTGGGATTAATGTCGCCGCCAGCCATTTTCGTAATGGCACGTTGCTAAAAGATCTTAATCAATACTGGTTCAGCCAGCACCCAATCCAGCAATTGGTTATCGAACTGACCGAACGCGATGCGTTACTGGATGTGGATTATCGGGTCGTACGCGAATTAAATCGGCTTGGCGTAAAACTGGCGATTGATGATTTCGGCACCGGCAATAGCTCGCTCTCCTGGCTGGAAAAGCTCCGCCCGGATGTGCTGAAGATCGATAAATCATTTACTTCGGCAATAGGAACAGACGCCGTGAACTCAACCGTCACAGACATCATTATCGCTTTGGGGAAAAAATTGAATATCGAACTGGTGGCGGAAGGCGTTGAGACACAGGCGCAAGCTCAGCATTTGCGCCGACACGGCGTACATTTATTGCAAGGTTTTCTGTATGCCAAGCCAATGCCGCTGCGCGATTTTCCAAAATGGCTGGCGGGCAGCACGCCGCCACCCACCCGGCATAACGGGAGACACAGTATGCCCGTCATGCCGTTTCGCTAAACCCGGTTACTCGTCTTCGTCGTGAGCGGGTTGTTCTTTAACAATGCGAACTAAATCCACACGATAGTCATTCGCTTCGACAATCGTAATGCTCAGCGGTGCGACCTCGATAACATCACCTACACGAGGAATATGGCCGTTAGCCGCAATGACTAAACCTGCCACCGTAGCGATGTCTTCGTCTTCATTCACTAACGTATCCACGTCCAGCGCCTGTTGCAACGCATGCAGATCGGTACCGCCTTTGACCAACCAACCGCCTGCATCAGCTATAATTTCAGGCGTTTCATCGGCATCAGGGAATTCACCGGCGATGGCTTCTAATACATCCAGCGGCGTGACCAGACCCTGTACTACGCCAAACTCGTTTGTGACGATAACGAAGCTACCGCGGGCACGACGCAGAACGCCTAACAGATTGATCGGGTCCAGCGTTTCCGGAACAACAATAGCCGGAGAAGCAGAGGCAATCGCCGCCACATCCACACCGTCTTCCAGCGCCACCAGCAGCTCTTTAGCACGCACGATACCGATGATTTCATCCAGTTCGCCACGACATACCGGGAACAGGCTATGAGGTGACGAAAGCAACTGCTCGCGAATTTCCTCCACGCTCAGGTCTGCATCAACCCAACTGATCTCCCCACGAGGCGTCATAATGCCGCGTAATGAACGCGACGCCAAAGAGAGGACGCCGTTGATCATATAGCGTTCTTCTTCTACAAATGCGCCTTCCGGGACGGGAACCGGTACCGGATTGTCGGATTCCATCTGCGCGCTGGCCTGACGTTTACCGCCCATCAGACGGAGAATCGCATCGGCAGTACGCGCACGCAATGGCAGCGTCGACTGGTGGCGAATAAAGTTACGACGGGCAATCTGGTTAAACAGCTCAATGATGATTGAGAAGCCAATCGCCGCATACAGATAGCCTTTCGGAATATGAAAGCCAAACCCTTCGGCAACCAGGCTCAGACCAATCATCAACAGGAAGCTCAAACACAGCACTACCACCGTCGGGTGTTGGTTCACAAAACGTGTCAGCGGCTTAGAAGCCAACAGCATCACGGCCATGGCAATCACTACTGCCGCCATCATCACTGGCAGATGGTTGACCATACCGACCGCCGTAATCACGGCATCCAGCGAGAACACTGCATCGAGGATGACAATCTGCGTTACGACAACCCAAAAGCTCGCATACCCTTTCGTCTGCCCGGTATCATGTTCACGGTTTTCCAGCCGCTCATGCAGCTCTGTCGTAGCCTTGAACAAGAGGAATATACCCCCTAGCAGCATAATCAGATCGCGCCCCGAGAACGCATAGTCCATTACCGTGAACAGCGGCTTTGTCAGCGTCACCATCCACGAAATCACGGACAACAGGCCCAGACGCATAATCAGTGCCAGCGACAAACCGATTAAACGCGCTTTATCTCGCTGTTTCGGCGGCAGCTTATCAGCCAGGATCGCAATGAAGACTAGGTTATCAATACCCAGAACAATTTCAAGAACGACAAGCGTGAGCAAACCCACCCAAATCTGCGGGTCCATTAATAATTCCATGACAAGCTCCTGCTTAAGGAATGACCAAACTGCGCGCTGAGGATCTCAGGCGTTAAAGCGATATGCAGAGAAAATTTGTGGCAAAAAGTGCCAATCTGACAGGCTTGATACGGCCTGAAGGTGAAATGACGTCGGTGACGATCCATATGGTGGGCTACTGCCCTATACTCCTGAGTAATTAAACAGATGCTAAACATAACAGAGAGAAGCGGTTTTTAGCAAAGATTTACCTTCCTTTGCAATAAGTTGTTTCGGAGATATTTTACCCTTCGAAATTTCTTTAAATCGGAAGTTAAATTACGGATCTTCATCACATAAAATATTTTTTTCGATATCTAAAATAATTCACGAAAATCATAGGTTTTTCTTTGTAACCCTTATCTGAATCGATTCGATTGCGGACGACGATTCAAATACATCTTCACGTTGATGTGTTAACGATAATAAAGGAGGTAGCAAGTGACCATTGCTATTGTAATAGGCACACATGGTTGGGCTGCAGAGCAGTTACTTAAGACGGCAGAAATGCTGTTAGGCGAGCAGGAAAATGTCGGCTGGATAGATTTCGTTCCAGGCGAAAATGCCGAAACGCTGATCGAAAAGTACAACGCTCAGTTGGCAAAACTCGATACCAGTAAAGGCGTGCTGTTTCTCGTTGACACATGGGGAGGCAGCCCGTTTAACGCTGCAAGCCGCATTGTCGTCGATAAAGAGCATTACGAAGTTATCGCCGGTGTGAACATTCCCATGCTGGTTGAAACCTTCATGGCGCGTGATGACAACCCGAGCTTTGATGAATTAGTGGCACTGGCCGTTGAAACCGGTAGCGAAGGCGTGAAAGCGCTGAAAGCCAAACCGGTTGAGAAAGCCGCTCCTGCCCCAGTAGCAGCGCCAAAAGCAGCAGCTCCCGCCAAACCGATGGGTCCGAACGATTATATGCAGATCGGCCTGGCGCGTATTGATGACCGTTTAATCCATGGTCAGGTGGCAACTCGCTGGACCAAAGAAACCAACGTAACACGCATTATCGTCGTCAGTGATGAAGTTGCCGCCGATACCGTGCGTAAAACGCTGCTGACTCAGGTAGCACCTCCGGGTGTGACGGCGCATGTGGTTGATGTCGCAAAAATGATCCGCGTCTACAACAACCCTAAATATGCAGGTGAGCGTGTGATGCTGTTGTTCACCAACCCAACCGACGTAGAACGTATCGTTGAAGGTGGTGTGAAAATTACCTCCGTAAACATTGGCGGTATGGCTTTCCGTCAGGGTAAAACGCAGGTAAACAACGCAATTTCTGTCGATGACAAAGACATCGAAGCCTTCAAGAAACTCAACGAACGCGGTATTGAGCTTGAGGCACGTAAGGTTTCTACCGATCAGAAACTGAAAATGATGGATTTGATTGCCAAGGTGAAATAATTTCCTGGCATTTACTTAGTTTTCACACTTAAGTCTGTATAGCAATAGGAGAAGTACAATGGAGATTACCACTCTTCAGATTGTGCTGGTGTTCATCGTCGCATGTATCGCGGGTATGGAGTCGGTACTCGATGAATTTCAGTTCCACCGTCCGTTGGTGGCCTGTACGCTGATTGGTGCCGTTCTCGGGGACATGAAAACCGGTATTATCATCGGTGGTACCCTGGAAATGATCGCCCTGGGCTGGATGAACATCGGTGCTGCGGTTGCACCAGATGCGGCACTGGCCTCAATTATCTCTACCGTTCTGGTTATCGCAGGTCACCAAAGCATTGGTGCCGGTATCGCGCTGGCTATCCCACTGGCAGCTGCAGGCCAAGTACTGACCATTATCGTTCGTACTATCACCGTAGCATTCCAGCACGCAGCGGATAAGGCGGCCGAAAACGGTAACCTGACGGCGCTCTCCTGGCTGCATGTATCCTCTCTGTTCCTGCAGGCTATGCGTATCGCTATCCCAGCGGTAATCGTAGCGATTTCTGTTGGTACCAGTGAAGTTCAGAGCATGCTTAACGCCATTCCGGAAGTCGTGACCGGCGGTCTGAACATCGCAGGCGGTATGATCGTGGTGGTTGGTTATGCGATGGTCATCAACATGATGCGCGCAGGCTACCTGATGCCATTCTTCTACCTCGGCTTCGTCACCGCGGCATTTACTAACTTCAACCTGGTTGCTCTGGGTGTGATTGGCGCAGTAATGGCGATCCTCTACATTCAGCTGAGCCCGAAATATAACCGCGTAGCCGGTGCACCTGCTGCGGCGGCTGGCAATAACGATCTCGATAACGAACTGGACTAGCAGGTGAGCGAAATGGTTGATATGACTAAAACTACCACCGAGAAAAAACTCACTCCGAGTGACATTCGTGGCGTGTTCATTCGTTCTAACCTGTTTCAGGGTTCATGGAACTTCGAACGTATGCAGGCGCTGGGTTTCTGTTTCTCCATGGTGCCGGCTATCCGTCGCTTGTACCCGGAAAACAACGACGCACGTAAGCAAGCGATTAAGCGTCACCTGGAATTCTTTAACACTCATCCGTACGTAGCGGCTCCAGTACTGGGCGTTACGCTGGCGATGGAAGAACAGCGTGCAAACGGCGCAGAGATTGACGATGGAGCCATCAACGGTATCAAAGTTGGTCTGATGGGTCCGCTGGCAGGCGTCGGCGACCCGATCTTCTGGGGTACCGTTCGCCCAGTATTCGCCGCGCTCGGCGCAGGTATCGCGATGAGCGGCAGCCTGCTGGGGCCATTGCTGTTCTTCGTTCTGTTTAACCTGGTTCGTCTGGCAACCCGTTATTACGGTGTGGCATATGGCTACCGTAAAGGTGTCGATATCGTTAAAGATATGGGCGGCGGCTTCCTGCAGAAACTGACTGAGGGGGCGTCAATCCTCGGTCTGTTTGTCATGGGGGCATTGGTTAACAAGTGGACGCACGTAAACATTCCACTGGTGGTTTCTACTATCACCGGTCAGGATGGTCAGACTCGTGTTACCACTGTGCAGACTATCCTTGACCAGCTGATGCCGGGTCTGGTTCCTCTGCTGCTGACATTCGCCTGTATGTGGCTGCTGCGTAAGAAAGTGAACCCGCTGTGGATCATCGTTGGCTTCTTCGTCATCGGTATCGCGGGCTACGCTGTCGGACTGCTCGGCCTGTAAAACTGTTGTACATCACCGGGGGCTTGCCCCCGGTTTTTCTATTTAGAGGGTTGAGGATTCATGACTATCACGGACCTGGTGCTGGTTCTATTTATCTTTTCGCTGCTGGCGTATGCCATTTACGATCAGTTCATCATGCCCCGCCGTAATGGCCCTACTCTGCTTACTGTCGCCCTGCTTCCCCGCAGCAGAGTCGACAGCGTTATCTTCCTTGGCCTGGTAGCTATTCTTATCTACAACAACATCACCAGCCACGGCGCGCAATTTACCACATGGTTATTATGTGCACTGGTATTGATGGGTTTGTATCTGTTCTGGATCCGTACGCCAAAAATCATCTTCAAACAGAAAGGCTTTTTCTTCGCCAACGTCTGGATTGAATATAACCGCATTAAAGAGATGAATTTATCTGAAGACGGTGTATTGGTGATGCAATTAGAACATCGAAGATTGTTGATTCGCGTACGAAATATCGACGATCTTGAGAGGATATATAAACTTTTAATTTCAAATCAATAGTTTATAAATATAGCCTGAACTATGTTTTTATATATCAGTAAAAAAACAATCATAGCCAAGGCTATATTTCACTGTCCACAATGTTATTTATTTTAACGTTTTATTTATAAATAAATCTAAATGAAAATCGTTTTCAACTAGAAGTCAAATATTATTTCTGCATTTCTTGTTTTATATTCTCAAAATATGTTAAGGTTGCGCCCGTCGTTGGGGAGTAGCCGATTTCCAGACTCCGGAAATGTACGTGTCAACATACTCGTTGAAAAACGTGGCGCGTACGGACTGAACTTACAGGTTTAGTCAGGCGAGACCATAGGCACATCAACTGCAATGCATATTTGAATGGCGCTGTATTTACAGTGATTCCAGCCTGTATGCATGGTTACTGGGGGCAGTGATGTGTTTTATGGATACCCCGGTCAGGACGCTGTTATGAATCTCACCGCTACCGTTCTTCTCGCTTTCGGCATGTCGATGGATGCTTTCGCCGCATCAATTGGCAAAGGCGCCACCCTGCATAAACCCAAATTTTCTGAAGCATTGCGCACCGGACTGATATTCGGCGCAGTTGAAACGCTTACGCCACTGATTGGCTGGGGCATGGGGATGCTGGCCAGCAAATTCGTGCTGGAGTGGAACCATTGGATCGCCTTCATTCTGCTGATCTTTTTAGGTGGGCGAATGATAATCGAAGGTTTTCGCGACAACGGCGATGAAGAGGAAGAACCGCAGCGCCGCCACGGTTTCTGGCTGCTGGTTACCACCGCCATTGCCACCAGTCTCGACGCAATGGCCGTCGGGGTGGGTCTGGCTTTCCTGCAGGTCAACATTATTGCCACAGCGCTGGCCATCGGCTGCGCCACATTGATTATGTCCACGCTCGGCATGATGATTGGTCGTTTCATTGGCCCAATGCTGGGCAAACGAGCTGAAATTTTGGGTGGGGTGGTGCTGATTGGTATCGGTGCCCAGATCCTCTGGGCACACTTCCACGGTTAATTCAGACGCTGCCAGACATGAATACTAAAGTCGGTCTGGCATTCAAACGTCGTTTTCCCCGCTAACGTTTCCCACACTTCCGGCTTTGCCCGCCAGGCGAACGGCGTCATTTGCAGTAATGCAACGGCCTCGCTGCCCTGAAGCTGCATCTGATATCCCAGCGCAATGCTCTGTTGCAGAACAAAACCGTCCAGTTGCTCAGTATGGGGCGCATGCAAACGCACCTCATCATAAATCAGCCCTTTCAGTTCCATTAAATGACGCGGTCCCGGCGTGGCGGTGATCACCCATCCACCCGATTTAACCACGCGAGCCAGCTCTTGCGCTTTACAGGGCGCATAGATCCGGATGATTGCATCCATTGACTCGTCTGCGAACGGCAGACGATGGCTGGAGGCAACGCAAAAGATCACCTGCGGATAGCGTCTGGCTGCGGCTTTAATTGCCACTTTGGAGACGTCAAGACCAAAGGTTGTACAGCCCGCCAGCACGTCGGCAAACGCATGGGTGTAATACCCTTCCCCACAGCCAATATCCAGGATCGCTGCATCTTCTGAATTCGACTTTTCTTTAAGCACATTCACAATCGCATCACGCAACGGTTGATAGTGCCCAGCATCAAGAAATGCCCGTCTGGCTTGCATCATTTCAGCGCTATCACCCGGATCGCGCGACCGCTTATGCTGAACCGGCAGTAAGTTGACATACCCTTCTTTCGCCACGTCAAACTGGTGCCGCCCGGGGCAGACAAAACTGTTATTCGCTTGAGTAAGAGGCTGGTGGCAAAGAGGACAGGAAAACGACATGACAACTCCGGCAGGTGACTTAAGGGCGCAAGTGTAACGCGAATTGCGCCCTGGGAAAATAACTTACAGCGACGGCGAGGATACGTTGCTGCCGTGCATCACCAGCAGATGATCAGAGTCGGCAGGCATGCCATCCGGTTTAACGTTCTCCAGACGCAGGACATCTCCCATTATCTGGCTGAAGACAGGCGCAGAGACAGCCCCGCCATAATAAGCACCGTTTTGCGGATTATTGATGACGACCACCAGTGCAAATTTCGGGTCGCTCGCTGGCGCAACGCCTGCCGTGTAGGCCACGTATTTATCGACATACTTACCGTCATCACCAATTTTCTTTGCCGTTCCTGTTTTAACCGCCACGCGATAATCTCTGACCGCGGCTTTAGTTCCCCCACCACCGGGTAACGCGACGCTTTCCATCATATGTTCAACCTGGTGAACCAGCTCCTCCGGCATCACTCTGGTACCGATTACCGGCGGGTCAATCCGGGTAATCGAAAGGGGTCGATAGATACCAAAACTACCAATGGTTGCATATACGTGCGCCAACTGCAGCGGCGTTACCATTAATCCATAGCCGAATGCAAAGGTCGCGCGATCCAAATCGCTCCAGTAACGGCGTTGAGGCATTAAACCGCTACTTTCACCGGTTAATCCCAGTCCGGTTGGATCGCCAAAACCAAAGCTCTTATAGGTATTCAGCAACTTTTGAACAGGCATAGCCAGTGAAAGGTGCGACACGCCGGTATCGCTCGATTTCTGCAAAATGCCGGTCAACGACAGCTCCGGGTAAAATCCGACGTCGCGAATGCGATGTCCATCAAGGTAAAAAGGATGGGTATCAATCACGCTGTCCGGTTGTACTATCCCCTGCTGGAGTGCAGTCATGATCACCAGCGGTTTAACGGTTGAACCGGGTTCAAACGTATCGCTTATTGCACGGTTACGAAAATCATCCAGTACCGCGCCCTCACGGTTATTGGGGTTGAAGTCAGGAAAGCTCGCCATGGACAGTATTTCACCGGTAGCAATGTTGACCAGCACTGCGGCTCCTGATTCCGCTTTATTCCACGTAACGGCATTGTCCAACGCATCTTCGGTGACCGTCTGCAGGCGCTCATCGATGCTGAGCTGTAATTGGTGTGCAGGAACAGGCGTGACTTCGGTGATATTCTCGATTACATGGCCAAATTTGTCTTTACGTACCAGACGGGAGCCAGGTTTACCCATCAACTGGTTATTAAAGCTTTTTTCCAGCCCTTCAATGCCTTGTCCATCAATGTTGGTAAAACCTATGAGATTCGCCGCTACGTGGCCTGCAGGATAGAACCGGCGGGATTCCTCGCGCAGGTTAATGCCCGGGAGATTAAGATCATCGACCCACTCAGCCTGCTGAGGGGAAATTTGTCGTGCCAGGTAAATAAAACGTCCGCCAGGATTACTGTTAACGCGTTCCGCCAGCGTACTCAGTGACAGATGCAGAGCCCTTGCCAGAGCCTGCCACCGTTCGTTATAACCCACGCCTCCCTTGCTAATGATGGTCTTAGGATCGGCCCATACGGCGTTAACCGGAACACTTACCGCCAGCGGTCGCCCTTCTCTGTCGGTAATCATCCCGCGCGGCGAGGCAATAGTTACCTCACGTAATGAACGCATGTCTTCCTGTTTCACCAGACTTGTCGGCGTGACAATTTGCAGCCATGCAACCCGACCCAGCAGCAATCCCAGACTCAATAATATTGCCACACAAAGCAGGGCAAAACGTACGGGAGTAAAATTGCGCGCGTCGCCGTCGTTTTTCTTTTTCACCTGAACTCCAGCAAGATAGTTTTTCAGGTGTCTGATTTAACGAGAAATGTCGTAAGAAAGCGGGGAAAACTATGCTACGAACATCACGCCTTTGCAACAAAGCGCTAATGGGAGGGCATTTAGAAATATTTAGACGTATTTTGAATTAAAAAGCCCCGCATAGGCGAGGCTTTATATCTGAGATGGTTGCGCATATGCGCTTCAAATCAGTGGTGTCGATCAGATAGCTGTTACGTTAACAGCAGCCGGACCTTTCTGGCCGTCCTGAATTTCGAACTCAACGTTCTGGCCTTCAGCCAGAGTTTTGAAGCCGTTACCCTGGATAGCGGAGAAGTGTACGAACACGTCTTTGCTGCCATCAGCCGGAGTAATGAAACCAAAACCTTTAGACTCGTTGAACCACTTAACTTGACCTTTAATCTTTGCCATTTGCAAAATTCCTTAGAGTATTTTCTTCGCCCGCAGGCATAACATAGATAAAACTGAGACATTACTGCTTGAGGCACTAATATAAGGTTCGGCAGAGAAGCGGTATTCAACGTCAACGTGTTTACTCAGGACTTCTTTACTGAAAATGCCACACATAAACAGAACTGTACCTCGTTTAACCCAAAACGTGTTATCACATACAACGTTAATAATGGCAAGCCATTTTTAAACGTGTCTCGATCGGTCGCACAAATCCTGTCGTTCATCAAACAGCAACTGCACAGTTATGCGCCACACTGAGTAGTGTTATATTCCCGCCGCTCGCCCCATCCCCCGCCAGGCTTGCACCATAGCCGGGACATTTCTACCATAGCTCAATAGCTTCGGTTGTTCCAGATTAGCTGTTACAGGGTGTGCCGAATATCATTTTTTATGCTTAGTAATGCATAAAATGTCACAAGCGTAAAAACGAGATCTGCCTTCTGCTTTTGCACCAAAATAATGAAAGAATGATGACAATGCACAAAAAAAGTAAGAGAAACGTTTCGCTGTTAATAAGACGATCGCTATCACAAAAATGACATAATCATATTTTTATCGTATGGGAAATTATATTTATATCAGACCGGGGATAAGATATTAATTGGCTGGAGCATCTGAAAATACTGAGTTAACACGAGAATCAGAGTGCTAATTACACGACATATGCAGAAGAAAATAATCTGGCATGTTGGCGACAGGATGAAACATCTGAGAACGTAAGCAACAGATCCTCACCCTGTCATACCGTTTTTACCGCTCAGCTACCAGGCGGATGATGTCATCATCTTCGTCCTTCGCTGTGACCACAGCAGGCTCTGCCGATTTTTCAGGTTCGTTAGCTTCGCAAAGGCGACGGAGCAATGCGTTCTGTCTTTTTTGCTGATCTAACAATGCTTCAAGCAACTCAATCTGCTCATTAGTACGCGAACTTGCCCTATTGACGAAAAACCACAGTACAAGCCCGACAACCAGAATCACCACCGATACAGCCAAAGACGCCAAACTCAACGCGCCAGAATTCAAAACTTCGTTCATTTCACCACCTCAATGTAGACAGCGTAGTTTACCACTGCCGCACAAGAAGGTAATCAACTGTGGCAAAAATGCGCTTACCAGGGAATAAATTTATTAATGGCACAAATACCGCTGAAAAATTGTACATCCTGATCGCACATGATGTTGAACACTTGCGCCCACATCAGTATGCATACCAGCACGACAACTATCAGCACTACCCAGCGAATTTTTTTCACTCCAGCTCCACTCTTCGAATCAACATCTTATGCCTATAAATTATCATGCGTTACCTAAACCCAGCGTTAACTGTATCGGCATTCAATCTTTTTAGGAATGATTCACTTGTTTCATCCCATGTACAGGCTAATCTAATAATAACGAGAAAAGATAAGAGGTTGTAATGCGTCTGATAATCCGCGCTATTGTGTTGTTAGCTCTGGTTTGGATCGGTTTATTACTGAGCGGCTACGGAATTTTGATTGGAAGTAAGGAGAATGCAGCAGGCCTGGGCTTGCAATGCCAGTATCTGACCGCCCGCGGAACCAGCACCGCGCAATACGTCCACACAAACAGCGGTATCATTGGCCTGTCGGATTGTCCCTTGTTAAGAAAAAGCACAGTCATTATTGATAACGGTTAATATAGCAGCAATACATCCGCTACGTTATTTGCACCAACTAACGTTATGACTGTTCATAAAAAACCCCAGATACAAAAATACCTGGGGTTTTTACCTTGACGCTATTACATCAGATTAGAACGGATAGTCGTTATAACCCATTTGTTCTGAAATTTTACGCGCAGCCGTATGCAGCATCGCCACATACTCGTGCAAACGTTCTTCTGAGAAACGTAGCGTCGGGAATGAAATACTCAAGCCTGCAATCACTACACCGAAACGGTCAAACACCGGTACACCGATGCAGCGCAGACCTTCTTCCTGTTCTTCGTTATCTTCACCGTAGCCCTGCTCGCGTACTTTATCCAGCAATACCAGCAGCTCATCAGTATTGGTAATAGTACGGTCGGTGCTGCGCTTGTACTCAATACCATCCAGAATCTGCTTCACTTCATCGCGGTCACGCCATGCCAGCAGAACTTTACCGATAGCCGTGCTGTACAGCGGATTACGGCGACCTACGCGAGAATACATGCGCAGATTGTACATAGAGTCGATTTTATGGATGTAGACGATGCTGTCTTCATCCAGTGCACCAAGGTGCACTGTCTCTTTGGTCAGGCGCGAAAGTTCGCGCATCTGAATATCAGCGCTACGGATAAGATCGACGTTTTGTAACGCGCGAGCACCCAGCTCGAATAGTTTCAGGGTCAGTGAGTATTTCTCAGACTCCCCTTCTTGTGCCACATAACCCAGCGTTTTCATGGTCTGCAAAAAGCGATAAACGGTGCTTTTTGACATCATGACGCGTTGCGACAACTCGGTAATACCAATTTCGCGCTCTTCACCCAGCGCCTGCAGAATGCCAAAAACCTTCAGCACGGAAGATACAGAATCGGGTTGTTTATCCAGATCTGCGATTGCCATTTATCACCCCTTTCGAGTGTTTTATAAAAATCAGAACCGGTTTTTATTATAATTTCACGTATCAGCCCTCGCAATCGCTCTTTGCTTACTTAGTTACAAATCTGCGACCTAACGCCTGAATATCAATGCTAAAATTATTATTCTCATCATAAATTCCAACAGTATTGACTTCCTATGGAAAAAACTCAGACCGATGGTCTGCCGTTGCCCCAGCGATATGGCGCAATTTTAACCATTGTTATTGGCATCTCTATGGCAGTACTCGACGGCGCAATAGCGAATGTTGCCCTCCCCACTATCGCCACCGATCTTCAGGCCTCACCCGCCAGCTCAATCTGGATTGTGAACGCCTACCAAATTGCGATCGTTGTTTCGCTGTTATCGCTCTCTTTTTTAGGTGATATGTTTGGCTACCGACGCATTTATAAGTGTGGTCTGGCCGTATTTCTGTTGGCATCGCTGTTTTGTGCCTTGTCAGATTCGCTGCATATGCTGACGTTAGCGCGCGTGGCTCAGGGGTTTGGCGGCGCGGCGCTGATGAGCGTTAATACGGCATTGATCCGACTCATTTATCCTCAGCGCCAGCTTGGCCGCGGGATGGGTATTAACTCCTTTATCGTGGCTGTATCCTCGGCAGCGGGTCCGACTATTGCGGCGGCAATTCTTTCTATTGCCTCGTGGAAATGGCTATTTCTAATTAACGTTCCATTGGGGATCATCGCCCTGCTGCTGGCTATGCGTTTTTTGCCACCCAATTCATCACGTAGCAATAAACCGCGCTTTGATCTGCCCAGCGCAATAATGAACGCCTTAACATTCGGTTTGTTGATCACGGCACTCAGCGGATTTGCACAGGGACAGTCGCTAAAACTGATTGGTGCTGAACTTGTGGGGCTTCTCGTAGTAGGGTTTTTCTTTATCCGCCGCCAACTCGCATTGCCAGTACCGTTATTACCGGTTGATCTGCTACGTATTCCGCTGTTTTCACTCTCTATTTGCACCTCAATCTGTTCATTCAGCGCACAAATGCTGGCGATGGTTTCCCTGCCCTTTTTTATGCAAACGGTTCTCGGACGCAGCGAAGTTGAAACGGGCCTGCTGCTGACGCCGTGGCCGCTGGCAACCATGGTGATGGCCCCACTGGCGGGATATTTGATTGAACGTGTTCATGCAGGTCTGCTTGGCGCGCTGGGAATGGCAGTAATGGCGTGTGGGCTGTTTTCTCTGGTGTTACTGCCCGCATCACCTTCCGATTTTAATATCATCTGGCCAATGATTTTGTGTGGTGCGGGTTTTGGCTTGTTCCAGTCACCGAATAATCACACCATCATCACCTCCGCGCCGCGCGATCGTAGCGGAGGCGCGAGCGGTATGCTCGGAACGGCGCGCTTACTGGGTCAGAGTACCGGGGCCGCACTGGTTGCGCTGATGCTAAATCAGTTTGGTGACAGTGGAACGCACGTCTCGCTGATAACAGCGGGTATTCTGGCTTCGCTGGCCGCAATCGTAAGTGGCTTACGTATTACACAACCGCGAGTTCAGTCATAAAAAAAGCGCGTCTGTCGACGCGCTTTTTGTTGTTGTCTGCTGCAGATTATTTCAGGTACTCACCGCTGCGCAGCGCTTCAATACGTTTGTCCAACGGGGGGTGAGTCATAAACAGCTCACTCAGCGATTTGGATTTACCGTTGATGCAGAACGCCATCATACTGGTCGCTTCCTGCGGCTCATAGCTGGTTTTCAGGCGCTGCAGCGCGGCGATCATTTTTTCACGCCCCACCAGTTTTGCAGAACCGGCATCCGCATGGAATTCACGATGACGTGAGAACCACATGGTAATGATGCTCGCCAGAATACCAAACACCAGTTCCAGCACCGTCGCCACCGCGAAGTAGATCAACGGGTTACCGTTGCTACCCTCACCCTCATCACGGTTTCCGCCCATAAAGCCAGCGGCAATTTGCGCCAGAATACGTGAGATAAAGATAACGAAGGTGTTTACTACCCCCTGAATGAGCGTCATGGTCACCATATCGCCATTGGCAATGTGGCTGATCTCATGCGCGATAACCGCTTCGGCTTCATCCGGGCTCATGTTTTGCAACAGGCCAGTACTTACAGCCACCAGCGAGGCATCCCGGCGGGCACCGGTCGCAAACGCGTTAATATCTGGCGCGTGGTAGATTGCAACCTGTGGCATAGCGATCCCGGCCTGGCGGGCCTGATTCGCAACTGTATTCATCAGCCAGCGTTCTCTTTCATTGCGAGGCTGTTCGATCACTTCCCCGCCAACGGACTTTAACGCCATCCATTTGGACATCAGCAGCGAAATGAAGGAACCACCAAAACCAAACAGCAGTGCCATGATCAACAAGCCTTGAACGCTGCTTGACTGGATCCCTGTCAGGCTCAATACCAGCCCGAAAACGACCATCACAGCCAGGTTCGTCAGCAGGAAGAGCGCGATTCGCATCATAATTTTCTTTTAACCTCAATTTAACAAAGCGCACTATGCGATTACCCATATCGTATGGGTCTTATGACTATTTTCAAGCATCCATAGGTGCTAAGTCACCAGAAAGACACAACTTTACATTTTATCGTATCAGGCTGACGTCTTCATGCACTTGTTAAAAAAACAGGCACAATTTCTTGTGCCTGTTCGAGGTTATTGACTGGTTGCGGGCTGTTCCGCTGGCTTCTCTTTCTCAAGATGCGCCAGGTCGAGCGCGATTTTTACCGTTTCATCCAGGTACGGATCCGGCTCCTGGTAATCCTTCGGCAGATCGTCCAGTTTCTTCAATGGCGGTTTGCCTTCACGTTTAAACCGATCGTTGATACGCGCCAGACGCATTGCGTCATCTTCGTTATTCTCTTTTTCACGCTGAGCGTAATTCAGAGAAGCGATGTTGCGTTTATCCTTCATCGCATTGAAACGCGCAATGTCCTTCATGATGTACTGGAACTCAGGATCGTTCGCAATACGTGCATTGTGCTCTTTCAGCAATTCAGGTCCGAACGGCGTCAGATTATCTGACTTAGTGTAGGTCGCAGCATCAATGCTGTCCCACGGCAGTGCGTTATCTTCAAACTTCTCGCCGGTTTCAGTTTCTTCATTACCTGTCGGCATGATGATATCCGGCGTAACGCCCTTACGCTGCGTGCTGCCACCGTTTACACGGTAGAATTTCTGGATCGTGTACTGAACAGAACCCAGCGCTGGCCATTCCGGACGCAGCATCTGATCGTAAATACGGTTCAGGGAGCGATACTGCTGGACGGTGCCTTTCCCAAAGGTTGGTTCACCAACGATCAACGCTCGGCCATAATCCTGCATTGCCGCAGCGAAAATCTCTGATGCTGAGGCGCTGAAGCGATCGACCAATACCACCAGCGGGCCTTTGTAGTACACAACGCCGTCGGTATCGCTGTCTTCACGCACTTTACCGTTATTATCACGAACCTGAACCACCGGGCCGGAAGGAATGAACAGACCGGAAAGCGAAACCGCTTCAGTCAGTGCTCCACCACCGTTAGTACGCAGATCGATGATAATACTGCTGACATTTTGTTTTTCCAGTTTCTGCAGTTGGACTTTGACATCATCAGTCAGGCCTACATAGAAGCCAGGAATATCCAGTACGCCAACTTTTTCTTTGCCAACGGTTTTCACGGACATTTTTACGGCGCGGTCTTCGAGACGAATACGTTCACGCGTTAGCGTCACGGTGCGCGTCTTGGTACCTTTACCGGCAGGCAGAATTTCAAGGCGTACCTTGCTGCCTTTAGGTCCTTTGATCAGTGCCACGACGTCATCCAGACGCCAGCCAATCACATCGACCATGCCCTTGCCCGTCTGCCCGACGCCGACAATACGATCGCCAACGCTGATCGACTTGCTCTTGGCTGCCGGACCACCTGCCACCATGGAGTTAATGACGGTGTAGTCATCATCCATTTGCAGAACCGCGCCAATACCTTCCAAAGACAAGCTCATTTCAGTATTGAACTGCTCGGTATTGCGCGGAGAGAGATAGTTAGTATGCGGGTCGATTTCACGGGCGAACGCTGTCATCGCCAGTGAGAACACATCTTCGCTGTTGGTCTGCGCCAGACGGCGAATCGCAAATTTGTAGCGGCGCGTCAGCGTTTCGCGAATTTCCGCATCGGTTTTACCGGTCAGCTTCAGGCTGAGTTCGTCAAATTTAACCTTACCGTCCCACAGCGCATTAAGCTCTGCTTCGCTCTTCGGCCACGGCGCTTTGCTTCGGTCGAGGTTAAACGTGTCGTTACCGGTAAAATCCATTGGACGTGCCAGTACGCTTAATGCGTACTGATAACGTTCAAATCGGCGTTTTTGCGCCAGATTATAGAGATCGTAAAAGACATCCAGCTTGCCAGTGCGCAGTTCATCGCCGAGGACCGTTTTCTTTTTTGCATACTGTTCGATATCGCTCGCCAACAGCACATTGTGGCTGTAGTCGAGCAAATTCAAATAGCGGTCAAAAATTTTTGCCGAAAACGCCTGATCCAGATCGAACTGGCGATAGTGTGATCGCGTAAAACGCGACGTCACACGTTCGCTTACCGTCGCATGCTGGGTTTCTTCCTTTAAAACGGGGATTTGATCGGCACGCGTGATGTCTTCCACAGCAAGTGCCTGGCCTGCTAATGCAAGCAGACCAGCTAACGCAGTAAGCCTAAAAAAAGTGTTCATGCCAGGCCTGGCCTCCGTTTCAGAACACCAGGTGTTCTGCGCGTACAATCAAAGACATACCCGAATTCAGCTGTACACGGACGCCATCTTTGGTGATTTCTAATACGGTGGCATCCATCGCATTATTTCCTGCTTTCACCTTCAGAGACTGCCCTACCGTCAGTACTGAAATATCAGATACCGGGGTATGCTGTTCTTCGCGAGGAGCACGCGGTGCTTTTGCTGCTGGTTTTTCAGCGCGAGGTTTACGCTCTGCACCTTCTTTACGACGCGGTGCAGGACGCGGCTTACGCTCACGACGCGGTGCGCCTTCTTTTTCACCGGCAGCAGCAGCCGCTTCGCGTTTTTTCGCCTGTTGCTCTGCGCGTTGCGCCTGAACACGGGCTTTAGCTTCTTCCAGCTGTTTGCGCGCATGTTCAACATGTTGTTCATCCAGCTCACCACAAGGGTTGCCGTCGAGATCAACACGCGTTGCGCCCAATTTAACGCCGTACAGATAGCGCCAGCTTGAAGTATAGAGACGTAAGGCAGAACGGAGCTGAGTCTTGCTGAGGTTCATTTCGCCCTCAACACGCTCTACCAGATCCTGAAAAATGCCAATTTTCAGTGGGCGCGCTTCGCCTTCCGCACTAAAACACTGCGGGAAGCGTTCGGCCAGAAACGCGATGACTTCTTTACTGCTATTCAACTTAGGTTGATTTTCCATGAAATTTCCTGATTACAACGGACGTAGCCAACAAGCGCAGGCATGAACAGGCGACATTATAATGACGTCATCAGTAATTGCTACGTTATCCGTTGATTATCCTGCGACGTGCGCAAAGAATTTTTTGTAATCCGTCGTTGCAAGCACGGTTTCAAGCTGTGCCACCAGTGTACGCAGACCTTGTTCATCTTCCTCAGTAAAGCGGCCAAACGCCGTGCTATCGATATCCAGCACGCCGATTATCTGATTTTCGACGGTGATAGGCAGGACGATTTCAGCGTTGCTGGCGGCATCACAAGCAATGTGCCCATCAAAAGCATGTACGTCCTCAATACGCTGAACCTGGTTCTGCGCCACTGCTGTACCGCACACACCACGCCCTACCGGGATCCGCACGCAGGCAATTTTGCCCTGGAAGGGACCAAGCACCAGCGTATCGTCCTCAAGCAGGTAAAAACCGGCCCAGTTCACTTCTGCAAGACGCTCGTACAACAATGCGCTGGTATTCGCCAGCGTTGCCAGAAAACTGGTTTCACCTGCCATCAATGCCTGAAAATCACGGTTCAGATCCGTGTATAGCTCTATTTTGTTCATTATGTAATCACTTAGTTGTCTTACTTAAAACTGCAGCCTACTAAAATAAACATTAAATGCGTTAATGCTCAAGATCATTCCCGTCATGAGTTAAGATAACATTACTTCAACAATTTGATTCGCGATACATGGCCTTAACGACACCACGCATCACGCCAACTAAAAAAATAGCCATCAGGTCCATCGGTGAGGCACTACCTCGTGCACATTATCATCGCTGCCCTGAATGTGACCTGATATTTAGCTTGCCTAAAATGCGTTCGCACCAAAGTGCCTTTTGCCCACGCTGCCAGGCAAAAATTCGTGACGGACGCGACTGGTCATTAACGCGACTTGCGGCAATGGCTTTCACCATGTTGCTGCTGATGCCCTTTGCCTGGGGAGAGCCACTCCTGCACATATATTTATTAGGCGTGCGCATTGATGCCAATGTTATGCAAGGCATCTGGCAAATGACCCGACAAGGTGACCCCCTCACTGCTTCTTTCGTGCTTTTTTGCGTCGCTGGCGCGCCGCTAATTCTCGTGACCTCAATTGCTTATCTGTGGTTTGGCAATATTCTTGGGATGAACCTGCGCCCGGTGCTGCTGATGCTGGAAAGGCTCAAAGAGTGGGTGATGCTCGATATCTATCTTGTGGGCATTGGCGTCGCGTCGATCAAAGTTCAGGACTATGCTTTTTTGCAACCCGGTGTGGGGCTGTTTGCTTTTATTGCGCTGGTGATCCTCAGTATTTTGACGCTGTCGCACCTCAACGTAGAGCAGCTTTGGGACCGATTTTACCCGCAAAGACCAGCCCGTCGCCCTGATGAAAAGCTCCGCGTCTGCCTCGGCTGTCACTTTACAGGTTATCCGGACGCTCGGGGTCGCTGCCCTCGTTGCCATATCCCGCTGCGCTGGCGCAGGAATCAAAGTATCCAAAAGTGTTGGGCGGCGCTACTGGCCTCGATTGTCCTGCTTTTGCCTGCTAATCTGCTGCCCATCTCGGTAATTTATGTCAACGGTGATAGGCAGGAAGACACTATCCTGTCAGGCATAATGTCTTTGGCAAACAGCAACGTCGGCGTGGCGGCGATCGTTTTTATCGCCAGTATTTTGGTGCCATTCACCAAAGTGATTGTGATGTTTACGTTGCTCATCAGCATCCATTTTAACTGCGAGCAAGGATTGCGTACCCGCATAAAACTGCTGCGTATGGTGACCTGGATTGGCCGCTGGTCGATGCTGGATCTCTTTGTTATCGCTTTAACCATGTCGCTGATTAATCGCGATCAGATACTTGCTTTTACTATGGGACCGGCTGCGTTTTATTTCGGCGCGGCGGTAATATTGACTATTCTTGCTGTGGAATGGCTGGACAGCCGCTTACTTTGGGATGCACATGAGTCAGGAAACGCCCGCTTCGCAGACTGAAGCGCAGATTAAAACAAAACGCCGTATCTCTCCGTTCTGGCTGCTGCCGTTCATTGCGCTGATGATCGCAGGATGGCTTATCTGGGGAAGCTATGAAGATCGCGGCAATACCGTAACCATTGACTTCATGTCCGCGGACGGCATTGTACCAGGACGCACGCCCGTTCGTTATCAGGGCGTTGAAGTGGGCACGGTGCAGGATATCAACCTCAGCAAAGATCTGCGTAAAATTGAAGTCCGCGTCAGCATCAAATCGAGCATGAAAGATGCACTGCGCAAAGATACCCAGTTCTGGCTGGTCACGCCGAAAGCGTCGCTGGCCGGAGTTTCAGGTCTGGATGCGTTGGTTGGTGGTAACTATATCGGCATGATGCCCGGAACCGGCGAGGAAGAAGATCATTTTGTTGCCCTCGACACGCAGCCCAAATACCGTCTGGATAATGGCGATTTGATGCTGCATCTGCGGGCGCCTGACCTCGGTTCGCTCAATAGCGGTTCGCTGGTTTATTTCCGTAAGATTCCGGTGGGCCGGGTGTATGACTACACTATCAACCCCAACAATCAGGGCGTAACTATCGACGTGCTGATTGAACGTCGGTTTACCAATCTGGTGAAAAAAGGCAGCCGCTTCTGGAACGTCTCCGGTGTGAATGCGGATGTCAGCCTCAGCGGCGCGAAGATCAAACTGGAGAGTCTGGCCGCGCTGGTCAATGGCGCCATTGCTTTTGATTCGCCTGAAGACTCAAAACCCGCCGCAGCCGACGACACGTTTGGTTTATATCAGGATCTCGCGCACAGCCAGCGCGGGGTGATCGTCAAGCTTGACTTACCCAGCGGGGACGGACTCAAAGCTGGCTCAACATCGCTGATGTATCAAGGATTACAAGTCGGCCAACTCACCAAACTGGATTTAAATCCAGGCGGTAAAGTGACTGGAGAAATGACGGTCGACCCCAGCGTCGTAACGCTGCTGCGCGACAACACGCGGATTGAATTACACAGCCCTAAATTATCGTTAAACGATGCCGATCTCAGCTCACTGCTGACGGGTAAAACGTTTGAACTGGTCCCCGGCGAAGGCGAGCCGCGTAGCCAGTTTGTTGTTATCCCCGCAGAGAAGTCGTTGTTACACGATCCAGGGGTCATGACATTTACGCTCACCGCACCGGAGAGTTACGGTATTGATGCTGGCCAGCCGCTGATTCTCCACGGCGTTCAGGTCGGTCAGGTGATTGAGCGCACGCTTTCCAGCAAAGGCGTTTCATTTACCGTTGCCATCGAACCGCAGCATCGTGACCTGGTGCAAGGTGACAGTAAGTTCGTGGTCAACAGCCGCGTGGACGTCAAAGTCGGACTTGATGGCGTGGAGTTCCTTGGCGCCAGCGCCAGCGAGTGGCTCAGCGGCGGCATTCGTATTTTGCCCGGTACCAAGGGGGAAATGAAAAAAAGCTACCCGCTGTATGCCAACCTGGAAAAAGCGATTGAAAACAGCCTGAGCGATCTGCCAACCACCACGGTCAGCCTGAGCGCCGAAACGCTGCCTGATGTGCAGGCCGGCTCGGTGGTTCTATACCGCAAATTCGAGGTCGGTGAAGTGATCAGCGTTCGTCCTCGCGCCGATGCGTTTGATATCGATCTGCATATTAAACCGGAATATCGCAACCTGTTGACCAGCAACAGCGTGTTCTGGGCCGAAGGCGGAGCAAAAGTTCAGCTTAACGGCAGCGGATTAACCGTACAGGCATCTCCCCTTTCACGCGCGCTCAAAGGGGCAATTAGCTTCGATAATTTAAGCGGTGCCAGCGCCAGCCAACGCAAAGGCGACAAGCGCATTCTGTATGCTTCGGAAACCGCCGCGCGTGCGGTAGGCGGCCAGATAACGCTGCATGCGTTCGATGCCGGTAAACTCGCTGCTGGCATGCCGATTCGCTACCTGGGAATCGATATCGGCCAGATTCAGACGCTTGAGCTGATCACCGCCCGTAACGAAGTGCAGGCAAAAGCGGTTCTGTACCCGGAATACGTGCAGACCTTCGCGCGAAGCGGTACCCGTTTCTCCGTGATCACCCCGCAAATTTCGGCAGCTGGCGTGGAGCATCTGGATACAATCCTGCAGCCGTACATCAACGTTGAACCCGGACGCGGTAATCCGCGCCGTGATTTTGAGCTGCAGGAAGCCACCATTACCGACTCTCGTTACCTCGATGGTCTGAGTATTGTGGTGGAAGCACCGGAAGCAGGTTCACTGAATATCGGAACCCCAGTTTTGTTCAGAGGTATTGAAGTGGGGACCGTCACCGGGCTGACGCTGGGCTCGCTTTCCGATCGTGTGATGGTTGCCATGCGCATTAGCCAGCGCTATCAGCATCTGGTGCGCAACAACTCCGTGTTCTGGCTGGCATCCGGCTACAATCTTGACTTCGGCCTGACTGGCGGTGTCGTGAAGACCGGTACCTTCAATCAGTTCATCCGCGGCGGCATCGCCTTCGCGACTCCACCAGGTACACCGCTGGCTCCTAAAGCGCAGGCAGGTAAACACTTCCTGTTGCTCGAAAGCGAACCGAAAGAGTGGCGTGAATGGGGAACCGCCCTGCCACGATAATCTCTCCACTTGCTCCGGCGTACTCGCGCCGGAGCACTTATGCTACACTACGCACCTGTTTTTTTGCCGGTGGTACCAAGTGGCTTATTTTCCCGACGCCTTTCTGACTAAAATGCGTGAAGCAATGCCTTCCACGCTCTCATTAGATGATTTTCTCGCTGCCTGTCAGCGCCCGTTGCGCCGCAGCATTCGCGTCAATACGCTGAAAATCTCCGTTGCCGATTTCCTCACACTGACAGCATCTTACAACTGGTCTCTCACTCCGGTTCCCTGGTGTGCTGAAGGTTTCTGGATCGAACGCGATGAAGAAGAGTCAGTGCCGCTCGGTAGCACAGCAGAACATTTAAGCGGCCTGTTTTATATTCAGGAAGCCAGCTCAATGCTGCCAGTCGCTGCGCTGTTTGCCGAAGGTAATACCCCTGAACGCGTAATGGATGTCGCGGCAGCCCCCGGTTCCAAAACCACGCAAATTGCCGCAAAGATGAATAATCGAGGCGCCATTCTGGCGAATGAATTTTCTGCCAGTCGCGTCAAAGTCCTGCATGCCAATATCAGCCGTTGCGGGATAGCCAACGTCGCCCTGACCCATTTTGACGGACGAGTATTTGGCGCTGCGTTGCCGGAATCATTTGATGCCATATTGCTGGACGCCCCGTGTTCCGGGGAAGGCGTAGTGCGTAAAGACCCCGATGCGCTAAAAAACTGGTCGCCAGAAAGTAATCTGGAAATTGCCGCAACTCAGCGCGAACTGCTCGACAGCGCCTTTCACGCTCTGCGCCCCGGCGGCACGTTGGTTTACTCCACCTGTACACTTAACCGTGACGAAAATGAAAACGTCATGCAGTGGTTGATTGAAACCTACCCGGACGCCGTCGAGTTTTTACCACTCGGCGATTTATTTCCACAGGCCGAACGCGCCCTGACGCCGGAAGGATTCCTGCATGTGTTTCCGCAAATTTACGATTGCGAAGGTTTCTTCGTTGCGCGTTTGCGCAAAACAGCCGCCATCCCTCCACTACCTGCGCCGACATATAAAGTCGGTAACTTCCCGTTTAGCCCGCTGAAAGGACGCGAGTCTGCGCTTGTCGCGCAAGCCGCGAGCGCTTGTGGACTGCAGTGGGAAGATAATTTACGCCTGTGGCAGCGCGATAAAGAGATTTGGCTATTCCCAACAGAAATTGAGCCACTGATCGGCAAAGTCCGCTTTTCCCGACTCGGCGTCAAATTAGCGGAAACGCACAATAAAGGCTACCGCTGGCAGCATGAAGCCGTCATCGCGCTCGCCAACCCAAATCACAGCCATGCGTTTGAACTGACGCTTGCCGAAGCTGAAGAGTGGTACCGCGGCCGGGATGTCTACCCACAAGCCACACCGACGAGTGACGACGTACTGGTTACATTCCAGCATCAGCCTATCGGTCTGGCAAAACGTATTGGATCGCGACTGAAGAATAGCTACCCACGCGATCTTGTCCGGGATGGCAAACTCTTTACGGGATAACGCACGTTTTTACTGGCGCTTTTGCTAACGTTGACTACGCTGAAAAATGGACGATCTAACTGGTCGTACCACAATTAGCAAATTAACGGAGAGCACGATGATGAAAACCAGTGTGCGCATTGGCGCTTTTGAAATCGACGACGCCGAGTTACATGGCGAATCGCCGGGGGACCGAACGTTAACCATTCCGTGTAAATCCGACCCGGATTTATGTATGCAACTGGATGCCTGGGATGCCGATACCAGCGTCCCGGCCCTGTTGAACGGAGAACATTCAGTACTATTTCGCGAACACTACGATCGTAAGTCAGATGCCTGGATCATGCGCCTTGCCTGATTCAAAAAGAACCCGTCGCCAGACGGGTTATTTCTTGGTTAATTTCCCTCATCTATCAACATCTTCTACACTACAGCTATGGCTTTACCATTTGAGGATGGAATGTTCACGCTGGTTCTTTTTGTGTGCTACCTGGATGGCGGTTGTGAAGATATCGTGGTTGATGTCTACAAAACTGAGCAGCAGTGCCTGATATCGATGGACGATCAACGTATTCGTAACGGAGGGTGTTTACCCGCGGATGACTACATTGATAGTTTCTGGCACCCGGCCCAGGAATACAGCGATTTTTGATTATTGCAGTTGTACCAGCGTTAACTCGCCGCCAAATACAGCACCGGTATCAATATAATGCAGATTCTCGCGATCCAGCCGATGGCGCAACGGCGTGTGGCCAAACCAAAAGTGATCCGCGCCGCGAATCCCACAACCGTTGTTCATTAGCCTCGAACGATCCCACAGCACACGCTGTAAATCGATCTTTTTTAGCCACTGATAATCATCATCCGGGTAATCGGCATGAGCAATAACGTGTATGCCGTTTTGACAGTGCAGCTCCAGAATCCAGGGTAATTGCCAACACTCTTCAAGAGCGAATTTCGCTGCCGGTTGCTCCGCCTGCGCATACCACGAGCCACCATTCATTAACCACATGAATTTATCCCCCGTCGCCAGCGCGTCCAGCGCCATCTGTTCATGATTCCCCCTGACCGCGACAATCCAGCGTTTACGCAATAATTTCAGGCAACGCAAACTGTCTGGTCCACGGTCAATAACATCCCCCACTGAAACCAGCAGATCCTGCCAGGGATCAAAACGGTACTGCCGCAGTTTAGCCATCAGTATCGAGAAGCAGCCGTGGATATCCCCAACCACCCAGACGTGACGCCACTGCGTACCGTCGATTCGTTGATAGATATTGTCAGGTCGTCCCATGTCGCCTCCAGAGTACAAGGGTACCTGGTTATAATTTTAGCAATGATGGTAAAAAAGCCTGGACGATCGTGGGCAGGAGTATGGTATGGTTTATGGAGAATGCAGCATGCGATAAGTCGTGTTTTGCCCTGGATGGCATCGCATTCGCCACATAAAAAGAGACCGAATACGATTCCTGTTTACAAATCAAAACGTAATAATCTATAAACCTCAATAACTTAACACCAAAAAGCCACTAAAAAACACCTCCTGATACTTACTATTGCACCCATTCAAGATCAATCAGTTGCTATTGGTTTCGTGGCGTCGTCGGGAAAGGTTCGGGATCGCATTGTTCCAGCATCTACCCATTTTTAAGAATTCATCAATTCACAAAACCATCATTCCGACTTACCTTACAAGCTTCTTTTTAAATCATTACCGGTGCGCACCACTTTTTCTTCCTGCCCTATACTTTCAGTCTGACATATGGCTGGAGGTTTCTATGTGTGGACGTTTTTCACAGTCGATGACGCGTGAAGACTATCTCGCCCTTCTCGCTGGCGAAGTCGAACGAGACATTCCATATGATCCCGAACCAATAGGACGTTTTAACGTCGCGCCAGGCACCAAAGTTCTGCTTCTAAGCGAACGTGACGAGAAACTCCATCTTGATCCAGTTATCTGGGGATACGCCCCCGGATGGTGGGATAAACCCCCGCTAATTAACGCACGCTCTGAAACTGCGGCCACCAGCAGAATGTTTAAACCACTCTGGCAACATGGTCGCGCAATTTGCTTTGCTGATGGCTGGTACGAATGGAAAAAAGAAGGTGACATAAAGCAGCCCTACTTTATTCATCGAGCCGATGGCCAGCCGATTTTCATGGCGGCGATCGGCAGCACACCATTCGAACGTGGAGATGAAGCTGAAGGATTCCTGATAGTAACAGTTGCTGCCGATAAAGGACTGGTAGATATTCACGACAGGCGGCCACTGGTACTGTCACCAGATGCTGCTCGCGAATGGATGAGGCAGAATGTTGGAGGGAAAGAAGCGGAGGAGATTGTAGCTGACGGTTCCGTGTCCGCTGATAAATTTTTGTGGCACGCCGTGACGCGTGCCGTCGGGAATGTTAAGAATCAAGGACCAGAGTTAATCCAAACTATGCGTTAATGTACGATGCGACAGGGGAAAACGTCTGCTTTGAGCTGTGAGTTCAACGGGTCGATGCAACGCTATCCTTAATCAAGGGGGACGTTGTCATGAAACGAAGAACTCGGATTAACTACACGCCAGAGCAGAAGGCAATTATCTGGGACAGATATAAGCAAGGTGATTCTCTACATGATATCGCCAGAATGTTCGACAGATATCATTCTTCCATTATGCCCACTATCCACCAGACAGGCGGCTATCGTCCTCCCGTGCGAAAACGGCACCGATTAGCGCTTTCGCTTGATGAAAGAGAGGAGATATCCAGAGGGCTGGTAGCAAAACTCAGTATCAGGGATATCGCCGCCAAATTATCAAGAGCGCCCTCAACGATTAGCCGCGAGGTCAGGAGGCACGGTGGTGCAAAACAATACCGTGCAGCAAAAGCCGATGCTACTGCGTGGGAAAATGCACTGAGACCAAAACCTTGCAAGCTAATTGGAAGCCCCGCATTGTGTAAAATCATTGCAGAGAAGATGCATCAGGACTGGTCGCCGGAACAGATCGCCGGTTGGCTGAAACGCTGTTATCCGGATAATCAGGAAATGCATGTGTCACACGAAACGATTTATAAAACGCTTTTTATACAAACCCGGGGAGCATTAAAAAAAGAGCTGCAGCAATGCCTCAGAAGCGGAAGAGCAGTGCGTAGATCCAGAACGTCATCGCTTAAAGGGAAAGGATTAGGGTCAATCCCGAACACGATACCTATCAGCGAAAGGCCACCAGAGGCGGCTGACAGAGCCATCCCAGGTCACTGGGAAGGTGACTTGATTCAGGGCTCGAAAAACTCCTATATCATCACCCTCGTAGAACGTCATTCTCGTTTTGTTATGCTGGCGAAGATCAGAGACAACAAGACCATAACGGTTATATCTGCACTCATCAGACAAGCCCGGGAATTACCTGCTGAGCTTTATAAAACATTAACTTGGGATCGTGGCGCTGAAATGACCAGCCACACACGATTTACTATAGCGACAGACATTCAGATTTATTTTTGTGATCCTCAATCTCCCTGGCAACGTGGCTCAAATGAAAATACGAACAGATTGCTCAGACAATATTTTCCAAAAGGAACTGACTTATCGGTTCACAGCCAGCAAAGACTTAACAGTGTTGCCAGACAGCTCAACGAAAGGCCGAGAAAAACGCTAGACTATGAATCACCCGCAGAACGGTTCAATCAATGTGTTGCATCCATCGGTTGAACTCACAGCGAGGAGCAGACATTGATTTAGCTGGATTGAAGGTAATTAAAACGTTTCTGCATGGTTTTCAGGGAAACGTTAGGACTTACAAAATGAGTCAAAATCAGTCCTCACAACGTTGCAAGACTTAATAAAAAGCATTACTCGGAAAAGATCGGGCAATGCTTCAATTCTGCAAAGAGATACTTAATGTTTACATTGTAGCTTACAAGGGGTTATCAAAATCCTAGGAGGCCTTTAGTCGGCGTAACCTTCTGACCTGCTCCCCGTTGATTAGTACACCCCGATGTTAGTAATGTCTTCATAAGCCACATGAGGACATCCCCATGAAGAAGCGTTTTTCCGACGAACAGATCATCAGTATTCTCCGCGAAGCCGAAGCCGAAGCTGGGGTACCCGCCCGTGAACTCTGCCGCAAGCATGCCATTTCCGATGCCACGTTTTACACCTGGCGTAAGAAGTATGGCGGTATGGAGGTGCCTGAAGTTAAGCGCCTGAAGTCGCTTGAGGAAGAGAACACCAGACTCAAGAAGCTGCTTGCCGAAGCCATGCTGGATAAAGAGGCGCTTCAGGTGGCTCTTGGGCGAAAGTACTGACGACAGACCAGAAGCGGGAAGCCGTGATGTTGATGTGTGATGCGACCGGTCTGTCGCAACGTCGTGCCTGCAGGCTTACAGGTTTATCCCTGTCGACCTGCCGCTATGAGGCTCACCGTCCGGCTGCTGATGCGCATTTATCAGGGCGCATCACTGAGCTGGCACTGGAGCGCAGGCGTTTTGGCTACCGTCGTATTTGGCAGTTGCTGCGCCGTGAAGGGCTTCATGTTAATCATAAGCGCGTGTACCGGCTTTATCACCTCAGTGGCCTGGGCGTAAAACGCAGAAGACGTCGTAAAGGGCTGGCAACAGAACGTCTGCCGCTGCTCCGTCCGGCGGCGCCCAATCTGACCTGGTCGATGGATTTCGTCATGGACGCACTTTCCACCGGTCGCAGGATCAAGTGTCTTACCTGCGTCGATGATTTCACAAAGGAATGCCTGACGGTCACTGTTGCCTTTGGGATTTCAGGCGTTCAGGTCACGCGTATTCTGGACAGCATTGCACTGTTTCGAGGCTATCCGGCGACGATAAGAACTGACCAGGGGCCGGAGTTCACTTGCCGTGCACTGGATCAATGGGCCTTTGAGCATGGTGTTGAGTTGCGCTTAATCCAGCCGGGCAAGCCAACGCAGAACGGATTTATTGAGAGCTTTAACGGACGATTTCGCGATGAATGTTTGAATGAGCACTGGTTCAGCGATATCGTTCATGCCAGGAAAATTATTAATGACTGGCGGCAGGATTATAACGAATGCCGCCCGCACTCCACGCTGAATTATCAGACACCGTCTGAATTTGCAGCGGGCTGGAGAAAGGGTCATTCTGAGAATGAAGATTCCGACGTTACTAACTGAGTGTTGTATCTAATCGTGGGGGCAGGTCA
>NZ_JAOWES010000081.1:0-16126 GCF_030334095.1 Citrobacter sp. Cf118 | reverse complement strand
AAAGAAAAAGATCTACGGAACGCGGGAAGAAGCCCGCAGCGATATTTTTGATTACATCGAAATGTTTTATAACAGTAAGCGTCGGCATGGTTCTAGCGATCAGATTTCACCGACAGAATATGAAAACCAGTATTATCAACGGCTCGGAAGTGTCTAGATTATCCGTGGCGATTCAACTATCATCTTTTAATGAACCAACTTGAGTCAGTAGAAAAGCAAATATTTTCTAAGATTGGTGCTTGGAAAAAGACATCTTTGCTTTGAGTGTCAGTGAAGAAAAACTTTATGAACAAACTTAATCCTCCTGCTTTATGTAATTCTTTTTTTACCAGGGATTTCTAGGAGAATCTTAGTCCATAACCCATCTGTCATAAAATCAATTATCGAGTCTGATATCATGGCTTTATTTGCAATTCTTTGAGCAGTGTAAATTGCCTGACTTTTATCTTCGATAAAGATGCCATGAGGCACTAGACTAACATTATCTTCGGTTTTCCTTGCCCACATGCGGAGGCGGTAATCTATTATGTATTCGTCATACTCTATCCACAGATGAGGTCGAATTATCTGGCCAGTTCCAGCCAACGTTACTTCTCCAACGATGCGCTGGTGCGGTATACAGAATCTATCTAGCAGGCAACTTACAACCATAGTATGACCATCACATTCGAGTGGAAGTACATCATATTTATGTAACAGCTCGCAGACATAAGCAACTTCAGGGGTTATGAACATTTACGGCCTCATATTAGACGGGGAGGGTGCTTAATTGGTCATTAAGCCTAAGTGATGATGGAGCCCAGTAGCCGGAACCGCACATCCACCGTTCACCAGGAAATGAAAAACCCTCTCTGATAAGAAACTCCCTAAGTTCGGTGCTGATGACATTCTCAACCTTTAAGATGTAGTTATTTGTCTCAGCTGCTTCTTTTAATTTCGAGAGTAACTGTCTGAAAAATCCTTTGCCTGGGGTCTTCACTGAAATGGTTGCGACTACCAGTACCGACGAACCGAGGTATGACATTTTTCCCGTCCGGGCACGGATGTATAACTCATCTACTAACTGAAGACCTTGAACCTTCATTGATTTTGAATGAAAGATGCTTTTTTTTGCTTCAACCATTAAGTGAGTGAATGATTGAAGGATCTTATTGATGTCTCTGTCATGACAACTCATATAATCACCAAATTAAATCAGCATAATAAATTGCACAGTGTATAGCGTAACTTTTCAATAAAGTTGATGCTTTGAAATAAAAGCAACAATACATAATCTTTGTGTCTTATTGGCTAAGGTTGTTATGTAATTATCAGAGGTTTTTAATCCTTTCTAAAGATGCTAGATATGCTTCATAGTTATCTCCAAATTTTTTCTTTGCCCGTCTTACTCTCATCTTTTCTGCCAGTTCACTCTTATGCTCGGTCTGGTATTTTTTATTGTTTTGGAGTTTTACACCTGCACCGGAACCGGCAGCATAATTTCTGTTTTTATCGCTAATGCACAACTTGCATTTACTTTTAAGGCCAAACTTACCCTTAAGTTCCTTACCGAATTCTTCGAAGGGTTTAACCTGATTGCATCCTTTACAGCGTTTGCACCCAGAGGGGAGATCTTCATTAGCCATGTCTAGTTCCAGTGGTTAAAGGTAATGAACTGCATTTTACTGCAAACAGGCACTTCCAACCATAAAATCGACTACTTAACCATAATTCAACATAAGGTTCATTAAGCGCACCAAGGTAAGGTGTTGATTGTTAAGGGTTTATCAGGGGGTTCTCTTGACTTGTTGGTATCCTCGGACTCAGGCTGTTACGTATCCTGTGACTAACTGAGCCCCGTCCGTGGTGACCAGTTAACAGATTCTCCAAGGAACCTTGTTAACGCTGCTTTAGCATACTGAGGCTTTGAGTAGTATCTGGGAAACCAGCCATCATAAGTTTGTGTGCCATTGCGCCGGTATTCTGGCCTGACTGACAGCTTACATCCATTACCATCAGTAGAAATACAAAAAGTGTACCCATCAACAGAATCAGAAGTAAGCAGAATGGATGTCATTGGGGATACCTCATTATTGAACTAACCAGAAACTACAATGGTGATCCGACATGGTTTCCTCGATTTTACCGACTGAGCTGTCATATAGCGATACCTTTTATTCTTAGGTTCTCTTGCAGTATTGGCTATCGATTGTCACAATTTAGTCTGGTGGCACTGGTTCATTTTTCGGGTGGTTTGTTACTTTTTCCGTTGGTGTTCCAGGGCTACCGACCTCTGCATGTACGTATACATCCCTCTTTCTCGTTTACCCCGCCAGATTTCAATCCGATAGAATCGTTCCTGTTTTACTCACTCGTAATTCACTTTTCATAGTCATTTTGTGGACATTAAACGTGCGCTACAGGTGCGCATTCCTTGCTTCAGGATGGCTTACTATCTAAAATGGCAGAGATTTTTGATACTTTTGAACATTTTAATGAGGTATATACCATGATGAACATCGCTTGTGATGACGGCTCAACGAACGTAAAACTTGCCTGGATTGAGAATGGTGAAATCAAAACTCATGTTTCGCAGAACGCCTTCCGCGAAGGCTGGGCTACTCCACTCGCATTTGGTGGTAAAACTATCTACAACTATCTCATTGATGGGCGGAAATTTACTCACGACATTGGTTCAACATCTGCAATTACAACAACGCATACCTCTTTCCAGTTCGACGCTGTAAGTCGCGTAGCAATTCATCATGCCCTTTTGACTTCCGGTCTTGAGCCACAGGATGTTGAACTTACAGTGACACTGCCGGTGGCCATGTTCTTCACGAGCGATGCGCAGTTGAACGAAGCTAATATTGAAAAGAAAAAGGCCAACGTTATGGGCCCAATAACCCTGAATAATGGCGAAACTTTTCATGTTGTAAAAGTTAACGTAATGCCTGAATCAGTACCTGCGGCTGAATATCTGATTGATCCTAAAACAACCACGCAGCTTACACGAACCCTGGTTGTCGATCTGGGGGGAACAACCCTAGACCTGGCCATCATTCAGGGGGCAATGGAGGGCATATCTGATATCTTTGGCAACAGCGATGTTGGCGTTTCACGAGTGACAAAAGCTGTTATGGCTGCGCTCCAGGATGCCCAGTCTCCAAGTAGTTATGCCATTGCGGATATCATCATTAAAAACCGTCATGATAGAGCGTTGATTGCTTCTGCGGTCAATGATCACTCTAAAATTGATGCCATCATTGACGTTATCGATTCTGAGTCGAAAAATCTGGCCGAAGCTGTTGCAGCTGATATACGTCGTCAGAACAGCGTCCACAAAATCATACTGGCCGGGGGCGGTGCTGAGCTCATCCATTCTCATATTGTCGAACTATTCCCTAAGCTGGATGTCATCAAAGCGCCTGACGCGCAGCTCGCGCTCGTCAAAGCAATGGCAAGCGTCTAAACGAGGTTATGTGATGGAAGAAGATAAACGTTTACTCGTCTGGCTCCGCCCCGGCAATAATCCAGAAGACGGTAAAGCTCTTGATATTATGGAGCGCTTACCCCGCCGATCCCGGGGGGAATTTTACCGTAAGGCACTGGTAATTGCGTCTGCCTTGCATGAGCTCGACCCTCGGTTAATAAATTTGCTGGCCGCACAAACCACGACATCGTTTAATGCCGAAACGCTGAGCAACATTCTGTCGCAAACGCTGGGCATTGCCGTTGAACGGAATTCTTCACCAGTGGAAACCCAGGCCACAGGTATCCGAGCAACAACCATCATTGATTCGGATAAGCCTGCTGAGCAGAAAGAACCAATTCCTAAACCCTCCCTGATGATGCAAACCCTCAAACGTTGAATCCGAACCGGCTACTAGTAGCCGGTTTACTCACCTTGCTCGGTTAACAAGCTGAGATAGATCCGCAACCCCTTATCCAGTGACTCTCTAATGGCATCTGCTGCTGCCCCTGCATCCCTGTTTGAAAGAGCGAGTTCAAGCGACGAGAAAAATATTGGCCATTTATCCTCCGAGTCAGATTCGAACGTGTAACTCAGAGTTGGCCACAGGTTAATCCACAGTTGGGTTACAATTTTGAAAAACTCAGGCAGACCGGCGTATATGTAAAGCTTCAGCCGCAGAGTGAGGTTTAGCTGGTGCGCCAGATAAACATCCCTACGTTCATATGCGGAACGCAGCTTTTGGCACAAAGACAGGCATTCTTCAAAGCCATTGGCATCCATTTTCAGTACGGCCTTTTCTGCCAGTTCTGGCTCAATCAATCGCCTCATAATGAACCCTGTTCCATGGCTCCAGATGACAAACATGATCTCATATCAGGGACTTGTTCGCACCTTCCCTAAAGCACTCGTATTGACCGTGGCGGCTACCACATTCTGTCTGATGACCAGCCCGGCGTTCGCGGTTGAGGAAACCACGCCGCAGAATATGACCTGTCAGGAATTTATGGATATGAACCCAAAAAGCATGACCCCGGTGGCCTTCTGGGTAGTGAATCGCAACACCGACTTTAGCGGCGGCGACTATGTTGACTGGCATGAAGTCGAGACCGTTTCGGTACCGAAAATGCTGCAGGAGTGCCACAAGAACCCCGCCGCTAAACTTGGCGATCTCAGCGCGGTCATCAAAAAATAACCCCCCCGGCATCAGGCCGGGGAAACCCGCCGCGCTGCGGCGGGTCCCGCTTTACTCATCGATACCGCATTCGCACGGCAGAAAGCGGCCGATAAGCTTGCGATACAAAAACGCCCCGATAATCGCCCCCACCACCGGCGCCAGCAGCGGCACCAGAAAGTAAGGGATCGCCAGCACACCGGTAAAGGCGATCGAGCCCCACCCGGCCAGACTGGTAAACAGTTTTGGGCCGAAGTCGCGCGCCGGATTCAGCGCAAAGCCGGTTAGCGGCCCCATCGACGCGCCGATCACGGCGATCAGCAAGCCAATCAGCAACGGCGCCAGCGGCCCGCGCGGAATTCCGTTGCCGTCGTCGGTCAGGGCCATGATCATCGCCATCAGGATTGCCGTGATGGTGGTCTCAACGGCAAACGCTTGTATAAAAGTGATATGTGGATGCGGGTACGTGGAAAAGACCCCGGCCAGGTTAAGGCTGGCGGCAGTGCCGCGCACGATATGCTGACTCTGTTCAAGATCGAGAAACAGCTGGCGATAGAGCCCATACACCAGCGCGGCGGCGCAGAAGGCCCCGGCCGTCTGGGCAACAATAAACGGCAGCACCTTGCGGCGTTCAAAACAGGCGAACAGCCACAGGGCAATGGTCACCGCCGGATTAAGGTGCGCGCCGGAGACACCGGCCGTCAGGTAGATGGCCATGGCGACGCCAAGGCCCCAGATAATACTGATCTCCCACTGACCAAAGCTGGCCCCGGCGACCCGCAGCGCAGCGACGCAGCCCGCGCCGAAGAAAATGAGCAATCCGGTGCCAAGAAACTCGGCCACGCACTGCCCGGTTAAGGTAGAAGTCTGGTTCATTATCGGCATCCTGAAATAGCACGTTAAAGAGAGAGGCTGGCGCGAGCGCCCGTTTAATTCGCCTGACCGGCCAGTAGCAGCCCGGTGGCGACCGCATTGCGCGGCCCTTCTGTTCCCCGAATATTGCCCTGCCCGGCGACTACGCCATAGTGCGACAAGGCTTCCGTGATAAGCTGCGGGATCTCAAAGTCCAGCGATGAGCCGCCCACCAGCACCACAAAGGCGATATCGCGAATGGAACCGCCGGGTGAGACCTGGCGCAGCGCGCGCAGGCAGTTGGTGACAAACACTTTCTCTTTCGCCTGCCGGCGCACGAGACGAATTTTTTCCAGCGGGCTGGCGTTATCGATCGGCACCAGTTCGCCCTCCTTGATGTACACCACTTTGGCGAACACCGCCGGGCTGAGGGCTTCCCGAAAGAACTCCACCGCGCCATTCTCGTGACGAATACTGAACAGGCTTTCCACTTTGGCCAGCGGGTATTTTTTTATCGCTTCCGCCAGCGAAAGATCCTCGAGGCCCAGCTCGGTTTTAATCAACAGGCTGACCATATTCCCCGCCCCGGCGAGATGGACCGCCGTTATCTGCCCCTCCGCGTTGACGATCGCCGCATCCGTCGAGCCGGCGCCGAGATCGAGGATCGCCAGCGGCGCCGCACAGCCGGGAGTGGTTAACGCCCCGGCGATGGCCATGTTGGCCTCCACGCCGCCCACCACCACCTCGGTTTGCAGTCGGGCGCTCAGTTCGCGGGCGATAACCTGCATTTGCAGACGGTCCGCTTTCACCATCGCCGCCATCCCGACGGCATTTTCCATGGCGCACTCGCCGGCCATCCCGCCCTGCACCTTGCGCGGAATAAACGTATCCACCGCCAGCAGATCCTGGATGTATATCGCGCTCATCTCATGGCCGGTCAGGGACGCCATTACCTTTCGCACCCGCTCCAGCATGCCGCCTGCGTGCGTGCCTGCTTCACCACGAATATCACACACGGGCGCGCAGGCGCTCATCGCCTGCATAATGGCCTGCGCGCCTTGCGCTACGTCGGCTTCACCGCCACGCTTTTCACCACGGATAAAGATCTTACCCGCCGGGATCACTCTTGATTGCACATCGCCCTGCGGGGTTTTCAGCACCACGGCGGAACGGTTGCCAATCAGCGCTCTGGCGATGGGGACGATAGTTTGCGTTTCCTCGGGCGTCAGGGCAAAGAAGGTCGCAATGCCGTAAGGGTTCGACAGCACCCGCACCACCTGTCCTGGGGCCGCCACTTCCACCGCCGCCAGAACACCTTCCGGCACCTTCTCCAGCAGAGTGACTTCATCAACCACCGGCATTGGCCGATGCAGGCGATTATTCACCAGCACGCCATCATCTTTTTTCAGGATGGCCGCCACCACATTGACGCCGCGATCCAGCGCTTCATTGATAAACCAAACCGCCTCAAGGAAATCCATCTCCTCACCTACCAACGGGATCCAGCCCTGGGCAAATCGATCCTCGCTCAACGCCGCCAACTTCTCCACGGCGATGGTGGTTCCCATGCCCACGCCAACGCCACCGGGCGTTTGCGGGTTATGACCAATCATCGTCGATTCGGTAATGATGGTTTCAGTGATGGTTTCCATCGCCACATCGCCAATCACCGGTGCGGCCTCGTTGATGCAAATTTTTGCTACGTCCTGCAGCGACCACGGCGTGTTATTCAGCGCCTGCTGCAGGGACGCGACTACCCCGGCGATATTATCCCGCGTGCCTTTCATACCGGTCGTGGCGACAATCCCGCTGCCGATAAACCGGCCATCCTGCGCCAACGCCACCTCGGTGGTGGCGTTGCCGATATCGATCCCTGCAATTAACGGCATGCTGCCTCCGTCACTGGCTGCCTTTACGCAGCTTATTTCTCTGCTGGTATATCTCTGCCGATTCGCGGACAAACCCGGCGTTCACCGTGGCATGCCATGTGTGTTCCAGTTCATCGGCAATGGCCTGCAACTCGGCGAACGAAGAACGAAACGGCCGCAGCGCGTTGTAGATCTCCAGAATGCGGGCATCCGGAATCGCAATCAGTTCTGCCGCACGACGAAAATTGCGCGCCACGGCATGACGCTGCATCTGCTCGGCAATCTGCGCCTGGTACTCCAGCGTTTGCTGAGAAATACGCACATCCTGCGGTCCTACGCGGCCCGCCAGCACATTCTCAAGAGTAATGTCGGTTAGCGGCTTGCCGGTAGGCGTCTGGATTTTCTCCGGGCAGCGGGTCGCTAATGGGTAATCCTGCGCAGTCATGATGTTGTCGTTCATGGTCATTCCCTTACCAGTGCAATATGCAACGTGACAGGCGCAGCATCCTGCACCACGTGTTTGGTTTCTTTGATATGAAACAGCGCGGCCTTGGCCATAAATTTAGGGCGCACCATCTGGTCATTGACCACTGGCACCGGCGAAGGCGACTCTTTGCGTGCATATCGCGCGGCGTTTTTACCAATCTGACGATAGGTTTCCAGCGTCAGCAGCGGAGCCTGAGAGAACAGCTCGAGGTTGCTTAACGGCAGCAGATCGCGCTGATGAATCACCGTGGTTCCTTTCGACTGGATGCCAATCCCGATGCCTGAGCCGCTGAGGTTTGCCGCATCCCATGCCATAAAAGAAACATCCGAGGTGCGCAGGATCCTCACTACCCGCGCATGTAATCCCTCTTCTTCGATGCCAGCAACCAGCTCTTTCAGAATCGCGTTGTGAGGCATATCAATCAGGGTTTTATGCTGGTGCTTGCCAAAGGCCGGGCCGACGCCAATCACCACTTCATCCACGCGTTCATCCGCGTTAGCCGCCTCGCCTTCGCTCACTTGTAAGGTGAAAACCGGCTTACGTTCAGTTGTGCATTCCACAGTGTTCCGCCTTATTCGATCGAGCCGGGCTGAACCACGCCCGCAATATTTTTAATTTCCGCCCAGCGTTCGGCACTGATGCGATAGCCGGTACCAGGTCCCTGATAATCATTGATGTCGTTGACGGCGCTGACGACGTCGAACTGGCGATCCAGAATGGCCGACGTTTGCAGGTAATCACCAGTAACACGCTGTCTCAGCATATTGAGGATATTGCTGGCGATATCTTCAAAACCGCTGCAACTCAACGCGCCGACGATATCCAGCCCGGTGATATTACGCTTCATCATCTCTTCCACGGCCGCCAGATCCTCCACTACATTGCGCGCAGGCATATCTTTGCTGCCGTGAGCATAAGTAGCGGCTTCCACTTCTTCATCGCTAATCAGCGGCAGGCCCAGTTCGCGGAACACCGCCTGAATGGCGCGTGCAGCCTTATTGCGTATAGCGATGGTTTCTTCTTCAGTCACCGGACGCAGACCGCCGTCAACCATCAGATCGCGTTGCAGGATGTTGTAATCATCGAAGTCTTCAGCGTCGAAGTTCGACCCGGCAAACATGTTGTCGTAGTTGGGTACCGCGCTGTAACCGGAGAAGATAAAGTCGGTACCCGGCAGCATCTGCATCAGGGTGCGGGCAGTACGGCGAATATCGGAATGAGAAAAGGTCTGGTCATTGGCGGAGGCCACTTCAAGGTCGAGCATTGAGGCAATCAGGTTTTCCGCCAGCACCGCGCGGATCCCCGAAGGCACAGCGCCGGTCATGCCGATGCAGCTGACCGCACCGTTTTGCAGCCCCTGTACGCCCGCGCCTTTAGTGATAAAAATGCAGCGCGACTCCAGATATAGCATCGATTTACTTTCGGAATAGCCCATCAGCGCTTCCGAGCCAGTGCCGGAGGTGTAGCGCATCTTCAAGCCACGCGATGCATAAGCCGAGGCGAGAAACGCTTTGGACCACGGCGTGTCATCACCGTCGGTAAACACCGATTCTGTACCATACACCGACACCGTTTCGGCATAACTGGTTAGCCCACGCATGCCCAGCTCCAGCTCCGTGGCCTCTTCAACAGAACATTGCGTCAGCACACCAGGACGACCGCACTGGGAACCCACCAGCAGCGCCAGGGCGTTAAACGGCGCGTAGCGGGCGATGCCAACCGTCGTTTCCTGCTCGGAAAAGCCACGGATCCCCGCTTCAGCAGCGTCGGCGGCAATCTGTACCGGGTTATCTTTCAGGTTGGTCACGTGGCACTGGTTGGAGGGCGTGCGTCTGGCACGCATTTTTTGCAGCGCCATCATCATCTCCACCACGTTCATTTGCGCCATCACTTCCACCGCTTTCGCCGGGGTGATGGCAGTGGTAATGGCAATAATATCTTCCCGACTGACGTGGATATCCACCAGCATTCTGGCGATCTCCAGCGCGTCGAGCTGCATGGCGTGCTCGGCCTCAGCCACGTTAATGGCGTAGTCGGCAATGAAACGGTCGATCATGTCGAACTCGGCGCGGCTCTTACCGTCCAGCTCAACAATACGACCATTTTCCACCTTCACCGACGACGCTGGATCGTAGGGGCTTTCCATGGCGATCAGCCCCTCTTCAGGCCATTCGCCAATCAGCCCATCCTGATTTACAGGCCGCTTCGCAAGTACTTCGAATCGTTTTGATCTTCTCATGATTTATTGACTCAAAAGATAAAAAATAGGGACGCCGGGCCGCATTGCCGGGGACACAACACCCGTCATTCGCCTTTCATCAGCAATGGTCGAACTCTAAATGAGCAGAACAATAAAAAAATAAAATTAATTTCGTTCCAATTTGGTACCTAATAAAAACGCATCGTTTCATATTGAAACGCAATTCAGGAATATCCATCGTGAATTGTGACGAGGTTAAATGATCATTATCAATAAACGCAAAACCGGGAAGGTGAATTTAATATCTTTGAAATTTTCGCCCTATTGACTTAATAACGTGCGGCGAGAAAATAAGGTAAAGCCAATGATAAAAATAGCTGTTGCGCGATATGTTTCGTGACCTCAGCCCTACAACATTTTCAGGAGAAACTGTGAATAAGAGCCAACAAATTGCCACCATTACGCTGGCGTCTGCAAAAAAAATGGCGCAGGCCGTTGAGGCTAAAGCGCTTGAGATCAGCGTTCCGGTGGTCTTTTCCGTGGTGGATCGCGGTGGGAATACGCTGCTAATGCAACGCATGGACGATGCGTTTGTCACCAGCTGTGATATCTCTCTTAATAAAGCGTATACCGCCTGCTGCCTGCGCCAGGGTACCCATGAAATTACCGATGCGGTACAACCTGGTGCTTCGCTATATGGTTTGCAGCTTACCAACCAACAGCGCATTGTTATTTTCGGCGGCGGTTTACCTGTCATATTAAACGGTAAATTAATTGGTGCCGTTGGCGTTAGTGGCGGCACCGTGGAACAAGACAGATTATTAGCAGAAACCGCACTGAATTGTTTCTCTGAATTATAATTTAAATCTAAGAAGGTATATTATGAGCTATCGTATGTTTGATTACCTGGTGCCAAATGTGAACTTCTTTGGCCCCAATGCTATTTCCGTTGTCGGCGAACGCTGCAAACTGTTAGGCGGTAAAAAAGCGCTGCTGGTTACTGATAAAGGTCTGCGGGCCATTAAAGACGGCGCGGTAGATAAAACCCTCGCCCATTTACGTGAAGCGGGCATTGACGTGGTGGTTTTTGATGGCGTTGAACCTAACCCCAAAGACACCAACGTGCGTGACGGTCTCGAAGTCTTTCGCAAAGAGCATTGCGATATCATCGTTACCGTCGGTGGCGGTAGCCCGCATGACTGCGGTAAAGGCATCGGTATCGCGGCAACTCACGAAGGCGATCTCTACAGCTATGCCGGGATTGAAACCCTGACCAACCCGCTGCCGCCGATCGTTGCGGTGAATACCACTGCCGGTACCGCCAGCGAAGTCACCCGCCACTGCGTGCTGACCAATACCAAGACTAAAGTGAAGTTTGTGATTGTCAGTTGGCGCAACCTGCCGTCGGTCTCCATTAACGATCCGCTGCTGATGCTCGGCAAACCCGCCCCGCTGACCGCCGCGACCGGTATGGACGCCCTGACCCACGCCGTGGAAGCCTATATTTCCAAAGATGCCAACCCGGTCACCGACGCTGCCGCTATTCAGGCTATTCGCCTGATCGCACGCAACTTGCGTCAGGCCGTAGCGCTGGGCAGCAACCTGAAAGCTCGCGAGAACATGGCCTACGCCTCTCTGCTGGCGGGTATGGCTTTCAACAACGCCAACCTCGGCTACGTTCACGCGATGGCGCATCAGCTTGGCGGTCTGTACGACATGCCGCACGGCGTGGCGAATGCCGTACTGCTGCCGCACGTGGCGCGCTATAACCTGATCGCTAACCCGGAAAAATTTGCCGACATTGCAGAGTTTATGGGCGAAAATACTGACGGACTTTCCACCATGGATGCCGCCGAACTGGCCATCCACGCCATTGCCCGTCTCTCCGCTGACATCGGCATTCCGCAGCATCTGCGCGATCTGGGCGTTAAAGAAGCCGATTTCCCGTACATGGCGGAAATGGCGCTGAAGGACGGCAACGCCTTCTCTAACCCGCGCAAAGGGAACGAGAAAGAAATTGCCGAGATCTTCCGTCAGGCATTCTGATAGTACAGGGGGCGCAATGTCACTTTCATCACCGGGCGTACATCTGTTTTATCACTCGCGCTGGCAGGATACCCGCGTGCTTGATGAGCTGTGCTGGGGGCTGGAAGAGCAAGGCGTCCCTTGCCGGGCAATCTGTTGCGACGAGCATGACTGCGCGCTGGCATTGAGCAAACTTGCGGCCAAAAGCTCAACGCTACGTGTCGGTCTGGGTCTTAACGCCACGGGTGATATTGCGTTAACCCACGCCCAGTTGCCCGAGGATCGGGCGCTGATCCGTGGTCATATCCGCGCCGGTGCAGCCCGGCTCCGCGTCCTCGGTGCTAATGCTGGTCAACTGGTCAAAGTGCTTCCCTTCAGCGAGATAAAATAAATGTACCGCATCTACACCCGAACCGGCGATAAAGGCACGACCGCACTGTTTGGCGGCAGCCGTATCGACAAAGACGACATCCGCGTTGAGGCCTATGGCACGGTGGATGAACTGATTTCCCAACTTGGCGTCTGCTATGCCAGCACGCGTCAGGCCGGGCTACGCCAGGATCTGCACGCCATACAGAAAATGCTGTTTGTTCTGGGTGCGGAACTCGCCAGCGATGAGAAAGGACTCGCTCGCTTACAACAGCGTATTGGTGAAGAGGATACTCAGGCGCTGGAGCAGCTTATTGACCGTAATATGGCGCAAAGCGGCCCGCTCAAAGAGTTTGTTATTCCGGGGAAAAATCTCGCATCGGCACAGCTACACGTTGCGCGAACCCTGACGCGCCGACTGGAGCGGGTCCTCATCGCGATGAGCAGATCGCTAACGTTACGCGATGAACCCAGGCGTTATATCAACCGACTGTCAGACGCGCTGTTCTCGATGGCGAGAATTGAAGAAACTAGTCCAGATGCTTGCGCTTAAACTGGCTGGCATCAATGTCGTACTGCTTCATCTTGCGCCACAAGGTAGTGCGACCGATATTCAACAGTTGCGACATCTCCTGCACGCGCCCGCTGGTGACGCGGGCAGCATGGATAATCGCCTCTTTTTCGATAGCGGTAAACGTCAGACTAGCAGGCAGCAGTGAAGACGCCGTCTCCAGACCTGGACGTTCGGCAAACAAATAATCCGGTAGATTGCTCAGCCGAATATGGCCGTTATCACTGCTGATGGCGATGTTTTCGATAATGCTGTTCAGCTCAAAGTCATTGCCCGGCCACGAATAGGCCACCAGTTGCGCCAGCGCGTCGTCGTCGATCTTCAAACTGTATGAAAAGCGTTTTTTCAGGCTATTCAGCCGCGTATAAATCAGCGAGGGAATACTACTGCGCCGCGCCCGCAGCGGTGGGATCACTATCTCAAAAGAGTGCAGCGCATAATACAGCTGACGGCTAAAGCGGTTTTGCTCCACCAGATTGGCGAGATCAACCGTGGTGGTGGCGATCACTTTGACATCCACCGGAATCAGCCGACGGGCATCCAGGCGGGTTAACACCCCCTGTTTGATCACCTGTAACAGCGCGGATTGCAGCTCCGGTGCCAGATATTCAATTTTTTCCAGAAACAGCGTGCCGCCGTTCGCCAGTTCAAGACGGCTCAACCGGCCATTTTCATCGTCGGTGGGCGCACTGCCCATAAAATCCTGCCCCAGTACGCTGTTGGCATACAACTGACAGTTCACGGCGATATACGGCCCGCTGGCGCGCTCGCTTTCATTGTGAATGGCCTGACTCAGCAGTTCTTTACCAACACCCTCTTCCCCACACAGCAGGATCGGGAAACTCCCCCTCGCTGCCTGGCGTCCAAAATGGATCAAGCGGCGGGTTTCCGGATCGTCAGTCGACATCTGCTCAAAGGTGTGGCTCACCTTGCCGAGCTGGCTGGTCATCAGTTGGCGCATTTGTTCCACTGGATGCAGCAGCAGAATAAAGCTGTTGCCCTGCTCCTCAACAATCGGCTTCAGGGTAATGACGGCATCAACAAACTGATGCTGGCTTTCAAAGGTAACTTCGACGTGATTCAGACCGCGGGCATGTTTGATCGCCCGGCGCAGCAGCATGGGGAGATTGAGCAGATCGTGAATGTTTTTCCCCTGACTGGCCTGCGCATCGAGATGCAAAAGCAGCGCCGCTCGCGCATTGATGAACTGCAATACGCCCTGTTCGTTCCAGGCCATCACACCATCATCCATACTCTCCAGCAGCCCGTACATCTGGTTCAGATGGCGGTTGGATTCAGCCAGCAGGCTGTCGGTCAGCAAAGAGTTGCCGACTTCTCTGGCAATCGCCAGCGTCAGGGATAAATCAGAAACGCACTCATGCTCCACCAGACAACATAGCGAGATGGAGCCGAACAGTCGACCATGGTTATCGAAGACCGGCGTCGAGCAGAACGACCACGGATGCAGCGCCTGTTTAAAATGCTGCTCGCCAGAGGTTTTTGTCGGCTGGCCCGGCATCGTCGCCAGCGACAGGGCACAACTGCCAATGATGCTTTCTGCACAGTAGCTGCCGTCACGAAACCCAAGCTCCGCCAGCTGTTCTACCGTCTGCGGATCGCCGCAACGGCTGAGAATACAGGCTGATTCATCCAGAATCAGCAGCGCGCACGGGCGGCCGTCCATAAACTCCCAGGCATCTTCCAGCGCAGCCTGAGCAATCGTCAGCAACGCCGTCTTGCGACGACAAATCGACTCAAAGGTCAGTCCCTGCGCCTGATGCGGCGCCTGCCAGGTTTCCCGCTGCATAAACTTGCTGCAACGATGCCATGACTGGGCAATGACTGAAGAGACTTCCTTCCCGATGCTATGCGTGTGCGCCGTCATATCCCTTTCCGCTGTTTAACCATAGACAACCCCTCCGGCAGAAACTGTCAGAGGGGGAGAAGATGCCGGATAAAAACCTACCGACGACTGATTAACGCGCCAGCCACTGCTGTCCCAGCAGATCTGCCGTCAAGATAGCGGCATGTACGCTTTCAGGCGTTACCGGGAACGGCATATTGTGGATGGTTTCACCTTCTGCGCAGGTCGCTTTCGCCACGGCCATGATCTTGCCGTCAACGTCTTCTTTCACGCCCATTTCCGCTAACGTTACCGGCAGGCCGACTTTCTGACAGAAATTCAGCACGGTTTCGATCTCTTCCATCGGGCTGTTTTGCAGCACCAGTTGCGCCAGCGTACCAAAGGCGACTTTTTCACCGTGGTACAAATGGTGGCACTCTTCCAGAATCGTAAAGCCGTTGTGGATCGCATGCGCCCCTGCAAGACCGCTGCTTTCAAAGCCGATGCCGCTGAGGTAAGTGTTAGCTTCGACAATACGCTCCAGCGCATCGGTCACCACGCCAGCCTGCGCAGCAAAGCGTGCCTTCTCGCCTTCCGCCAGCAGGGTATCATAGCACAAGCGCGCCAGGCTCAGCGCCGCCACGGTGGACTGTCCGCCCGCCATGCTGGTCGCTCTGGCGTCATAACAGGCTTTCGCTTCAAACCAGGTCGAGAGCGCATCGCCCATCCCGGCCACCAGCAGACGTACCGGCGCTTTGGCAATGATCGCAGTGTCCATCACCACCATATCCGGGTTTTTCGGGTAGATCAGATACTCTTCAAACTCACCGGCTTCGGTATAGATAACGGACAGCGCGCTGGTTGGCGCATCGGTAGACGCGATAGTCGGGATCACCACCACCGGCAGCTTCTGGTAGTAACCAATCGCTTTGGCAGTATCCAGCGTTTTCCCGCCGCCAATCCCAACCACGCCGCGACAACCGTGCTGTTTCAGAATGGCAATCAGTCGATTAATTTCAACATGGCTACATTCACCGTTAAAGCGTTCCGCATGGCAGCTAATGTCGTGGCTGTGCAGGCCGTTGAGTACTTTCTCTCCCGCCAGCTTCATCACGAAGTCATCCGCAATCACAAAAAAGCTGTCCGCCAGATTTTTAGCGTATTGACCAAACAAGGTGGAAGCGTCAGGACCCTGGAGATATTTGGCTGGAGATTGAATAACTTTTAGCATTCCTTTCATCCTCAAATAAGTACATGTTTTTACATGGTGAGCCCTGGCGTTAACC
>NZ_JAOWES010000080.1:0-118827 GCF_030334095.1 Citrobacter sp. Cf118 | reverse complement strand
CTGGCTGCGCAGCACCCGCGTGTAGTACCCGTCCGGGTCTTTAAATACCGGCTGCTCCGGGCCCTGCGGGTCTTTTACCGGAGAATGGCTGTAGTATTCCGGGTCATACCAGTCCTTCATCCATTCCCAGCCGTTTCCAGCCATGTCGTAAATCCCCAGCGGATTGGGGGGACGGAAATCACGTGGAAGCGGGGATAGCCACTTGAGGGTTGAGCCTGTCTTTTTGGCATACTCTTCAGTATCCAGCTCAGTGGCAATGTTGATGCCCTTGCGGTTTTCTATACGTATCGTGCCGTCATCGGTGGGCGCCACCACATATTTACCCCGGCTACGCGCCGCGTATTCCCACTGCGCCTCCGTCGGCAGCGAGAACGGCAGGCCCGTTACCCCTCCCAGCCAGGCGCAGTACCGCTCCGCTTCGTTCCAGTCCACATGCGCAGGTGCATCCGGGATTTGTCCCATCTCGTTCCACTTCTGCCGGGTGATACGCCCCTTAACCTCCCGGTCCTTCAGACCATTCCAGGCCAGATAAAACTGGTACTGCTGGTTGCTGGCTTTAAATTTACTCAGCGAATAGCTGCTTAACTCCACCCTGTGTAATGGTTTGCTGTCTTTACGCCCGTCGTACTGCAGTCTTTCCACGCCATACTCTTCGCCAAAATCCCCCATCAGATATTCACCTCCTTCCACAAATACCTGCTCTGACTTTATCTGCGCCACAAATTCCTGCAGCCGGGCCTGGTCTTCCGCACTGTGCAAGGGTGTGACTGAGGCAGCTTTTTGATCGCAGCCAGCCATCGCGCTGACAGCCAGACTCAGGAGTAATAACGGGTATTTTATCTTCATGACCATTCCTCAGAATTTGTGCCAGACAGCGGTGAAAATGTTCCCATACGCGGATAAAAGGGGTTATCCGCCGTCGTTAAGCGATACGCAGTGGTATTGTTCATCGTCAGGGCATATCCCCAGGCAGGCGTCGTTCTTAATCTTTTATAGATAAGATCCATTTCACTGACTTTATCGAAACCTTCCTGGAGAAAACGCCTTACCGCGTTCATTGAATTTTGCGCCTCCATATATTTCAAGGCAGAGTTACCCTCTGCCATGTCACTTCCACTGGCATTAAATCGGCTAAATATCTGGAACCACTCCCGCTGCGTCTGAATGGATTGCAACACAACAATAATCGCCTGCTTGCGATCCTGATAAATATCGATGAGATAATCACCGCGATTATCAAAATCAACATGATCTGCGGCACCATGGCGGGTAAGCAGGTAGAGTAATATTCCTTTGGCCTCAGGGGTACGCATCAGAAGTAAATCGGGGCTCTTAATAATATTTGCTGCTAACTGATTTCTTCTTTCAGACTCATCAAAGACGGATTCAATATTTTCAATTAAGGAGTTAAATTTCTCCCCTATTGACTTGACCGTTTCACTGCAAGCTGATAATCCATTTTTAATTGAACCCTCTATATCCGAAAGCAACAAAACACTGACCTGGGTAAATGCTTCAAAAGCTTTCTGTGCCACTATTTCGAAAAAGGCGTAGTCTAATCCATAAAGCTGATAAATGAGCCATTTTGAAAATTCATAAAATTTGTCAAAATCCACTTCTGCTTCAAAACTGCCTTTTGCCCCAATCCCGACACAGAGGCTGGCGGCTATTTTGAAACAAAACTTACCGTTAACAAAATCACACTGAAAAGTACCACCAATTCCGGCGCCGGCCATTCCGACCAGGCTTTCAGTAAAGGTACAAAAATCGGCGAACTCGTTAGCTTCTTTGGCATCGTCTCCGGTCTTGCCCTGGCGTACGGTAAGTTCCGGCGGCTGCAACCACTGTACTCCACCTGCGAGCTTTAGTTCTGCGCGCGCGCCGCCAAACGCTTCTGCGCTCACTTTGGCGCCATCTTCGTTTTCCTCTCTAGCCTTATGAAAAGTCGCTCCTGTCACATGCCGTTCACTAAATCTCGGTAGACGCCCGGCGCTGTTACCCATAATCATTTGCTTACCGCCATAGGTGGTAATCTGCAACTGCGCTTCTGCCTGGGCAGAGGCTCCCACAAAGCCAATCAGTGAGGTTTTCAGATAGACTCTGAGCATTCCCATTTTTAATGGTTCAGTTCGATTTTCAGGTTGAAATGTCAGGCTCCAGCCAATACGATCCGGAAGATAAAATGTCGTTTCAACAATGCCAGAAGCCAGAGAAAGCGTGGCCTTGAACTCACCTTTGATAGCCAACTCGCCGGTTGCTGGATCCCATTCCGCTGAAGCCGCCAAATTAGACGAGCAGCGCATAAACTGTGCGCCAGCTGAAAAATCGATAAACTGACCAATTTCTTTATGCGAAACCAGACTGTTATTCCAGCTATCTGCCCAGCCCGTTAACGTCTCATCTATTAGTTTTTTATCGATTGGATCAAAAATATTTATGCCTTTATTTTCAAACTCCAGATCTTTAATTTGTTTTTTTAATTTAGAAACTGAAATTCCTGTGATGTTACCATTTTCTCTCTTTAGGATATTATCCGCATCAGATTGTTTAAATTTTACTTTATGTCTGACTCCCGCCCCCAAATTATCAACATATCCTTTCTTTGCAAAAGCATAGCGTTTCTTAGTACCAGCGCCACCATTTTTTCGAGAGATGGGGATGAGTTCAACAACATCCTCATAACCTGCCCCCTCAGACGAAAATTTTCCCATAATCTTTTGTAAAGCATCTCTTTTTTCACTCAAATCAGCTTCTTTATGAGTGACATTACTCTCTTTGTCAGTAAGAGCGGCACTTTCCTCTATTTTCGAATTTAAAACACCAAATTCCTCAACAGCTTTAGAGTATTCCTCGTTAGCCTGATGGAATTCATCAACTGCCGTCATTATTTCACTGGCATGCTCATCAAGATTTTTCGCTGCTGCCGTCGTTAGGAATAATAATTCCTGATTTTCGGTGCAATAATAAATATCACATGATTCATGTGATATCTGTACGGTGTTATTTTCTTTTTTACTTAATTGATTCTCTGCTACGGGTAATCTGGATGTATCGCTCATGATACCAACCTGGTTTTATTCAAAGAATAACTTCATAGTCTGAGGTTCAAGGCCGTAATGAGATTGGGTATATCCATTCTCATCAGTCACACCACGAATAGTTTCACCACTTTCAGTTTCAATACGATATTTAATGTACGGTTTAGGCTTACCATCCCCTTTATCAACGATCTGAAAAGAACCATTCATAGGGTATTTATATTGCGGGTCAGAAACAGTCATCGGCTTAAGCGCTTTTTCCAGGATACCTACTCCGCCCCACTGGATATCAGGACTTTTTAGCTTAAGACTCCCCGGTGCGCCAAGCTCGATGGATCCATCTTTGATTTTTATATACGCTCCGCCAGTGCTGGTAAGCGTAATTCCCTGTTGGGCGTTTAAAACAATGTCACCATTAACGCTATTAATATTCATCGTTTTATCTGACTGCAATCGCATGGCATCAGTTTGTGCCTGAATATCGACCATTCCTCTGGCGGCAAAAATTTTCATCCCCATTTTTTGGGCAAACAAACTGATTGCCTCGCCGGCGGCAACGGTCAGACGTTTAAACAACGTCAGATCTGCGTTCTCACCTGTCGTTACGGTTAGAGAATGACCCGCTGTTAGCTGAATATTTTTGGGTGTGGCCGCACCTATACCAGCAGGTGCATTCAGTAACAAACCCGCCCCTTTTAGTTGCGCCAGCGTTTTCGTCAGTTCTTGCTGCGAAGCAATATCAGCATCAAGTGAACCTGATACTTTGGCGCTGTTCGCTAAAGCTGTAACCAGCTCGAGTGCATTTTGCAACTCAGCTATTGCAGCACGCATATCCAGCATCTCTCCCTGAGCCTGCGGCTGGTTATAGGCACTAATTAAAACCCCTTTCCCGCCGCGTACCGCCACCCAGTCATCTGTGCGCAGCTCGGCTCCCTCGCCCCGCAGCGCACGCTGTGCATCCACATTATGCCCCAGGTTCAGCTGCGTCTTGCCGCCGTACTCGGTGCTGAGCTTGACGTGCTCCTCGCCCCGTTTGTCTTCCATGCGCAGCTTGTTGTTCGCGGGTGTGCGAATGACGTTGCGGGTGTGGTTTGCCTGTGTCACGTGGTCAGGATGCCGGGAGTCGTGCAGCGCGTGGGCTATATAGGGCCGGTCCGGGTCACCTTCATGGAACGCCACCGCAACTTCTGTGCCCTGTATCAGCGGGAAGTGAATCCCGTAGGTGTCGCCGCCGTAGGGTTTGGCCAGGCGCAGCAGCATGCTCTCGTAACCCTGCTGTTTGCTGTCCTGGTCTGCATCGAACTTCACCCGGTACAGCCCCTCCGCCGTCTGATGCGCGTAGATATCCCCGCTCTTCGGGCTGCTGACCCGTGCCGTCAGCGTGCCGCTAACCTTCGGTCTTGCCTTCAGCGCCGGACGCCAGCACTGCGTCTCACTGTACGGCACCGCCGCCAGCATCACCCTCAGCGCATCCTTCCTGCTGCCGCTGAAACCGGCCCGGATGACCACCACCGGCTGCTGCAGCACGCCCGGCAGCGTCGACGGCACGCTGTTGTCGGTTATCGTCAGCACCTGTCCCGGACGTAACCCCGCATCCGTGCTGAAACCCGTTATCAGCGTCTGCTCCGCCAGAAAACGCTCGTGGTCCAGTCGCGCCCAGAAGTTCCCGGTTTCCGCCGCCGGATCGAATGCATCCCCGGTTTCAAGATGGCGCGGTTTGTAGTGATACACCTCGCCATAGCGCATTTCCTCGCCTTCGCCGCCGGTGATATCCGCCCTCGCCGACTGCAGCACCTTCTGCGCTTCGCGGTGGTTATAGTCTTTTGTCGTCACTCCCGCCGGTGCCACCTGGTGCAGGATGTTCAGTCCCCAGACGGAGTCCGCCCCGCTGTCGCTCATTCCTGACGGGCTGTTCAGCGCCAGCCGTTTATCAAACTCATAGGCGCTCTGCTGGTCTGCAAAATGCACCACTTCCGTCCGGGTGTCCGGCTGCAGCGTGAAGAAGTAAAATATCCCCACTTCCGCCAGCAGACGCTCAATAAACGCCAGGTCGCTCTCCTGGTACTGATTTATCTGTTCACGCTTCGGATAAGTCTGAGTCAGCGTGAATTCATACTCCCAGCCATGCAGGGCGTGCTCCTGCAGGATTTCACTCACCACTTCCGGGACCGATTTGTTTATGAAGAAACGGTGCGTGCGGAACTGTTTATCCAGCAGGGAGAGATAAGGCTCAATGATGATTTCATGGCTGACCTGGTCGCGCGACCCCGTCAGACGCCGGAAATGGGTCACCACGCCGTGGACGAATTTCACGGGCAGGGCATGCAGTAATTCCCCGCCTTTCATGGTCAGCAAAGCCGGCTGGTTCAGGAACATACCGGCAGTCAGCTCTGAAGCGCTGCAGGTAAAACGGACTGAATAATGGTAACGGACGCTTAACTGCTCCAGCCCCTCAAAACGTTCCACATCCAGTTCATGCGGGCATGAAGAAACCGATAAACTGTAGCGGTTAAGCGTGGGCCCTGATGCTATTTCCATATTCATAGCGTTAACTCCGTTTAATAAACTATAATTACGCGTTTATAAACCATAATAAAAACTGAATAAAACAGTTTTCCATTAAATAAAAATCACAGATAATCATCCCAATTACTACGTACGTGAGGCCAGCCAAATTTCATCATAAAATACCCAAAAACAATCAATAAAAAACCTCCCGCGCCCCATAAATATCTAAATCCATCGTCAGAAATAAAGAAGAACCAAATAGAAAAGGCAATACCAAACATACATAAGATATTACCAGCCAGATATGAAAAATAATACATTAAATATCTGGCTATTTCTCTAAACTTCCCAAGCCGTCCAGAAAACATTGGCAAACCTCATTAAAAAAAACTAAATTTGCATTGTGAAATTCAATTGCTTTTTCAAAAGGTGAAACAAGATCTTCTATCAGAAAATAAAGCAGATCCAGGTCCCCCATATCTTTCAATTTTTGATAATGACCTGGACTCCTTGCAGCCAGATAGCGAGATGTATAGATTGCTCTGGATACTTCCGCTCCCAGCGTAAGAAGCGAGCCTATAGCAGCACCTGAAAAAAATGCCGTGACTAGCCGATTAGAAATAACAGCCCCAATTTTAACGCCAGTTAGCTCTGAGAAAATCATCCTTCCAGCACTATTTCCAGCTATTTTTTCTGCCATTAAAGCAACATCCAGTCGAGAAGAAAAATCATCAATAAAAACTCCAACAACCTGATCTACCAGCTCCTTATTAAATCCCACCTTATTAATAAGTCTGGCAAACCTGTATTTGTCATCTTCATTCGCTCTGCGATGTTCTGTGTCCATAAAATCATAGGCCAAATACCCCATACTAACAGGAAATGATATAAGCCCTTTTACCAAAGCAGCAATAAATCCAGAATCATCAACATTAATAGCTTCGAGCATATCTTTTGCAAGATCTTTAGCACCATCCATATATAGTCCTTTAGCGCAACGCATATCCCGATACAAAATAAAACCCAGCGCTAGTCTTTTCACTGGGTTTTATTTTTCACTTGCTATCAAATATCAGTTCAATTCCCTCTTCATCACGCCAACTTAAAGTAAGTTGCAGAGGTTTTTGCTGCCGGGAAAGATACGTTAACAACTGCTGGCTGAGCACTGGCAAGATTTGTTGACTCAGCAGGCTGTCAATATTCCTCGCCCCCGTATCCGGTAGCAGGCAAGCGGCGGTCAGGGCATCAAAAAGGTTCTCGGATATCGTCGTGGTGATACCGTAGTGGCGCTGCAATCGCTGGCTAACCTGATCCAGCTTCATTTGTACAATGGTGCGCAGCGCTGGTTCACTGAGCGGGTGATAGATAATGGTCTGGAAACGTGCCAGCAGCGCCGGCTGAAAATGGTCGCGCAAAAGCGGGCGCAGTAGTTCATGCAGATCGGGCTCTGCCGCTTCCGGCTGTTCTTCCAGCAGCTGCATCACGGCATCGCCGCCAAGATTGGAGGTCATCAAAATAACGGTATTGCGAAAATCAATTTCACGGCCTTCGCCATCGCGCATGAAACCACGGTCAAATACCTGATAAAACAGGTTCATGACGTCGCGATGCGCTTTTTCGACTTCATCCAGCAGTACCACGCTATAGGGGCGCTTTCGCACGGCTTCGGTCAGGATCCCTCCCTGACCATAACCCACGTATCCCGGAGGCGAGCCCTTGAGCTGGCTCACGGTGTGCGGCTCCTGATATTCAGACAGATTAATGGTGATCAGCGATTTTTCACCGCCAAACAGAATCTCGGCCAGCGCCAGCGCCGTCTCCGTTTTCCCGGTACCGCTTGGTCCGGTAAGCAGAAACACACCCTGCGGGCCGTTTTCCGGCGTAAGACCCGTTTTTGATGCGCGCAGTCGTTGCGCGATGGCATTCAGCGCATAATCCTGCCCGACAACGCGTTTTCCCATCTGAGTTTCAAGCGTCAGCAAGTCTGTCTGGGAGTCCTTCATTAATGAAGATAATGGTACACCAGTCCAGTCGGCGATCACCGTTGCGACAGTGCGCGCGTCTACATCCGGAAACAGTAAAGGATGACCCTGCTGAAGCACACTAAGCTGCTGCTGCAATTCAACCGTCTCCGCCTGACGGGAAATATCACGGCGGCTGGCCAGCAGTTGCTCAGTGAGCGCTAATTCCTGACCGTACTGGGTTTCGCGTTCATCTAACTCGACAAGCAGACGATTTTCATGCTGTTCAATGCTGGCCAGCCTTTCACCATGCTGACCATTTCCTAGCGCGAGATCGGCAAGCAACGCCTGCTTTTCAATTTCAAGCGCAGTTATCTCCGACTTCAAACGCGTCAGTGGTTCCGGAACGGTATCAAGGCTCATCCGCACTCTTGCGCCTGCGGTGTCCAGCAGGTCGACGGCTTTGTCGGGTAATTGCCGCCCAGTAAGATAGCGGCGAGAGAGCGTAACGGCGGTTTTAACCGCGTCGTCGGTGATGTGAACGCCATGGTGTTCCGCATAGCGTGATTTCAGACCGCGCAGCATTAAACAGGCAGTATCATCATCCGGCTCATCCACTTTCACCATCTGAAAACGCCGCTCCAGCGCAGCATCACGCTCAAAATACTGTTTATATTCGCTCCATGTGGTCGCCGCAATGGTTCGTAATTCTCCTCTGGCCAGAGCGGGTTTTAGCAGGTTGGCTGCGTCTGCGCCTCCCGCCTGATTACCGGCCCCAATGATGGTGTGTGCTTCATCGATAAAGAGCAAAATCGGTATTGGTGATTGTTGAACGGCATCAATGATATTTTTCAACCGCTGCTCAAACTCACCTTTCACTCCAGCCCCCGCTTGAAGCAGCCCAAGATCCAGCGTGCGTAACGTCACCGCCTTCAGGCTATCCGGCACGTTACCTTCCGCAATACGCAGCGCCAGCCCCTCCACCAGAGCGGTCTTGCCGACGCCGGGTTCCCCAACCAGAATGGGATTGTTTTTTCGCCGACGGGACAGCACATCCACCATTTGACGAATTTCATTATCGCGACCAAATACCGGGTCGATACCGCCGGCATGCGCTTTCGCGGTAACGTCCTGCGTAAATTTATCGAGCACGCCTTGTAATGCTGGCGACAACATCGATTCAGCCGGTCCAGGACGCGGTTCATCATCAAAGGAAACCTGCGCCAGAGCGGCTTCTTGCTGTCTTTCCGGCCGCTCATCAGACTGGACATTTAATAGCGGCAGGAGGCGTTCCAGTTGAGTATGTCCTGCGCTCAGAAGAGGCCACAGGCCATCGCACTTCAGCAATGACGGCTTGCCTACCAGCGCCATCAGCAAGTGCACACCCCGTATCTGCGAATTTTCATCCGTTGCGGCGCATAGCCACGCTTGTTGCATTAAAGAAAGAAGCGCATCAGACAACTGCGGGCGGCTTTTCACGGAACGAGGCTGAACATCCAGATGCGCCAGCAGCGACTGCCAGAGATTGTCGATATCCCATTCATAGCGACGAGCGATGACGGTAATATCGCCCTCCCCCTGCTCAAGCAACTTCAGTAACCAGTGTTCAGGCGTGATTTCTGCATGCGCGCGCGTCTGGCATAACGATGCTGCCGCTTCAAGCGCCTGAGCGCAGTAGGGGTTGAGACGACGTAATAACACTGCTGACTGGTGTTCCATTTGGTTCCTGACTCCCTGTATTCAGGCATGCTACCGCCCGTGGCCGTAATCCAATGCCCATAAGGTAATAAGTGACGTTGATACTCTCTGCTTAACCCCCACTCCGGACGCTCAGCAGAGGGCATAAAAAAACGGATGAGGAAATCCTCATCCGTTAGTGCATTACGCGGTGGTACGCTCGTTCCAGGCGTCAGAATGGATAATGTTGCCATCCTTATACGTCCAGACGATCTTCTCGTAGCGCAGTTCAATCTGCTCCAGGTGGTTGTGCTTCTCTTTAGCCGGATCCTTGATGTCGTACATCACAGGGTTTACTTTCACCACTTTCACGTTGTGCAGAGTGGTGTTGAAGTATTCCACTTCCTGACCCGCATCATTAATGCGATACCATTTGAACTCTGCCTGGCGCAGGGTCTGACCGGTCGTTACAGCCTTATACAGATACGGGCTGGAGGCATCGATTTCCTTCGTGAAAAGGAATGGGGTATGGATACGCGTCCCGGTCAACTTTCCGGTGTTGTTATCGGTAGGGATGTACAGGTTATGTTCCTGAGCCACTACTTCGATACTGCCCACACGGTCTTTCACGTCAACAGAGCCTTTGATATCCGCACCGCCGTCGTCTTTCAGCCAAAGGTAGACTGGAATTGCCATAACTTTTTCTCCATTTTTACTTCGCTAATGCGTCACCGCCTTCCGGTGACGGTTTCTTCATTCCCGGTACCCGACAGGCATCAGCCTGCGGTACCAGACTGATCTCTACACGGCGGTTGGCAGCCCGACCCTCCGGCGTATCGTTGGTTTTGTAGGGACGTGATTCACCGTAACCCTGAACGGCAAAGCAGCTCTCTGCGACGTCACCGGTATCACGCATCCAGTCGCGAACAGATTCCGCACGTTTGAGAGAGAGCTGTTGATTAGATTTATCGTCACCCACATCATCGGTATGCCCGGCGATGACTATCAGCCAACCGGGTCTGGCTTTGATATTGACCAAAGCTCGAATGAGTACTTTTGTTGAACCCGCTTTTAGCGCCCATTTGCCCGTATCAAACAGCGACATGCTGTTGAGACGCACGGTTTGCGGGGAGATCGCTTTTGGTTTTTCAGGTGGCAACCAGTCGCTGATTGCGGCCTGCAAAGGTGGGATCAATCTCATCCCCTGGTACAATCCCATTGAAAGAGAAAGGGGTTCGCCGCGCTGATACCAGCGATCAAGCCGCTGCGCATCCCGACGAAGTTGATCCTGAGCCTGAATCTTTGGCTCGACAGGATTGCCGCTAAGATGGCGGTATAGCGTCAGATGATCGTTTGTGATCCTGATGAGATGCTGGTTATTGATAAAGCTGCATGCCATCGCCAGTCCGACAAAAATGCCGCATAGCAGACCACTTATACCCAACGTTCGTTGAAATGCTGTCAGCGCCCGGCGGCGGGATAAAAAAGGCAATGCTAAATCAGGAAAAGGCAGCAGTTCGGACGCTGCAGAAACCGCAGGAGAAATCGTTGTCCGATCGGTGATATGCCGTTGCCACAGATTATTTTCACAGACCGCTAATGAGGTGAAACACACAACCCGTAAAGCAGAGAAAAGTGGCGGAACATGGCGCTCGGCGTCGCCCTGCTCCTTCTTCAGCCAACCCAGTAAAGTATCTAACCACACTGCATGTGTAAGATGAGAATGGCGAGCAGAGTGCTCTTGCGATGAGAAAGGAACACAATCATCTAATCCTGTAGCCGACTGCACTTCAGCATCCTGAGGGGTGCGAATAAACCAACGTACAGTCTCATTGCATTGAGGAGAATTCAGCCAACAACACAGCCAAAATGGCGGTATACCAGATAACCAACGCCGACTCTGGGTCACCACCCGCCGCCAACTGAGCAGCATGTGCTTAAGCGCATCTTCATCATTATGCCGTTCCGGGATTAACGCCAGCATCACGGAGACACGCATAAGAAGCCCCGGACGCTGCACAGCTATCTGACGAACCAGAGCACTATAATGCTCTGGGGATTGAACAGATAAATACCAGCCCTGTGAACTCTCGCAGGAATCGCCACGTCCGGCAAACAAGGGGGCAGTATCGCCACATACCAGCACAACAGGCCCACTGAAACTCTCTGGAGGGAGCGGAACGTCATGAGCAGACGTCAGCCGACCATACTGGCGCCAGCCATAAACGATTCCAGGAATGGAAAGCAGTAAAATAAAGACGGTAAGACCACTGCGAACACCTGCACTTAACGGACTGAATCCCCAGACCAGCAACAAAGCCAGCACGGTCGCCAGTACATAGTTCACGATCCCTCGCAACTGAGCCATGTCTTAACCCTGCCCAATAAGCTGAGCAATCTGCCCTTGTAAGACATGAGAAAATGTGAGCCATAAAGCACCTAACGCCAGCGCGCCGACAAGCCATGCCAGCCACCAGCGGCGCTTACCGCCAGAGAAGCCGGAAGCCCGCATAATTACCGGCGCATCGTGCTTTAATTTAAAAGGCATCGCCTGAGTCGCCAGCGCCTCAAGAACATCTTCGCGACGTTCGTCACCTTGCTCACGATAGCGCCCCACAAATCCGAGCGTGATTGCGCGATAAAAGCAGGTTAATACGGCGGTATCAGGAACGGGCTCGCGCAGAACGGTGCGAATACGCTCCCAAAGTTCTTCCCCGGCATTGGTGGTGTTGAAATAGCGGGCCTGTAAAGGTGTCGCAAGCCAGGTGATATAACCGCTATCCTGACGGTTGCGGTTCAACACGCTTTCATCCAGTAATGCACATTGCGTATAGAGCATGTGCTCAACGCTGTGTTCGCTGTATCCCATATCACGCAAGGCCTCACGTGCAGAATCAATCCATTGGCAGGCCTGGCGATAGAAAGCAGCCCCATCGTCAACTTCCGGCCCATCGCGTAATTGGCTTACAGCAAGCCAGGTTGGCCAGAACACCTGATCAATATCCTTATTCATTTATTTCAATCCCTTAATACTGCAAAGAGCTCAAGTTGAATCTCTCCCAACGTTCCCGGCACATAGAAAGCGCAATTACCGGCATCCAGCATGGACTGGGCGGCTGGATGATTAATCTCAAGAGCAAAATATTGATTTTCCAGTCGTAGTGGGATAGCGGCGGGTACATGCGTCAGCGGTTTTAATGGAATGCCGCTGAGTGCCACATTGACGACATCTGACACATCAGCCCGACTTCCTGCTTTACACAGATGTGGAAACTGCGTCAGGAGGACATGCGCAGGAAGAGGCGAACGAACGGAAAGATAAAAATCAGCGCCTTCACGCAGCCGTGCATCCGACAGAGCGCCATACCAGAACTGCCGCTCCTGCGTCAGTTCAATCGCGACAACGCGAGATGGCAGGCTGGCTTCCAGTAGTTCCACCAGCAGTGCAAACAGTGGCGGGAATACCTGCTGCGGATTTGCGTGCTGGTATGGAGGTACAACGCTGACATCATTCTCTAATGAAAAGGTCAGCAGGCTGCCGGCTAACCGCGCCAACTCCCGCCACAAAAGCTCGGGGTGACGACCTGGGTTTTGCAGCATTTCTTTCAGAACAGGCTCCGAGCTATTAAGCGCATTCAGCAGCCAAAACAATGAAACGTCTGCTACCGCAAAATCCGCCATTCGTTCATTACTTTCACGGCGCAAGGCCATCAGGCGGCGACAACGGGCCTGGATACGGTGTACCAAATCACCGAGCGAATTGATTAATGAGGGGCTCGCTGAGAGTGAAAGCGAGGGTGGTAAAAAATCGTGCCCTAATTCCCATTGCCCCTGAGCATTACGAATAAGGCAAGCTACCGGACAGGTGAGATAAGCGCTGTTATCGTCGTGGGCATACCGGAGGGTAATAGCATGCCGCAGCACCGCCATATCAGTCTGCTCCTGGCCTGCGAGATCCTGCACTGGCAGCCATTCCTGCTGCCAGCGACACGGGCGGCTAACGCCGTTGCCTGATGAAAGGTTACCGCCATTAGCCGAAAGCAGCGGCAATGCCAGCACGATATCAACGCTGTTGTAACCAGTAAGGTGCGATAAATCACACGCCGGAGGCAGGTTATCTGAAATACCTGTATCCACTAACGTACCGTCAGGGAAGCGCACCACCAGATTAACGGGATTCAAACGGGAAACCGTTAGCGCACTTTCGTCAAACTCCGCGCTGATGACGCCCCACGGTGATGAAAGTGACATGTGAGCCACAACGTCAGCGACATAGGCATCCCAACGAGTCTGTTGCTGAAACTGCTGGGGAGCCAGAAAGGCCCCCTCGCTCCATAACGGACGATAGATCTTCATCGCACCTCCTGTGCGCTGCGTCGTTAAGATTTCGACTTAGGCATTTGTGAAACTAACGACAGACTGACGTCCATACCTTCAACCTGGAAATGCGGAATAGCGTACAGGCGCACGCGGAAGAAACCGGGGTTATCCTCAATGTCCTCCACCACGACACGCCCATCACGCAGCGGGTGTGATGCCTGTAAATCATCGCCAGGATCGGTCATTTCGGTTACCAGACTGCGCAGCCAGTTGTTAAGTTCAAGCTCAAGCAGACGGCGATCTTTAGTCGTGCCAATGTTTTCTCGCTGCAGGATTTTCAGGTAGTGAGCGATACGAGAAAGCAGGAAGATATACGGCAGACGTGAGTTAATCCGACTGTTAGCCGTCGCTTCCGGAGTATCAAACTGTGCAGGTTTTTGAGCCGAGTTAGCAGAGAAGAAGCAGGCGTAATCACGATTCTTATAATAAGAAAGCGGAATAAAACCGAGGTTGGCGAATTCAAACTCGCGGGTTTCCGGAATCATTACCTCAGACGGGATTTTCACCTGATTACCTGTACCTAAATCGTACAAATGGATAGGCAAATCTTTAACCGCGCCGCCCGCCTGTGGCCCACGGATCTGGACGCACCAGCCATTCTTGATAAAACTTTTCACCATGTTCACAGCGAAAGAGAAAGAGGCACTGGTCCACAAATATTTTTCGTGATCCGGCCCCTTAACTTCTTCAACATAGTTAAAACTGCGTACCGGCACCGTATCTGGGCCATACGGCAGGCGACCCAGCACACGCGGCATAGTCAGCCCGATGTAGCGTGAATCATCGCTATCACGAAATGCTTTCCACTTGATGTATTCAGCACGTTCGAAATAATCATTGATGTCTTTTATGGCCGCGACTTCTTCCATATTTTCTTTCAGGAAGAATTTCGGCCCAACGGCACCAATAAACGGCATATGGCAAGCAGCCGACACGCCAGAAATATTGCGCAGCAGTGCAATATCCTGCGGACTGTTATCAAATTCGTACGCTGAAATCATTGCCGCAATGGGTTCGCCGCCTGGTTGATCATATTCTTCAATATAAACATGGCGGTATAACCCACTCTGGATAAGCTCCGGCGCGTCGTCAAAATCATCACGCAGCGCATCCTTGCTGATATCCATCATTTCTACACGGACATTTCGGCGAAAATCGATGCCGGTGATCATCGAATGCAAACCACGCCAGAGCGATTCTTGTTTTTGAAATTCAGCATGGTGCATAACTTCATTAACCTGGTCGCTAATTTGCTTATCCAGGCGAGCAATCTGCTCATCGAGCAGCGTTTTATCCAGGCGCTCTACGGGCTGTGCAGCATCCGCCAGACATGAAACCAGAACCTGAATCGCAGCGGTCACGCGTTCAGCCGGAGCGGCATCAGATAGCGCTTCATCGCTCTGCCACGCATCGACGTTTTTTAATGTCGAAACAGGGGCAAGATTAATTTTGTCAAAGAGGGATTGATAAACGCTACGTTCACTGGTCGTGGTGGTCGCGACTGAAGAGGTATGTTCCTGAACAGACATCAACATATTCCTTTTATGATCCTTTACTATTCCTGCCGATTTAGCGGAGGAAACCCTGTATAGCCTTAAATCTCTTCCGGCATCATCGTTGCCAGTTCATCACGCAATTCCTGACTCAAGTCCGGATCTTTAAGGATGATTTCCAGCTCGCGACGAAAAGCGGCGTTATCGAGTAAGTTAGATTTCAGGTCACGCAGTAAGTTACGCATAGCTAACAAAACGCGTAATTTTGGGATATTTCTTGCGACCTGTTCGGGTTCGAAATCGCGGATATTTTTAAAGGTAAGGTTAATATCGTCCTTTCTGTCATCACCAGCCAACGTATTTTTAACACTCAAATTAACCACTGGTGAGAACTTAGCTAACACATCATTAAAATTATTCTTATTAATATCAACCTTTTCGCGCTCCGATAATGGTCGTTGTTCTCTACCATTACTGAAATCCCCCACGGTCAAAAGTTTTAACGGCAATTCAACCTTTTTTTGCACGCCTCCGGTATGTAAATCTAACTTAATATTAACGCGTGCTGTCGGCACTTCATTCTGAAAACTGTCACCCATACGTCCCTCTCAGACCGGCGATTCCTGCCGATATTGTGCATTTCCTGACGGAGCATTTTCTAATCGCTCAACGTGTTTCTTACAACGTCATTTCTGTGGGCAGTCAATAATGACTGTTAATGACAATTAATGATTATAATTAGTACGCAGTCGGAATCCGATATATTCCACGGGAGAAAACTTGATCGATATCACTAATCAACCAAATAACACATTAGTGTTTATTATTTAAAATTAAAATCAATAAAATATTTATCTGATACAAGCGACGAAAATTAATCATTGGTGAATATATTCATTAAACGAATGCATTTAAGTTATAAGACATTAATCTTAAAAATATTTACGCCCTTATATATACATCACGAAACTTATTTAAAGTTAATCAGCACCAATTTAACTATAAATAAAAAAGCCGGAGATATACTCCAGCTTTTCGTATTTCAATCAAGAACATGCCAAAAGATTACTCTTCCTTCACCACAATCAGCGGCTCGATATCGCTCTCTTTCTTAATCACCAGCGACTCATCGCCGCGCAGGCAGGTACCGCCGTAGTTACCGCCTACGGTGAAGGTACAAACCTGAATATATTTACCGGCAATGTTTGGCAGACACCAAAGCTGCTGATAAATGTTCTTCTGCTCGGCAAACTTACCGCTGGTTTTATCCAGCAGCTCTTCCTGATGACTCACCAGATCGATGTTGCTGCCACAACGTCCTGCAATAGGTTTCACCGCATAACCGGTTTGCGCCAGCTCATCATTAACAGTGAAATCGGTATCAAGCAGATAGCGGTGGTGCGGGAACAATTGCCACAGAATCGGCAGAATCGCTTTGTTGCCAGGGATCACCGTCCACAGAGGTTCGAAGACCAGCACTTCCGGGCGCAGCAACACGTCGATTAAACGCACTTCCTGATTCGTATGCCCGGTACGAATTGGTACCGCAGCGTACTCTGTTTCGCTGACTTCTCGCACCTGCTCAATCGCGGTTTCCCACGCCCAGGTTTTCCAGACACAGTTCACCAGGCGACCATCACCGTCAATCAGTTGACCAGCATCATCCCAACGTAGCTCATCGAGGCCACGCAGAATTTTGCTGTCAAACCCGGCCTGACGCAGCGCCTGCTGCATAAACTGCGCGTGATAGTTTTCTTCGATATCCTTATCCTGCATGATGTGGACAAACGGACGTGCGCGGCTGTGCTTCCAGGCACCCGCCAGTTCGTTGATCAACCCTTCAGCCGGGTTGTGTCCCTGCCCTGTGTAGCCACGCTCGGCCCATCTTTCGAGAATCAAGCCAGCTTCGGTATGGCACGAGGCGGAATCGGCGTTGTACTCATACACCTTCAGTCCACGTTCATCCATACAGAAATCCATACGACCCGTAATCATATGATGCCGACGACGCTGCCAGGAAAGGCGCAGGCGCGGCCAGAGGATTTTCGGGATATCGAACAGCGCCAGCAAGTTATCGTCTTTCAGCACCTTGTCGGTCGCGTGCAAGTACATCAGGTGCAGCTCGTTAGTGGCTTTGATCAGCTCCTGCTCGGCACTTTCGGTAATGGTGAAGTACTGATGCGGATCCTGATTAATCACATGCCCATTCGCCAGCACGTAGGCTTTTTGCAGCGGATCCTGTTCATCCAGCCATTTACCGTCAAACTGCCCGTTATCTTCCAGTCGCGCGCCGCCAATTTTCAGTGAGTCACTGGCGATCTCCGGCTGCGGCAGGCTGTAACGAGTATCCTCGGTCTGGATCATCCAGCCAAGGATGGTGGTGTCGTCAAAGGTATCCCTCAGGGTGTAGCAACCGTTTTCAACCACCATCTCCAGCTCGCGGGTCCACTGCTGTCCGGGAGGCAGCGGCGTATGGAGCACGTTCTGTTCGGCAATACGGATTTTGTTTTCCAGCAACTGGGTGACGACCGCCACATGGCCGGTATCTTTAAATTCGCCGCCTTTTTGCCAGATAAGCAACGCGCCTGCTACCGGTGCGCGGGGTGAACCATTGGGAAATGCCTGTAACGGCAGGATATTGTCATTCACCACTTCACGTAGGAAGCGTAAGGAGAAGATCTCCCAGGCCATGCCTACATCGGTGAAGACCACGCCATAGTTAAGGAACAGAAAGCGGCGTGCAAACTCTACGCACTGCCATTTGTGGCCCATGTATTCGTCGTCGATATAGCTGCGAAATGCCGCATCATCGTCGTAGTCCCGTGGGTCGAGGGAGCTGTAATCTGAAGAGTAGATTGCTACGCCACCTGGGGCGTAGCCCAATAATGTCCCGAATGGGGCATCCTGACTGGTCGTTCCTTTGCTCATGCACCTTACCTCAAAACAATACAGCCTGAGCAGGTTGGCGTGAATTTTTCGCTCTGATTGCCTGCTCTGCGACACTAACCGGACAGAGGTCGACATCATCATACACCTCAACGCAGCGACTGGCGCTCAGAGGCGAAAAATTCACAACAGGAACTACACCTGGGTAAGGATTACCGGCACGCTTTTATAGGCCGGAGTCAAACTTTGTGTATCCACCGCATCCAGCGACAGCAGGACATTCGCTTCCGGCAAATACGCGCCAATTGAGCCCGCCGCCATGTTGTAAATCACCACCGTTAAGCCGTACATGATGCGATCCGCGCAGGACTGACCGTTGTCGTCCAGCGCCTGAACGTTGACCACATCACCCTGGCTCAGACCGCGGCTCATCGCTTCTTCGGCGCTTAAAAACACCACATCCCGACGACCGGTAATGCCGCGATAGCGATCGTTCATACCATAAATCGTGGTGTTGTACTGATCGTGGCTGCGTAGCGTCGCCAGTATCAGCGTATCGGCAGGCTGATTTTCCCGCTCTACCGCCCGCTGATGGCTGACGATAAAGTTGGCTTTGCCATTCTCCGTTCGCCATTCACGGCGCGAAGCAGGCGTATCCATACGAAATCCGCCCGGCTCGGCAATACGGGCGTTGTAGTTGTGGAATGCGGGGATCACGGCTTCAATGGCGTCACGGATCAGAGCGTAGTCCCCGGTTAACGCTTCCCAGTTGATCGGCGAAAGCGGCAGCGTTGCGCGCGCCATGCCCGCCACAATCGCGGGCTCGGATTTTAGCCAGCGGGAAGCCGGCTTCAGCGCGCCACAGGACGCGTGGACCATCGACATTGAGTCTTCGACGGTCACAGACTGAATGCCCGTCGCCTGCAGATCGCGCTCGGTTCTACCCAACGCGGGGAGCAGATAGTTATGTTTTGCCAGCAGCAGGTGCGATCTGTTCAGTTTGGTCGCCACATGGACCTGCAGATCCAGATTTTTCATCGCCGCAAAGGTACGCTGCGGCTGGGGCATCGCCACCGCCAGATTGCCGCCCATGCAGATGAGCGCTTTTGCATCGCCCCGCTCGATGGCCCGAATACTCTCCACGCTGGAACGGCCATGATTACGCGGAACACGGATAGAAAAATACGTCTCAAGGCGTTGCAGGAAATCTTCGGACGCCGCTTCGTTGATCCCCACAGAACGATCGCCCTGCACATTAGAATGACCGCGTAACGGGCAGATTCCCGCCCCAGGCTTACCTATATTGCCTTTCAGCAGCAGCAGGTTTACCAGTTGCTGGACGTTCTCAGTGCCGTTTTTATGCTGGGTGATGCCCAGGCCGTAACAAACAATCGTGGCGCGGGATTTACTGTAGCTGTGCGCCAGATCTTCCATCTGACTGCGCGTCAATCCCGAGTCCTGTTCCAGCTCCGCCCAGCTACGCTGGCGTAAGTCATCATACAACGCGGCATATCCAGCGGTATGCTCTTCGATAAACGCATGATCGAGCGTCGGCTGCTGATCCAATAAGATCCGCGCTTCGTCCATTTCGATTAGCGCTTTCATGATGCCTTTGAGCAGCGAAGCGTCACCGCCCATTTTTACCTGGTAGTAGTCGTTGCTCAGCGCCGTCGCCTGACCGGTGAACATCTCTTTCGCGCTTTGCGGGAAGCTAAAGCGCTCAAGCCCCCTTTCGTTCAGCGGATTAATGGAGATAATTTTAGCCCCGCGTTTGGCAACGTCGCGTAAGGTGGTCAGCATGCGCGGATGGTTAGTGCCAGGGTTATGCCCGATACAAATCACCAGATCGCAGTGGTCAAAGTCCTCAAGTTCAACGGTTCCTTTTCCAAGGCCAATGGCCGGCGTTAACCCTGCGCTGGTCGGTCCGTGGCACATGTTTGAGCAATCAGGGAAGTTGCTGCTGCCATATTCGCGGGCAAACAGCTGATACAGGAACGCCGCCTCATTTGACGTTCTGCCAGAAGTGTAAAACTCAACCTGCTGGGCTGAATCATAACTGCGCAGACGCTCGCCGATTTCCTGGAAGGCGATATCCCAATCCACCGCCTGCCAGGTGTCGGACGCTGCATCGTATTTCATTGGATGCGTCAAACGACCGATATTTTCCAGTTCATAATCGCTGTAGTGCCAGAGTGTGGAAACCGGATGACGGCTGAAAAATTCCGGTGACGCTTTCTTGTTGGTTGTCTCCCAGGAAACCGCCTTAACGCCATTTTCGCACAGCTCCATCTGTGCCCGATGGCCAGGGTCCGGCCATGCACAGCCCGGACAGTCGAACCCTTTCACCTGGTTCATTTTAAACATCGCGATAATATCGCGGGCGACAGCCTTTTGCGAAAACAGCGAAGCAGTGACGGCTTTTACCGCGCCCCACCCACCCGCCGGGCCCTGATAACCGCTTACTCCTGGAACACCCTTTTTCATTATTACTGCTTATTCACCGCCAATTTTTGATGGTGAATACGGTAGCAATTTCCGTGCAACAATGATTTCCTCTTCATGGAGTACGGGCCAGGTACAATGAACGGGTTAGATTTATCTTCCCCTTTCAGCACAAAACGGCATAAAGTCCCAATCTGTTAAATTGAGTTCTACCTGGCTGCTACACTGCATCAAACAACCACTCAGAAGGCAGGTCACTATGTCAGACAATACCTATCAGCCCGCGAAAGTCTGGACGTGGGAAAAATCGAACGGCGGCGCATTCGCCAATATCAACCGCCCTATTTCCGGCGCTACACACGAGAAAACGCTGCCGGTTGGCAAGCATCCGCTGCAGCTCTATTCGCTGGGTACGCCAAACGGGCAGAAAGTGACGATTATGCTGGAGGAGTTGCTGGCGCAGGGCGTGAAGGGCGCGGAATACGATGCCTGGATTATCCGCATCGGCGATGGCGATCAGTTTTCCAGCGGCTTTGTTGAGGTGAACCCGAACTCGAAGATCCCGGCACTGCGTGACCACTCGCAAAACCCACCGGTTCGCGTATTTGAATCTGGCGCAATCCTACTCTATCTGGCGGAAAAATATGGTTATTTCTTGCCGCAGGATTTGGCAAAACGTACTGAAACGCTAAACTGGTTGTTCTGGTTACAGGGTGCTGCCCCGTTCCTCGGCGGTGGCTTTGGTCACTTCTATAATTATGCGCCGGTTAAAATTGAATACGCGATTAATCGCTTCACCATGGAAGCCAAGCGCTTACTTGACGTGTTGGATAAACAGTTAGCGCAGCATCAGTTTGTCGCCGGAGATGAATACACCATTGCCGATATGGCTGTCTGGCCGTGGTTTGGCAATGTGGTTCTGGGTAACGTGTACGACGCGGCAGAGTTCCTTGATGCAGGAAGCTACAAGCACGTGCAGCGCTGGGCAAAAGAGATTGCGGCGCGTCCGGCGGTTAAGCGTGGTCGTATTGTGAACCGTACCAACGGACCGCTGAACGAGCAGCTTCATGAACGCCATGACGCCAGCGACTTCGATACCAATACCGAAGATAAGCGCCAGGGTTAACGTAAGATGCCGGATGGCGGCGCAAACGCCTTATCCGGCCTACATATAAGGCGCGGGCCTGATAAGCGCTGCGCCATCCGGCATAAAATCACGCGCTGGTGACGTCGTACTCCATACGGCGAAGTGCGTCTAACGTGGCTTTAGCTTCATCTTCATCAATGATGCTCATGGCGAACCCTACGTGCACCAGCACCCATTGCCCGACCAGCTCAGCCGTATCACCTTCACAAATCAGGGCAATATTGACATCACGTTTGATGCCGCACACTTCAACCTGCGCAAGCTGGTGAATATCTTCACCAACGGCCAGAACCTGACCAGGGACTCCAATACACATATCTGACTCCGCCCCATAGCAACCTATGGGTTATTCGACTTCAATACTTTTCACTTTCAGTGAATCGCCCGCATCAACTCGCAGACGATCCCCCTGGCAATGTGGACACTGCGCATCATGCTGGGTGATTTCCACAACCTGACTGCAATCCCAGCACCATGCCTGGGCTGGCTTGTAATCAATATGCAGCTCACACCCTTGCGCCAGCGTCCCCTGACAGACGATGTCGAAACTGAAACGCACGGCGCTCTCTTCAACGCAGGAGAGCGCCCCGATTTCCAGCCAAACGCCGGTTACACGTTTGACACCGTGCTGCTCTGCCTGCTGTTGAACAATCTCAACCGCGCTCTGACAAAGGGACAGCTCATGCATTTTCGCAGTTCCGACGACCCAGCAGCAGCGCGCGGCGATTGAGCTGCGGCGCATTTGGATCGCTCACCGGCAGCGATAACAGCATTCGCGCACAATCGTCAGTCAGGCGCACTCCTTCTTGCGCAGACATGCTGTGCGAAAGCGGCGACATCAGTGAACAGGAAAGGTATTGTGATACGCCCTCCAGTTCACCAACGGTAAAGGTCATCTCGCCATACGGCAGACGCAGCCCGATTTTTTCGCTGACTTTACGTACCGGCCAAACCTGGTCTGGTCCAGGGAAAATCAGTGCGCTGAGCATCCAGGGTGTGATAACACACCCCGTCCACTGCCCTTCAAACAGCGAAAAATCAGAGACATATACCGGCATATTCGGATGCAAGAAAGAGAGATCGTGCATCGAACGCCGGGCAACCTCTTCAAACGCTGCCTGAATCTGCATCTTCGGGGCCGTCTGAAAACCGACAAACTCCTCAGACATGAGCCGTCTCCCGAGGGATCGCTTCAACACCTGATTCGCGAAGCGCAGCAAGAACCTGCTCAAGCGCAGGTTCAATCATCGCTTCGACCGTTGGCGTTAGCCCGATATGCGGCTCCAGTGATTCCGGAATAATGCCGACTAACGTCAGCTTTTTCGGAAACTCGCCGGTGAAACGCAGGGCCGACAAAACGTCGGCCAGGCCAAGCTGGTGCGGTGAGATTTTGTTGGTAAACAGCGCCGGGATCTCTTCATCCCGCAGGACCATCATCGTTCCTGGCGTGTTTTTCTTCGACACAATGGCGTCAGCAATGATCAGATGATCTCTGTTCGCCATATCGCCGAGAAGCTCCATCCCAGCCGTACCACCGTCCAGAACATCAACAAAGTCTGGCAGGATGTACCGTTGCTCTAATGCCTCAACGATACGTACTCCGATGGCTTCGTCGGTCAGCAAAATATTGCCGACCCCTAAGACTAATATCCGCATTACAGAACCTTAACTGAGACCACTTCGTTCCCGTCAACGTCCACCACATGCACCGCACATGACATACAAGGATCGAAGGAGTGAATGGTACGAACCACTTCCAGCGGTTTGTTTGGATCGGCAATCGGCGTACCTACCAGCGAGCGCTCATACGGTCCCACTTCATCATTAAAGTTACGTGGGCCAGAGTTCCAGGTTGACGGTACAACCGCCTGGTAGTTGCTGATAATGCCATCTTTAATCACCATCCAGTGAGACAGCATACCGCGCGGCGCTTCGAGGAAACCAACACCTTTGAATTCGCCCGTTGCCGGAATATCCGGTTTCACGAAGGTGGTATGGTCGCCTTTACCGATGTTCACGATCAGCGCGTTGTACTGATCCTGCAGAACGTTCTGCAGTTCACAGCAGTGAACGGTACGGCCAATAATACGACCCAGCGTAGAGTGCAGCTGAGACACTTCGATAGTTTTACCGGTCAGCTTGGTGTAAATCGCGATGATTTCATTCAGCTTGGCATGAGTAGACTCGCGTTTGGCCGCCAGTTTACACAGCATGTTGGCCAGCGGACCCACTTCAACCGTTTTACCATAGAAGGTCGGTGCTTTAACCCACGAGTACTTGCCGTCATCTGACCAACCGGTGTAATCAGGAACCGTTGTGCCTTCCCACGGAGCCTGCGGCGCTTCGTCTTTGTACCACGCGTGTTTCGCACTCTCCTGAATCCCTTTGATCAGGTACTCATCGGAGTGAGAGGTGATCGGACGATAGGTCGACAGATCTTCATTAGTAATGTAACCACCCGGGAACAGGAAGCTGCCGTTTTTACCATCAGTCGGGAATTCCGGCGCACTCAGGTAGTTAACCGCGCCCTGACCACGTTCCAGCCATTCAGGGTAGAACGCAGCAATGACCGCGGTATCAACCTTGTAAACCTGCTCAACGAAGTCGCTCAGCTTATCAATGAAAGACTTGATGTACATCAGGCGTTCAAGGTTCAGCACGCCAAGACCGTCGAGGTTAATCGGGTTAGCAACCCCACCTACCGCCAGGTTCTGGATGTGCGGCGTTTTACCGCCCAACAGCGCCACAACGCGGTTGGCATCACGCTGGCATTCCAGCGCCTGCAGATAGTGAGCGACCGCAATCAGGTTCACTTCCGGCGGCAGCTGCATTGCCGGGTGACCCCAGCAACCGTTAGCAAAAATGCCTAACTGACCGCTGGCAACAAGATCTTTGATCTTGTTCTGAACCTTGGTGAACTCTTCTGCGCTGTTCAGGTGCCAGGAGGACACGCCGTTCAGCATGGCAGATGCTTTCGCTGGGTCAGCTTTCAGGGCAGAGGTGATATCCACCCAGTCCAGCGCAGACAGCTGATAGAAGTGAACAATGTGGTCATGCGTGGTGTGCGCGGCCAGAATGATGTTACGGATATACTGTGCGTTCACCGGAACATCAATATTCAGCGCACTTTCTGCTGCACGAACGGAAGAGATAGCGTGAGTGGTCGTACAAACGCCACAGATACGCTGCACAATCATCCAGGCATCGCGCGGATCGCGGTTTTTCACGATCTCTTCCATGCCGCGCCACATGGTACCGGAAGCCCATGCTTTAGATACCACGCCATTTTCGATTTCGCAGTCGATGCGTAAATGACCCTCAATACGGGTTACCGGATCAATAGTAATTCTCTGGCTCATGCTTTGCTCGCCTCATGACGATTTTGATCGTTTTGTTTTAAAGGAGGAAGTATCGGCAGTAGACGAATGAGTACGATGTATGCACAAATCTCAATAGCCACAAAACCAATAGAAATCAACAGTTCTTCCCAGGTCGGGAAGTAGTGGTAGCCACCACCAGGATTGAACGCCACCAGCGAATAGGACAGACGCCATGTTGCACAACCCAGCAATGCGCTCAGCGCAGACAGATACAGCATGCGCGAGTCATTACGCAGCTTAGTGACGCGCAGCACCACCAGCGGGAAGACCATCAGCACGACCTCAAGCCAGAACATGGCTGAGTAGAAATCGCCTGCAAACGCATACGACAGCTTGTCGCGATAGATCAGTTCGCCAAAGCGCAGAACCACGAAAATCGCCAGCAGCACGCTGATGGTGTTCGTCAGCTTGATGAACAAACTTTTCTCGTCCGGACCGTTACCTTTCAGCCCCGCTTGTACCAGTGAGCCTTCAAAGATGACGATCGAGAAGCCCATAATAAAGGCGGTTAATACCGAGAAAAGCGGCAACATTTCATAAGCTTGCCAAAGCGGATGCACCTTATAACCCGCAGAAATCATCAATGACCCCATTGAAGACTGGTGCATGGTTGGCAGCAGCGCGCCGAGGGCAATAACAAAGAACATCACTTTATTCAAACGCTTGAGAGAAACTTTCCACCCCAGACGTTCAAACAGAGCCGGAGCAAATTCCAGCGCCATGATGCCGATATAGATGGTCATACAGACCGCCGTTTCGAACAGTACCGAATTCACGTTGAAGTGGCCCGGAATGTAGAAATACGGCAGGTTCCAGTAACGACCGACGTCGATGGTGATTGACAGACCACCCAGCGAGTAGCCAAACAGGCTCGCCAACAGCGCCGGACGTACCAGCGGATGGTATTGTCCTCTGTTGAAAACATACACCGCCCAAGCCAGCGCCCAACCGCCGCACGCAAAGCCAGTACCAATCAACAGGTCAAACGCGATCCATACACCCCATGGGAAACCGCCGTTCAGATCGGAGACTGAGCCCAGTCCGAAGACCAGACGCTTCACGATCAGGAGCATACACAGGACGATAAGCGGCCCAAAAATAATGACCGGTTTGCTGATTATTTTTCCGCCCAGCGGTTTAGGATCATGACTCATGATCGTCTCCTCCATCGTGATGGTCGTTTTTCGTGTTACGACGAACCAGCACGGTTAAGCCCGCCAGCGCAGCCAGGGGTAATATCATGCCCTTGTACAGGGAATGTTGAACATGTTCGGAACGCGCACCGGTTGAAAGATCATCCAGCTTCGGCAGATCCAAATCCTCGTAAGGAACACCCGTCAGCACCATAACCTGCGTACCACCACCTTCTTTCTCACCGTACAGGTGTGGGTAGTACTTCGGTACCGTATGCAGATAGGTATCGCCTGCTTTCACCGTTTGACGCGGATAGTGGTATTCGCTGCCAGGCTTCAGCGCGAGACGTTTTTTCGCCTCAGCCATCAGCTCTTCACGGGTACCAAAAATCACCGCACCGGCTGGGCACACTTCAACACAACCCGGCAAACCGCCTTTGTCCAGACGCTCAACGCCTTTCTGGTTACACAGTTCACATTTGTGAAGCGCACCAAACGGGTTGTTGTAGTCGTACTTAGGCACGTTGTACGGGCAGGCGACCATGCAGTAACGACAGCCCGTGCAGACGTCTTTGTCATAATGGACGATGCCGGTTTTCGGATCTTTCTTCAGCGCGGAGACCGGGCAAACGGAAACGCAGTTCGGATCAACACAGTGCATGCACTGTTTCTTGATGTATGCGTAGCCATTTTCTTCCTGGTCTTTGTTCACGCCTGTTCCGCTACGCCACACCTGGATGATGTTATTGGTATACGGAGACAGTTTGTCGTTGTTCGACCAGGTTTGCTCGCCTTCCGGGTTACGGGCCGGGAAGTTGATATCCTGACACTTGGTGACACAGGCCTGGCAGCCTACGCACAGCGTCGAGTCATAGAGCATCCCAAGAGAACCCGGGATCGGCGGACGGTTTTCTGCAGCCGCATGACTGATGGACGGCGCTGCGCCCAACAGCAATGCCCCGCTGGAGGCTGCTTTAATAAAGTTACGTCTGTTCACGGTTATTCTCCCCGTGAGTCAGCGTTATCTTTCTTTTGCTGACGCCCCAGTTCACGTACCGCCATCACGCTGACGCCGGCAACCAGTCCTACTACGCCACCCAGCAGTCCAATCGCTCCGGCAGATACATTACCGCCTTCTTTCATATTGACGTCAGGCTTCTCGGAACGCGGCGTTTGGTTTTCCACATGAGCAAGCTGGTGAATACCTTTATGGAAACCGACGCCTTCTTCGTTACAGCCGTAGCAAGGGTGACCAATAGCCACCGGCCACACGCCGCCAACGTCGCAGAATTGCAGCGTTGAACAGTTGCCGTAGGTTTCTGGCCCTTTACAGCCCAGATGGTAGAGGCACCAACCTTCACGGTGGCCTTCATCGCCAAACTCTTTCGCAAAACGACCAGCATCGAAGTGCGGGCGACGTTCGCAGTGCTCGTGAATCAAACGGCCATAGGCGAATGTCGGACGGTTTTTGGTATCCAGCTTCGGCGGCTTACCGTAAGTGATGATATGGGCGACCGTTGCGAGGAAGTTATGCGGGTTCGGCGGACAGCCGGGGATGTTGATGATGGTTTTGCCTGGCAGAACTTCTTGCAGGCCGACGGCACCCGTTGGGTTAACGCCAGCGGCAGCAACACCACCCCACGCGGCGCAAGAGCCGATGGCAATGATAGCGGCTGCGCCTTCTGCGGCCCGGCGGATGTGATCCACGATCGGCTCACCGGCAACCATGCAGTAAATGCCATTATCTTTCAGTGGGATAGAACCATCCACTACCAGAACATATTGCCCTTTGTACTTCTCCAGAGCGTTATGTTTGTTCTCTTCAACCTGATGGCCGAAGGCGGCAGAGAGCACCTCATGGTATTCCAGAGAGATTGTCTCCAGAACGAGGTTTTCCACTGTAGGGTGTGTCGCGCGAAGCAGCGATTCAGTACAACCCGTACACTCCTGAGCACCAATCCAGATAACCGGTGGGCGCTGAGGACGAGAAACTGATTCGGCCATTTCTGCGGCGGCTTTGCTACTGAGCCCCATGGTAGCGGCCAGTGCTGCACAAAGCTTCATGAAATCACGGCGATTAATGCCGCTCGAATTGATGAGAGAGTTATCTCCAGTCATTTTATAGTTATTCCGTTGCGAAGACCTGGCTTTTTATTTTGCACCATTCGCATGTTGCATATTGCGATCGGCGCGCCATTACCACACTTTTTATATGGTTATGTGCGATATATTACTTCGACGGAGCAACAAAACGAAGGTGTTGGTCAATAGTGTAATTAATTAAAGCAACGGAATACCCCTTTCGGATCAAGCTTCGAGCCGATAGCCAGCCATGAAAAACCGAATTGTTGTACTGGACTGGTTCTCTTTAAAGAAATCCATCACCATCTCTTTATCCAGGCCATAGCGACGCGTGAGGATGCCCGCCTCCCACGCACTAAGCTGTCGATCGCCCGTTTTTTCAAACATGCGATGTGAAAATCCCAACACAAAACCACGCTTATAATCCGCACAAAAATTCGCCACTGAGCGTGCACTGTCCGCACTTGAGGCGTTTAATCCGGCCATCAGGCCTTTTCCAAAATGGTTGTCCATGCATAACCTCCAATCGCTATATAATAAATTATATAGCGATTTTTTGAGCAAAGACCAGAGGTATCACGAACTTTTTATGCCAGCTTAAAAGGACACCCATTCATCCGTTTTAGCTGCCGCAGACGTTTTGCTGTCTGCTGAAGGGGAAGCAGTATTAGCAGCGGCGTATTGCACATCATTCGCTGAGAGGCGGAACTGTTGCACCGAGCGTTGCAGTTCCTCTGTTTGTCGTTCCAACGCCACGGCAGCGGCGGAGACTTGCTCTACCAATGCAGCGTTCTGTTGCGTTACGCTGTCCATCTGCGTGATCGCCACGCTCACCTGCGAGATGCCCTTATTCTGTTCTTCCGAGGCTGAGGCAATTTGCTTCATGATAACCGTCACTTCGGTGGCACCGCGCAGAATTGCCTCCATGGTTAATCCCGTTTCTTTAACCAGACGAGCCCCCTGATCGACACGACGAGATGACTCGCCAATCAGCGTCTCAATCTCTTTCGCCGCCCCGGCGCTGCGACTGGCAAGGTTGCGTACTTCACCGGCAACGACGGCAAAACCGCGCCCCTGCTCGCCTGCCCTGGCAGCTTCAACTGCGGCGTTCAGCGCCAGAATATTGGTCTGGAAAGCAATACTATTAATAACTGACGTGATTTCCGCGATCTGTTTAGAGCTGGCGGCAATACCATCCATCGTCTCAACCACTTCTGAAACCAGCGTGCTCCCTTTACCTGCCGTTTCTGTGGCCGTATCGGCAAGCTGGCTGGCTTCACGCGCATTTTCAGCGTTCAGTTTTACCGTTGCGGTCAGTTGCTCCATGCTGGCAGCGGTCTCTTCCAGCGCCGCGGCCTGCTCTTCAGTACGTGAGGAGAGATCGTTATTACCGGTGGAAATTTCCGTCGCCCCTCGCCAGATGTTGTCACTACCTGAACGGATGGTACTGACGGCTTCGCGCAGGCTGTCCTGCATCGCGCACAGTAACGGCACCAGTTGGCCCACGCAGTTACGCCCAAAATCTTCAATGGGATGGCTGAGATCGCCCTGCGCAATCTGCTGGAACTGCTGACGGATGCGTCCCAGAGGTTTCACCATCATGGCGACGAGGTAACGGTCGGTAAAGAACAGTAGGGCAATACCGAGGATAACGGCAGTAATAATTAACGTCCGGATGATAGACGTTTTGCCATCGACCATCACGCGGGTGGTATCAAGCCGCTCTCCTGCCGTGGCGTTAAAACGTTCGGCACTGGCGCCAAATTCACGGCTCAGCGCTGGCGTTATGGTACTGGCATGTTCCGCAAAGGCCGTGAGCGTGCCCTGCTTTGCCAACTGCATTTGCGGGATCACGCCATTGTCCAGCAGCGCCTGCCACTTCGTCAGTACCGCCGCGGCAACTTCCGGATCCATGGGGCCTGGAGACAATGTTTTCATCTCCTGGAGTTTTTTACTCATATTCTCCAGGGACTGCTGCGCCGGCGCAAAATCAGGCGTTCCGCCGCTCATTTTGACATCCATGGCGCGACTTAAGCGCGTTACGAAGCGAAAGTACTGATCGTTACCCTGACTGAGAACCGTCATCTGATGGACAAGATGGCGGTCAATATCATTGCCTTCAGATATTTTTGATAACGAATGAAGACTGAATAAACCCACGCCCGACCAGAGCAGGCAGAAAAGTCCCAGTATTGCCAACATGACAATACGAATAGTGAAGTTTTTCAGCAAACGCATAATAATTTCCTTGCCGTTGATGAGGAATTCGCCATCAGGCGATACTTATCCTTGTTATCGGCAGGCAGTAGAGAAGATATAATGCGTTCTTTATTTTTTTACTTTCTTAAGTACATCCACTATCTCTCCGCCCTATATCAATATGAATGCTAATGAAATTAGGTAGCATTATTATTCAGGTAATTAATTAAAAGCATTAAATAATCTATTGTTTTCTATCGCAAATATTTGTCAAACCACGCAAGAGTACGTTCCCAGGCTAAATCAGCGGTAGCTTTATCATAACGGGGGGTAGAATCATTGTGAAAGCCATGATTAACACCGGGGTAGATATATGCTTCATAGACTTTCTTATTCGCCTTTAGCGCCGCTTCATATGCAGGCCATCCCTCATTAATTCGGGTATCTAATTGCGCATAGTGCAGTAATAAAGGCGCGCTTATTTTAGGGACATCTGATGCAGGAACCTGACGCCCATAAAAAGGCACCGCACAGGCCAGTTCAGGGAAAGCCACAGCTGCGGCATTCGACACACCACCACCATAGCAAAATCCGGTGATACCTACCTTTCCTGTCGTCCCTGAATAATGCTGCATAAATTCAATGGCGGCAAAAAAGTCGTTCATTAACTTTACGGGGTCAACCTGCTGCTGCAATTCCCGACCTTTATCATCATTGCCTGGATATCCCCCTACCGAACTTAACCCATCAGGCGCGAGTGCCATAAAGCCCGCCTTCGCCACCCGTCGCGCCACATCTTCAATATACGGATTCAGCCCACGATTCTCATGCACTACCACCACCGCCGGAACTTTTCCCGTCACCTTCGTAGGTTTAACCAAATACCCCCGCACATCACCATGTCCTTCAGGCGAGGAATAGGTAATATATTCCGCCAGAATATCGGGATCGGTAAATTCTACCTGCGTTGCGAGAGCGTAGTTGGGTTTCAATAAATTGAATAAGGCCAATGCCGTCATGCCACCCACTGCATATTTCGCTGCCAGATTGAGAAACTCGCGTTTCGTTATTTTGCCATGAGCGTAATAGTCATAGTAGTCGAGCAGTTCTTGCGGAAAATCTTTGGCAGTCAAACGCGGCATCGTCGCACTCCTGATTGATGTTTTTTTAAGCAAAGCACAGTGACCTGTTTTTGCCCAGTTTTTCATCTCAGTGTGACCTGGTGAACGGGATATTCACCGTGAACCCGCTAGAATAGAAACGTTGTTTCGAAATTCACCTGCACTAAGGAGATCTCATGGCCTGGTTTGCCAATCCTGAACGTTACGAGCAGATGCTCTATCGCTACTGTGGGCGCAGCGGTTTGCGCTTACCCGCGCTATCGCTGGGTTTATGGCACAGTTTTGGGCACGTTCAGGCGCTGGATTCACAGCGAGCCCTGTTGCGTAAAGCATTTGATTTAGGCATCACGCATTTTGATTTAGCCAATAACTATGGGCCGCCACCAGGCAGCGCAGAAGAGAATTTTGGCCGATTACTGCGCGAGGATTTTGCACACTATCGCGATGAACTGATTATCTCCACAAAGGCAGGCTATGACATGTGGCCAGGGCCATACGGTTCTGGCGGTTCGCGCAAATACCTGCTCGCCAGCCTCGATCAGAGCCTGAAACGCATGGGCCTCGACTATGTCGATATCTTCTACTCGCACCGCGTCGACGAAAATACGCCAATGGAAGAGACCGCCTCAGCCCTGGCCCACGCCGTACAGAGCGGCAAAGCGCTGTATGTCGGCATCTCATCCTATTCGCCAGAGCGTACGCAAAAAATGGCCGAGCTGATGCGGGAATGGAAAATTCCCCTGCTGATCCACCAGCCGTCTTACAACCTGCTTAACCGCTGGGTAGACAGCAGCGGCCTGCTGGATACGCTGGAATCCAATGGCATGGGCTGCATCGCCTTTACGCCACTGGCTCAGGGACTACTGACGGGGAAATACCTCAACGGCATTCCGGAAGGTTCACGCATGCAGCGTGAAGGGAAAAAAGTTCGTGGGCTGACGGAAAATATGCTGACGGAAGAGAATCTTAACAGCCTGCGGTTGCTCAATGAGATGGCGCAACAGCGTGGACAGTCGATGGCACAAATGGCCTTAAGCTGGCTGCTAAAAGACAACCGGGTGACTTCGGTATTAATTGGCGCCAGTCGACCGGAGCAACTGGAGGAAAACGTTCAGGCGTTGGCGAACCTGACGTTCAGCACCGAAGAACTGGCGCAGATCGATAAGCACGTCGCGGACGGTAAGCTGAACCTGTGGCAGGCCTCATCTGACAAATAGCCGTATGTAATATCGTGCCGGGTGGCAGCGTTAGCCTCCCCGGCACGTAATACGGGCCAAACAGTCCCCTTCACACCTCTTCCGCTTTGATCTCCGGGCGTTGATACTCCGGCCACACCAGCGCGACAAGCGCGGGATAAGCCTCCAGACTGAACTCCCTAAAACACTGACGCAGGTTGAGCACGTCCAGGTCGGCATGCGGGACCTTCTCACCGCTCAAACAGCGCTTTTTAATATTGTCGTAATATTTATACACCGCAGAGTTGAGATCGCTACAACGCCGCTGCGCATCAAATAATCCAGGTGTCTCATTCAACTCCACCATTGTCATCCGCTTGATCGTGGAGTGGATAAAATCGATATATTCGTGATTAACGCGCCAATACCAGACCGGCGTAATCGAATTCATCAATACCGAGAAATGGTCCTCGCCTTCTTCTTTACTCAGCATTTCCGGCTGGTTTTCAGAGTGCCCATTTTCGGCATGTCGGTTTTTATTTGCACTGCGCATTAACAAAAGTACCCCGCAGGTCAGCAATAGCAGGGTAATAACAGAATAAAATATACTGTTCATATACTGGCTCCATTTTTTTTGATTTTAAAATTACGCCATGCTATTGTCAACGCGGCCTGGTTTATTTAAAACAACATATCATTGGCATCAAAGGATATTTCAACATGCTTCCCGAGCATCTTGTTCCCTCGCACTTTCACTTATCCAGCCCCGCTACCAATACCAATCCCGTAGATAATAGTGAAAATTTGACTCAGGGAAAGAGAACATTAAGCGATTACGAATCCGATATTTTGATTAGCTCAACAGCTACCGGTCAGTCACGAAATATGCTATTTGAAGAGTGCGATCGTCATTTAAAAGAGCGTCTGTTTCGTGCAGCAAAAATTGAGTCATTCTCTCGCCTGCTCAATTCACTACAAGCAGAAGGCGATATTAACGCACAAGAATTAAGTAAAATTTTGACTCAAAAAACAGCCATCATAAATGAACAGGGCAACAAAATTTGGCTTAATTTAATTACGAGTGAAACCAGCGACCCTATTTTTTATTCTCTGGAAGAGAAATAAAATGAAAGATGTTGAGGATAACAATGTTTATTTGTCTTTAGATAACCATAAAAGCGATGAGTTTGTCTTAAAGCAAAATTTAGCCGTGTTGATTGCCAATAAAAACGCGACGCTGGAAAGCGTTGCTCAGGAGATAGTTTCTATTCCCGCTGCACTGGTGCGGATGAAATGGCAAAATCGGCGTGAAATTTACACGCTACAGGCTAAAGAAGAGATCTACGGTGCCGCGATCGAAGCCATTATGGAGCAGCAACCAGAACTGCGGGACAAAATCATGGCCCGACTGGAAAGCACCTACCAGCATATACTCGCGCGGGAAACAGCCACCTTACGCCTGACACGAAAGCTGTCTGAAGGGAACTACGAACCCACCAGGATAACCACGGTCGCGTTAGACGAGAACAGATAAGAACAGGTATGCGAGAGAGTTGAATCAGGAGAGGCACGCCGGGTAAGGCGACAACCATTACCCGGCAATGAGGAGGATTACTTCGCTTTCACAGTCTCTTCGCCAACCAGACCAATCTTCAGGAAGCCCGCCTGATGCAGCGTATCCATAACCTTCATCATGGTTTCATAATCAACGGTTTTATCTGCCCGGAAGAAAATGGTGGTGTCTTTCTTCCCATCTGTCAGTGCATTTAACTCGCTAATCATGGTGTCATCCGTCACCTGATTGTTGCCAATAAACATACTTTTATCGGCTTTAACAGACAGGTAAACCGGTTTTTCCGGACGCGGCTGCGGCGTGCTGGTGGAGGCAGGAAGATTCACTTTCACATCCACCGTTGCCAACGGTGCGGCCACCATAAAAATGATCAATAAAACCAACATAACGTCGATAAACGGCGTCACGTTGATTTCATGCATTTCACCGTTATCATCCAGGTTTTCATTAAAGCTCATTGCCATGGAACATTATCCTACACGTAATTTCTGCGCTGCACGTACCGGATGCGCGGATGCGCTTGCGTTCAGGTCCAGATCGCGACTTTGCAGTAACAGCACCTGTGCCGCGACGTCACCCAGCATCGCTTTATAGCTGCCAATCTGACGTGCGAAAATGTTGTAGATAACAACCGCTGGAATTGCTGCGACCAGACCGATTGCGGTCGCTAACAGCGCTTCTGCGATACCCGGCGCAACAACGGCCAGGTTGGTCGTTTGAGTTTGTGCAATCCCGATGAAGCTATTCATGATGCCCCATACGGTACCGAACAGACCGACGAATGGAGAGATAGCCCCGATGGTGGCCAGGTATCCGTTACCACGCCCCATATGACGACCTACTGCCGCGACGCGACGCTCCAGACGGAAGCCGGTACGCTCTTTAATGCCTTCGTTATCGTCACTGCCTTCTGAAAGTTCCAGCTCGTTTTGCGCTTCGTTAATCAACTGTGCGCCCAGGCTTTTGCCATCGAATCCTGCGGCAATCTCACTTGCCTGATCTAAAGAGCGGGCTTCCGCCAGCAGTTGCTGTTCACGCTTAAGGCGGCGTTTCTGAGTAAAGAACTCAAGGCTCTTACTAAAGAAAATAGCCCAGGTGACCACTGACGCCAAAATCAGCCCAATCATCACGCACTTAACCACGATATCGGCGTGCTGATACATACCCCAGACGGAAAGATCCGTCTGCATCAAATTATTACCCACTCTGTATCTCCAGGACGCAAATCACAAAATCTGAGCGTAATGATATCAAAACGACGTCGAATTGATAGTCGTTCTCATTACTATTTACATATTGCCGCACCTTTGGTTTCTTTTCCTTGCGCTTACGCAGTAAAAAAGTCACCAGAAGCATTTTGAGATTATTTTCTACTGTATAACCGTTCTGCAGGATGCGTCATCTTTGATTCATGGTAGTTTAGACATCCAGACGTATAAAAACAGGTAAGACAACATGGCAGATAAGCAACTTGAAACCAAGCTCGTTCACGCAGGACGCAGTAAAAAATACACGCTGGGCTCGGTAAATAGCGTGATCCAGCGCGCTTCTTCGCTGGTGTTTGACACCGTGGAGGCCAAAAAGCAGGCCACACACAACCGTGCCAACGGTGCGCTTTTCTATGGACGTCGCGGAACCCTGACGCATTTCTCTCTGCAGGAAGCGATGTGCGAACTGGAAGGCGGCGCGGGTTGCGCCTTGTTCCCTTGCGGTGCGGCTGCCGTTGCCAACACCATCCTCGCTTTTGTGGAGCAAGGCGATCATGTGCTGATGACCAATACCGCCTATGAACCCAGTCAGGATTTCTGCACCAAAATTCTCGGCAAGCTCGGCGTGTCCACCGGCTGGTTCGATCCGCTGATTGGCGCCGATATTGTGAAGCACATGCAGCCGAACACCAAAGTCGTATTTCTGGAGTCGCCCGGCTCTGTCACCATGGAAGTGCATGATGTTCCGGCTATTGTTGCCGCCGTCAGAAGCGTAGCACCTGACGCAATCATCATGATTGATAACACCTGGGCTGCCGGGGTGCTGTTCAAAGCGCTGGATTATGGCATCGATATTTCTATTCAGGCAGGCACCAAATATCTGATTGGCCATTCCGACGGCATGGTCGGCACGGCGGTCTCTAACGCCCGCTGCTGGGGTCAACTTCGCGAAAATGCGTATCTGATGGGGCAAATGCTGGACGCCGATACCGCCTATATGACCAGTCGTGGGCTGCGTACGCTGAGTGTACGCCTGCGTCAGCACCATGAAAGCAGCTTAAAGGTCGCCGAGTGGCTGGCCAGCCATCCGCAGGTCGCCCGCGTGAACCACCCGGCACTGCCCGGCAGTAAAGGACATGAATTCTGGAAGCGTGATTTCACCGGCAGCAGCGGCCTGTTCTCCTTTGTATTGAATAAGAAACTCAATAATGAGGAGCTGGCCGCGTATCTGGATCACTTCAGCCTGTTCAGCATGGCCTACTCCTGGGGCGGTTTTGAGTCGCTGATTCTCGCCAACCAGCCGGAACACATTGCGGCAATCCGTCCGCAAGGCGAGGTGGACTTCAGCGGAACGCTCATCCGTTTGCATATCGGTTTAGAGAATGTTGACGATCTGATTGCCGATTTGGCCGCAGGATTTGCCCGAATCGAGTAAAATTGCCACAGATGGACATATATGCAGACACTTCTGGTGGAAAAGTCTGCAATTGTTGCGTCCGGGATCAAGGCATCCCGGACAATTCAGGAGTACAATCCACACATAAACGCTGTTCCACAGGAAAGTCCATGGTAGTCATTCAAGATATTGTCTCCGCGCTCTGGCAACACGATTTTGCCGCACTGGCGGATCCACACGTTGTGAGCGTGGTGTACTTCGTCATGTTCGCCACACTGTTTTTAGAAAATGGCCTGCTGCCCGCCTCCTTTTTACCCGGAGACAGCCTGTTATTGCTGGCAGGGGCGCTGATCGCTCAGGACGTGATGAGTTTTTTACCTACCATAGCTATTCTGACTGCCGCCGCCAGTCTGGGTTGCTGGCTGAGCTACATTCAGGGACGCTGGCTGGGCAACACGCGCACGGTGAAAGGCTGGCTGGCGCAATTACCTGAAAAATACCATCAACGCGCTACCTGCATGTTTGACCAACACGGGTTGATGGCGCTGCTTGCCGGGCGTTTCCTGGCGTTCGTCCGTACCTTGCTGCCAACGATGGCGGGCATTTCAGGGCTTCCTAACCGTCGGTTCCAGTTTTTTAACTGGCTGAGCGGACTGCTGTGGGTCACCGTCGTCACCAGCTTCGGCTATGCGCTGAGTATGATCCCGTTCGTCAAACGTCATGAAGATCAGGTGATGACCTTTTTAATGATCCTGCCGATTGCTCTGTTAACCGCAGGTCTGTTGGGAACGTTGTTCGTGGTGATTAAAAAAAAATACTGTAGCGCCTGAGTATTAGCCGTATGCCGGAGTCACTCCGGCATTTCATTGATGGCGCACAGCTTTAAAGCCGACAAGAAATCAACTCCCCTGCATCATACGAATTCTTGCCGCATCTTCCCCCGGCGTTACGCCAAAGAAACGTTTGAACTCCCGACTGAATTGCGATGCGCTCTCATAGCCGACGCGCATTGCAGCCGCACTGGCCTTCATTCCATCGTGGATCATCATCATCCGTGCTTTATGCAGGCGATAGCTCTTCAGATATTGCAGCGGCGAGGTACTGGTCACCGCTTTAAAATTATGATGAAACGCCGATACGCTCATGTTCGCCTCTGCCGCCAACTGTTCTACATTGAGGTTTTCGGTGTATTTGGTTTCAATCCGCTTGAGTACCCGGCTTATCAAACTGAAATGCGTCTGGCGACTTACCAGCGCAAGTAACGCGCCACCGCGCGGCCCGGTCAGCACATGGTAGAGGATTTCGCGAATGATCTGTTTCCCCAGAATACGCGCATCCAGCGGTCGCTCCATCACATCCAGCAGGCGCTCAGCAGCACAGAGAATTTCGTCTGAGAGCGTCGCAGAGTTAATCCCACTGGCAGCCATAGCCGGCTGGAACAGCTCGTCTTCCCCAATGTCCATCAACAGCTCCTGCAATTGCAGGATATCGACATTCAGGTAAATACCGGCCAGAGGAACCTCCGGCGTCGCATACGTTTCACATTCGAAGGGTAAAGGTACGGTTAGCAGCAGGTATTCGTTGGCGTCATAGCGAAAGACGCGCTCATTAATGTAACCAATTTTATGTCCCGAAAAGAGAAATATGATGCCTGGCTGATACATGACTGGTGTACGCGCCGCCGGCTCCGTACCGTGTAGCAGGCGGACATCTGGCAGCAGTTCGTTGAGTTTATTTTCATTGTTTTTCAGATGCTTAATTTTATCTGTCAGCAGAAGGCAGATCTCATCACGGTTCATGGGGCACCATTTCATTATCGTTTTTCGACCCTGACATAATGCGCAGATTTATCCGTTTTCTCCAGCAGTCTGTAGAAATGGGCAAGACATCGGCAGAAATGAGCATTGAGAGCAGCGCGGCGGGCGACCACAATGTTCATCATCCGGCAGACACTCTTCTGCCCTCTTTTATTACCCACCAAAGGGAACGAGTAATGAACAACTTTAATCTCCATACCCCAACACGTATTTTGTTTGGTAAAGGCGCGATTGCTGAGCTGCGCGATCAAATTCCTCAGGACGCTCGCGTGCTAGTTACTTACGGCGGCGGCAGCGTGAAAAAAACAGGTGTCCTGGCACAGGTTCAGGACTCGCTGAAAGGCCTGGACGTGCTGGAGTTTGGCGGTATCGAGCCAAATCCGTCTTATGAAACGCTGATGAACGCGGTAAAAATCGTGCGTGATGAGAAAGTGACGTTTCTGCTGGCAGTAGGCGGCGGTTCCGTGCTGGACGGCACCAAATTCATCGCGGCTGCTGCACAGTACGCGGACGGCGTAGACCCATGGCGTATTCTGGAAACCCACGGCAATGACGTAACAAGCGCCATCCCGATGGGCTCCGTATTAACCCTGCCCGCAACCGGCTCTGAATCTAACTCCGGCGCGGTAATTTCGCGTAAAACCACCGGCGATAAACTGGCCTTTATGACCCCGTTTGTGCAGCCAGTATTTGCCGTACTGGATCCGGTTTACACCTACACCCTGCCGCCACGTCAGGTTGCAAACGGCGTCGTGGATGCGTTCGTTCATACCGTTGAGCAGTATGTGACTTATCCGGTCGACGGGAAAATTCAGGATCGCTTTGCCGAAGGCATTCTGCTCACACTGGTAGAAGAAGGTCCGAAAGCCTTGCAGGAACCGGAAAACTACAACGTGCGTGCGAACGTCATGTGGGCGGCAACCCAAGCGCTGAACGGTCTGATTGGCGCAGGGGTACCGCAGGACTGGGCAACGCATATGCTGGGTCATGAACTGACTGCAATGCACGGTCTGGATCATGCTCAAACACTGGCCATCGTTCTGCCAGCGCTGTGGAATGAAAAACGTGATACCAAGCGTGCCAAACTGCTGCAATACGCAGAGCGTATCTGGAATATCACCGAAGGAAGCGATGACCAGCGCATCGACGCCGCCATTGCCGCAACCCGCGCTTTCTTCGAACAAATGGGCGTACCGACTCGCCTGTCTGACTACGGTCTGGACGGTAGCTCCATCCCGGCGCTGCTGGAAAAACTGCAAGCGCATGGCGGTACGAAACTGGGCGAACATCAGGACATTACGCTTGAGGTCAGCCGTCGGATTTACGAAGCTGCCCGCTAAGGTTTTTTAACCTCCGCCTTTCGTTTTTGGGTATTTATACCAGACTTAAGTCACACCTATGTCACCGGAATATGTTCCGGTGACAGTCATTAAGGGGAGGAATTATGACCACTCCAACCATTATCAAACTACAGGATGGTAACGTCATGCCGCAACTGGGCCTGGGGGTCTGGAAGGCAAGCAACGAAGAAGTCATCACTGCCATTCATAAAGCGCTGGAAGTGGGGTATCGCTCAATTGATACCGCGGCAGCGTACAAAAACGAAGAAGGTGTCGGCAAAGCAATACGTGACGCAGGCGTGCCACGGGAAGAGTTATTCATTACCACCAAGCTGTGGAATGATGACCAGAAACGCCCCCGGGAAGCCTTGCTCGAAAGCATGGAGAAACTCCAGCTTGATTACCTCGATCTGTACCTGATGCACTGGCCAGTTCCGGCGATCGAACACTACGTTGAAGCGTGGGAAAACATGATCGACCTGCAAAAAGAAGGGCTGATTAAGAGCATCGGCGTGTGCAACTTTCAGATCAACCATCTCCAGCGACTGATGGATGAAACCGGCGTACTTCCGGTGATTAATCAGATAGAACTTCACCCGCTCATGCAGCAGCGCCAGCTGCACGCCTGGAACGCCACACATAAAATCCAGACCGAATCCTGGAGCCCGCTGGCGCAGGGCGGCAAAGACGTCTTCGATCAAAAGATAATCCGTGACCTCGCAGAGAAATATGGCAAATCACCGGCGCAGATTGTCATCCGCTGGCATCTGGATAGCGGCCTGGTGGTGATTCCGAAATCGGTCACCCCTGCGCGTATCGCAGAAAACTTTAACGTCTGGGACTTCCGCCTGGATAAAGATGAATTAGGCGAAATCGCGAAACTCGATCAGGGCAAGCGTCTGGGGCCAGACCCGGACCAGTTCGGCGGTTAACCCCTTCCCTCCAGCCCGACACTCTCGTCGGGCCTTTACTGATTTGAAATATCAGGAAACAATTCACGCACATATATTGTTGTATTTCTTGCAGTCACTGGAGCAGCATTGCGCAACATAACCTGTTAATTATTAAATAAATATATTTATTTGATGAATACATTCACCATATCCATAGGTGCGTAACCGTGACTGAGAAAAAAGGTAATGGAGTCAAATGGCTCCCATTAATTCTTATAACATTCATTTCTGCCGGGCTATGGCAACTTCCCCCTCCATCCGGGTTAAGTGCGCCAGCCTGGCATTCGGCAATTATCTTCGTTGCGACGATTGCTTCTATCGTGGCAAAAGTTTTACCCATCGGCGCGGTCGGCATTATTGGGATTACGGTTTTTGCACTCGCCTATGCGGCCGGGGATAAAACCGCCAGCGGCGCTATCACCACAGCGCTAAGCGAACTGAACAGTTCACTTATCTGGCTTATCGTCGTGGCTTTTATGATTGCCCGCGGTTTTATCAAAACTGGCCTCGGACGACGCATTGCGCTGCAGATGATCCGTCTGCTCGGCAAGCGCACGCTGGGACTCGCCTATGGTCTGGCTTTTGCCGATCTGATCCTCTCCCCGGCAATGCCGAGTAATACGGCACGCTGCGGCGGTGTCATCTATCCGATTGCCGACTCTCTGGCACGCAGTTTCCATTCGAACCCGGAAGATGAGTCCCGCAGTAAAATCGGTACCTTTCTTATCACCTGCATTGGCAACGTCAACGACGTCACCGCCGCGCTCTTTATGACCGGTTATACCGGCAACCTGTTGGCGGTGAAGTTGGCGGCCAATGCGGGCGTCACGCTGACCTGGGGCAGCTGGTTTATGGCGGCGCTGCTGCCATGCCTTGTGTCCTTACTGCTGGTTCCACTGCTGGTCTACTGGATCGTGCGCCCGGAAATAAAGCACACGCCAGATGCCCCGAACCTGGCGCGCAAAGAGCTGGCTGAAATGGGCAGTATGTCTCGCGGCGAATGGCTGATGCTGGTTACCGTCGGCGTACTGCTGGTGCTGTGGATTTTTGGCGATACGTTGGGCGTCGACGCCACTACTGCCTCGTTCGTGGGACTGTCCATTTTATTGCTAAGCGGCGTTCTGAGCTGGGAAGATGTGAAAAGCGAGAAAGGCGCATGGGACACGCTGATTTGGTTTGCCGCGCTGCTGATGATGGCGAACCAGCTGAAAAAACTAGGTTTCACTACCTGGTTTGGCAATCTGATCGGCGATAGCCTGAGCAGTACTATGCACGGTACCAGTTGGGTGATCGTCCTGTTGCTGCTGAATGCCGCCTACTTCTATACCCACTACTTTTTTGCCAGCGGTAATGCACAGATTGCCGCGCTGTACGCCGTTTTCCTCGGCGTCGGCCTGCATCTGAATATCCCCGCAGCCCCCACGGCGTTAATGCTGGCCTTCACCAGCAGTTTGTACTGCTCACTCACCCAGTACACCCACGCTCGCGGTCCAATCCTGTTTGGTGCCGGGTACGTTCCAACGGGCGTCTGGTGGCGCACAGGATTTATCATTAGCTTGTTTAACCAGGCGGTGTTTATCACCGTAGGTCTGATGTGGTGGAAGGTGTTGGGTCTGTACTAAACTAACTGCGCCCTGACGAATCACCTTACCTGCGGAGAAAAGGAATGACCTGTATTTTCTGTCAAATTGTTGAAGGTAAAGCACCCTGCCATAAGGTCTGGGAAGACGAGCACCATCTGGCTTTTCTGTCGATTTTCCCGAACACCGACGGTTTTACCGTGGTGATCCCGAAAAAGCATTACCCCAGCTATGCCTTCGATATGCCGCCGCAGGCGTTGGCTGACCTGATGATGGCAACCCAAAAAGTGGCTAAGAAACTGGATAAGGCTTTCCCGGATGTCAGTCGTACGGGGATGTTCTTCGAAGGTTTCGGCGTAGACCATGTGCACAGCAAATTAAGCCCCATGCACGGCACTGGCGATCTAACTCACTGGAAACCGATTGAGTCGCGGCAGACCAAATTTTTCGAGCAATATGAAGGGTATCTGTCATCACACGATCATGAACGGGCGGATGACGAAAAGCTGGCCGCATTAGCGGCCAGAATTCGTGAGGCATAAATACTGAGCACTTCTGCCGGATGGCGGTGCAAGCACCTTATCCGGCCTACAAAACTGTGCTGTTCGTAGGTCTGATAAGCATTTCACCACCGGGCAAAGCAAATTAACGTCCCGCTACTTTCCCGCGTTTTTTGTTTGCGGCAGGGGTCTGGCGCTGATGCGCCACCGGGGTGTGCTTGGTCAACGCCGGACGGGTATGACGATTCTGGCGACGTGCTTCGCGCATCTCTTCCAGCGTAGGCGCCGGAACCAGACATTCACGACGACCGCCGATCAGATGCTTTTTACCCATGTCTTCCAGCGCCTGGCGGATTAACGGCCAGTTAGCTGGATCGTGGTAACGCAGCAGGGCTTTATGCAAACGGCGCTGCTTATCACCTTTCGGCACCACCACGTCTTCACTCTTATAACCAATTTTACCCAACGGGTTTTTCCCGGTGTAATACATGGTTGTGGAGTTCGCCAACGGCGATGGATAAAAGTTCTGCACCTGATCCAGACGGAAACGACGTTGTTTCAGCCACAGCGCCAGATTCACCATATCCTCGTCACGCGTACCCGGGTGCGCGGAGATGAAGTACGGGATCAGGTACTGCTCTTTACCCGCCTGTTTAGAGTAGGTATCGAACAACTCCTTAAAGCGATCGTAGCTGCCCATCCCCGGCTTCATCATCTTCGACAGCGGGCCTTCTTCAGTATGCTCTGGCGCAATCTTCAGATAGCCGCCAACGTGGTGGGTCGCCAGCTCTTTGATATAGCGCGGATCTTCAACCGCGATGTCATAGCGCACACCGGAAGCAATGAGAATCTTTTTAATGCCTTTCAAATCACGCGCCCGGCGATAAAGGTTAATCGTCGGTTCGTGATTGGTGTCCATATGCGGACAGATATCCGGATAGACGCATGACAGACGACGGCAGGTCTGCTCCGCACGCGGTGACTTACAGCGCAGCATATACATGTTCGCCGTTGGGCCGCCGAGGTCCGAAATCACGCCGGTAAAACCTGGAACGGTGTCGCGAATGGCTTCGATTTCATTGATGATCGAGTCTTCAGAGCGGCTCTGGATGATGCGGCCTTCGTGCTCGGTGATCGAACAGAACGAACAGCCGCCAAAGCAGCCACGCATAATGTTGATCGAGAAACGGATCATCTCATAGGCCGGAATGCGGCTGTCGCCATACGCCGGGTGGGGCACGCGCTTGTACGGCAGCGCAAAGACGCTATCCATCTCTTCGGTAGACAGCGGAATAGCTGGCGGGTTGATCCAGATGTAGCGATCGCCGTGCTTTTGCATCAGCGCACGCGCGCAGCCAGGGTTGGTTTCGTGGTGCAGGATACGCGACGCATGCGCATACAGCACTTTATCGCCCTTCACTTTTTCAAAGGACGGCAGCAGCACGTAGGTTTTTTCCCACGGTTTCGGACGCGGCGGCTGTACGGTTACCGCTTTCGCTTCCTGCTTTTTCGGTGCGACCGGTTTGTTGTCAGCACACGGCAGATCTTCGCCGTACGGATGCGGGATCGGATCAATCTTGCCCGGCGTGTCGAGACGCGTGGAATCCACCCCACTCCAGCCCGGCAGCGCTTCTTTAACCATAATCGCGGTGTTACGCACGTCGCGGATCTGATCGATGGTTTCGCCCATCGCCAGACGATGCGCCACTTCCACCAGCGGACGTTCGCCGTTGCCGAACATCAGCATGTCGGCTTTGGAATCCACCAGAACAGAGCGACGAACGGTATCAGACCAGTAGTCATAGTGCGCGGTACGGCGCAGGCTGGCCTCAATGCCGCCGAGAATAACCGGCACATCTTTCCATGCTTCTTTACAACGCTGGGTATAGACCAGCGTGGCGCGGTCCGGGCGTTTACCTGCTACGTTGTCTGGTGTGTAGGCATCGTCATGACGCAGTCGGCGATCTGCGGTGTAACGGTTGATCATCGAGTCCATGTTGCCTGCGGTCACACCAAAGAACAGGTTCGGTTTACCCAAACGCATAAAATCGTCTTTGTTGTTCCACTCAGGCTGGGCGATAATCCCTACACGAAAGCCCTGCGCTTCCAGCATACGGCCGCATATTGCCATGCCAAAGCTGGGATGATCGACGTATGCATCGCCGGTAACCAGAATGATGTCGCAGCTATCCCAGCCAAGTTGGTCCATTTCGTCGCGTGACATCGGCAAAAACGGTGCCGGGCCAAAACAGGCAGCCCAGTACTGCGGCCAGGAGAAAAGGTCTCTGTCCGGCTGGATCAGGGATATTGCGCTCATAATGCTTCCAAAAATGGTAAAAAAATAATCAAAGGCCGGGGATTATACGCTGTATGTCGACAAGAAATGAAGTGGAGTCTGAACCAGGGCAGTAGAAAGTTATATAAATTGTTAAATTTTACGACGCTCATTTTTATCAATCATAATTAACACCATGCCGGCCAGCTGAGATAACTCTTTTTCGGCGGGGGATTTTTCATTGCGACTCAACGATTCACTGCATATTTCCCAGTTACGGGTTGTTGTTCACCTGTGTGGGTTTCTGGTTCTTCTCTACAGCTTTTCTATGCTGCCACCGATGGCCATCGCTTTGTTAAACAAAGAGCGGAGTTTGTTCGCTTTTTTCAGCACATTTATGACTTTCTTCACCCTCGGCGGCGGAGCGTGGCTGGCAACCAAACATGCGGGTATTCAACTGCGAACACGGGATGGTTTCGTTATTATCGTCCTGTTCTGGCTGTTGTTTTCGTTTATCAGCGCGATGCCGATGTGGATGGACGATGGCTTAAACCTCTCCTTTGCGGATGCCCTGTTTGAAGGGGTTTCCGGGATTACCACCACGGGCGCAACGGTAATTGGCGACGTCAGCGCCATGCCGAAGTCGTATCTCTACTATCGGGCTCAGCTCAATTTTATTGGTGGCCTGGGTGTTATTGTCCTCGCCGTGGCGGTATTACCGCTTTTGGGTATCGGCGGCATGAAGCTGTATCAGTCTGAAATGCCGGGCCCTTTTAAAGAAGAACGCCTCACGCCAAGACTTGCTGATACTGCACGTACGCTGTGGCTGACCTATGTCATTCTGGGTCTTATCTGTACCCTGGCCTACTGGGCTGCCGGGATGTCGTTCTTCGATGCCTTATGCCACGGGCTGTCGACGGTTTCTCTCGGCGGATTTTCCACTCGCAGTGAAAGCATCGGCTTCTATAACAGCCATGCGATCGAGCTGGTCGCTGGGGTGTTTTCCCTTTTGTCTGCGTTTAACTTCACCCTCTGGTACGTGGCTATCGTGAAACGTACCTTCAAACCCTTTCGTCGTAATGCCGAACTGCGTTTCTTTTTGCTTATTGCGTTGGTTGTCACTCTGATCGCCACCTGGCAAGTTTGGCGGGCAGGCATGTACGGATTAACGGACAGCCTGGTGCATGCTTTTTTTCTGGCCAGTTCGATGCTGACAGATAATGGCCTGTCGACGGCGGATTACGCGCAGTGGCCTTCGCACACGATCTTCATGCTGCTCAGCGCCAGTTTCTTCGGCGGTTGTGTGGGATCGACCTGCGGGGGGATTAAGGTGCTGCGTTTTTTGATTATGTTCAAGCAGTGCCGTCAGGAGTTACACCAGCTCGCGCATCCCCGTGCCCTGTTGAACATTAAAGTGGGCAATAGCGTGGTAAGCGACCGGGTGGTGCGTTCGGTATGGAGCTTTTTCTTTCTCTACGTTTTGTTCACCAGCTTTTTTATCTGGGCGCTCAATCTGATGGGCTACGATCTCTTCTCCTCTTTTGCCACCGTCGCCGCCTGCATCAACAATATGGGGCTAGGATTTGGCGTCACCGCCACGACATTTGGCACCTTAAATGAGGAAGCAAAGCTACTGATGTGCGCGGCCATGATCATGGGGCGTCTGGAGATTTACCCCATTCTGATCCTGTTCTCGCGCATGTTCTGGCGGGCATAACGGAAATCCCGGCGCATTACGGCGCCGGGTTCACCAACATCTGTCCGATTGAGCCACGATCTGCCATTTCCAGCGTCTGGCTATTAAAGTAGAACGGGAAATGGGCCCAGGAAGGCTGTCCGTAATAAACCAGTAATTCAACCTGGCCGTCAACCCAGACAGTATCTTTCCAGCCTCTGTCTTCCGGGAACGGCATCGCGCCATTCACATTACGGATCAGGAACGAGACGCCTTCAATATGGAAGGACTGGGGCATATCCGCCCGCACAGTCCAGCGCTCCCAGGAGCCCTGCTGAGCGGTAATATCCATACGATTGACGTCCCACAGCTGACCGTTGATGCCAGGGTCATCGTCCAGGCTGATATCACGGCTGCGAATCGGCGAACCGCTGAGGATTTCCGTTGGCAGCAGGCGCATTGGCAGGCTGTCAGTCACCAGCGGCAGAAGCCCCGTTGGACGCAGAGTCAGCACCAGCGTGGAGATGAGAATACTGGAAGGCTCAAAGAACCCGCGGATCCTGTCGACAATACTGGCTGCCTCGCCACAGGTGATAGAGACCTCATTACCGTTCGTCATATCCACCAGGATCTCACGACGCTCGCCAGGCGCCAGCGAGAGCTGTTTCACCGAAACGGGCGCAGGTAAAAAGCCCTGATCGCTGGAAATCACATGCAGCGCACGGCCATCGCTCATTTGCAACTGGTAACGACGCGAGTTTGAAGCGTTCAGTAAACGCAAGCGCACCCAGCCGCGGGAGACTTCGACATACGGGCTTTGCGCCCCATTGACCAGCAGCGTATCACCGACAAAGCCACCGCTGCCGGGCTCGCTGTATTCCGGCGTGCCAAAGTTGTCCAGCCGCTTGTCCTGGATAATGACCGGAAAATCATCCACGCCATAGTGGTTGGGAATAGACAGTGATTTACTCACTTCATCTTCAACCAGCCACATCCCGGCAAGGCCGTTATAGACCTGCTGAGCAGTACGATTTGGCGTATTGGCGTGATACCACAACGTGGCGGCATTCTGGCGAATCGGTAGCACCGGCGCCCAGTCAGCATTCGGGGACATCATGCGCGCCGGGCCGCCCATCAGCGGGCCTGGTACCTGTAACCCGGCGACGGTCATCGAGACATTCTCAGTCAGACGGTTGCTGTAGATAAGCTTGACGTCATCCCCTTTCCAGACGCGAATTGTCGGTCCCAGGTAGCGGCCGTTAATTCCCCAGACAGGTGCGCGCGTGCCTTGTGTAAAGGACCAGTGCGCACGTTGCAGCGTCATAAATAGCGGCTGCCCCCGGCGGGATTCCAGTAGCGGAGGCACAGGTAACGGTTGTTGCTGACCGGCAGCATTAGCCTTCAGCGGAACAGCACCTGCACACAGTGCGATCCCCGATGCCTGAATGAACTGACGCCGACTGAATGACATATAAACTCCATAAAAAACTGGCTATTAACACGCAGGAAGTCATTTCCTGTAAAAAACCCGAATTGCGCGGATTAAACCTTACCGGCGGCTTCCCGCTCAGCAACTTCTTTATCGAGCTCTGCGATTTTTTGTTCCATCAGCGTGCGGCAATGTGCTGCCAGTTCACGAACCTGATCTTTGCCAAAGTGGCTAATATCCACCGGCGGCAACATCTCGACAATCGCCAGACCATTATTGAGTCTGTTTAATTTTATCTTGTTCGAGGTTGTGGAAACGCATACCGGAATGACCGGGACACCAGCAGCAATCGCAGCATGGAACGCGCCGGTTTTAAACGGAAGCAGACCGCGACCGCGGCTACGCGTTCCTTCCGGGAACATCCAGATAGAAATGCGGCGTTTTTTGAAATGATTCACCACGGCAGCAATGGTGCTGTGCGCTTTTGCGCGGTTATTTCTGTCAATCAACAGGTTACCGGTTAACCAGTACAGCTGCCCGAAGAAAGGGATCCACAGCAGGCTTTTTTTACCCACCGTCACCGTCGGCGGTTGAACGATATTCGCAGCAGTAACCATGTCATAGTTGTTCTGATGGTTACAAATATAGATAGCATTACCATAGTTCTGCGCGTCTGCCGGCATGCGGCACTCGACCTTCAGACCATAAAGGGGAGCCAGGCGGCCAAACATATGACCGAACGTTGCAACGTGTTTTGGATTTCGCGGGCTGAACAGACAGTATATGCAACCGAAAATACAGACCAGAACGCAGTAAATAACAGTAATAATTAAACGAAAAATATATAGCATAACAACCTCTAAGGCCTAAGAGCCTGGCATTTTACGTCACCTGATTCATCACGCGGTATCAGGTTAGGGCTTTGTTAAGGGCGGCTCTCTGGAAAAGCGTATTGTTAATCGCAACGCACGAATAAACAACGGTTTCACGGGAATTTTTAACGTTGGCTCTCCCTGGGCTTTAACAGGGAGAGCCGGACGGTAGCGTTATTCTTCGCTGTCGCCGTGATTGGCGCGTCGAGGCGAGTCAATCTCAATGCTGTCGATACGCTGCAGACCACGCATTAGCGTGCCGCGACGGCCGCGCTCGCCGGTCACTTTCTGCAACTCTTCGGGACGCAGTTTGATTTTGCGCTTACCGACGTGGATAGTCAGCGTGCTCTGCGGCGGCAGCACGTAAAGTTGCGCCAGACCATCCTCGCCTTTCGCCGCTTCCGCTGAAGGGATATTAATGATCTTGTTCCCTTTGCCTTTCGACAACTGCGGTAAATCGCTCACCGGGAACATCAACATGCGACCAGCCTGAGTAATCGCCAGCAGCATATCGGTTTCATCTTCAATCACCACCGGCTGCATGACGCGCGCATTCTCTGGCAGCGTAATCAATGCCTTACCTGCACGGTTACGTGCTACCAGGTCATTGAAGGTGCAGACAAAACCGTAGCCCGCATCCGATGCCATCAGCAGTTTCTGATCATCGCCCTCCATCAGCATGTGCTCAACCGTCGCGCCCGGCGGCAGAGTGAGCTTCCCGGTCAGCGGTTCACCCTGACCGCGCGCCGACGGCAGCGTAATCGGATCGATGGCATAGCTGCGACCGGTCGAGTCCACGAACACCACCGGCTGATTGCTCTTACCCTTCACTGCCGACTTAAAGCTGTCGCCCGCTTTATAGCTTAATCCCGGCGCATCGATGTCGTGGCCTTTCGCGCTACGCACCCAGCCCCTCTGGGACAACACAATAGTCACCGGCTCAGACGGCAGCATGTCGTGCTCGCTCATCGCCTTCGCTTCTTCGCGCTCCTGCAGCGGAGAACGACGATCGTCGCCATAGGCCTCAGCGTCAGCCTGCAGCTCTTTCTTCAGCAGGTTATTCATTTTACGTTCAGATGCCAGAATGGCCTGCAACTGATCGCGCTCTTTCGCCAGTTCATCCTGCTCGCCGCAGATTTTCATCTCTTCGAGTTTGGCAAGATGGCGCAATTTCAGCTCAAGGATGGCTTCAGCCTGGGTTTCAGAAATACCAAACCGCGACATCAGCTCTGGCTTAGGTTCATCTTCATGACGAATAATTTCGATTACTTCGTCAATATTGAGGAACGCCACCAGCAAGCCTTCAAGAATGTGCAGGCGCTTGAGCACTTTTTCCAGACGATAATTCAGGCGGCGGCGCACGGTATCGCGGCGGAACGCCAGCCATTCGGTGAGGATCTCCAGCAGGTTTTTCACCGCCGGACGACCATCAAGACCGATCATGTTCAGGTTTATGCGGTAACTTTTTTCCAGATCGGTGGTGGCAAACAGGTGGTTCATCACCTGCTCCATATCCACGCGATTGGAGCGCGGGACAATCACCAGACGAGTCGGGTTTTCGTGATCCGATTCGTCGCGCAGGTCGTCTACCATCGGCAGCTTTTTATTGCGCATTTGAGCAGCGATCTGCTCCAGCACTTTTGCCCCGGAAACCTGATGTGGCAGCGCGGAAATCACCACCGCGCCGTCTTCTTTCGTCCATACCGCACGCATACGTACGGAGCCGCGTCCGTTTTCGTAAATCTTACGAATCTCCGCGCGCGAGGTAATGATCTCCGCTTCGGTCGGGTAATCCGGCCCCTGCACGATATCCAGCAACTGATCCAGCGTCGTTTTCGGCTGCTCAATCAGAGTAATCGCTGCTTTTGCCACTTCACGCAGGTTGTGCGGCGGAATGTCCGTTGCCATACCAACGGCAATACCGGTCGTACCGTTGAGCAGAATATTTGGCAGACGCGCAGGCAGCATCTTCGGCTCCTGCATGGTGCCGTCAAAGTTCGGCACCCAGTCCGACGTGCCCTGACCGAGTTCACCCAGCAGGACTTCCGCATATTTAGACAGGCGGGATTCGGTATAACGCATCGCCGCGAAGGATTTCGGATCGTCCGGCGCCCCCCAGTTCCCCTGCCCGTCAACCAACGGATAACGGTAAGAGAACGGCTGCGCCATCAGCACCATCGCTTCATAGCAGGCGCTGTCGCCGTGCGGATGGTATTTACCCAGCACGTCACCGACGGTACGGGCGGATTTTTTAAATTTGGCGCTGGCATTCAGCCCCAGTTCGGACATCGCGTACACGATGCGACGCTGAACGGGTTTCAAACCATCGCCAATAAACGGCAACGCCCTATCCATGATGACGTACATGGAATAGTTCAGATAGGCGTTTTCCGTGAATTCATGCAGCGCCAGGCGCTCTGCCATATCGCTCATTAATCGTGGTTCCTCAACTTTGTACCCCTCTATTGAAGGGCAATATTGCCGCAGATACTACCCTATCTGGCGTGTTGAGTCACAAAGAAAAGGGCCGCGGACGCGGCCCTGATGGGGATTACTTAGCAACTTTGGTAATCTGTTTCACGTCGATTTCAACGGAGTTCCAGTCTTTATCCACTTCACCCTGGATTTCAACCACATCCTGCGGTGTGACGGTTACGCCGTTCCAGCGCTTGTGGTCGATATCCACATTCACCGTGCCGGTCGCATCTTTAAACACATACAGGTCGTCGGAAATACGCTCAACGATGTTCCCGCGCAGGGTAACCCAGGTGTCATCACGCAGTGATTTGGCGCTTTCTACTGTCGTGCTGCTACCGTTCGGGCCGACAAATCCGCCGTTTTGGCTCTGCGTAGTGGTTGTCGTTGGCCCAGAGAAGCCGCCCTGCTGAGCTGCCAGAACAGGTGCGGAACACAGTGCCATTACGGCAACCATTGCAGCTAATTTTTTCATCGTCATGTCTCCCTTTCATGTTGGTTTACGACTATTAAATAAGTTAATCCTTAACAAGTTCTTAAGGCAAAAAAAGATACTTTTTTTACTGTACAGAGACTGTAGCCACAGGTTTACTGACTGCAAATGAGTTATCGCAGGGAAGAACATATGCGTATTTTACTGATCGAAGATGACACGTTGATTGGCGATGGCCTGAAAACAGGTCTGAGTAAAATGGGTTTCAGCATTGACTGGTTTACCGAAGGTCGCCAGGGGAAAGAAGCACTCTACAGCGCACCTTATGATGCGGTAATCCTCGACCTGACACTGCCAGGCATAGACGGACGGGACATTTTGCGCGAATGGCGAGCTAACGGGAAGCAGGAGCCGGTACTGATTCTGACCGCTCGCGACGCGCTGGCGGAACGCGTTGAAGGCCTGCGCCTGGGCGCAGATGACTATCTGTGTAAACCCTTTGCGCTGATCGAAGTTGCTGCCAGACTGGAGGCGCTGGTGCGTCGTGCCAGCGGCCAGGCCAGCAACACATTGCGCCATGGCCAGGTAACGCTCGATCCCGGCGCGTTGGTCGCCACGGCGGCGGGTGAACCTTTGTCACTCAAACCTAAAGAGTTCGCACTGCTGGAACTGTTGATGCGCAACAAAGGTCGCGTCCTGCCCCGCAAACTGATTGAAGAAAAACTGTATACCTGGGACGAAAATGTCTCCAGCAATGCGGTTGAGGTCCACGTTCATCACTTACGCCGTAAGCTCGGCAGCGACTTTATCCGTACCGTGCATGGCATTGGCTACACCCTGGGTGACGCATGAAACTCACACAACGCCTCAGCCTGCGCGTCAGGCTAACGCTTATTTTTCTGATTCTGGCATCAGCCACCTGGGCCGTATCCAGTTTTGTGGCCTGGAGGCAGACTACCGATAATGTCGATGAGCTGTTTGATACCCAGCTGATGCTGTTCGCCAAGCGGCTTAGCACGCTGGATATCAGCGATGTCACCACCTCAAGCAATATGGCCCGCACGCCAAAGAAACTGAAGCATGGCCATATTGATGACGACGCACTGGCGTTTGCCATCTACTCCACCGACGGCAAAATGGTGCTACACGATGGCGATAATGGCCAGGATATTCCCTACAGCTACAGCCGGGAAGGGTTTAGCGACGGCCAACTCAGGGGCGACAGCGATTCCTGGCGCTTCCTGTGGCTGAATTCCGCTGATGGAAAATATCGCATTGTGGTGGGCCAGGAGTGGGAATATCGGGAGGATATGGCGCTGTCGATCCTTACTGCACAATTAACCCCGTGGCTGGTTGCGCTGCCGCTGATGTTGCTGATCCTGGTGGCCATGCTGAGTCGCGAACTCAGGCCGCTAAAAAAACTGGCGCAAGCTCTGCGCTGGCGCGCCCCGGAATCAGAAGAGCCGCTCGACCCGAAAGGTGTGCCAAACGAAGTGCGCCCGCTGGTTGAATCGCTAAATCAGCTGTTTACCCGCATCCACTCAATGATGGTGCGTGAACGCCGCTTCACTTCTGATGCCGCCCATGAGCTGCGCAGTCCGTTGACCGCGCTGAAGGTGCAAACCGAAGTGGTGCAACTGTCAGACGACGACCCGCAAACGCGGGAAAAAGCGCTGGCGCAGCTACATGCGGGAATTGAACGCGCCACCCGACTGGTCGATCAGCTCCTGACGCTTTCGCGCCTCGACTCCCTCGATAATCTTCAGGATGTGGCGGAAATTTCATTGGAGGAGCTACTGCAATCCGCGGTGATGGATATCTACCACCCGGCCCAGCAGGCGCACATTGACGTACGTTTGCAGATTAACGCACACAATATTATGCGCACAGGACAGCCGCTGTTGCTGAGCCTGATGGTACGAAATCTGCTGGATAATGCCATTCGCTACAGTCCGCAGGGGAGCATTGTGGAAGTGACGCTCAACGCCCGCAATTTCAGCGTCAAAGATAATGGTCCAGGCGTTGCGCCGGAGGTACTTACACACATCGGTGAACGTTTTTATCGTCCACCAGGACAAAGCGTGACCGGCAGCGGTCTCGGCCTGTCAATTGTCCGCCGTATCGCAACACTGCATGGAATGTCAGCCTCGTTTGGCAACGCTTCGGAAGGTGGCTTTGAAGCTAAGGTCAGTTGGTAACTGCATTATTATTGCTCAAATAGCAAAAGACTTTGCACATTTTGCTAATTTCACCGCACCGCTGGTGGGGGTAAAATCGTCCTCAAACGTATTTTCTTGAGGACACAAAATGAGCAACATTCTGATTATCAACGGGGCGAAAAAATTTGGCCATTCTAATGGTCAACTGAATGACACCCTGACCGAGGTCGCGGACGGTATCCTGCGCGACCTCGGGCATGATGTTAAAGTCGTACGCGCGGACAGCGATTATGACGTAAAAACAGAAGTGCAGAATTTCGTCTGGGCCGATACGATTATCTGGCAGATGCCTGGCTGGTGGATGGGCGCACCGTGGACCGTGAAAAAATACATCGATGACGTGTTTACCGAAGGTCACGGCACGCTGTACGCCAGCGATGGCCGCACACGTTCAGATGCCTCTAAAAAATATGGCTCCGGCGGGCTGATTCAGGGCAAAAAATACATGCTGTCCCTGACCTGGAACGCACCGATGGAAGCCTTCACTGAAAAAGACCAGTTCTTCCATGGCGTTGGTGTTGATGGCGTCTATCTCCCGTTCCATAAAGCAAACCAGTTCCTGGGAATGGAAGCGCTGCCGACCTTTATCACCAATGACGTGATTAAAATGCCGGACGTCCCGCGTTATATCGCAGAATATCGCAAGCATCTGACCGAAATTTTTGGTTAACTGGTAACCTGGAATTAGAAGGAGTTAACCATGCTTACCGTTATTGCAGAAATCCGTACACGTCCAGGTCAACATCACCGCCAGGCGGTACTGGATCAGTTTGCTAAAATCGTTCCGACCGTACTGAAAGAAGAAGGCTGCCACGGCTATGCGCCGATGGTGGATCATGCCGCAGGTGTGAGTTTTCAGACCACAGCACCAGATTCAATCGTGATGGTTGAGCAGTGGGAAAGCATCGCGCATCTTGAAGCGCATTTGCAGACCCCGCATATGAAAGCCTACAGCGAAGCCGTGAAAGGTGACGTGCTGGACATGAATATTCGTATTCTGGAGTCGGGTATTTAAGGTTGTCGATTTGCCGGGTGACGCTTTGCTATCCGGCATATAATCGCTTCGTCAGATGAGAGCCGGATAAGGCATTTTACGCCCCTCTCCGGCTTTTCTACATGCAATTAGCCTTCAAGATCCGCCAGGTCGCCTTTCTCTTGCAACCAGTTACGACGGTCTTCAGAACGCTTCTTGGCCAGCAGCATATCCATCATTGCGTTGGTACGCTGATCGTCTTCATCATCGATAATGAGCTGCACCAGGCGACGGGTGTTCGGATCCAGCGTGGTTTCACGAAGCTGCATCGGGTTCATTTCACCCAGTCCTTTAAAGCGCTGCACGTTCGGCTTACCTTTCTTGCGCTTTAACTGCTCCAGTACGCCCGCTTTCTCTTCTTCCGTCAGCGCGTAATACACCTCTTTACCGAGGTCGATACGGTATAACGGCGGCAGCGCCACGTACACGTGACCGTGTTTCACCAACGTGCGGAAGTGCTTCACAAACAGTGCGCACAGCAGCGTGGCGATGTGCAGACCATCGGAGTCCGCATCCGCCAGGATACAGATCTTACCGTAACGCAACTGGCTCAGATCGTCGCTGTCCGGATCGATGCCGATCGCCACCGAAATATCGTGCACTTCCTGCGAAGCCAGAACTTCATCGGAAGAGACTTCCCAGGTATTAAGGATCTTACCTTTGAGCGGCATGATCGCCTGATATTCACGATCGCGCGCCTGTTTGGCGGAACCGCCTGCGGAGTCACCTTCGACGAGAAACAATTCGGTGCGATTAAGATCCTGCGCGGTACAGTCCGCCAGTTTACCCGGCAGCGCCGGACCACTGGTCAGCTTTTTACGCACCACTTTTTTCGCCGCGCGCAGACGACGCTGGGCGCTGGAAATCGCCATCTCAGCCAGCAGTTCGGCGGACTGTACGTTCTGGTTCAGCCACAGGCTGAAGGCATCTTTCACCACGCCAGAAACAAACGCCGCACACTGACGCGAAGAGAGGCGTTCTTTGGTTTGTCCGGCAAACTGCGGATCCTGCATTTTTACCGACAGCACGTAAGCACAGCGATCCCAGATATCTTCCGCCGACAGCTTCACGCCACGCGGCAAAATATTGCGGTATTCGCAGAACTCGCGCATCGCATCCAGCAGACCCTGACGCAGACCGTTGACGTGCGTCCCGCCCTGCATAGTTGGGATCAGGTTCACATAGCTTTCGGTCAGCAGCTCACCGCCTTCCGGCAGCCAGAGCAGCGCCCAGTCCACTGTCTCCGTCTCACCGCTGAAATTACCGATAAACGGTTTTTCCGGCAGAGTCGGTAGGCCATTCACCGCTTCGCTCAGATAGTCATTCAGACCATCCTGGTAGCACCAGCGCTGTTCGCTGTTGTTGACCTCATCCTTGAAGGTGATCTCAACGCCCGGGCACAGTACCGCTTTGGCTTTCAGTACGTGCGTTAAGCGCGAAACAGAAAAACGCGGGCTGTCAAAGAAGCTTTCATCCGGCCAGAAGTGCACGCTGGTTCCGGTATTGCGTTTGCCGCAGGTACCGACAACCTGTAAATCCTGCACTTTATCGCCATTCTCAAACGCGATGTTGTATACCTGCCCATCGCGGCGTACGTTCACTTCCACACGTTTGGACAGGGCGTTAACAACGGAGATCCCCACACCGTGCAGACCACCGGAGAACTGGTAGTTCTTGTTGGAGAACTTGCCGCCCGCGTGCAGACGACAGAGGATCAGCTCAACCGCCGGAACGCCCTCTTCAGGGTGAATGTCTACTGGCATGCCGCGTCCGTCATCAATGACTTCCAGAGACTGGTCGGCATGTAAGATCACGTCCACGCGTTTCGCGTGGCCCGCCAGTGCTTCATCCACACTGTTATCAATCACTTCCTGTCCAAGATGGTTCGGACGGGTCGTATCGGTGTACATCCCAGGGCGACGGCGTACCGGCTCAAGCCCAGTGAGTACCTCAATGGCATCAGCGTTATAAGTTTGCGTCATGGTTTAAATAAGCAATTCGAATTGATCGTCAGAAACTGTGCAGTCCAAGGAAATCGACAATCGGGTTGAAATAATCTTCGAAGCCCGTGAATGCGTGGTTTCCGCCCTCAATAACTGTCTGACGGCAGGAGGCGTAATACGCCACCGCCTGGCGGTAGTCCAACACTTCATCGCCCGTTTGTTGGAGCAGCCAGATCAAATCCGGCGCTTCCAGCGGGTCAATCTGCATGACTTTAAGATCGTAAATATGGCGTGACTCTAGCACATATTGCTGCCCCGTGTAGGGGTTCTCGTTTTGACCGAGATAGTCGACCAGCAGTTCATAAGGCCGTACAGCAGGGTTCACCACCACTGCCGGCAGCATAAAACATTGCGACAGCCAGGTGGCGTAATAACCACCTAATGAGGAACCGACAATCCCCAACGACTCTCCGCCATGTTCAAGAATGATCGATTCCAGCATCTCTGCGGCCTGGGCCGGATACGGCGGCAACTGCGGTACGATCATCTCAACGTGCGGATGGTGCTCCGCCAACCAGTTTTTCAGCAAACACGCCTTCGCCGAACGAGGAGAGCTATTAAATCCGTGAAGATAGAGAAGCGTAGACATCAGTAGCCTTCTGAAGCGGTATCAGGGTGGAACCGATTACCCTGCAGACGACGTACCTGAGTCTGCAACGTCCCGTCAGCAAAAAGCTCCAGCGTCCGCCAGCCGGGGCTGATGGTATCCAATGTGAAGTTGGAACAGTGCGGCTTAAACTGCACGCAGGTCGACGGCGTCGCCAGCAGACGGCGTCCGTTCCAGTCCAGATCCAGTTCCTGATGAATATGCCCGCACAGCAGATACTTCACGCGTGGATAGTTCACCAGCACGTTATCCAGCTCAGCGGCATTGCGCAGGCTATGCTGATCGAGCCAGCTACAGCCCGCAGGCAGAGGATGATGATGCAGAAGCAGCAAGGTATTACGCTCTGGTGCATCAGCAAGTTTACGCTCCAGCCATTCGAGCTGGAATTCACTTAATTCACCGTGGGGAACGCCGAACACCTGGCTGTCGAGCAGCAAAATTTGCCACTGTTCGCCGATGAAAACACGCTTGGCAGGGGAAATTCCCGCATCCTGCAGCGCGCTGTACATTGCCGGCTGAAAATCGTGATTGCCCGGTAGCCAAACGCAGGGCGCACGAAAGCTTGCGATGCCCTCAGCAAAATGCTGATAGGCCGCAGCGGATTGATCCTGCGCCAAATCACCCGTCGCGACGATCAGATCGTACTCAGGCGACTCTGCATGTATGGCATCCAGTACGGATTGATAACTGTCCCAGGTATTCACACCCAGCAGCGTTTCATGCTTTTCGGCAAACAGGTGAGTGTCTGTAATTTGTAAGATCCTGACTCTGGCCTCACCAGCCAAAGGAAGGGTTAACAGGCTTTCCAAATGGTGTCCTTAGGTTTCACGACGCTAATAAACCGGAATCGCCATCGCTCCATGTGCTAAACAGTACCGTAGCCAGTCGGCCAGAAACTGATTAATTTGATGCTTTTCGTCGCGTTGATGCAACTTTTTATTTGGATAATCATACCGCGCTTTGAAGCGAAAGATCTGCTGACTTGAACACACTTCAGCCACCCTCGCGTCATGATACAGGCGCACGGTCAATGACGGCAGGCTCCAGTATGTGACGGCCGGCGCCGTTTGTTCGATCGCGACAAGCGTAGTGTATCGGGTCGATTCAACGATCGTTAACCGATATTGTGCGTTTGCTACCTGATAGCTCACTGTTTCACCGGCTGCATCATTACGTGGCAGCAGGCGGCGCAATTGCGAATAGTTGGTTTCGCACAGGCGCATCATTTCAGGGAAGTCAGGTGTGTAACGCTTCATTTTTTCCACTCAGTTTTTAACTCTTGATAGTGCAGCTGTAACCATTGCAAGGCGATGACAGAAGCCGCGTTGTCGATTTTCCCCTCTTCTACCCATTGATAAGCCTGCTCCCGGCTCACCACATGAACACGAATATCTTCGTTTTCATCAGCCAGACCATGAATTCCGCTCGCGGTCGTAGCGTCCACTTCGCCAACTAAAATAGACAGGCGCTCACTGGTGCCGCCAGGGCTTGCCAGATAGCTCAGAACGGGTTTCGTACGTTTAACGTCCAGTCCGGCTTCTTCCATCGCTTCACGACGGGCCACATCTTCAACGGTTTCGCCCTCTTCGATCATTCCGGCTACCATTTCCAGTAGCCACGGGCTTTCGCTGGTATCAAACGCCGCGATACGGATCTGCTCGACCAGTACAACTTCGTCCCGCTCAGGGTCAAAGGGTAGCAAGACTGCCGCGTGTCCGCGCTCAAAAATTTCGCGCTTTACCTCACCGCTCATACCACCGTTAAACAAGCGATGGCGGAACCGATAAAGATCCAGTGAAAAAAAACCGCGGTATAGCGTTTCTCGTGCAATAATTTCTACATCATTTTTAGTGAAAGTCATTGGCAAGTTGTCTGGTTTACGCATTGTGCTGTCCTGAAACCAATAGTGATTAAAATGTGAATTTCAAGGTCGTTTGACTGATGTTTGAACGCCCTTGTGTTAAATTGATGCAAATTAACGCCGTATGGCACGTAACGCCAACTTTTTGCAGTGGCGGATTCTGCTAGAATCAGCAAATATTTTTACAATTTGATCAGCGCTAAATACTGCTTCACAACAAGGAATGCAAATGAAGAAATTGCTCCCCATCCTTATCGGCCTGAGCCTGTCGGGGTTCAGTACTTTGAGCCAGGCAGAAAACCTGATGCAGGTTTATCAGCAAGCACGCCTGAGCAACCCGGAATTGCGTAAATCCGCCGCCGATCGCGATGCTGCATTCGAAAAAATTAACGAAGCGCGTAGTCCATTACTGCCGCAACTGGGTTTAGGTGCCGATTACACCTACAGCAATGGCTACCGTGATGCAAACGGCGTCAACTCCAACGCCACCAGCGCGTCATTACAATTGACTCAGACGCTGTTCGACATGTCTAAATGGCGTGCCCTGACGCTGCAAGAAAAATCAGCGGGCATCCAGGACGTAACGTATCAGACCGATCAGCAAACGCTGATCCTGAATACCGCTACGGCCTATTTTAACGTACTGAACGCGATTGATGTGCTGTCTTACACCCAGGCACAGAAAGATGCGGTTTATCGTCAGTTAGATCAGACCACTCAGCGTTTTAACGTTGGTCTGGTCGCCATCACTGACGTGCAGAACGCCCGTTCACAATACGACACCGTGCTGGCGAACGAAGTGACCGCGCGTAACAATCTGGATAACGCGGTAGAACAGCTGCGTCAGGTGACCGGTAACTATTACCCGGAACTGGCTTCGCTGAACGTTGATGGTTTTAAAACCAACAAACCGCAGGCGGTGAATGCGCTACTGAAAGAAGCGGAAAACCGCAACCTGACTTTATTGCAGGCGCGTTTAAGCCAGGATCTGGCGCGTGAGCAGATTCGTCAGGCACAGGATGGTCACTTACCAACGCTAGATTTAACCGCCTCTACCGGGGTATCTGACACCTCGTACAGCGGATCTAAAACCAACAGCTCCCAGTATGACGACAGCAACATGGGCCAGAACAAAATCGGTCTGAGCTTCTCGCTGCCGCTGTACCAGGGCGGGATGGTTAACTCGCAGGTGAAACAAGCGCAGTACAACTTTGTTGGCGCGAGTGAACAACTGGAAAGCGCACACCGCAGCGTGGTGCAGACCGTTCGTTCTTCATTCAACAACATTAATGCTTCTATTAGTAGCATTAACGCGTACAAACAAGCGGTTGTCTCTGCTCAAAGCTCATTGGATGCGATGGAAGCCGGTTATTCCGTAGGTACACGTACCATTGTGGATGTGTTGGATGCCACCACCACGCTGTACAACGCCAAACAACAATTGGCTAATGCGCGTTATACCTATCTTATCAATCAGTTAAACGTCAAATCTGCGCTCGGTACGCTGAACGAGCAGGATTTGGTGGCACTGAACAATACGCTGGGTAAACCTGTATCCACAACGCCGGATACCGTGGCACCGCAAAATCCACAACAAGATGCCGCCGTGAATGACTTTAACGGCACTGGCAATTTGCCTGCGGCTCAGCCGACAGCAGCACGTTCAACCAGCAGCAACGGCAACAACCCGTTCCGTAACTGATGCTGATGACGGGGCTTCGGCCCCGTCTGAACGTAAGACAACGTAAAGATCCGCCCCTTCCTGCGCATTCTCGCCTCTTCCCGCTTCAATTTCGACCAGTCATCCTCTATCCTGAGCATTATTTACTGTGTTTACCACTGGGTCCTGGAAGACAAAAATGAAACGGACAAAATCTATACATCACGCCTCGTTCCGCAAAAGCTGGAGCGCGCGCCATCTGACTCCTGTCGCCCTGGCAGTTACCGCAGTGTTTATGCTCGCGGGCTGTGAAAAGAGTGACGAAACGGTTTCGCTTTATCAAAACGCTGACGACTGCTCTGCAGCGAATCCAGGTAAAAGCGCCGAATGTACTACCGCGTTTAACAATGCGCTGAAAGAAGCTGAACGTACCGCGCCAAAATACGCCACTCGTGAAGACTGTATCGCTGAATTCGGCGAAGGCCAGTGCCAGCAGGCTCCTGCGCAAGCAGGTATGGCGCCGACCGGTGAAGGTCAGGCTCAGGCGCAGAATCAAAGCAGCGGCAGCTTCTGGATGCCACTGATGGCAGGCTACATGATGGGCCGACTGATGGGTGGCGGAATGGGCGCTCAGCAACCGCTGTTTAGCTCGAAAAACCCGGCCAGCCCGGCTTACGGCAAATACACAGATGCCAGCGGTAAAAACTACGGCGCAGCAACGCCGGGTCGCACCATGACCGTACCGAAAACCGCTATGGCACCGAAACCAGCCACCACCTCTACCGTAACCCGCGGCGGATTTGGTGAGTCTGTGGCCAAACAGAGCACCATGCAGCGTAGCGCAAGCGGCACCACCACACGTTCAATGGGTGGCTGATCGTCATGGAAAGAGTCAGTATTGTTGAGCGCCCGGACTGGCGCGATAAAGCCACCGAATACGGTTTTAATTTTCACACTATGTACGGCGAGCCGTACTGGTGTGAAGACGCGTACTACAAACTCACCCTTGCTCAGGTTGAAAAGCTGGAAGAGGTCACCGCAGAGCTACATCAAATGTGCCTCAAAGTGGTGGAAAAGGTCATTGCCAGCGATGAGCTGATGACCAAGTTTCGCATTCCGAAGCATACCTGGGGTTTTGTCCGCCAGTCCTGGCTGACACAGCAACCGTCGCTGTATTCACGTCTCGATCTGGCGTGGGATGGAACCGGTGAACCCAAACTGCTGGAAAACAACGCTGATACGCCAACCTCGCTGTACGAAGCCGCGTTTTTCCAGTGGATCTGGCTGGAAGATCAGCTCAATGCGGGCAACCTGCCGGAAGGCAGCGATCAGTTCAACAGTCTGCAGGAAAAGCTGATCGAGCGTTTCACCGAGCTGCGTGAACAGTATGGTTTTCAACTGCTACATCTGACCTGCTGTCGTGATACGGTGGAAGATCGCGGTACGATCCAGTATCTGCAGGATTGCGCGGCCGAAGCAGAGATCGCTACAGAATTCCTCTATGTAGAAGATATTGGTCTTGGTGAAAAAGGCCAATTCACCGATATGCAGGATCAGGTGATCGCTAACCTGTTCAAGCTCTATCCGTGGGAATTCATGCTGCGTGAAATGTTCTCCACCAAGCTGGAAGACGCTGGCGTTCGCTGGCTGGAACCCGCCTGGAAGAGCATTATTTCCAACAAAGCACTGTTACCGCTGTTATGGGAAATGTTCCCGAATCATCCGAACCTTCTGCCAGCATATTTCGCCGAAGACGACTACCCGCAGATGGATAAATTCGTTGTCAAACCGATCTTCTCGCGCGAGGGAGCTAACGTCTCCATCATTGAGAACGGTAAAACGATCGAATCCGTGGAAGGACCGTACGGTGAAGAAGGCATGATCGTGCAGCAGTTCCATCAGCTACCGAAGTTTGGCGACAGCTATATGCTGATTGGCAGCTGGCTGATCAACGATCAACCCGCAGGGATCGGCATTCGTGAAGACCGTGCGTTGATCACGCAGGATCTTTCACGTTTCTATCCGCATATTTTTGTCGAATGATTGAGAGTGCCGGGTGGCGGCTCCGCCTTACCCGGCCTACGGCACGAACTTAATGCCCGATAAGCGTAGCGCCATCGGGCGTTCATCACCCAACCTGCACCGACAACATACTTAAACTTCCCATCTCGATACCATCTACAGGGATCGTAACAGACTCTTTACCATCCCATGCCCCGAGAACATACAGCAGCGGCAGATAGTGATCTGGCGTCGGGTTCGACAACGATCCACCTTCATGATCGAGATAGTTCACCAGCGGGTGCTGCTCAACCGGTCCCTGCCAGGTCAGGTTAGCCTTAACATAATCATTGAATGAGGTTGCCCACGGATATGGCGTGTTCTCACCGTGCCAACGCGCAGTACGCAGGTTATGCACCACGTTACCACTGGCCACCAGCATAATACCCTCATCACGCAGTGCCGCCAGCTTGCGGCCCATCTCAAAATGCCAGGCCGCCGGTTTTGTACTATCGATGCTTAACTGCACCATCGGGATGTCGGCATTCGGGTACATCTTGATCAGTACGCCCCAGGAACCGTGGTCAAAACCCCACGCCTCTTTGTCTAACGCGACGGGTACAGGAGCAAGTAAATCAACCAGGTGCTGCGCCAGTTCAGGCGAACCGGGCGCTGGGTAATGGGTGTCATACAGCGCTTGCGGAAAACCGCCGAAATCGTGGATCGTTTTAGGCGCTTCCATCGCTGTCACACCCGTTCCACGGGTGAACCAGTGCGCCGAGACCACCACAATGGCTTTCGGACGCGGCAACGTTTCCCCCAGTTGCTGCCAGGCACGGGTATAAACGTTATCTTCCAGAACATTCATCGGGCTACCGTGGCCCAAAAACAATGCTGGCATACGAGTTGAAGACATGATGATATCCTTACTGAGGGAGTCATTTTGATACCATTACAATACGCTTATTCGGTTGATGAAGAACTCAGATAACCATGATGAAGATCATCAGTTATTTTGACGATCCAGTCCGGAAAGCAGATTGATAAGGAGTTTTATTTGTCGATGTCAGTACCTTTACTTCTGACTTTACTGGCAGGTGCCGCCACGTTTATCGGCGCATTTCTCGGCGTGTTAGGGCAAAAGCCTTCCAACCGCGTTCTCGCCTTTTCTTTAGGCTTCGCTGCCGGGATTATGCTACTGATCTCTCTAATGGAAATGCTACCTGCTGCGCTGGCCGCTGAAGGCATGTCGCCAGTTCTGGGCTACGGAATGTTTATCGTCGGCTTGCTGGGCTACTTTGGCCTGGACCGTCTATTGCCGCATGCGCACCCTCAGGATCTGGTACAAAAAACAACGCAGCCTCTACCCGGATCCATTAAACGCACCGCGATTTTATTAACGCTCGGCATCAGCCTGCACAATTTTCCGGAAGGGATTGCGACGTTTGTTACCGCCAGCAGCAACCTCGAGCTGGGCTTTGGTATTGCGCTTGCCGTCGCATTACACAATATTCCTGAAGGATTAGCCGTTGCAGGTCCGGTCTATGCAGCAACGGGCTCCAAACGTACGGCGATATTCTGGGCCGGGATCTCGGGCATGGCGGAAATACTGGGCGGCGTACTGGCGTGGTTAATTCTGGGGAGTCTCATCTCGCCTGTGGTGATGGCGGCAATAATGGCGGCAGTCGCGGGTATTATGGTGGCGCTGTCAGTCGATGAATTGATGCCACTGGCAAAAGAGATCGACCCAAATAATAATCCCAGCTATGGGGTCCTGTGCGGAATGTCGGTGATGGGGTTAAGTCTCGTCATCCTCCAGTCCATGGGAATCGGATAATCCAGAGGGCGGATGCCACCCTGCTATTTTACAGCATCCGCTCATCCATAGCAGAACGTGAAGGACTATTCCTGTTCCTTAATCACGCTGTTATCTTCACCAGAACGTCGGAAGAGTTTGTTTCGCGCCTCAAGCAATGCGTCTCTGTCTTGTCGGAATGCCCGACAATAACGCTTCATATGGCAATAATAACCCAATGCAACGAGTGCAATTAATACGATCCAATACCAGGCAATAAACATTCTTTTACCCTTAACATTTAACATCATTAAACATTTAACGTTAAAATTTTACATAAACTTATTCTGACATACCCCTATAGTGGCATATTTCAGAAACAAATATATGATTTCGATCATATAAACCAGCAGCTATGCCAATAGCTAAAACAGTTATAAAAAATAAAACTCTGTCGACGAGATCACACTAAGCAATAATAAACATTGTCCTTAAAATACCTCACTCATACTATCCAGAAAACAATAAAAATTAGATTTTGTAGAATAATACACTTCATCAATATTTATATACCCACAATAAAAGTGACATCAGTAGTACCATTTTCATTTTTAGCCATATCGTAAAAACATAATATATTCAGTGGAATTATATTTAAAGTTAATATAAGGAGATATATCCATGTTTAGACAATACCGAAAAACACTTCTCGCTGGCACACTCGCACTGACGTTTGGATTAACCGTTGGAAATTCGTTTGCTGCAGGTTTTCAACCCGCCCAACCCGCAGGGAAGCTGGGCGCTATAGTCGTTGATCCTTATGGAAACGCCCCGCTTACCGCACTGGTTGAATTAGATAGTCACGTTATTTCAGATGTTAAAGTCACCGTTCATGGCAAAGGCGAGAAAGGAGTTCCTGTTACTTATACAGTTGGCAAAGAGTCGTTAGCAACCTATGACGGCGTGCCTATTTTTGGTCTTTATCAAAAGTTTGCTAATAAGGTCACCGTTGAATATAAAGAAAATGGCAAAGCCATGAAGGATGATTATGTGGTGCAAACGTCCGCCATCGTTAATCACTACATGGATAACCGTTCTATTTCCGATTTACAGCAAACGAAAGTTATTAAGGTAGCGCCTGGTTTTGAAGACCGTCTCTATCTGGTGAATACCCATACTTTCACCGCACAGGGGGCGGAATTCCACTGGCATGGTGAAAAAGACAAAAATGCCGGCATCCTGGATGCGGGTCCTGCGGGCGGGGCATTACCCTTTGACATTGCCCCCTTCACCTTTATCGTCGATACGGAAGGTGAATACCGCTGGTGGCTGGATCAAGATACCTTTTACGATGGCCATGACATGGATATCAATAAGCGCGGTTACTTGATGGGTATCCGGGAAACGCCGCGCGGTACCTTCACAGCCGTTCAGGGTCAGCATTGGTACGAATTCGATATGATGGGGCAGATTCTGGCCGATCATAAGCTACCGCGCGGCTTCCTCGACGCGTCGCATGAATCGATCGAAACAATCAACGACACCGTGTTGCTTCGCGTGGGCAAACGCGATTATCGCAAAGAAGATGGCATCCATGTGCAAACCATCCGCGATCAGATAATTGAAGTAGACAAGTCCGGTCGTGTGGTTGATGTGTGGGATCTGACAAAGATACTCGATCCGATGCGTGATGCGCTTCTGGGTGCACTGGACGCAGGCGCGGTATGCGTCAACGTTGACCTCGCTCATGCCGGTCAACAGGCGAAACTGGAGCCAGATACTCCTTACGGTGACGCCCTCGGAGTGGGTGCAGGTCGTAACTGGGCGCACGTTAACTCCATTGCTTATGATGCCAAAGATGACTCCATTATTATCTCTTCCCGCCATCAGGGCGTCGTCAAAATCGGTCGCGATAAACAGGTGAAATGGATCCTCGCTCCGTCGAAAGGCTGGAATAAGGCGCTGGCAAGCAAGCTGTTAAAACCGGTTGATGATAAGGGCAACGCGCTAAAATGTGACGAAAACGGTAAGTGCGAGAATACTGATTTCGATTTTACCTACACCCAACACACCGCATGGATCTCGAGCAAAGGGACATTAACCATCTTTGACAACGGCGATGGTCGTGGGCTCGAACAACCGGCATTGCCGACGATGAAATATTCCCGTTTCGTCGAATATAAAGTTGACGAGAAAAAAGGAACCGTTCAGCAAATTTGGGAATACGGCAAAGAACGCGGTTACGATTTCTATAGTCCCATCACCTCGGTTATCGAATATCAGAAAGACCGCGACACCATGTTTGGATTTGGTGGTTCTATTAATTTATTTGACGTTGGACAACCAACCATCGGCAAAATCAACGAAATTGACTATAAGACTAAAGAAGTCAAAGTCGAAATTGATGTCCTTTCAGATAAGCCAAACCAAACGCACTACCGCGCATTACTGGTTCACCCACAACAAATGTTTAAATAATATCGTTAGATTAAGGATTAATTATGTCATCTAAATGGATTACTTCATTATTTAAAAGCGTGGTATTAACCGCCGCACTTGCCTCGTCGTTTGCCGCCTCAGCTTTTACAGAAGGCACTGATTATATGGTTTTGGAGAAACCGATTCCTAATGCTGATAAGACGTTAATAAAAGTATTCAGCTACGCCTGTCCGTTCTGTTACAAATATGATAAAGCCGTGACTGGCCCGGTTTCTGAAAAAGTGGCCGATCTCGTCACCTTCACACCATTTCATCTTGAAACCAAAGGGGAATATGGTAAACAGGCCAGTGAAGTTTTTGCAGTAATGATTGCTAAAGATCAGGCAGCAGGGATTTCATTATTTGATGCCAAATCACAGTTCAAAAAAGCGAAATTTGCTTATTACGCTGCTTACCACGACAAGAAAGAGCGCTGGTCAGATGGTAAAGATCCGGCCGCATTCATTAAAACAGGCCTGGATGCTGCAGGCATGAGCCAGGCAGATTTTGACGCCGCGCTACAAGATCCCACTGTTCAGCAAACGCTGGAGAAATGGAAAGCGGCATATGACGTCGCCAAAATTCAGGGGGTTCCGGCTTACGTCGTTAACGGTAAATACCTGATCTACACCAAGAGTATCAAATCCATTGACTCCATGGCTGAGCTTGTCAGAGAGCTGGCGACAAAATAAACAGGGACGAGGCTATGGTTTTCATAAAAGGATGGTGGCGGGACTTACGTACCACGCCGGTTGATACGCTGGTGAGATGGCAGGAACGGCGCTTTCTGTGGCTACTGATGGCCTGCGCGATGGGCGGGTTAATAATATTGGCCCACTCGTTTTTCCAAATCTATCTCTATATGGCCCCCTGCGAGCAGTGTGTCTACATTCGCTTTGCCATGTTTGTGATGGTTTTCGGTGGATTGATCGCGGCAATAAACCCTAAAAATGTTGTTCTGAAGCTTATTGGCTGCATTGCGGCATTTTACGGCAGCATCATGGGCATTAAGTTCTCGCTCAAACTCAATGATATTCATCATGCGGTACATAGCCCGGATTCGCTGTTTGGCGTCCAGGGGTGTTCCACCGATCCGACATTCCCTTTCAATTTGCCGCTGGCAAACTGGGCTCCGGAGTGGTTTAAACCCACTGGAGATTGCGGCTATGATGCCCCCATAGTGCCTGATGGCGTGGCACTCAGCAGTACGCAAAAGTGGTTTATCGATCTATACCAACAGTCTGAAGGCTGGTATCTGCTTCCACCGTGGCAATTTATGAACATGGCGCAGGCATGCCTGCTAGCCTTTGGCTTATGTTTATTACTGTTGGTGATAATGAGCGGCGCATGGGCATTGAAACTGGCCAGGGCCAAATAACCTGAATGGAAAAACCAAAGCAGAAGTCTGTATTCAGATTTCTGCTTTTTTTACGATGGTTATACAATCCTGCTGCTTGCTTCCCTTCGGTTCAAATCATACAAAACGCAAATTATTTGGCGCAAACAATAATAAATCAATATTTATATACTCTGATTTGCAGAAAAAAACTCATCTAAATCACAGTTTTACAATAACCACCTTAGAGTCAACACCACGAAAAATAATAATAAAACACCATTCATTCTCTCATCAAATGCAATGCAAATTGCAACATCGAAATATATATACACAAAACTTAATCAATACCGGGTCAAATTCCGAATATCACGCAAAAACAAAATATCCTGGTGATATAATATTTTAAAAAACCTATTATTTCGACTTAAGCATAAAGGATATTGTATATTACTAAAGGAATGATTGTATGAAACTAGGCAAAGAAACGTTATTAGCCGTGGCTATCGCCACATTAACTACCACCAGTGCCTTCGCCGATGTTGACGGTGGTAGCGGCAAAATAACCTTCACGGGTACCATTATTAATGCCCCTTGCGCCATTGAACCTGACGATATTGACAAGCAGGTTGAGCTGGGTGAAGTTCCTGCCAGCTATATCAATACTAACGGACATTCTGATGCGGTTGACTCCAGCCTTCACTTAGTCAATTGCGATCTGCCACACTCAAATAATGGCAGCGATGTACCTGTGTCCAAAGTTGATGTCACATTTAACAGTGACAGCGTTACAACTGAAGATACCAGCCTGCTTAGCAATACTTTTGCCAGTGGTGCAACAAATGTTGGCGTACGCCTTCTGGACAAAACAAGCACGAAGATTACTCTGGGGACCGCAAAAACCATTGATCTAAGTGCAGGATCAGCGACTCAAATCCTTCCATTCCAAGCCTATATGGAAAAAATTGGCGCAACGGATGTCACCGTGGGCGCTGTCGCCGCGACGGCAACCTACAGACTTACCTATAAGTAGTCACATAATGGTGGCCGGATGGCCACCCTATAACACTTGCAACGCTTGGGTATAGGTAAGGATTGCCATGAATACCTGCAAGGTCGTGGCCTATGGATGTGGGCTACTGTTGTCATTTTCCACTCTGGCCGTCGAATTCAACCTGAATGTACTGGATAAATCCATGCGTAGCAGTGTGGATCTCTCACTACTAAAAGATGATTTCTCAATTGCCCCTGGGAACTACTTTGTCACAATTGCTGTGAATAAAAACCAAATCTCCTCTGGCCGCCAACTGAGCTGGGGGGAAAAAGGTGAAGGTGTTGCAGTCTGTATTCCTACCGATCTTGCCGAGCAATTGGGGTTAAAAGAGAAAATTTTACGTTCCCTGCCAATGCAGAACAATTGCGTAGATTTCACCGCATACGCCGACATTGCGTTTACGCTAGACATTGCGAATCAACACCTGGATATTAGTATTCCGCAAGTATTAATGGCATGGAAATCAGAGAGCTGGATGCCGCCATCCACCTGGGATCACGGTGTAAATGGCTTGCTCTTCGACTACAACTTATTTGCCAGCACTTATCGTCCCGATCGGGGTAAAAGTACAGAAAATATAAACTCCTACGGTGCTGCTGGCCTGAATATGGGCGCATGGCGCTTACGTAGCGATTACCAGGTAAGCCAAAATCGCAACGACGAAAACACTCAAACAACACGGAGCATTTCGCGAACCTATCTTTTTCGCCCACTCCCTTCACTGGGTGCCAAACTCACGCTGGGCGAGACGGATTTAAGCTCAAATATCTTTGATGGTTTTTCCTATAATGGCGCTGCTCTGGCCAGTGATGACCGCATGCTACCGTGGGAATTACGTGGCTATGCCCCACAAATCAGCGGTCTCGCACAAACCAATGCAACCGTCACCGTCAGCCACTCCGGTCGCGTGATTTATCAAACAAAGGTTGCCCCTGGCCCCTTTGTCATTACCGATCTCAACCAATCGGTACAGGGTACGCTAGATGTTAAAATCACCGAGGAAGATGGCAGAACCAATACATTTCAGGTTTCTGCAGCATCCACGCCCTTCTTGACCCGCGAGGGGCAGGTCCGTTACAAAATCGCGGCAGGCCGTGCACGTCCGGACATCTCGCATTATGTGATCGATGAGACCTTTGCCAATGGAGAAGCCTCGTGGGGAATATTGTCCAATACCTCGCTGTATGGCGGGATCCTCGCAGGAGGCAGCGATTATCGCTCTGCGGCACTCGGCATTGGGCAGAATATGCTATGGCTGGGCGCACTTTCATTTGACGTTACACGTGCCAGCAGCACTTTCGATGATGGTCATCAAGAAAACGGTCTCAGTTACCGACTGAACTACAGCAAACGCTTTGATGCGACAAACAGCCAGATTTCACTTGCGGCATATCGTTTCTCCGAACGTGAATTTCATAGCTATGCCAACTTTATCGCCCATCAGTACAACAATGCTGATACGCAGGACGAAAAGCAGACCGTAAGCATCGCCTTCAACCAGCCGATCGATCCTTTGCGGATGAATTTGTACGTCAGCGCACTACGCCAGCAATGGTGGGATGGCGACAGCTCTACTACCGCATCCGTAACTGCCGGATTTAATTTCGATATCGGTGACTGGAAAGGTTTATCGCTATCGACATCCTTCAGCACAACGCATTACGAAGAGAGTGATAACGATAAGCAGGTCTATGTTTCGCTCTCCGTTCCCTTCGACTTTGGTCGGCGGTTGAATTACGACATGCGCAATAGCAGCAACACCACTAACACTCTCTCATGGAATGATTCCTCCGATCCCCGTAATACCTGGGGCGTTTCCGCAGGAACCGCCACCGACAAGCCAGATAACGGCGCGCAATTCAGGGGCAACTACCAGCATACTACCCCTGCGGGCGAACTACAGTTCTCCGGAAGCTATGCTGCCAGCGACTACACCTCTGTCAGCGCCAGTTGGAGCGGTTCAATGACCGCCACGGGCAAAGGTATTGCCTTGCATCGTCGCAGTTTTGGTAATGAACCTCGAGTTATGATCGGTACAGATGGCGTGGCCGATATACCTGTTCAGGGAGATAGCAATCGCACCAACCGCCTCGGCTATGCGGTTGTACCGATGATATCCAGTTATCAACCCTCAACCATCGCCGTCAACATGAACGATCTCCCTGACGGCGTTACCGTTGATGAAACGATCACCCGCCAAACCTGGACGGAAGGAGCTATCGGTTACAAAGCGCTGATATCCCGTGCAGGCAAAAATATTACCGTCGCCATCAGAATGGAAAATGGAGACTACCCGCCACTTGGCGCGATCGTTCGGCATATTGCCAGCAATACCGAAGTAGGAATGGTCAGTGAAGAAGGTCATGCCTGGCTTGGTGGTGTCGACAGTGGGCAACACTTTACAGTTCAATGGGGTGATAAAAAGGCATGCACCTTCGCATTACCAGACACATTGGATATCACCACGCAAAACCTTATTTTACCTTGTCATTAATTAAGGATGAAAAATGACATTATTTAAAAAATTGCCAATAGTACTACTCGCCTTATCACTCACCTCTCAGGCGGCAATTCAACCTGACAGAACGCGGATAATATTTAACGGCAACGAAAAGGCCAGCAGCCTGAAAATCGAAAACCAGAGCGAGCAGCTGCCCTATCTGGCCTATTCATGGATTGAAGATGAAAAAGGTAATAAGGACGACACCTTTCTGGTTGCCCTGCCTCCAATCCAACGCTTAAATCCCAGCGCAATTTCACAAGTGAGGATCGTTAAGCAGGATAAAGCTCGCTCACTACCTCAGGATCGGGAAACGCTGTTCTATTTTAATGTCCGTGAAATTCCGCCTGCGCCAGAAAATAAGGGAAGCAATGCCATTGTGCAGATGGCCCTGCAATCTCGATTGAAATTGTTCTGGCGTCCAGCGGCTTTGAAGAAAAAGCCGGGTACTGAAGTTGAACTTCAGCTCAAAGTTAGCCAACAGGGAAATACGCTGTTGGTTAATAATCCTACCGCCTACTACATTACGTTGGCTTTTTTTGGCAAAGACAGCAAAAGCCAATTGTCAGGCTTTAGCAGTAAGATGATTGCCCCTTTTTCCTCTGTCACATTAAATGCCGGCGGTTATAACGGAAATGCGTTCGCACTAGGATATATGGATGATTATGGCGGACTGCGCATGCTGAACGTGAAATGCCATGGTCAATGCGATCTTATCGTGCCGGAGGCCAGAAAATGATCCGCACGCTACGGTTATTTCTGCTGTTAATATTCATCGCGCTCCCTTTTCGTTCAGCGCTGGCGGTTCACTGCTATCTGGGAGCCACCGGAGGTCCTGTTGAAGGTTATACCGCTATCGAACCGTTTGCAGTCCCTAACAACGCCAAACCCGGGGACAAAATATGGGAAAGCAACGATATAAAAATTCCCGTGTACTGTGATAACGCCACTTCCGATGATGGATATAGCGGTGAAAACGCCTATGCCTGGGTTAACCCCTATGCTTCTGTCAATGATACCTACTACCAGTTAGGTGTCACCTACGAAGGCGTTGATTATGACGCGACGCAAGGTGCTATCAGTATTGATACCCACCAGTGTATTGATAATCAGAAACTGAAGATCTATAACCCGGCGCAAATCAAAGCCAGCGGTTGGGAACATTATCTTTGCTCAGGTAATGCGGAAGATACACACTACTCGAGAACGTTTATCGCACGAATGCGCCTGTATGTAAAAGTCATCTCTATGCCTCCCCATGACTACACCAGTAGTATCGGCGATTATATTCTTGTGCAGTTTGATGGTGTTGGTGGTATCAACGTCAGCCCGGATGCCGCTAACCTGAAATATCATGTCACTGGATTAGATCAAATTCGAGTACTGGACTGTAGCGTAAAATTCAACATCTATCCGGAAAATCAGACCATTGACTTTGGCACCTTTAATAATATGGAAATCAATGCCAAAACCATGACCAAAAGTTTCTCCATCAAGACTATAAAGAATTTAAATGCAGACAGTGGATGTACTGATACATTCAAAGTTTCATCTTCATTCTATACTACTGAAGAATTAGCAGAAGATGATACTTCACTGAGAATAGGGAATGGCTTGCAATTAAAAATCCGTAATATGGAAGATAATACACTCTCCACCTACAACGCGTACGCAGAGTATGCCGAATTTGATACGGAATTATTGACCAGAGAGAAAAGTTATCAAGCAGAGTTAAGTCAAGTCGCTGGCGAGGCCGTTCAGACCGGACCATTTGAAACGGTAGTGTTATTTAAAATTAACTACAACTAAACAAAAAAAAGCCGATGGCATTGCATCGGCTTTTCTTCACCATGGCACTGTACGATTAGCTGGCTTTGCGCTCGTGCGCCTGACGGTAAGCCACCAGGTCTTCGATAGTCACCACCGCCATATTATGCTTGCCGGCAAATTCGATGCACTCTGGCGCACGCGCCATGGTGCCATCGTCGTTGGTCAGTTCGCACAGCACGCCTGCCGGTTTAAACCCTGCCAGCGTCATCAGGTCGATGGTCGCTTCAGTATGACCACCGCGGGTCAACACACCACCAGCTTGAGCACGCAGCGGGAACACGTGCCCCGGACGGTTCAGATCGGAAGGTTTAGCGCCATCCTTAATTGCCGCACGCACCGTAGTAACACGGTCTGCTGCGGAAACGCCGGTGGTCACGCCTTCTGCGGCTTCAATGGTCACGGTAAAACCGGTACCGTAAGCGCTGGTATTATTTTCCACCATCATTGGCAGATCGAGCTGTTTACGTCGGTCTTCAGTGATGCAAAGGCATACAATACCGCTACCGTGACGGATGGTCAGCGCCATCTGTTCTACGGTCATGGTTTCTGCCGGGAAAATCATATCGCCTTCGTTTTCACGGTCTTCGTCGTCAAGCACCATTACACCGCGTCCTTCACGCAGCGCAGACAGCGCATGTTCAACACGTTCGAAAGGCGTACCAAAAGAGGAAAGTAGCGTCTGATTCATGGTAAAAAAAACCTCACTAAAATTATGGTTACCAGAATCAGGGCAGTCTTAGGAGTACCGTCTAAGCGGCAAAAAAATAACGTGAGCGGGTCCATGCCCGACTGGATCGTTACTCTCTCCCATCCGGACTCTAACCGTCGGCCCCGGAATTACACCGGATCTGCTGACCTTTTTGCCGTAACAAAAAGCGCTCGCGGGCTTTCAACATCAGTTGATTTACCGCCGGTGGGGAATTTCGCCCCGCCCTGAGAATAAGCGAGTTAACTATAACGCTATTGATTACCTTCATCAACGCCTTTACTCGTCTTAGCTTCACACAATTCTGGTTTATGCCTGTGCCAGTTCGCACTACAATAGGCAGCAACACGTACCAGTTCAGGGAAACCACAATGATTGACCCGAAAAAAATTGAGCAGATTGCTCGTCAGGTTCACGAGTCGATGCCGAAAGGGATCCGCGAGTTTGGCGAAGACGTCGAGAAGAAAATTCGTCAAACGCTGCAGTCACAGCTGACCCGTCTGGATCTGGTAAGCCGTGAAGAATTCGATGTACAGACTCAGGTTTTATTGCGCACACGTGAAAAGCTGGCGCTGCTTGAGCAACGTCTGACTGAGCTGGAATCGCGTGAAAAAACGGCAGAAGTTAAACCTGCCCCCGCGATCCCGTCAGTCGATCCGCAAGAGTAAAACGACAACGGGCCGCAAGGCCCGTTTTTCTGTTAGTGTTCCAGTTCTAGCTTCCTGGCTTCCGTCGCCTGCTGGCAGTACAGCGCATAGCGTTTGCAAAACCAGCTTCGATGTTCTTCATCCATGTTCCCGGTTATCGCCTGGATATCAACGGGATGGCCCTCAGCCTGCATTCTGGCAAAACTACGGGCCAGGAAATCGAAATTGTTCATTGAATACATATTGCTGTTCATGAGCATACCCTCCAGTTATTGAATATCTGCTAAGGCCATATGCTTTTTCTAATTTCAGTATTTCCCTGGATACGAAGTTATTCTGTACATATTGTGCGCAAAAAAACCGCCTGCTTCACAGTTTCCTACGAAATCTAAGAGGGGGATGAGCCCCTTTTCGGATTAAAGACCAGGGTAACGCATGTTATTGTAACGTCATGTAAAAGTAAGAGGTAAAACCATTACTTTTGACACGGACAGGGAACGCAGTAACAGGAGGAAACAACTTGGCATTATTCACGGATTACAACAGCCCCTACCTGTTTGCTATTTCATTTGTACTGTTGATTGGCCTACTGGAAATCATCTCTCTTATTTTTGGCCATTTTCTTTCAGGTGCGCTTGATGCTCACCTCGAACATTACGATGCCCTGACTTCCGGCAATATCGGCCAGGCGCTTCACTATCTCAATATCGGGCGGATCCCGGCACTGATCGTGCTGTGTTTACTCGCTGGCTTCTTTGGACTCTTCGGTATCCTCCTTCAGCATGGCTGGGTCACGCTGTGGCAAGCACCGCTCAGCAACCTGCTGCTTGCTCCGGTGAGTTTTATTCTTGCCGTCTTCGCCGTGCATTACAGCGGAAAAATCATTGCTCCCTGGCTGCCGCGGGATGAAACCACCGCCCTCGCTGAAGATGAATTTATCGGCAGCATGGCGATTATTACCGGACATTCCGCAAGTGCTGGAACCCCCTGCGAAGGCAAATTTACCGATAAGTTCGGGCAGACTCACTATGTGCTGCTGGAGCCTGAAGCGGGCAAAGAATTCAAAAAAGGAGACAAGGTGCTGATTATCTGCCGACTCTCCGCAACGCGTTACCTGGCCGAGCTAAACCCCTGGCCAAATGTTTTGTAATTTTTACTTTAAGGGAATAACACAATGGATGATGTTTTTGGCATGTTACCTTCATGGATGTTTACCGCCATTGTGGCGGTGGTCATCTTAGTAATTATCGGGATTATCTTTGCCCGCCTGTATCGCCGCGCGTCAGCTGAACAGGCGTTTGTGCGTACCGGCCTTGGCGGACAAAAAGTGGTGATGAGCGGCGGCGCAATTGTCATGCCTATCTTCCACGAAATTATTCCTATCAACATGAACACCCTCAAACTTGAGGTGAGCCGTTCGACTGTCGACAGTCTCATCACCAAAGACCGTATGCGCGTGGATGTCGTCGTCGCCTTTTTCGTGCGTGTAAAACCGTCTGTTGAAGGGATTGCTACCGCCGCACAGACGTTGGGACAGCGAACACTGTCACCAGAGGATTTACGTGTGCTAATAGAAGATAAGTTTGTTGATGCCCTACGTGCCACTGCGTCGCAGATGACCATGCATGAACTGCAGGATACGCGTGAAAACTTCGTTCAGGGCGTACAAAATACCGTCGCGGAAGACCTGTCCAAAAACGGCCTGGAACTGGAGAGCGTTTCACTCACCAACTTTAACCAGACCGAAAAAGTTCATTTCAACCCGAATAACGCCTTTGATGCCGAGGGTCTGACTAAGCTGACTCAGGAAACAGAACGCCGTCGTCGCGAACGTAACGAAGTCGAGCAGGACGTAGAAGTTGCCGTTCGTGAGAAAAACCGTGATGCGCTGTCGCGCAAGCTGGAGATCGAACAGCAGGAAGCCTTCATGACGCTCGAGCAGGAGCAGCAGGTGAAGACCCGCACGGCCGAGCAAAACGCCAAAATTGCCGCCTTCGAAGCCGAACGTCATCGTGAAGCTGAGCAGACGCGCATTCTTGCCGAACGGCAGATTCAGGAAACAGAAATCGAGCGCGAACAGGCGGTGCGATCCAGAAAAGTCGAGGCCGAGCGTGAAGTTCGCATCAAAGAGATCGAACAGCAACAGGCAACGGAGATCGCCAACCAGACCAAGTCCATCGCCATTGCCGCCAAGTCTGAACAGCAGTCTCAGGCTGAAGCACGCGCTAACGATGCGCTAGCCGAAGCGGTTCGCGCCCAGCAGAACGTAGAAACCACCCGCCAGACCGCAGAAGCGGATCGTGCCAAACAGGTGGCGTTGATTGCCGCAGCGCAGGATGCAGAAACCCAGGCGGTTGAACTGACCGTCCGGGCAAAAGCGGAAAAAGAAGCCGCAGAATTGCAGGCGGCGGCAATTGTGGAACTGGCCGAAGCCACGCGAAAAAAAGGTCTGGCGGAAGCCGAAGCCCAGCGTGCGCTGAACGATGCCATCAACGTGCTTTCCGACGAACAGACCAGTCTGAAATTTAAGCTGGCCCTGCTGCAGTCCCTGCCAGCAGTCATTGAGAAATCCGTTGAGCCAATGAAGTCTATCGATGGGATCAAGATTATCCAGGTTGATGGTCTGAATCGTGGCGGCGCCGTCGGTGAAGTGACCGCAGGTAACGTAACCGGAGGGAATCTGGCTGAGCAGGCATTATCCGCCGCCCTTGCCTATCGTACACAAGCGCCGCTGATTGACTCGCTGTTAAATGAAATTGGTTTGTCCGGTGGTTCGCTGTCGGCACTGGCCGATCCGCTGAAAAACAGTCCACAGCCTGTTGAGAAAACGACTGAAGAATAAGAAACAGAAATACCGGATGGCAACGCTTACGCGTTTTATCCGGCCTACAACCTCGTAGGCCGGACACCGCCATCCGACAAACATTCCAATTGTTATTTATCGCTGTCTTTCTGGATCTTCTTGATGATATTGGTCGTTGAGCAGCCATCTTCGAAGTTCAGCACCAGCACTTCACCGCCGTTCGCCCATACCTCTTTGCTGCCCGCAATATCTTCTGGCTTATAGTCACCGCCTTTGACCAGCAGATCCGGCAGGATGCCGGCGATCAGACGCTGCGGTGTATCTTCTTCAAAAGAGACCACCCAGTCGACGGATTCCAGCGCGCCCAGCACGATCATGCGCTGTTCCAGCGGGTTGACCGGACGCGTTTCTCCTTTCAGACGTTTGGTCGACGCATCGCTGTTTACCGCCACGATCAGGCGATCGCCCAGCTTGCGCGCATTTGCCAGATAGGAAACGTGGCCCGCATGCAGGATGTCGAACACACCGTTAGTCATCACCACTTTCTCACCGCGCTTGCGGGCGCTGGCAACGGCCTGTTTCAGCTCAGATTCGCTCATCACGCCAAAACCAGTATCAGCCCGACCACGCACCGCGTTTTCCAGTTCAATCGGAGAAACGGTGGAGGTTCCCAGTTTACCGACCACAACACCGGCTGCAGCGTTGGCAAAATAGCACGCCTCTTCCAGTGTGTTACCCGCCGCCAGCGTCGCCGCCAGCACGCCGATTACCGTATCGCCCGCACCGGTCACGTCATACACTTCCTGCGCCTGCGTCGGCATATGCAGTGGCGATTTGCCCGGTTGCAGCAACGTCATCCCCTGTTCTGAACGGGTAATCAGCAGTGCGGAAAGGTCGAAATCAGCAATCAATTTCATGCCGCGCTCAACCAGTTCATCTTCGCTTTTGCATTTACCCACTACCGCTTCAAACTCAGACAGGTTGGGCGTTAGCAGCGTTGCGCCGCGGTAACGTTCAAAATCGGTCCCTTTCGGATCGATAAGTACCGGCACGCCAGCCTTACGCGCCAACGCAATCATCTGCTGCACGCTTGCCAGCGCGCCTTTGGCGTAGTCGGAGAGCACCAGAGCGCCAATAGAACCCAGCGCCTGGTTAATACGCTCGTGCAGCGGCTGCGGATCCACGCCTTCAAAACCTTCTTCAAAATCCAGACGAATCAACTGCTGGTTGCGGGAAAGCACGCGCAGTTTGGTGATTGTCGGATGCGTCGGCACGGACACGAAATCGCATTTTACGTTCACATCCGCCAGCGTTTTGCTCAGTGCACGCGCCGCGTCGTCGATACCGGTCAAACCCACCAGACGGGAATTTGCGCCCAGAGAGGCAATGTTCATCGCCACGTTTGCTGCGCCACCGGGACGTTCTTCGATGGTATCGACCTTCACCACCGGAACCGGCGCTTCAGGTGAAATACGGCTGGTAGGGCCGTACCAGTAGCGATCCAGCATCACATCACCGACAACCATGACTCCTGCACGTTCAAACTCTGGCAGCGTTACTTTCATTCCTGTCTCCTGAGAGATTCTCTGAGGGTCTTAAAATTTGCGCGCGATAATAGCACACTTCACTCGGCAACCAGCCACTTCTGCCAGCTGTCACGCACCAGCGTACGTTCAGCGTCAAAGTGCTCCAGCGCCACATGGCCCGGAAGTTCCTGCAACGCAAGATGGTGAAGTTCATCACGCAACGTCGTATAAGCACGGGTAAGCGCCAGCGCTTCCTGCTCGTCCATAATGTCGTTTTGCGCCAGTAATTCCAGAATGCGCACATTATCCGACCAGCGCGTCAGCTTCGGTTTTTCATGCGCATAGCGCAACACCAGATACTGCGTAATAAACTCAATGTCTGTGATGCCACCCTCATCCGCTTTAATATCAAAACGATCCCGATGCTTATTGCCCAAATGGGCGCGCATTTTCTCACGCATTTCACGCACGTCAGTCTGCAAGGTTTTCCCATCACGGACGAGGGTCATGATATCGCGACGAATCGCATCAAACTGAGAGGTCAACTGCGGGTCGCCATATACCACACGAGCACGCACCAGCGCCTGATGCTCCCATGTCCAGGCTTCGTTGCGCTGGTAATCGTCGAAAGCGTCGGTTGATGTCACCAGCATTCCCGCCGCGCCGGATGGACGCAGCCGCGCATCCACTTCGTACAAAATACCGGACGAGGTGCGGGTGCTGAAAAGGTGCATAATGCGCTGCGACAGACGCAGATAGAACTGTCGCCCGTCAATCTCACGCTCACCGTCCGTCATCACGTCCATCGGACAATCATGCAGGAAGATCAAATCAAGATCCGAACTGTAACCCAGTTCCCAGCCGCCCAGTTTGCCATAGCCGACGACGGCAAAACCGCGCCCCTCACGTTCGCCAAGATGGGTAGGTTGGCCGTAGCGAGCAACCATCTGCGTCCACGCCTGCTGGACTACCGCATCAATAATCGCTTCCGCCAGCCAGGTTAAATGGTCGCTCACCTTCATCACCGGCAGCGTGCCGGCGATATCAGCCGCGGCAATACGCAGTAGCTGCGTTTGCTTAAACTGGCGCAGTGCCTCCAGTTGCTGCTCTTCGTCATCTTCCGGCACGCGCAGCAAATACTGGCGCAGCTCATCACGGTAGGCGTCCGTCGCGGTAGGTTGATACAGGGTATTCGGATCCAACAGTTCATCGAGCAACAACGGATACCGCGCCAGCTGGCTGGCGACCATCGGCGAAGCCGCACAGAGCGAAATCAAATGCTTCAGCGCCCCGGGGAATTCGCTCAGCAGTTCCAGATAGGTCGTGCGAGTCACAATACCCACCAGCAGCGGTGTAATGCGTGACAGCGGGACTGAGGCGTCGTCACGCGTACAGACATCGCTCAGCAGATGCGGCATTAAATGATCCAGCACCTGTCGTCCGCGTGGGCCAATAGTGCGTTTATCCAGCTCTTTGCGGAAATCAGCAATCAGAGACAGCACGCGCCGCCGATCGTCATCCGCCAGATGCGTCAGCACTGGCGTGGTGTCATCTTCCTGTAAGGCATCCTGCCACAATTCGCGCCACTGTTCTGAGAGCGACTCTTCCTGGGTTTCGGCCTCGTCATCGCCAATCAGCTCGTTAAATACCCGGCGTACGTTGTCCATATGATTGGTCAGCACATCGGTTAACTGCTGCCAGTCATCAACGTTCATCCCCCACGCTAGCCGCGCGCGATTCAGTTCATCACCCGGCAGCGTCTGAGTCTGCTCATCATTGATACTTTGCAGCAGGTTTTCCAGGCGGCGTAAATAGAGATAGGCTGCGCGCAGTTGTTCCGCGTCGGTATCAGAAAGCAAGTGCAGCGCATTGATGGCGCTAAGCGTCGGTAACAGCGAGCGGGATTGCAGCGATGGCTCGCGCCCACCGCGAATCAGCTGGAATACCTGCACGATAAATTCGATTTCACGAATGCCGCCCGCCCCCAGCTTGATGTTGTCTTTCAGGCCACGACGGCGTACTTCACGCGCAATCATCCCTTTCATGTTACGCAGCGACTGGATCACGCTGAAATCAATATAGCGACGGAAGACAAAAGGCCGCAGCATGGCACGAAGCTCGCTGACGTATGTGCCGTCGGCATCGCCCATAATGCGGGCTTTAACCATCGCATAGCGTTCCCAGTCGCGCCCTTGTTCCTGATAATAATCCTCCAGCGCGGAGAAGCTCAGCACCAGCGGGCCGCTGTCGCCAAACGGGCGTAAACGCATATCCACCCGATAGACAAACCCATCCATTGTGGGCTGATCCAGCACTTTGATAAGCCGCTGGCCCATACGGGTAAAGAACTGCGCGTTATCCAGCTCGCGGCGCCCACCCTGTGTACTGCCGTGTTCCGGCCAGGCAAAAATCAGGTCGATATCGGAGGAAAAATTCAGCTCGCCGCCGCCGAGTTTCCCCATGCCTAAAATCAGCAGCGGCTGCGCAACACCTTCAGGATTACACGGCGTACCCCATTCGCGACAGCAGGCTGCGTACAACCAGTCGCGCGCGGCGACGATCAACGTTTCAGCCAGATGACTTAGCTGCTGCAAAATACTCTCTTCGGTCACCAGCGACAGCGTCTGTGCCCAGGCGATACGCACCATAATGCGACGGCGAAACAGGCGTAACTCACGCATCAGTGTGTTTTCGTCACTAACGTCAGCCAATGCTTGCTGTAACCAGTTGGCATAGTGTTGCCATTCATCCGCCAGGGGTGGAGTGCTTTCCAGCTCAGCCAGCCATTCGGGATGGGCAATAATGCTGTCACGGACAAAATCACTGAATGTAAGTACTGACTTCGCCTGAACGCTAAGCGAGGACTCAGATATTGCTGCTGGCAGCCGCTCAACAACGGTCGGCCAGTACTGCTGTAACGGTGAAGAGAGCTGCTTCATTTACGGGTTATCCTTTGAATGGTGCCGGATGCGTCTTTTCGCCTTATCCGACCTACATGACAGTTACACACATCGCGTAGGCCTGATAAGCGCAGCGCCATCAGGCATCCCGGCCTCGGCCCTGATTATCGTTTTCCGCTGTGCAGCCAGAACGGTTCCAGCGCGATCGCCTCGTTGCGGAAGTGTTCAATTTCAATATATTGGTTGGCCGCAATGGCGCGACGTAAGCCCTGCCAAGTAGCGATCCATTCTGATGCGACATTTTCGTCGTAGTATCCCGCCAGCATCAGCATGCTATCAATGTTGCGCGTCAAACGTGGAAGCTGATCGGCGTACTGATCGCCCAACGGCTGCGCAAAAGCGGTTTTCAGCTCAGCGGCATGGCGTGAAAGATGGGTATCAGAGAAGCGCTTAAAGGAGTCGGCAATTTTGCCCTGCGCCTTCGCATCCAGGAACGGCTGCCATCCTTTGGTCACCAGCCATTCGGTCAGCGCCAGCTTGGCCATTGCCGTTTGCGTACTGTAAACCGCCGAAATAGCAGAAACGTCCGACGCAATGATCGCTTCCGATTGGGTCAGCAAATCACGTAAGTGAGCGCTCGCTTTTCGTGGCACATTACCGCCAAACAACATCAGAATGTGACGCACCAGCCCCATTGCCGCCAGCACCTCGGCTTTCGCCCCTTTAACGCCGCGTACCCACAGCTCTTCGTGGTACTGCCACTGTGATAATGCCAGCTCCAGCGCCGCTTCCAACCCCTGCTCAATGCTCGCCTTCGCCGGAACCTTCAAAATCCGCGTCGGTTTGAGTTCGCGCGGCGCATTCCCCAGGGCCAAATGATAACCGCGCGCGGCTTTGCTCAAACTGCCCTGGCGTAAACCGGTTTGCGAAACCAGCTGGTTTGCCAGCTTCAGTACCGCACGGGTATCGCCGCTTAGCAGTTCAAGTTCAAGCTCACAGATAGGTTCTGCAAACTCGCCCGCTTTCACTTCCCCCACATCGAGGGCCATTTCAATCCGGCTGCCATCAACATCAACCAACCATTTCTCACGGAAAAAATCGGTGCTGAACAACGGCTGCACTTGAGAAGCAAGTTCAGCGGGCAGTTTGCCATCAGGCCAGGCTTCCGTTGGGAACAAGGCGAGATCCAGCTCAGGCGCGTCCAGCGCAACGTTAAATTCCGGTCGTTGATGCAGACCGCCCGTCACGCGTCCGGCAATTTTCATGGTCATTTCGTAATGACCGTTTTCACCGCGAATACGCAGCCCCATATCGTGACCACGCAACCACGCATCCGGCGTTTCGTAGTAAATATTCAGTAACTGGCTGGGTGCATGATGCTCTCCCCCCAGCGTATTCAGACGTTCACGTAGCGCATCGACAGCGTCACTATTAACGATAAATTTTAATTCGATTTCCTGGGCCATGGTCTTGTACTTATGGGTTATGTCACAGTTGAGAAAACTGACTGCGAACTAAGTTCGTTCTTTATGGTCAGTAGATAGTATTTTGCGCCAAATTGCCATGCAACGAGCAATTTGACGGGCGTAAAAGTTTCGAGTGGTGGCAAAAAGGACACAGATGATTCCGATTGATGTCGAATGCTTTGCGTAGAGACACTGATGCCACTACTATCGTTCCACTTTCTATGACAATAACGACAGCCTGATGCCAAAATTACGCCTGATTGGATTAACTTTACTCGCACTTAGCGCCACTGCAGTCTCTCATGCCGAAGAAAAGCGCTATGTCTCTGACGAACTGAACACCTGGGTCCGCAGCGGTCCGGGAGATAATTATCGCCTCGTGGGTACGGTTAACGCCGGCGAGGAAGTCACGCTATTACAGACCGATGCCAATACTAATTACGCTCAGGTGAAAGACAGCACCGGACGTACCGCCTGGATCCCACTGAAAGAGCTGAACAGTACGCCGAGCCTGCGTACCCGCGTTCCCGACCTGGAAAACCAGGTTAAGATCTTGACCGATAAGCTCAATAATATCGATACCACATGGAATCAGCGTACCGCCGACATGCAGCAAAAGGTAGCGCAGAGCGACAGCGTGATTGACGGGCTGAAACAAGAAAACCAGAAGCTGAAGAACGAACTTATCGTGGCGCAAAAGAAGGTGAGCGCAGCCAACCTTCAGCTTGATGACAAGCAGCGTACTATCATCATGCAATGGTTTATGTATGGCGGCGGCGTGCTGGGTCTTGGTCTGCTGCTCGGTCTGGTTCTGCCACACATGATCCCAAGCCGTAAACGCAAAGATCGCTGGATGAACTGAATCGCCTTCTCCGCCACACTGACATATGATTAAGGGATATTTTTTTCAAAAGGAAAGTGGCGTGAAGATTTATCTGGTCGGTGGTGCTGTTCGGGATGCGTTATTAGGGCTACCGATTAAAGATAAAGATTGGGTCGTTGTCGGTGCCACGCCGCAAGGAATGCTCGACGCGGGTTACCAACAGGTAGGCCGCGATTTTCCCGTGTTTCTGCATCCGCAAACCCGGGAAGAGTATGCGTTGGCGCGTACTGAACGCAAATCAGGTTCGGGATATACCGGATTCACCTGCTACGCCGCGCCAGATGTGACGCTGGAGGCCGATCTTCAGCGGCGCGACCTGACCATCAACGCAATGGCCCGCGATGACAACGGGGAGATTATCGACCCGTATAACGGACGCGATGATCTGGAAAACCGCCTGCTGCGTCATGTTTCCCCGGCTTTTAGCGAAGATCCACTTCGCGTGCTGCGCGTAGCGCGCTTTGCTGCCCGCTATGCGCACCTTGGCTTTCGTATTGCCGACGAAACCATGACGCTGATGCGCGATATGAACGCCGCTGGCGAGCTGGAACACTTGACGCCAGAGCGCGTGTGGAAAGAAACGGAAAGCGCCTTAACCACCCGCAACCCACAGGTATTTTTTCAGGTCCTGCGCGACTGCGGCGCACTGCACGTTCTGTTTCCTGAAGTGGATGCTCTGTTCGGCGTTCCCGCGCCCGCGCAGTGGCACCCGGAAATTGATACCGGTATTCACACGCTGATGACGCTGTCGATGGCAGCCATGTTAAGCCCGGAGGTCGACGTGCGTTTTGCCACGCTGTGCCACGATCTTGGCAAAGCATTAACGCCTAAAGCGCTATGGCCGCGCCATCATGGCCACGGTCCGGCGGGTGTTAAGCTGGTCGAGCAACTGTGTCAGCGCCTGCGCGTGCCGAATGACATCCGTGATTTAGCCAAACTGGTGGCCGAGTTCCACGACCTGATTCATACCTTCCCGATCCTGCAACCGAAAACCATCGTTAAGCTGTTTGATTCCATCGATGCATGGCGCAAACCGCAGCGCGTGGAGCAAATCGCCCTCACCAGCGAGGCCGACGTGCGTGGGCGAACCGGTTTTGAAGCGGCGGATTACCCACAAGGCAGGCTGTTGCGTGAAGCCTGGCTGGTTGCACAGGCGGTTCCCACGAAAGATGTCGTGGAAGCGGGATTCAAAGGTCAGGCTATTCGCGAGGAACTGACCCGGCGTCGCATTGCGGCGGTGGCCAACTGGAAGGAGAAGCGGTGTCCTAAACCCACCGCCTGAACGAATATCACCCGTAGGCCGGATAAGGCGAAACGCCGCCATCCGGCACCACGGTAAGTCATCAGAAGAACACGACGTAAACGGCAGCCGCCACAATAAAGCGGTAAATCGCAAACGGAATGAACGAAATACGCTTAATAAGTTGCAGGAAGGTTTTGATCGCGACCAGCGCCACGATAAACGCCGTCACAAAACCGACTGCAAACATTGGGATATCTGATGCGCTGAGGAACGACCAGCTCTTGTAGAGATCCAGCGCCGTCGCGCCCATCATCATCGGCACCGCCAGCAGGAATGAAAACTCAGAAGCCGCATAACGGCTCACGCCCATCAGCATACCGCCAGAAATCGTCGCCCCTGAGCGAGAAAAACCCGGCCACAGCGCCAGACACTGGAAACAGCCAATCATAAACGCCTGGCGATAGGTCATATCATCCAGACCCGGCGCGCGCGGCTCTTTCGGCTTCAGGCATTCTGCGGCAATCAGCAGTACACCACCCACCACCAGCGCATACATCACGTTGATCGGGTTAAACAGCGACTTGATGGTGTCGTGGAACACCAGTCCCAGTACAACCGCCGGAATCATCCCCAACAGGATATGCCCCAGCGTCAGCCGACCTTTGCCAGTACCTTCATGCGGGGCCTTGCCGAAGTGAATGCCGATCAGGCCAAACAAACGTCGCCAGAACATCACCACCACTGCCAGAATAGATCCCAACTGGATCACCACCTCGAATGTTTTTGCGGTATCACCCTCAAAACCCAACAGGTGGCCAACAATAATCATATGGCCGGTACTGGAAACGGGTAAAAATTCCGTCAATCCTTCGACCACACCCAAAATTGCCGCCACCAGCAGCGAGTGCATATCACTCATTAATAAACCCCTAGATAGAGAAAACACGGCAAAAAAGAGCCGACGAAAGGACTCTTTTATACCCGTTTGATTTAGAAATTATTAAATTAATTATTTTCTTTCAGATTATTGCCACGCTCAATGACGACCCCGACGTTTGCCGCACGGGCTACCGCGCCAGGTTTGCTGAGTTTGATCCGCACCCACGGTGAATTAAAGCGGTTAAGTAGCAAATCCGCCACCTCTTCCGCCACACGTTCTACCAGCGCAAAACGCCCACCTTCCACATGATTAACAACCGTTTGAGCAATATCAGCATAGCTCAGGCAATCAGCCACATCATCGCTTTTAGCTGATTTGCGGTTATCCCATGCCATTTCGATATCGAACACCAACCGTTGTTCGATCGTTTGTTCCCAGTCGTAAACACCAATAGTGGTGATTACAGAAAGTTGCTCTATAAATACAATATCCATCACGACCTGCCTGCTTTTTGGCTAACCCGGATACCACTTCCGGCGAAATATGCGTATTATCCACAGAAGTAGCGTTTTACACGACATTTTCAAAACGGAACAGCTTATGAGTGCAATCGCGCCTGGAATGATTATCTTCGCGTACCTCTGTGGCTCAATTTCCAGTGCTATTCTGGTATGCCGCCTTGCTGGATTGCCGGACCCGCGCGACAGCGGCTCTGGGAATCCGGGCGCGACAAACGTGCTGCGCATCGGTGGCAAGGGAGCCGCCGTCGCGGTACTGATTTTCGACGTCCTGAAAGGTATGTTACCCGTCTGGGGTGCCTATGCGCTAGGCGTCAGCCCCTTCTGGCTGGGATTGATCGCAATCGCCGCCTGTCTGGGACACATTTGGCCGGTATTTTTCGGCTTTAAAGGTGGAAAAGGCGTTGCCACCGCCTTTGGCGCAATTGCGCCGATTGGCTGGGACTTAACTGGTGTGATGGCCGGAACCTGGCTACTAACCGTCCTGTTAAGCGGCTATTCGTCGTTAGGCGCTATCGTCAGTGCGCTGATCGCCCCTTTTTACGTCTGGTGGTTCAATCCCCAGTTCACTTTTCCGGTGTCCATGTTGTCGTGCTTAATTCTGCTTCGTCACCATGACAACATTCAGCGTCTGTGGCGTCGTCAGGAGCCGAAGATCTGGACCAAGCTAAAGAAAAAACGCGAAAAAGACCCCGAGTGATTTTATTGTCGGATAGCGACGCGTCGGCGTCTTATCCGGCCTCGGGGATGTGATACCCCTCCACCGGTTTGCCTAATCGGTTCTGACACCACGTCGCCAGAAACTCCACGCACACGCGAAGCTTCACGCTGCGATACAGCGGCTCCTGATAAACCGCCCAGATATTAGCGCTCTGCGCATAGTCCGACAGCACACGCACCAGCTCGCCGCTGGCCAGAAACGGTTGTACGTCCCATTCAGAACGCAGCATGATCCCTTTTCCCTGTAGTGCCCACTGCAGCACAATCTCACCGCTGTTAGAAGAAAGATGTCCCGCTACCTTAACCGACTTTTTCTCCTGACCGTTATCCAGTTCCCACACCCCGTGAGTCATATCCCGTTCTTTGGTGACCAGACAATCATGCCGAATTAATTCCTGTAACGTCGTCGGCTCACCGTATTTTTGTAAATACGTCGGTGCTGCGCATAATATCCTTTTATTTTTCGTTAACAAATGAGCAATATAATAATCAGGAATTTCATCATTGATACGAATATCCAAATCGATATTATCCTGCGCCAAATCAATTTGCCGATCGTAAAGTTCAAAATGTACCTGTAATTCAGGATAGCTGTGCATCAATTCTGTAATTGCCGGTGCAATATAACTGCGCCCAAAACCAAAGCTACAGCCGATACGAATCATTCCTGCCGGACGCGTTTTGAGTTGCGTAACGTCATCGACCAAATGTTGATAACCTGCGAGGATCGCTTGCGCGTGTTCATAGCAACGTTGGCCACTCTCCGTTAGCGCCACGCCGCGCGCCGAGCGGCTTAGCAACGTAGCCCCTAGCGTGGACTCGAGGATCTGAATGCGCTTCGTCACAAACGCTGGCGTCTGGCCCAGCGTCGCAGCGGCGGCGCTAAAGCTGCCGCTATGAACAATTTCAACCAGCACCTGTAGGTCTTTCGCCAGGGGATACGTATTCAGCATGATCGGTAATCCGTAATGTGATTAACCGCAGTGTAATTCTCCCATACGTATTAAACCCTGCCCTGGCGCAATTTTTATTGCCTTATCTGGACATCATTCACGAACTGTTAATTAGATATTCACAGTGCCAAATAATATAAAACCACATTTTTAGTGGTAGTTTGTGGCGGAGAATTTATTTCCAGACAAATAAAAGAACTGGAGTTAATAAGATGAGCAATCAAAATAACCAACATGCGATAACTACGCTGACGAACATTGTCGCCGACTTTACCGCCATGATTTCTACCCGCATGCCTGACGATGTTGTGGATAAATTAAAACAGCTGCGTGAAGGCGAAACCTCGCCGATGGGTAAAATCATCTACCACACCATGTTTGACAACATGCAGAAAGCTATCGACCTGAACCGCCCTGCCTGTCAGGACACCGGGGAGATTATGTTCTTCGTGAAGGTCGGTTCCCGTTTTCCGCTACTTGGCGAACTGCAAAGCATTCTGAAGCAGGCTGTTGAAGATGCCACGGTAAAAGCGCCGCTGCGCCATAACGCGGTTGAGATTTTTGACGAAGTGAATACCGGAAAAAATACCGGTACCGGTGTGCCGTGGGTCACTTGGGACATCATCCCTGATAACGATGACGCGGAAATCGAAGTCTACATGGCAGGCGGCGGCTGTACGCTGCCGGGGCGCTCGAAAGTATTAATGCCTTCTGAAGGCTATGAAGGCGTGGTGAAATTTGTCTTCGAAAATATCTCCACGCTGGCAGTTAACGCCTGTCCTCCGGTGCTGGTGGGCGTGGGTATTGCCACCTCTGTCGAAACCGCTGCCGTGCTTTCTCGTAAAGCGGTGCTGCGCCCAATCGGATCACGCCATCCAAACCCAAAAGCGGCAGAACTGGAACTGCGCCTGGAAGAAGGACTTAACCGTCTGGGCATTGGGCCGCAAGGGTTGACCGGGAATAGCTCAGTGATGGGCGTGCATATCGAATCCGCCGCACGCCACCCGTCGACTATAGGCGTTGCCGTCTCTACCGGCTGCTGGGCGCATCGTCGCGGTACGCTGTTGGTTCATGCCGACCTCTCCTTCGAAAACCTGTCTCACACCCGGAGCGCGTTATGAAAAAGATCCTCACAACCCCGATCAAAGCCGAAGATCTGGCAGACATTCGCGTTGGCGATGTCATTTACCTGACCGGCACGCTGGTGACCTGCCGTGACGTTTGCCACCGTCGCCTGATCGAACTGAAGCGCCCGATTCCTTATGACCTGAACGGCAAAGCCATTTTCCATGCGGGCCCGATCGTCCGTAAGAACGGTGAAAAATGGGAGATGGTCTCCGTCGGTCCAACTACCAGCATGCGTATGGAAGCGTTTGAGAAAGACTTTATCGAGCAGACGGGCGTCAAGCTGGTGGTCGGCAAAGGCGGCATGGGGCCGCTGACGGAAGAAGGCTGCAAACAGTTCAAAGCGCTGCACGTCATCTTCCCGGCTGGCTGTGCGGTCGTGGCGGCTACTCAGGTTGAAGAAATTGAAGAGGTACACTGGACCGAACTCGGCATGCCGGAATCTCTGTGGGTATGCCGGGTAAAAGAGTTCGGCCCGCTGATCGTTTCCATCGATACTCACGGTAATAACCTGATTGCCGAAAACAAAAAGCTGTTCGCTGAACGTCGCGATCCTATCGTCGAAGAAATCTGCGAGCACGTGCACTACATCAAATAACCCTCCCGGAGGGGCGAACGCCTCTCCCTCTTCGCAGGGATACAACAATGGCACCTTTAGCTGGTTGGTGGCGATACCTGGCTCCGCTGGTGGTCATCGCCATTATTGCTGTTCTGCCCGTCCCCACCGGTCTTGAGAGTCACACCTGGCTCTATTTTGCCGTCTTTACCGGTGTGATTGTCGGGCTTATTCTGGAACCTGTACCGGGCGCGGTGGTGGCGATGATTGGCATTTCGATCATCGCAGTCCTTTCACCGTGGCTGCTGTTCAGTCCGGAGCAACTCGCGCAGGACGGTTTTAAATTTACCGCCAAATCGCTGTCGTGGGCGGTATCTGGATTCTCAAACTCGGTCATCTGGCTGATCTTCGCGGCCTTTATGTTTGGTACCGGCTATGAGAAAACCGGCCTTGGTCGGCGAATCGCGCTGATGCTGGTGAAAAAGATGGGGCACCGGACGTTATTTCTCGGCTATGCGGTGATGTTCTCCGAACTTATCCTCGCTCCCGTCACGCCTTCCAACTCCGCGCGCGGAGCCGGAATAATCTACCCGATTATCCGCAACCTGCCGCCGCTGTATAACTCGCAGCCCAATAGCGCCAGTTCACGCTCCATTGGCTCGTACATCATGTGGATGGGCATTGTCGCTGACTGCGTTACCAGCGCTATTTTCTTAACGGCGATGGCACCGAACCTGCTGTTGATCGGCCTGATGAAAGGCGCGTCCCATACGGCGCTGAGCTGGGGCGACTGGTTCTTAGGCATGCTGCCGCTGAGCATTTTACTGGTGCTGATCGTGCCGTGGCTGGCGTACCTGCTGTATCCACCGGTGCTGAAATCCGGCGATCAGGTTCCACGTTGGGCGGATACAGAGCTAAAAGCGATGGGACCGCTCTGCGCTCGCGAGAAAAAGATGCTGGTACTGATGGTCGGCGCGCTGGTGCTGTGGATCTTCGGCGGCGACTACATTGACGCCGCAATGGTCGGATACAGCGTGGTGGCGTTGATGCTGGTACTACGCATCATTAGCTGGGATGACATCGTCAGCAATAAAGCCGCATGGAACGTCTTTTTCTGGCTGGCCTCGCTGATAACGCTCGCCACTGGGCTCAATAACACCGGTTTTATCACCTGGTTCGGCAAACTGCTGGCGGGAGGACTGAGCGGCTATTCGCCGATGATGGTGATGGTGGCGCTGATCGTGGTGTTCTATCTGCTGCGCTACTTCTTTGCCAGCGCCACGGCGTATACCTCTGCCCTCGCGCCGATGATGATTGCCGCCGCGCTGGCAATGCCGGAAATCCCGCTACCGGTCTTCTGCCTGATGGTCGGCGCCGCCATTGGTCTGGGCAGCATTCTGACCCCGTACGCCACCGGTCCTAGCCCTATCTACTACGGCAGCGGTTATTTGCCAACGGTGGATTACTGGCGGCTCGGCGCTATTTTTGGCCTGATTTTCCTCGTGCTGCTGGTGATCACCGGTCTGGTCTGGATGCCCCTCGTTTTGCTGTAATCTCCCTTGGGCGGCGTATTGTCGCCCCTTTATCCATAAGCTTCTCATATGATCGATTTCCCGATGCGCTGAGGCATACTTTTTTGTATGCAAACACCCTCATGCTGATAGGGGAAACGCTCTGGACACGGTTGCGCACGAGACACTCACACGGGGCTGGCAGGCCGAACTGGAACTGCATTTTTCCTGCTCCGGGCACAAAACGGTGCTCGCCTCGGCGCGTCATCATGGTCCATTGACGGTTCAGCGCCCGTTTTACCCGGAAGAAGACGTCTGCCACCTCTATTTGCTGCATCCACCTGCGGGGATCGTTGGCGGGGATGAGCTTCATATTGCCGTCACACTCGACGAAAACAGCCATGCGTTAATCACCCAGCCCGGCGCGGGCAAGTTTTATCGCAGCCGAGGGCCGCAGGCATTGCTGCGCCAGCATTTTACCCTCGCCTCGCACGCCACGCTGGAGTGGCTGCCGCAGGATACGATCCTCTTTCCCGGCGCCAACGCCGCTATTCAGACCGTCTTTCATCTGACATCCGCAAGCCGCCTGCTGGCCTGGGATCTGCTGTGTCTTGGCCGACCGGTTATGCAGGAAACTTTCAGCCACGGCATGCTGCAAAATCGCCTGGAAGTGTGGCGAGATGGGCTGCCGCTGCTGATAGAACGCTTGATATTGCAGGAGGGGAATCTGAGCGGCGTCGCGCATCATCCTTGGGTCGGCACGTTGCTGTGTTATCCGGCCAACGAACACATGCTGGAGGGCACGCGGGAGCGGCTTATGGCGCTTGGCGATTACGCCGGGGCAACGCTTAACGACTCGCTGCTGACAATCCGTTTTCTTGCTAACGACAACCTGGTTGTTCAGCGCGTTATGCGTGACATCTGGCAATTTTTGCGCCCGCTGCTGACACATAAAACGCCTGTACTCCCGCGAATCTGGCAAACCTAAGAGAACCCTTATGGAACTGACCCCCAGAGAAAAAGATAAGTTGTTGCTGTTTACCGCCGCGCTGGTGGCGGAACGTCGCCTGGCCCGCGGGCTGAAGCTGAACTACCCGGAATCGGTGGCGCTGATTAGCGCTTTCATCATGGAAGGGGCGCGCGACGGGCAAACCGTGGCCGCACTGATGGAGGACGGGCGTCACGTGCTGCGCCGCGATCAGGTGATGGAAGGCGTACCGGAAATGATCCCGGATATTCAGGTTGAAGCCACCTTTCCGGACGGATCGAAGCTGGTCACTGTCCACAATCCGATCGTCTAAGGAGCGGCAATGATCCCAGGTGAATATCAGATCGCAAAAGGCAGTATCGCACTTAATCAGGGGCGAGAGATCTGCACGATCGTGGTGGAAAATCATGGCGACAGGCCCATCCAGGTGGGATCGCACTATCACTTTTTCGAAGTGAACCCGGCGCTGCACTTTGACAGGCTGGCCGCACGCGGCTTTCGTCTGAACATTGCTGCGGGCACAGCGGTGCGTTTTGAGCCAGGACAAAAACGCGAAGTCGAACTGGTGCGCGTTGCTGGCGCACAAAGGATCGTGGGTTTTCGCAGCGAAGTGATGGGCGCGCTGGAGGCAGATAATGAGTGACATTTCCCGGCAGGCGTACGCCGACATGTTTGGCCCAACCACCGGCGATAAAGTGCGCCTGGCGGATACCGACCTGTGGATCGAAGTGGAAAAAGACTTCACCACCTACGGTGAAGAGGTCAAATTCGGCGGCGGAAAAGTGATCCGCGACGGCATGGGCCAGGGGCAAATGCGCGCCGATGCATGTGTGGATCTGGTGATAACCAACGCGCTGATCGTCGATCACTGGGGGATCGTGAAAGCGGATATTGGTATCAAAGCCGGCAGGATCTTCGCCATCGGCAAGGCAGGTAATCCCGATATTCAGCCCAACGTTACGATCCCGATAGGCGTGGGAACTGAAGTCATCGCCGGGGAAGGCAAGATCGTCACCGCAGGCGGTGTGGATACGCATATTCACTGGATCTGCCCACAGCAAGCGCAAGAGGCGCTGGTTTCCGGCGTGACGACGATGATCGGCGGCGGCACCGGTCCGGCCGCGGGCACTCACGCCACCACCTGTACGCCGGGTCCGTGGTACATCGCACGCATGCTGCAGGCGGCAGACACGTTACCAGTTAACATCGGTTTACTGGGCAAAGGTAACGGCTCAAATCCTGACGCCTTGCGCGAGCAAATCACCGCGGGCGCAATTGGCCTGAAAATCCATGAAGACTGGGGTGCCACGCCCGCCGCTATTGACTGCGCACTGACCGTGGCCGACGAGATGGACATCCAGGTCGCGCTGCACAGTGACACGCTCAATGAGTCCGGTTTCGTGGAAGATACGCTGGCGGCGATTGGCGATCGCACCATTCATACTTTTCACACCGAAGGCGCGGGCGGCGGTCATGCGCCGGATATCATCACCGCCTGCGCGCATCCGAATATCCTGCCCTCCTCTACGAACCCGACGCTGCCCTATACCATCAACACCATCGACGAGCATCTCGACATGCTGATGGTTTGCCACCATCTCGATCCGGATATCTCCGAAGACGTGGCCTTTGCCGAATCGCGCATTCGCCGGGAAACGATCGCTGCCGAAGATGTGCTGCATGACATTGGCGCCTTTTCCCTGACCTCGTCCGATTCACAGGCAATGGGGCGCGTGGGCGAAGTGATCCTGCGCACCTGGCAGGTGGCACACCGTATGAAGGCGCAGCGTGGACCTTTGGCAAAAGAAACCGGCGACAACGACAACCTGCGCGTTAAACGCTACGTCGCCAAATACACCATCAATCCGGCGCTAACCCACGGTATCGCCCATGAAGTCGGCTCCGTTGAGCCCGGCAAACTGGCCGATCTGGTGCTGTGGTCACCGGCCTTCTTTGGCGTAAAACCAGCGACGATCGTTAAAGGCGGGATGATCGTCTGTGCGCCGATGGGCGACATCAATGCCTCGATTCCCACCCCACAGCCGGTGCATTACCGCATGATGTTCGGCGCACTTGGCGCAGCGCGGCATCACACCCGGCTGACCTTTATTTCGCAGGCCGCTGATGCGCAAAACATCGCGCAGCAGCTCAACCTGCAAAGCGCCATCGCCGTCGTTAAAGGCTGCAGAACAGTGAAAAAGGCCAACATGATCCACAACGACCTGCAACCCAATATCACCGTCGATGCTCAGACCTACGAGGTGCGTATTGATGGCGAACTGATTACCAGCGAACCGGCAAACGTTTTGCCGATGGCACAACGCTATTTTCTGTTTTAGGAGTGACGATGATCTACCTGACCCAACGCCTTGACCACGCTCACCACGTCACCGCAAGCGTCACGCTACCCATTGATATGCGGGTAAAAAGTCGTGCCAGAGTGGCGCTGAACGACGGTCGCGAAGCCGGGCTGATGCTACCGCGCGGTTTGCTGTTACGCGGTGGCGACCTGCTGACCACCGACGATGGCAGCGAGGTGATCGAAGTGATCGCCGCGCCGGAGTTGGTTTCCGTGGTGCGCTGCGCCGATCCTTTCCTGCTCGCCAAAGCCTGTTATCACCTCGGCAATCGCCACGTTCCGTTGCAAATTCTGCCCGATGAGCTGCGCTACCACCACGATCATGTGCTGGACGCCATGCTGCGCCAGTTCAACCTCGAGGTGACGTTCGCCCAGTTGCCGTTTGAACCGGAAGCAGGCGCTTATGCCAGTGAATCACACGGGCATCATCACGGCCATGCGCACTGATGCATAACACCCAACAACTGCGTCTGATGCAGCTCGCCAGCAGCGCACTCCCGGTGGGGTCGTTTACCTGGTCCCAGGGTCTGGAGTGGGCGGTGGAGATTGGCTGGGTGAAAAGCATCGATGACTTCTCTGCCTGGCAAATTCAGCAGATGGAGCAGAACTTTTTTACCGTCGACCTACCGCTGCTGGCGAGACTGTATCGCGCCTGCGAGCAGGACGATCTCGACGCCGCACGCCGCTGGAGCGCTTACCTGTTGGCCTGCCGGGAAACCCGCGAACTGCGGGATGAAGAACGCAGTCGGGGCGCGGCGTTTACGCGGCTGGTCACCGACTGGGAGGCGGATTGCTCGCGAGAGTGGCGCACTCTCTTCGCCGACAGCCAACTCTGCGGCATGGCCTGGCTGGCCGTGCAGTGGAGAATTCCCCTGACCGAACTGGCGTTAAGCCTCGGCTACAGCTGGATTGAGAGCGCTGTGATGGCTGGCGTCAAGCTGGTTCCTTTTGGACAACAGGCGGCCCAGCGTTTGATTATTGCGCTCTGCGATCGCTATGCGCAGGGTCTGGCACAGGCGCTGGCGACGCCTGACGCCAGTCTCGGCTCCGCAACGCCGTTGGCCGCTATCGCGTCTGCCCGGCATGAAACCCAATATTCCCGATTATTCCGCTCCTGAGGAGAAAAAATGAGTAACTACAAGCATCCCCTGCGTGTGGGCGTTGGCGGCCCGGTCGGTTCCGGCAAAACGGCGCTGCTGGAAGCGTTATGCAAATCCATGCGCAGCAGCTATCAACTGGCGGTGGTGACCAACGATATCTACACCAAAGAAGATCAGCGCATTCTCACCGAGGCGGGCGCACTGGAGCCAGACAGGATCGTCGGTGTGGAAACCGGCGGCTGCCCGCATACTGCTATCCGCGAAGATGCGTCGATGAATCTGGCTGCCGTAGAGGCGCTGAGCGAGAAATTCGGCAATCTGGATCTGATTTTTGTGGAAAGCGGTGGCGATAACCTGAGCGCCACCTTCAGTCCGGAATTAGCGGATCTGACGATCTATGTGATCGACGTTGCCGAAGGCGAGAAGATCCCGCGTAAAGGCGGTCCAGGGATCACTAAATCCGATTTTCTGGTTATCAATAAAACCGATCTGGCCCCTTACGTCGGCGCCTCGCTGGAGGTGATGGAACGCGATACCCTGCGTATGCGCGGCGAGCGTCCGTGGACGTTCAGCAATTTAAAATCCGGAGAGGGTCTGGAAAAAATTATCGCGTTTCTGGAAGAGAAAGGAATGCTGCGGATGTAGCGTCTTGCCCGGTAACATTACGCCACCGGGCAAAAAATCACGCCGCCGGTAATTCCGCCAATGGCCAGCGTGGGCGCACGGTTACGCCAAGATCCGCCGTTGCGCCTGCTTTAAAACGTACCATGCCCGCGTAGGCGATCATCGCCCCGTTGTCGGTACAAAATTCCGGACGCGCGTAAAATACTTCGCCACGACGTTTTTGCATCATCTCGGCCAGTTTTGCGCGCAGCGTACGGTTCGCGCTCACGCCCCCCGCCATCACCAGACGTTTAAAACCGGTTTGATCCAGCGCGCGTTTGCACTTGATCATCAGCGTATCAACTACCGCATCTTCAAAGGCACGAGCAATATCTGCGCGCGTCTGATCGTCATTTTCGTTATTACGAATAGTATTCGCGGCAAAGGTTTTCAGCCCGGAGAAGCTGAAATCCAGCCCCGGACGATCGGTCATCGGGCGCGGGAAGACAAAACGTTTTTCAACGCCTTGCGAGGCCAGCTTTGACAACATTGGACCGCCAGGATAATCCAGCCCCAGCAGCTTGGCGGTTTTGTCGAACGCTTCGCCAGCAGCATCATCAATCGATTCGCCGAGTAATTCATACTGACCGATACCGGTGACGCTGATCAGCTGCGTGTGCCCGCCAGAAACCAGCAGCGCGACGAACGGGAACGCAGGGGGATTATCTTCCAGCATTGGCGCCAGCAGATGCCCTTCCATGTGGTGCACAGGAATTGCCGGTACGCCCCAGGCGAACGCCAGCGAACGTCCTACGGTTGCGCCAACCAGCAGCGCGCCAACCAGACCAGGACCTGCGGTATACGCCACCGCATCGATCTCTTTTGCCGTCAGTCCCGCCTCTTTCAGCGCGGCCTGGATCAGCGGTACGGTTTTACGTACGTGATCGCGCGAGGCCAGTTCTGGCACTACGCCGCCGTAGTCAGCGTGTAATTTCACCTGACTATACAATTGGTTGGCTAAAAGACCTTTTTCATCGTCGTAAATGGCGATGCCGGTTTCATCGCAGGATGTTTCAATACCCAGTACACGCATGACTTGTTTTACCTCGCTCTATTACCGCGCAGTGTAGGACCAATGCGGGTTGATGTAAAACTTTGTTCGCCCCAGGAGTTCCGCTCGTGTATACTCCTTGTCCTTATAAAAGTCCCTTTCAAAATCGCGTCGGTGCTTTACAAAGCAGCAGCAATTGCAGTAAAATTCCGCACCATTTTGAAATAAGCTGGCGTTGATGCCAGCGGCAAACCGAATTTATTAAAGGTGAGAGTTACATGCCGGTAATTAAAGTACGTGAAAACGAGCCGTTCGACGTAGCACTGCGTCGCTTCAAGCGTTCATGCGAAAAAGCAGGTGTTCTGGCGGAAGTTCGTCGTCGTGAGTTCTATGAAAAACCGACTACCGAACGTAAGCGCGCTAAAGCTTCTGCTGTGAAACGTCACGCGAAGAAACTGGCTCGCGAAAACGCACGCCGTACTCGTCTGTACTAATCCATTGAGAGCCAAAGCTCTCAATTCAGACTGAGTTGTAGTTGTAAGGCCGTGCTTCCGGAAGGAATGCGCGGCTTATTTTCGTTTATACACGTCATCATTCAAGCTGCCTCAGTGTTGGCTGCAGTCGCTCACCCCAGTCACGTACTGATGTACGCTCCTGAGGATTCGCTTCCTTGCCGCCTTGATGCATCCTGAATGATTTTGTGTATATGAGTCATCAAAAAACAGGGGCTTATGGCTGGACGAATTCCTCGCGTTTTTATCAATGACCTGCTGGCAAGAACCGACATCGTCGATCTCATCGACGCGCGGGTAAAGCTGAAAAAGCAGGGCAAAAATTATCACGCGTGCTGTCCGTTTCATAACGAAAAAACCCCCTCTTTCACCGTAAACGGTGAAAAACAGTTTTATCACTGCTTTGGGTGTGGCGCGCATGGCAACGCCGTCGACTTTCTCATGAACTACGACAAGCTCGAGTTTGTGGAAACCGTCGAAGAACTGGCCGCAATGCACAACCTTGAAGTGCCCTATGAAGCAGGCAGTGGCCCCAGTCAGATAGAGCGCCATCAACGGCAAAGCCTTTATCAATTGATGGATGGCCTGAACACTTTTTATCAACAGTCTTTGATGCAACCCGCCGCTACCCCTGCGCGCCAGTACCTGGAAAAGCGAGGATTAAGTAGCGACGTTATCACCCGTTTTGCTATTGGTTTTGCGCCCCCCGGCTGGGACAACGTCCTGAAACGGTTTGGCGGCAATGCTGAAAATCGCAAATCGCTGGTTGATGCGGGGATGTTGGTCACCAACGATCAGGGACGCAGTTACGATCGCTTCCGCGAACGGGTGATGTTCCCCATCCGCGACAAACGTGGTCGGGTCATTGGTTTTGGTGGACGCGTGCTGGGCGATGCCCTGCCGAAGTATCTGAACTCCCCGGAAACCGATATTTTCCATAAAGGTCGCCAGCTGTATGGTCTTTATGAAGCCCAGCAGGATAACGCCGATCCACAGCGCCTGTTAGTGGTAGAAGGCTATATGGATGTGGTGGCGCTGGCGCAATACGGCATTAATTACGCCGTGGCATCCCTTGGGACGTCAACCACCGCCGATCACATCCAACTGTTGTTCCGCGCAACGAACAACGTAATTTGCTGTTACGACGGCGACCGTGCCGGACGCGACGCAGCATGGCGCGCGCTGGAAACCGCACTGCCCTATATGACAGACGGACGCCAGCTACGCTTTATGTTTTTACCTGACGGCGAAGATCCCGATACGCTGGTGCGCAAAGAAGGGAAAGAGGCCTTTGAAGCGCGGATGGAGCAGGCGCTGCCGCTCTCTGCGTTTTTATTTAACAGCCTGTTGCCGCAGGTGGATTTGAGTACCCCAGACGGACGCGCACAGCTCAGCACGCTGGCATTACCGCTGATTACTCAGGTACCAGGCGAAACGTTGCGCATTTACCTGCGACAGGAGTTGGGAAACAAGCTCGGCATTCTGGATGACAGCCAGCTTGAACGTTTAATGCCAAAACTGGCAGAAAATGGGGCTTCCCGCCCTGTTCCACAGCTAAAACGTACGACCATGCGTATACTTATAGGGTTGCTGGTGCAGAACCCGGAGCTCGCCCCGCTGGTTCCACCGTTAGGCGCACTGGATAGCAATAAGCTGCCTGGACTTGGCTTATTCAGAGAACTGGTCAACACTTGTCTGGCTCAGCCAGGTCTGACCACCGGGCAACTTTTAGAACACTATCGTGGCACAAATGATGCTGCGACCCTTGAAAAACTGTCGATGTGGGACGATATAGCAGATAAAGATATCGCAGAAAAAACCTTCACCGACTCACTCAACCATATGTTTGATTCGATGCTTGAACTGCGCCAGGAAGAGTTGATAGCTCGTGAGCGCACACACGGTTTAAGCAGCGAAGAACGCCGGGAACTCTGGACGCTGAACCAGGAACTGGCCAAGAAATAAGAGAAAGACAAAACAAAGACAAAATCATTCGCGTTGTATCAAGGCAGCAAGTAAACGAACGCAGCTAACGCAGAGACAACGTGAAAGATGAAGTATTTAACGGCTTAACTGCCGAATATCGATCGGGAAGCCCCCGACAGCCGCACGGAGAGGCAGCGGCAAAATATAAGTATGCCCTCGTTTTGCCGTTGGCGGTTTTACCGCCCAACACCAATCAAACGAATTAAGTGTGGATACCGTCTTATGGAGCAAAACCCGCAGTCACAGCTGAAGCTTCTTGTCCAACGTGGTAAGGAGCAAGGCTATCTGACCTATGCCGAGGTCAATGACCATCTGCCGGAAGATATCGTCGATTCAGATCAAATCGAAGACATCATCCAAATGATCAATGACATGGGTATTCAGGTGATGGAAGAAGCACCTGATGCCGATGATCTGCTGCTTGCTGAAACCTCCAACAGCACCGATGAAGACGCGGAAGAAGCGGCTGCCCAGGTTCTGTCCAGCGTTGAGTCCGAAATCGGTCGTACAACTGACCCGGTCCGCATGTACATGCGTGAAATGGGTACCGTTGAACTGTTAACCCGCGAAGGCGAAATCGACATCGCTAAACGCATCGAAGACGGGATTAACCAGGTTCAATGCTCCGTTGCCGAATACCCGGAAGCTATCACCTACCTGCTTGAGCAGTACGATCGCGTAGAAGCTGAAGAAGCACGTCTTTCCGATCTGATCACTGGCTTTGTCGATCCAAACGCGGAAGAAGACATGGCGCCAACGGCGACCCACGTCGGTTCTGAACTCTCTCAGGAAGAGATGGATGACGATGAAGACGAAGATGAAGACGAAGATGAAGAAGATGGCGACGACGACAGCAGCGATGATGACAACAGCATCGACCCTGAGTTAGCGCGTGAAAAATTCGGTGAACTGCGTACTCAGTACGAAATCACTCGCGACACCATCAAAGCGAAAGGCCGCAGCCATGCTGCCGCGCAGGAAGAAATTCAGAAGCTGTCCGAAGTGTTCAAACAGTTCCGCCTGGTGCCGAAGCAGTTCGACTACCTGGTAAACAGCATGCGCGTCATGATGGACCGCGTGCGTACTCAGGAACGTCTGATCATGAAGCTCTGCGTTGAGCAGTGCAAAATGCCGAAGAAAAACTTCATCACCCTGTTCACTGGCAACGAAACCAGCGAAACCTGGTTCAACGCGGCAATCGCGATGAACAAACCGTGGTCTGAAAAACTGCACGATGTGGCAGATGACGTTCACCGCGGCCTGCAGAAACTGCAGCAGATTGAAGAAGAAACCGGCCTGACCATCGAGCAGGTTAAAGATATCAACCGTCGCATGTCCATCGGTGAAGCGAAAGCCCGCCGTGCGAAAAAAGAGATGGTTGAAGCGAACTTACGTCTGGTTATCTCTATCGCTAAAAAATACACCAACCGTGGCTTGCAGTTCCTGGATCTGATTCAGGAAGGTAACATCGGTCTGATGAAAGCGGTTGATAAGTTTGAATACCGTCGTGGTTACAAGTTCTCCACCTATGCAACCTGGTGGATCCGTCAGGCGATCACCCGTTCGATCGCGGATCAGGCGCGTACCATCCGTATCCCGGTACATATGATTGAGACTATCAACAAGCTCAACCGTATCTCCCGTCAGATGCTGCAAGAGATGGGCCGCGAGCCTACGCCGGAAGAACTGGCTGAACGTATGCTGATGCCGGAAGACAAGATCCGTAAAGTGCTGAAGATCGCTAAAGAGCCTATCTCCATGGAAACGCCGATCGGCGACGATGAAGATTCGCATCTGGGTGATTTCATCGAGGATACCACCCTCGAGCTGCCGCTGGACTCTGCGACCACCGAGAGCCTGCGTGCCGCAACGCACGACGTTCTGGCTGGCCTGACCGCCCGTGAAGCGAAAGTTCTGCGTATGCGTTTCGGTATCGATATGAACACCGACCACACGCTGGAAGAAGTCGGTAAACAGTTCGACGTTACCCGTGAACGTATCCGTCAGATCGAAGCGAAAGCGCTGCGTAAACTGCGCCACCCGAGCCGCTCTGAAGTACTGCGTAGCTTCCTCGACGATTAATCGTTTCTGTTATTAAGAAGCTCCCTCCGGGGAGCTTTTTTTTTGGGATTTTCCGCAGTGTACAAAAATTGGTAGGGGGCATTGCCCATACATGCAATTGTAAATGATATTTATTTTCATTATCATTTTTCTTTTCGTAAACAACTGTAAAGAAAAATGACATGAATTTAAAAACATTAAAAAATCAGTCCCTCTGCGCGCTTGCGATTTCACTGGCACTTTATACCGGTTCAGCCCTGGCAAAAGACTTTACTGAGGATCAGTTCGCCTCTCAGACGCTTGGTCATGGCGTTTACGAACTGGCTTATGACGCCGGACAACAGGCTATCTATGCAGCCTCTGCCCCCTCTTTCGACAAAGATAAAACCGCCGGTGAAGTGTTCCTGTTTTCAACTGAATCATTAAAAGTCGATGAGCGGATCGCCACCGAACGCCGTCCTTTTGCGGTCTCACTGGATGAACCTAACCACATTCTCTGGCTAGGTAATGCGCTGGATGGCTCACTGACCCTGCTGGATACCCGCACCCATAAAGAAGTGAAAATGCTTCAGCTTGCAGACGAAGAAAATAAAGCCCACGTTCGTGAAGTGGTGCTCGACAAGAAGCACCACCGTCTGTATGTCTCCGGTATTGGCAGTGAAAATAAAGGTGTGCTGTGGGTTGTCGACACGCATAACCAGAAACTATTACACGCCCTCAAAGGGATGGATCCGGTCGGTTTCGCCGTTGATGAAGCTGGCGATAAAGTTTACGCCGTCACTGGCAAAGGCGAACTTGTTACCCTGGATGGCAAAACGTCGCAGGTTCTGTCGCGTGTGAAGGTTGACCCCTCCGAGCCGAAGCATTACTTCCTGAACATCGCGTTGAACACGGCCAAAGGCGTCGGATTTATCGCCGATACCAACACCGCCGACGTGCTGGTAGTCCAACTGGGCAGCGGTAAAATTGTTCACCGCGTTCCCACGCCAAACTCTATCGCTGCAGTCTATAACCCTGCCCGCAACGAAGTGTATGTTACCCATCGCAATGCCCGTCAGATTAGCGTTATCGATGCCAACACTTACAGCCTGAAGCACACCATCAAAACGGCAGCAATGCCAAACAGCATGGTGCTTTCTCCTGACAGCAAAACGCTCTTCGTTAGCGTGAAGCAGGATGAAAAAGCCAACAAGGCTGACTATGTACTCAAGCTCGATTTAACCCAGTTCTGAGGAATGCGTTGTGATTAACCAGACTCGTACCGCGCTGGCGATTTCGCTCGCCCTTGCCAGCCTCCCGGCGACTGTTTTCGCCGAAGAAACCACACCAGATAATGAAGATCAACTGGTGGTCACCGCCACCGGTTTCGCACAGGAACGCCGTGAGGCACCGGCGACCATCTCCGTCGTCGGCGAGAAAGAACTGAACACCCGCTCTAACCAGAACGTCACCGAAGCCCTTCGCGAGATGCCCGGCGTATTGGTGGGTAATGGCAACGGTAGCCTTGCCACAGGCGATGTGCAGATGCGCGGCATGGACTCGACCTATACCTCCTACATGGTCAACGGCATCAAACAAGGCACCCGCGAATCGCGTCCTTACGGACACCATATCGGGACAGAGGCTGCCTTTTTACCGCCGCTTGCTGCTATCGAGCGAATCGAGGTGATTCGCGGACCGATGTCCTCACTGTATGGCTCTGACTCCATCGGCGGCGTGGTCAATGTCATCACCAAAAAAGGCTACAACCTCGATAAATGGACGGGTGTGCTGGAAGATAACTACTTCCTGCAAGAGAAGAGCGAGTACGGTAACACCAACCAGACTAATGTCTTCCTGATGGGGCCAATTATCCCCAGCAAGCTCGGAGTGAGCGTAGCGGCGGATTATCTTGATCGCCGTGATGACGACAGCATCTCCGATGAGCGCTTTGTGAAGCACCAGGCTGGCAATCTGGATGCCACCATCAACATGTCGCCGACCGACACCCAACTGTGGGATTTGAACGTCGTCAAAGGGCATCAGGTAAAATCACACAATGATAAAGCCTGGCAATGGGACTTTGACCGCGATGCCGCTTCACTTGCGCAGCATGCCTGGTACGGCGACGATCTGCTGGAAGTGAAGAACTTCATCAGCTACGAAAACGCTAAAACCGAGTATCGTGTGCCGGGCATGAGTTCGCAGTTCATTAAGCAGAAAAACTATGAAGCCAACAGCGCGAACACCTTTACGCTGGGCGACCACAAGCTGACGCTGGGGATCAACTTCACTCGTAATGAGCTGGACGACACTTTCGGCATCGAAAACAAAGAAGTGCCGGGCATAACGCCGGTCAGCAAGATCACCCGTGACGGCTGGGCCATCTTCGCGGAAGATGCCTGGATGATGGTTCCGGACTTCACCCTCACCACCTCGGCGCGTCTCGATCACGACAGCTACTTTGGCTACCACGTCACGCCAAAACTCTACGGTAACTGGACGATTGACGAAAGCTGGGCGCTGAAGGGCGGCGTATCGGCGGGCTATAAAAAACCGGACCTGCGTGAGAACAATGAAGGTTTCACCAGCGTCTACGGTTCGTATCCGTATTCCTTCATTGGGATCGGTAACGATGACCTGAAACCTGAGCAGAGCGTCAACACCGAGCTGGGCGTCTACTGGCAACAGGACACACTGGCACTGGATGCAACCGTGTTCTTCACCAAATTCAAGGACAAGATCAGCGACTACACCATCTGTACCGCAACGGCCACGCAGAAGTGCATTTACAACGGGTATGAAGCGGAAGAAGTCTCGCAGTATTTCAACGTCAGCGACGCGGAAATCTATGGCCTGGAGCTGAACGGCGACTGGCAGGTCACTACCGCGCTGAAAGCGAACGCGAACTACACCTATACCCACAGCGAGCAAAAGAGCGGTCAGTACAAAGGAGAGGCACTGAACGAGTTCCCGACGAGCATGGCCAACCTGTCTCTGACATGGAATGCACTTAACGATCTTGAACTGTGGAGCAAAGCCAGCTGGCGCAGCAATACGCCTGACATCGGCAAATCAACGTCAACCGACGCCTATGCGCTGGTCGATTTAGGGGCACGCTACCATCTCAACAAGAGCATCACATTGATGGCGGGGGTTTATAACCTGTTCGACGTGAACCCAATCTACAAAACGTCCTATAACCAGTCTTCCATCGTGGAAGGACGCCGCTACAACATGGGCGCACGCTTCGAGTTCTGACAGTGACGCCGGAGCCTAAGGCTCCGGCAGTTACAGGCCGCGCGCCTTCAACGCCACATTCACTTCCCGATACGCCTCTACCAGTTTATCCAGCGTGATCCGGCTTAACCCGCTGGGATTCGGCAATACCCATATTTGCGTCGCGCCAATGGTCAGCGTCTGTTTTCCCCACTGCGCCCCACGCTGGCTAAGCCCCTGCTCAAATGCCTGCTTCCCGAGGATAGCGAGCGCGGCTGGCTGATACTCTTCTATTTTCTCAATAAGCAGACGACCGCCGCTACGCATCTCTTGTAGCTTTACCTCATTGGCTTGCACCGTTGGTCTGTCGACAAACTTAGTCACGCCGCAGCGGAAGTCCAGCAGATGCTGTGCCTCTTCAGGTTTAAGCTGGCGATCGGTAAACCCCGCCTGATGGATAACCTTCCAGAAGCGATTAGCGGGGTGTGCAAAGGGGAATCCTGTACCTGCGGAAGATAACCCCGGATTGATGCCGCAAAACACCACCCGCAGCCCCGGTGCCAGTATGTCCTTAACCATAATTACTCCGAACAATACATCAGAGGAACAAGTATAACGGACTGAAAATACATTGTTTATAAAAACAGCATCCGTACGCTTATGTCTGGATTGCAACGCGGAGTTACTTTATAATCCACCGCCACGGCCCCTTAGCTCAGTGGTTAGAGCAGGCGACTCATAATCGCTTGGTCGCTGGTTCAAGTCCAGCAGGGGCCACCAGACTTCAAGGACTTGCGAGAAATCGCAGGTCCTTTTTGTTATTGGAAATATATGCAATTGTTGGCAAAGCCAATAATTGGATGGCTCTGAATGCGTAGCGGGGGATGGCGAGGGAATAAGGATATATCATGCGATACGCCAGCCCATATCGCTGGCATTCCATTTGGACGCCGCCATCCAGAGATGGAAACGTCCGTTAGAGTTTTATTCGATAGTCAGCTCACACTAGCTCTTTGAGCTGCTCCTGCATATAGGTTGAAAAATACTCTGGGTTCTTGATAAGGATGCGGTTACCGGAGGCAACTTTTTCTGCCCATCCGGCCACTTTTTTCGTGAACTCGGGATTCCATCCCTCCTGCTCACCCCGTGCCATCACAACTTCCGGACTCGCTGGCACACCTAAATCATTCAAATACTTTAAGATTCCCTTAGCGGTGCTTTCATCCATTGAATGGGGTACTGACGCCGAAGTGTTCATACCACCAATAAAATCCAATGCTTTCTCAATTGCTGTTGGCATGCTCTTATCCTTAAAATTAACCACGTGAGAGACACATTTATACTATGTACCCAACTCCGCCGGGATATCAAAGAGAACATCGCCTTTATTTGACTTACCCCGCAGCTAAACGCTTGCGCGACTGTTTTCTGCGCTATTTTTTGCATCTCCGGCTAAAACCAGTCCGGTTGCCACCGCATTACGCGGCCCTTCGGTACCTCGAATATTGCCCTGCCCGGCGACAACGCCGTAATGCGCCAGCGCATCGGTGATCATCTGCGGGATTTCGAAATCCAGAGAAGAACCGCCTACCAGCACCACAAAAGTCATATCGCGAATAGATCCACCGGGTGACACCTGGCGTAACGCGCGCAGGCAGTTGGTCACAAAAACCTTCTCTTTGGCCTGTCGGCGCACCAGACGTATTTTTTCCAGCGAGGTCTGGTTATCTACCGGGATCAGCTCGCCCTCTTTCAAATACACAACTTTGGCAAACACCGACGGGCTGAGCGGTTCGCGGAAAAACTCTACCGCGCCGTTCTCATGGCGAATGCTGAACAGGCTCTCCACTTTTGCCAGCGGGTATTTTTTAATTTCCTCCGCCAGAAATGCATCGCTTAAGCCCAGCTCTGTTTGAATCAACAGGCTGACCATATTCCCCGCCCCGGCCAGATGTACCGCTTTCACTACGCCATCGCTATTGATGACGGCTGCATCGGTAGATCCTGCGCCTAAATCGAGGATTGCCAGCGGCGCAGCGCATCCAGGCGTTGTTAACGCCCCCGCTACAGCCATGTTGGCCTCCACGCCACCAACCTCAACCAGAGTGTTTAACCGGGCGCTCAGCTCACTGGCGATGGCCTGCATCTGTAAGCGATCGGCTTTCACCATCGCCGCAATGCCCACGGCGTTCTCCATTGAACACTCTCCGGCGATGCCGCCCTGCACCTTACGCGGAATAAATGTATCGACCGCCAACAGATCCTGAATATGCACCGTGTTCATGTCATGACCGGTCAGCGAGGCCATCACCTTTCGCACCCGCTCCAGCATGCCGCCTGCGTGCGTACCAGCTTCCCCAGCAATATCGCGCACGGGCGCGCAGGCGCTCATCGCCTGCATAATGGCCTGCGCGCCTTGCGCTACGTCGGCTTCACCGCCACGCTTTTCACCACGGATAAAGATCTTACCCGCCGGGATCACTCTTGATTGCACATCGCCCTGCGGGGTTTTCAGCACCACGGCGGAACGGTTGCCAATCAGCGCTCTGGCGATGGGGACGATAGTTTGCGTTTCCTCGGGCGTCAGGGCAAAGAAGGTCGCAATGCCGTAAGGGTTCGACAGCACCCGCACCACCTGTCCTGGGGCCGCCACTTCCACCGCCGCCAGAACACCTTCCGGCACCTTCTCCAGCAGAGTGACTTCATCAACCACCGGCATTGGCCGATGCAGGCGATTATTCACCAGCACGCCATCATCTTTTTTCAGGATGGCCGCCACCACATTGACGCCGCGATCCAGCGCTTCATTGATAAACCAAACCGCCTCAAGGAAATCCATCTCCTCACCTACCAACGGGATCCAGCCCTGGGCAAATCGATCCTCGCTCAACGCCGCCAACTTCTCCACGGCGATGGTGGTTCCCATGCCCACGCCAACGCCACCGGGCGTTTGCGGGTTATGACCAATCATCGTCGATTCGGTAATGATGGTTTCAGTGATGGTTTCCATCGCCACATCGCCAATCACCGGTGCGGCCTCGTTGATGCAAATTTTTGCTACGTCCTGCAGCGACCACGGCGTGTTATTCAGCGCCTGCTGCAGGGACGCGACTACCCCGGCGATATTATCCCGCGTGCCTTTCATACCGGTCGTGGCGACAATCCCGCTGCCGATAAACCGGCCATCCTGCGCCAACGCCACCTCGGTGGTGGCGTTGCCGATATCGATCCCTGCAATTAACGGCATGCTGCCTCCGTCACTGGCTGCCTTTACGCAGCTTATTTCTCTGCTGGTATATCTCTGCCGATTCGCGGACAAACCCGGCGTTCACCGTGGCATGCCATGTGTGTTCCAGTTCATCGGCAATGGCCTGCAACTCGGCGAACGAAGAACGAAACGGCCGCAGCGCGTTGTAGATCTCCAGAATGCGGGCATCCGGAATCGCAATCAGTTCTGCCGCACGACGAAAATTGCGCGCCACGGCATGACGCTGCATCTGCTCGGCAATCTGCGCCTGGTACTCCAGCGTTTGCTGAGAAATACGCACATCCTGCGGTCCTACGCGGCCCGCCAGCACATTCTCAAGAGTAATGTCGGTTAGCGGCTTGCCGGTAGGCGTCTGGATTTTCTCCGGGCAGCGGGTCGCTAATGGGTAATCCTGCGCAGTCATGATGTTGTCGTTCATGGTCATTCCCTTACCAGTGCAATATGCAACGTGACAGGCGCAGCATCCTGCACCACGTGTTTGGTTTCTTTGATATGAAACAGCGCGGCCTTGGCCATAAATTTAGGGCGCACCATCTGGTCATTGACCACTGGCACCGGCGAAGGCGACTCTTTGCGTGCATATCGCGCGGCGTTTTTACCAATCTGACGATAGGTTTCCAGCGTCAGCAGCGGAGCCTGAGAGAACAGCTCGAGGTTGCTTAACGGCAGCAGATCGCGCTGATGAATCACCGTGGTTCCTTTCGACTGGATGCCAATCCCGATGCCTGAGCCGCTGAGGTTTGCCGCATCCCATGCCATAAAAGAAACATCCGAGGTGCGCAGGATCCTCACTACCCGCGCATGTAATCCCTCTTCTTCGATGCCAGCAACCAGCTCTTTCAGAATCGCGTTGTGAGGCATATCAATCAGGGTTTTATGCTGGTGCTTGCCAAAGGCCGGGCCGACGCCAATCACCACTTCATCCACGCGTTCATCCGCGTTAGCCGCCTCGCCTTCGCTCACTTGTAAGGTGAAAACCGGCTTACGTTCAGTTGTGCATTCCACAGTGTTCCGCCTTATTCGATCGAGCCGGGCTGAACCACGCCCGCAATATTTTTAATTTCCGCCCAGCGTTCGGCACTGATGCGATAGCCGGTACCAGGTCCCTGATAATCATTGATGTCGTTGACGGCGCTGACGACGTCGAACTGGCGATCCAGAATGGCCGACGTTTGCAGGTAATCACCAGTAACACGCTGTCTCAGCATATTGAGGATATTGCTGGCGATATCTTCAAAACCGCTGCAACTCAACGCGCCGACGATATCCAGCCCGGTGATATTACGCTTCATCATCTCTTCCACGGCCGCCAGATCCTCCACTACATTGCGCGCAGGCATATCTTTGCTGCCGTGAGCATAAGTAGCGGCTTCCACTTCTTCATCGCTAATCAGCGGCAGGCCCAGTTCGCGGAACACCGCCTGAATGGCGCGTGCAGCCTTATTGCGTATAGCGATGGTTTCTTCTTCAGTCACCGGACGCAGACCGCCGTCAACCATCAGATCGCGTTGCAGGATGTTGTAATCATCGAAGTCTTCAGCGTCGAAGTTCGACCCGGCAAACATGTTGTCGTAGTTGGGTACCGCGCTGTAACCGGAGAAGATAAAGTCGGTACCCGGCAGCATCTGCATCAGGGTGCGGGCAGTACGGCGAATATCGGAATGAGAAAAGGTCTGGTCATTGGCGGAGGCCACTTCAAGGTCGAGCATTGAGGCAATCAGGTTTTCCGCCAGCACCGCGCGGATCCCCGAAGGCACAGCGCCGGTCATGCCGATGCAGCTGACCGCACCGTTTTGCAGCCCCTGTACGCCCGCGCCTTTAGTGATAAAAATGCAGCGCGACTCCAGATATAGCATCGATTTACTTTCGGAATAGCCCATCAGCGCTTCCGAGCCAGTGCCGGAGGTGTAGCGCATCTTCAAGCCACGCGATGCATAAGCCGAGGCGAGAAACGCTTTGGACCACGGCGTGTCATCACCGTCGGTAAACACCGATTCTGTACCATACACCGACACCGTTTCGGCATAACTGGTTAGCCCACGCATGCCCAGCTCCAGCTCCGTGGCCTCTTCAACAGAACATTGCGTCAGCACACCAGGACGACCGCACTGGGAACCCACCAGCAGCGCCAGGGCGTTAAACGGCGCGTAGCGGGCGATGCCAACCGTCGTTTCCTGCTCGGAAAAGCCACGGATCCCCGCTTCAGCAGCGTCGGCGGCAATCTGTACCGGGTTATCTTTCAGGTTGGTCACGTGGCACTGGTTGGAGGGCGTGCGTCTGGCACGCATTTTTTGCAGCGCCATCATCATCTCCACCACGTTCATTTGCGCCATCACTTCCACCGCTTTCGCCGGGGTGATGGCAGTGGTAATGGCAATAATATCTTCCCGACTGACGTGGATATCCACCAGCATTCTGGCGATCTCCAGCGCGTCGAGCTGCATGGCGTGCTCGGCCTCAGCCACGTTAATGGCGTAGTCGGCAATGAAACGGTCGATCATGTCGAACTCGGCGCGGCTCTTACCGTCCAGCTCAACAATACGACCATTTTCCACCTTCACCGACGACGCTGGATCGTAGGGGCTTTCCATGGCGATCAGCCCCTCTTCAGGCCATTCGCCAATCAGCCCATCCTGATTTACAGGCCGCTTCGCAAGTACTTCGAATCGTTTTGATCTTCTCATGATTTATTGACTCAAAAGATAAAAAATAGGGACGCCGGGCCGCATTGCCGGGGACACAACACCCGTCATTCGCCTTTCATCAGCAATGGTCGAACTCTAAATGAGCAGAACAATAAAAAAATAAAATTAATTTCGTTCCAATTTGGTACCTAATAAAAACGCATCGTTTCATATTGAAACGCAATTCAGGAATATCCATCGTGAATTGTGACGAGGTTAAATGATCATTATCAATAAACGCAAAACCGGGAAGGTGAATTTAATATCTTTGAAATTTTCGCCCTATTGACTTAATAACGTGCGGCGAGAAAATAAGGTAAAGCCAATGATAAAAATAGCTGTTGCGCGATATGTTTCGTGACCTCAGCCCTACAACATTTTCAGGAGAAACTGTGAATAAGAGCCAACAAATTGCCACCATTACGCTGGCGTCTGCAAAAAAAATGGCGCAGGCCGTTGAGGCTAAAGCGCTTGAGATCAGCGTTCCGGTGGTCTTTTCCGTGGTGGATCGCGGTGGGAATACGCTGCTAATGCAACGCATGGACGATGCGTTTGTCACCAGCTGTGATATCTCTCTTAATAAAGCGTATACCGCCTGCTGCCTGCGCCAGGGTACCCATGAAATTACCGATGCGGTACAACCTGGTGCTTCGCTATATGGTTTGCAGCTTACCAACCAACAGCGCATTGTTATTTTCGGCGGCGGTTTACCTGTCATATTAAACGGTAAATTAATTGGTGCCGTTGGCGTTAGTGGCGGCACCGTGGAACAAGACAGATTATTAGCAGAAACCGCACTGAATTGTTTCTCTGAATTATAATTTAAATCTAAGAAGGTATATTATGAGCTATCGTATGTTTGATTACCTGGTGCCAAATGTGAACTTCTTTGGCCCCAATGCTATTTCCGTTGTCGGCGAACGCTGCAAACTGTTAGGCGGTAAAAAAGCGCTGCTGGTTACTGATAAAGGTCTGCGGGCCATTAAAGACGGCGCGGTAGATAAAACCCTCGCCCATTTACGTGAAGCGGGCATTGACGTGGTGGTTTTTGATGGCGTTGAACCTAACCCCAAAGACACCAACGTGCGTGACGGTCTCGAAGTCTTTCGCAAAGAGCATTGCGATATCATCGTTACCGTCGGTGGCGGTAGCCCGCATGACTGCGGTAAAGGCATCGGTATCGCGGCAACTCACGAAGGCGATCTCTACAGCTATGCCGGGATTGAAACCCTGACCAACCCGCTGCCGCCGATCGTTGCGGTGAATACCACTGCCGGTACCGCCAGCGAAGTCACCCGCCACTGCGTGCTGACCAATACCAAGACTAAAGTGAAGTTTGTGATTGTCAGTTGGCGCAACCTGCCGTCGGTCTCCATTAACGATCCGCTGCTGATGCTCGGCAAACCCGCCCCGCTGACCGCCGCGACCGGTATGGACGCCCTGACCCACGCCGTGGAAGCCTATATTTCCAAAGATGCCAACCCGGTCACCGACGCTGCCGCTATTCAGGCTATTCGCCTGATCGCACGCAACTTGCGTCAGGCCGTAGCGCTGGGCAGCAACCTGAAAGCTCGCGAGAACATGGCCTACGCCTCTCTGCTGGCGGGTATGGCTTTCAACAACGCCAACCTCGGCTACGTTCACGCGATGGCGCATCAGCTTGGCGGTCTGTACGACATGCCGCACGGCGTGGCGAATGCCGTACTGCTGCCGCACGTGGCGCGCTATAACCTGATCGCTAACCCGGAAAAATTTGCCGACATTGCAGAGTTTATGGGCGAAAATACTGACGGACTTTCCACCATGGATGCCGCCGAACTGGCCATCCACGCCATTGCCCGTCTCTCCGCTGACATCGGCATTCCGCAGCATCTGCGCGATCTGGGCGTTAAAGAAGCCGATTTCCCGTACATGGCGGAAATGGCGCTGAAGGACGGCAACGCCTTCTCTAACCCGCGCAAAGGGAACGAGAAAGAAATTGCCGAGATCTTCCGTCAGGCATTCTGATAGTACAGGGGGCGCAATGTCACTTTCATCACCGGGCGTACATCTGTTTTATCACTCGCGCTGGCAGGATACCCGCGTGCTTGATGAGCTGTGCTGGGGGCTGGAAGAGCAAGGCGTCCCTTGCCGGGCAATCTGTTGCGACGAGCATGACTGCGCGCTGGCATTGAGCAAACTTGCGGCCAAAAGCTCAACGCTACGTGTCGGTCTGGGTCTTAACGCCACGGGTGATATTGCGTTAACCCACGCCCAGTTGCCCGAGGATCGGGCGCTGATCCGTGGTCATATCCGCGCCGGTGCAGCCCGGCTCCGCGTCCTCGGTGCTAATGCTGGTCAACTGGTCAAAGTGCTTCCCTTCAGCGAGATAAAATAAATGTACCGCATCTACACCCGAACCGGCGATAAAGGCACGACCGCACTGTTTGGCGGCAGCCGTATCGACAAAGACGACATCCGCGTTGAGGCCTATGGCACGGTGGATGAACTGATTTCCCAACTTGGCGTCTGCTATGCCAGCACGCGTCAGGCCGGGCTACGCCAGGATCTGCACGCCATACAGAAAATGCTGTTTGTTCTGGGTGCGGAACTCGCCAGCGATGAGAAAGGACTCGCTCGCTTACAACAGCGTATTGGTGAAGAGGATACTCAGGCGCTGGAGCAGCTTATTGACCGTAATATGGCGCAAAGCGGCCCGCTCAAAGAGTTTGTTATTCCGGGGAAAAATCTCGCATCGGCACAGCTACACGTTGCGCGAACCCTGACGCGCCGACTGGAGCGGGTCCTCATCGCGATGAGCAGATCGCTAACGTTACGCGATGAACCCAGGCGTTATATCAACCGACTGTCAGACGCGCTGTTCTCGATGGCGAGAATTGAAGAAACTAGTCCAGATGCTTGCGCTTAAACTGGCTGGCATCAATGTCGTACTGCTTCATCTTGCGCCACAAGGTAGTGCGACCGATATTCAACAGTTGCGACATCTCCTGCACGCGCCCGCTGGTGACGCGGGCAGCATGGATAATCGCCTCTTTTTCGATAGCGGTAAACGTCAGACTAGCAGGCAGCAGTGAAGACGCCGTCTCCAGACCTGGACGTTCGGCAAACAAATAATCCGGTAGATTGCTCAGCCGAATATGGCCGTTATCACTGCTGATGGCGATGTTTTCGATAATGCTGTTCAGCTCAAAGTCATTGCCCGGCCACGAATAGGCCACCAGTTGCGCCAGCGCGTCGTCGTCGATCTTCAAACTGTATGAAAAGCGTTTTTTCAGGCTATTCAGCCGCGTATAAATCAGCGAGGGAATACTACTGCGCCGCGCCCGCAGCGGTGGGATCACTATCTCAAAAGAGTGCAGCGCATAATACAGCTGACGGCTAAAGCGGTTTTGCTCCACCAGATTGGCGAGATCAACCGTGGTGGTGGCGATCACTTTGACATCCACCGGAATCAGCCGACGGGCATCCAGGCGGGTTAACACCCCCTGTTTGATCACCTGTAACAGCGCGGATTGCAGCTCCGGTGCCAGATATTCAATTTTTTCCAGAAACAGCGTGCCGCCGTTCGCCAGTTCAAGACGGCTCAACCGGCCATTTTCATCGTCGGTGGGCGCACTGCCCATAAAATCCTGCCCCAGTACGCTGTTGGCATACAACTGACAGTTCACGGCGATATACGGCCCGCTGGCGCGCTCGCTTTCATTGTGAATGGCCTGACTCAGCAGTTCTTTACCAACACCCTCTTCCCCACACAGCAGGATCGGGAAACTCCCCCTCGCTGCCTGGCGTCCAAAATGGATCAAGCGGCGGGTTTCCGGATCGTCAGTCGACATCTGCTCAAAGGTGTGGCTCACCTTGCCGAGCTGGCTGGTCATCAGTTGGCGCATTTGTTCCACTGGATGCAGCAGCAGAATAAAGCTGTTGCCCTGCTCCTCAACAATCGGCTTCAGGGTAATGACGGCATCAACAAACTGATGCTGGCTTTCAAAGGTAACTTCGACGTGATTCAGACCGCGGGCATGTTTGATCGCCCGGCGCAGCAGCATGGGGAGATTGAGCAGATCGTGAATGTTTTTCCCCTGACTGGCCTGCGCATCGAGATGCAAAAGCAGCGCCGCTCGCGCATTGATGAACTGCAATACGCCCTGTTCGTTCCAGGCCATCACACCATCATCCATACTCTCCAGCAGCCCGTACATCTGGTTCAGATGGCGGTTGGATTCAGCCAGCAGGCTGTCGGTCAGCAAAGAGTTGCCGACTTCTCTGGCAATCGCCAGCGTCAGGGATAAATCAGAAACGCACTCATGCTCCACCAGACAACATAGCGAGATGGAGCCGAACAGTCGACCATGGTTATCGAAGACCGGCGTCGAGCAGAACGACCACGGATGCAGCGCCTGTTTAAAATGCTGCTCGCCAGAGGTTTTTGTCGGCTGGCCCGGCATCGTCGCCAGCGACAGGGCACAACTGCCAATGATGCTTTCTGCACAGTAGCTGCCGTCACGAAACCCAAGCTCCGCCAGCTGTTCTACCGTCTGCGGATCGCCGCAACGGCTGAGAATACAGGCTGATTCATCCAGAATCAGCAGCGCGCACGGGCGGCCGTCCATAAACTCCCAGGCATCTTCCAGCGCAGCCTGAGCAATCGTCAGCAACGCCGTCTTGCGACGACAAATCGACTCAAAGGTCAGTCCCTGCGCCTGATGCGGCGCCTGCCAGGTTTCCCGCTGCATAAACTTGCTGCAACGATGCCATGACTGGGCAATGACTGAAGAGACTTCCTTCCCGATGCTATGCGTGTGCGCCGTCATATCCCTTTCCGCTGTTTAACCATAGACAACCCCTCCGGCAGAAACTGTCAGAGGGGGAGAAGATGCCGGATAAAAACCTACCGACGACTGATTAACGCGCCAGCCACTGCTGTCCCAGCAGATCTGCCGTCAAGATAGCGGCATGTACGCTTTCAGGCGTTACCGGGAACGGCATATTGTGGATGGTTTCACCTTCTGCGCAGGTCGCTTTCGCCACGGCCATGATCTTGCCGTCAACGTCTTCTTTCACGCCCATTTCCGCTAACGTTACCGGCAGGCCGACTTTCTGACAGAAATTCAGCACGGTTTCGATCTCTTCCATCGGGCTGTTTTGCAGCACCAGTTGCGCCAGCGTACCAAAGGCGACTTTTTCACCGTGGTACAAATGGTGGCACTCTTCCAGAATCGTAAAGCCGTTGTGGATCGCATGCGCCCCTGCAAGACCGCTGCTTTCAAAGCCGATGCCGCTGAGGTAAGTGTTAGCTTCGACAATACGCTCCAGCGCATCGGTCACCACGCCAGCCTGCGCAGCAAAGCGTGCCTTCTCGCCTTCCGCCAGCAGGGTATCATAGCACAAGCGCGCCAGGCTCAGCGCCGCCACGGTGGACTGTCCGCCCGCCATGCTGGTCGCTCTGGCGTCATAACAGGCTTTCGCTTCAAACCAGGTCGAGAGCGCATCGCCCATCCCGGCCACCAGCAGACGTACCGGCGCTTTGGCAATGATCGCAGTGTCCATCACCACCATATCCGGGTTTTTCGGGTAGATCAGATACTCTTCAAACTCACCGGCTTCGGTATAGATAACGGACAGCGCGCTGGTTGGCGCATCGGTAGACGCGATAGTCGGGATCACCACCACCGGCAGCTTCTGGTAGTAACCAATCGCTTTGGCAGTATCCAGCGTTTTCCCGCCGCCAATCCCAACCACGCCGCGACAACCGTGCTGTTTCAGAATGGCAATCAGTCGATTAATTTCAACATGGCTACATTCACCGTTAAAGCGTTCCGCATGGCAGCTAATGTCGTGGCTGTGCAGGCCGTTGAGTACTTTCTCTCCCGCCAGCTTCATCACGAAGTCATCCGCAATCACAAAAAAGCTGTCCGCCAGATTTTTAGCGTATTGACCAAACAAGGTGGAAGCGTCAGGACCCTGGAGATATTTGGCTGGAGATTGAATAACTTTTAGCATTCCTTTCATCCTCAAATAAGTACATGTTTTTACATGGTGAGCCCTGGCGTTAACC